>NZ_CP017944.1 GCF_002764115.1 Phyllobacterium zundukense | reverse complement strand
AGTACGAGCAGGAAGAGTGTCGTCACTACACTCAGCAGTGCCCGCCGAAACGGCGATATTTTCGCAGACCCGAACGCCGCCTCGGCGTCCGGACTGCCGTTTCTACCTGGTTGACCATGCGCGGGCGACCTGACTCTGCTTTTCTAGTCCTGTTTCTCGACCTGATCCCATCGGTCATCCAGCCAATATCGCCGACATAGTTCTTGAGGCGGGCGCTCTTGGCATAAGGATCGACACGCTGCGAATCGGGATGATAGGCGGAGCGGACTCTTCAAACAGCTTCAATGCCTGCTCGTAAAGTTCGACGCGGCTTTTCTTCATTGTCGGTGATTGCGGACGCTTCGTCGACCAGTTTGTTGACTTCTGGCAGTTCAAAAGACGCACGCCACGCCTGTAGATTGGCGAGATTGGCGCCCGTCAGTATTGTCGGGATTGTAGCATGCGTGCGTATCCAGCCATCCGCATCCGTCTGCGCGGAAGAGGCTGTGCGCCCGACGCCGAGCTGGAACTTGCGATCACGCATTGGCCCGTAGGTTTGATCGCCGTTGCCGGTTTGAATCTCGACCTTGACGCCGGCCACCGCCAGGTTTTGCTGAATCGCTGTGGCAAGATCTGCATAGGGCGTGGAATTGAGCGAAAGCAGCAGCTTGCTGAAGCCGTCGCCATAGCCCGCAGCAGTCAGATCCTGCTTGCATTTCTCCGGGTCATATTTGTTGCCGATGTCCGGAAGGTAGCCCGGTATGTCGGACGGAACGAATGTCGTTGTACTCTTGCCGTAGTTCTTCATCACGACATCATTGATGTCCTTGTAGTTGATGCAATAGCGCAACGCCTTGCGGACTTCCGGCTTGGCGAATTCAGGGTCCTTGGTGCTCATGATCAGGTAGTAGAAGCCCGAACCGACGAGCCGGTCGATGACAATGTCCGGATTGCTTGAAAGGCCGTCAATATCAGCGGAAACGAGCTGGAAGCCGACGTCGAGATCGCCCTTCTCCAGCTGCAAGCGTTCCGTCTGCGATTCAGGAAGATGGCGTACGAGCACGCGCTTCATCTTTGGTTCGCCGCCCCAATAAGTGTCGAACCGGTTGAGCACGACAATGTCGTTGGGATTCCAGCGGTTGAGCGTGAACGGACCAGAGCCGGCGGCGTTCGAAGCCAACCAGCCGCGCCCCATATCGCCATCCTTTTCGTGCTTGGCGATCACTTCCTTGTCGAGCACGGCTCCATAGGCACGTGTGAGTGCGCCAAGCTTCAGCGAAGGTGCAACAGGCGTTGCCACTTCCATGACGAAGGTCTTGTCGTCCTTGGCATGAAATTTCTGGTCAACATTGTCCGCAGTGTAGCCCCAGTTGGCATAATAGGACTTGGCAAGCAGTCCAAGCTTGACAGCACGCTGGAGGGAATAGGCTACATCCCCGGCCGTAATCTTGCGCCCGCTCTGGAATGTCGCCTTGTCGTCCAGCGTGAATTCGATCGTTCCGTCCGGCATGATATTCCATGACTTCGCCAGCATGGGCAAAACCTTGCCCGGCGTCTGCGGATCGTTGCGGACCAGCGTGTCGTAGAGATTGGCTATGACGTGGTAGGATTCATAAGAATTGACATTGTGCGGATCGAGGCTGGTCAGATTGACCATATTCATGCCGATGACCATTTGGTCTTGCGGTGTCTTCGCCTCGGCAACACTCATTGTGATGGCAGCGACGATGGCAGTCGTCCCGGCCAGTAAGGCACGAAAATGCGACATAGTTTCCTCCCCTATGATCAGCGATATTCTTATGTTGTATGACATCGTAGTATTGAATTCGATGGCGAGCAAGCCAAAATTTGGCTGATACTAGCGAAATAATGATAGGAGAGAGAATGGCAGGGGTTCGGCTTGACTGAAGCATCTGATTTTGTGGGCAAAATTGATATGCGTGGTTTCCACAGAACGAATATATGATATCTTACTTTATCGAAAAAACGCTTCGGAGCACCCTGCTCCTGGGTAAATAGAGTAGTGCTGCCTGATGGAAGCAGAGAAGGTATTGATGTCCGGTCTTGGCAAACGAGAAACGCTTACAGGTCAATTGGTTAAGGCTGTTGCAGACCGGATCATGTCTGGTCATTACAAGCGCGGCGAACGGTTGCCGACAGAGCAAGACATGATCGGTGAATTCAATGTGAGTCGTACTGTTGTACGTGAAGCGATCGCCAATTTGAAAGCTAAAGGTCTGGTCCATACACAGCAGGGTATCGGTGCCTTCGTCCTTAAGGAAATCCCCGCCGCTCCCTTCCGGATCGAAGAAGACAATCTCGAACTCGTCGAGGAAATCATCGGCGTTATGGAGTTGAGAATCAGCATTGAACTCGAAGCTGCTGCCTTGGCTGCACTGCGCCGCGACGATAGCGATCTCGACAGGATCAAGACCGCACTCGACCTGATGAACGAAGCGATCGAACGAGACGAAAGCTCGATACACGCGGATCTCGAGTTCCACCGTGCTATCGCATCCGCGACAAAAAACCGTCATTTTCTTAGCATGTTCAACTACTTGGGTGAGCTGCTGATTCCCCGTACGCGCTTGCAAACCCATCGGCTCAACGGGTTACCGCAACGCGAATATCTGGAGCGCGTGAACCGTGAGCACGACCAGATCTATCAGTCCATCAAGGCGCAGGATGTGGAAGGTGCCCGTGCTGCCATGCGCCTCCACCTCGGCAGCAGCCGTGATCGCCTGCGCAGCAATGCATCGCATTCCGACAAAAAGCCGCAGTGAACTTTTTCGCAGGCATGTGATCTCTCCGCATATCCGTCAGTGCTGAAAATTCTTAGTTGTATGATGACATACATGATGCTAATCGTGATCGACTTTCGATTTCAAACGAGGCTCCCATGCATTGTCAGGCACTCAAGCAGATCATCAGCTCCGGTCTCCTTTCCTTTCCCATCACCGATTTCGATGGGAATGGCGATTTCGCTCCAGCTTCCTATACGAAACGGTTGGAGTGGCTGGCGCCGTATGGAGCTTCGGCCCTGTTTGTCGGTGGCGGAACGGGCGAAGGGTTCTCACTGACACCGGCTGAGCATGAAGATGTCGTTCGCACCGCGATAGCAGCTTGCGGCAAGGAAGTGCCGATTATTGCGGCTGCCGCATACGGGACGAGGATCGCTGCTGAGATGGCTCGGAACGCCGAGAAGAATGGTGCTGCCGGGCTGCTTCTGCTGCCGCATTATCTTACCGAGACCAGCGTTGAAGGTATCTGCCGGCATGTCGAGGCGGTCTGCGCCGCGACCACCCTCGGTGTCATTGTCTACAACCGCAACGTGTGCAAATTGAACGCCGACGCCTTGGAGCGCCTCGCTGACAAATGCCCGAACCTGATCGGCTTCAAGGATGGTGTCGGCGAAATCGAGAATATGGTTTCGATCCGCCGCCGTCTGGGTGATCGTTTTGCCTATCTCGGCGGCCTGCCGACAGCCGAGGTCTATGCGGAGGCTTACAAGGCCATGGGTGTCGATGTCTATTCATCGGCCGTCTTCAATTTCATTCCGCAAACCGCCCTCGCCTTCTACCGGGCCGTCACTGAAAATGACCGGGCCACGACGGGGAAACTGTTAAGCGAGTTCTTCTTGCCTTACATTGCCATCCGCAACCGTGTTCCAGGTTATGCAGTAAGCATCGTCAAGGCAGGAGCGTCGATCGTTGGCCGGTCTGCCGGACCGGTCCGCGCGCCGCTGGTCGACTGCACGGCCCGGGATGTAGAGGACCTTGGGCAACTTATCGAGACGCTGGGGCCGCAAGCCTGATTGGCCAGCGGCACGCCGAAAGCGTCAACCGAAGCTTGAGGTCTTCAAGAATTCCGCAAGCCGCTCGCTCTTCGGCTTGTGGAACATCTCCCGCGGGTTGCCCTCCTCGCCGATACGCCCCTGGTTCATGAAGATGACCCGGTTGGAAACCTCGTAGGCAAAACGCATTTCGTGGGTGACCAGCAGCATGCTCATTCCATCCTGGGCCAATGTCTTGATCACCTGCAGCACTTCGTTGACGAGTTCCGGATCGAGTGCGGATGTCACTTCGTCGAAAAGCATCAGTCTGGGATTCATGGCAATTGCGCGCGCGATCGCCACACGCTGCTGCTGGCCGCCTGAAAGCTGGCCGGGGAAATGATCGGCACGGGCGCGAAGACCGACACGGTCCAGCCATTTTTCGGCAATGGACCGCGCTTCTTCCTTGCTCAACTTTTTGACCTTAATCAGGCCAAGCATGATGTTGCGGGCAGCAGTCATATGCGGGAACAGGTTGAACTGCTGGAATGCCATGCCGGTCAGTGCCCGCTGACGCGCGATCTCCTTCTCTTTCTTGCGGCGCCGCTGGCCGCCTACCATCTCGTAGCCGATCTCCTGGCCGTCGATGCTGATCGAGCCGTCCTGAAATTCTTCCAGCATGTTGATACAGCGCAGCATGGTTGTCTTGCCGGAGCCGCTTGACCCGATAATGCTGATGACATCGCCTTGCGACATTGTACAGTCGACGCCTTTCAGGACTTCGACATCGCCATAGCTTTTGTGCAGGTCGCGGATTTCGAGAAGGTGGTTTGACATCGGAGGACGTCCTTACGATGGAACTGCGGTCTTGCGTTCGACATAGCGGCCGAAACGCTCGATGGCGTAGTTGATGACAAAATAGAGAAAGCCGGCAAAGAAATAGAATTCGAGGCTCATGAAAGATCGCGAGATCAGCTCCTGGGTGCGCAGCAGCAGCTCGGCGACGCCGATGATGGAGAGCAAGGTCGATGCCTTGACCATTTCCGCAGCCGTATTGACCCATGCCGGCAGGACTTGTCGAAGTGCTTGCGGTCCGAGCACATAGGCAAAGGTTTGCGGGAAGGTCAGACCGATCGCCTTGGCTGCTTCCGTCTGTCCCTTGGGGATTGATTGCAGGGCCCCGCGAACGATTTCGCCGACATGGGAACTGCAGAACACGGCGAGCGCGAGCACCCCGGCCTGGAACGGCCCGAGATCGAGGCCAATGGTGCCAAGCACATAATAGCTGGCGAGGACGAGGACCAGCACCGGCGTACCGCGGATGAAGTCGGTATATCCTCGAACAATCCAGCGCAGCGGGCGAACGCCATAGGTTAGAGCGAGGCCGACGAAGATACCGAGCACAGTGCCGAAGCAGATCGCCAGGAGCGAGATTGAAATCGTAACTCCAAGCCCTTTGAGAATCGGCATGCGCGCGAGCCAAAGAACATCGAGGAAATGAGCTATTTCCATCACATCACCTCGGTAATGACAGGCGACGCTCAACGGCGCGCATCATCGCCGCGAGGATCGAACAGGTGAACACGTAGAGGCAGCTCGCGACGATCCATGTCTCGATGACGCGGAATGTTTCGACATTGATCTTGCGCGCCTCGAAGGTCAGTTCAGGCACGGCAATGGCAGCAGCCAGCGAGGTGTCCTTGAACAGCGAAATAATGGTGCTGCTGAGCGATGGCAGGACATTTCGGAACATCAGCGGCGCAATGATCGACGTGCGGATCTGCATTTCCGTAAGACCAATGGCGAGGCCAGCCTCACGAAGGCCCGCCGGAATTGACAGCAGCCCCGCCCGGAAGACTTCCGCCAGATAGGCACCGGAATAAAGAGCCAGCGTGAAGACGAAGCTTTCGATCTTGCCGAGCCGGAAACCCACCTGCGGGAGCGCAAAATAGGTGAACAGGACGAGCACGAGAATTGGCGTGTTGCGGATGATCGTCACGTACATGCCGGCCGGCCGTTTTATGAAGCCATTTTTCGAGATCAGACAGAAGGCGGTGCACAGGCCGATCACGGCGCCGATGAGGATTGCGCCGAAGGCCAGGGCAAGACTGAGTGCCAGTCCCTCAAGCAAAAGGTCAAAGCTGCGCCAGACTGCAGCAAAATTCAATGTGTAGCCCATGAAGTGCCCACCGTTCGGAACCAGAAGAGCACGGCTCCGGCGTGGCCGGAGCCGTAGGATAACCGGGGTTACTTATACTCGACCGGGAAGCCGATTTGCGGCGGCGTCAGATCCTTGCCAAACCATGTCTTGAACGATTTGGCATAAAAATCGAATTCGACGCCCGTAATGGCTTCGTGAAGTGCCGTGTTGACGAAGTTCAGCCAATCCTGGTCGCCGCGCTTGACACCGCAGGCATAGGTCTGGGGGCTCCAGCCGTAACCGGCATCCTTGTAGCGTCCCTGGTTCTGGGTCATGTACCAGGCGAGCGACGACTGGTCCGTCGCAGCTGCATCGGCGCGGCCGGATTCCAGCGCCTGATAGATCAGGTCCTGGGATTCATACTGATCGACCTTGGCTTCCGGCAGGGCAGCATGCACCATGGTCTCGGCATAGACATTCTGCAGAACGGAGATCGTCACTGATGAACCCGCGGCTTTAAGAGCAGCATAATCAGCATATTTGCTGTCGGCCTTCAGCATGAGGCCGACGCCTTCCCGGTAATAAGGAATGGTGAAGGCGATCTGCTGGGCGCGCTCGCCCGTAACGGTCATGAACTGACAGGTAATATCGACCTTGTCAGTGGTGATGTTCGGAATGCGGGCATCCGAAGACTGGTTGACGAATTCGATCTTCTCCGGATCGTTGAAAAGTGCCTTGGCAATAATGTGGCCCATGTCAACGTCGAAGCCTTGCAGCTTGTCGTCGGCGCTCTTGAAATGCCATGGCGCATTGGTGCTGCCCGTACCGAGCACGAGGTGGCCGCGAGCCAGAACTTCATCAAGTTTGCTCTTGGTTTCCTGGGCGAAGGCGCTGATCGAAGGCAGGATGCTGAGTGCGGCAACAGCGGCCGCGACGTAAAATCGTTTGGACATTTTAGTTCCCCTATTCGTCAAAGCGAATGTTATATTTGTAATCCATTATAATGGAATATAATACCTAATAATGGATTGCCAATAAAATGACAGCCGCTGCGACTTGTCAATAGCCATTTAGAATAGGGGAACTGGCTTACGTCACATGCCGTTGGCGATAAGCTGACCGTAAACCTCGACAGCTAGCCAGACGAGCGCCGCTAACCCCAAGGAAACGGCCAGAATGGCCAGAACGGGATAGCCCTGCCTGCCTTGTTTTGCGTCTTCGGCATCGATTCTCTTTGCCATGTTCTGTCTCGCTTTTCCTCGTTTTGATGGGTGAACGGGTGGGCGAGGTGATTGTTCCGGACTTGAGCCAAATACGAAAAAGCCCGCATCAATGTGCGGGCTTTTGCAGGAGCGAAGAAAAGCTAGGCGGCCGCAGCATTGACGCGGCTTTCAGCCATTGCCGTCAGGGCCTTGTCGGTCTTCATTTCTTCCTGAAGGTTCTGCTGAAGCAAGGCTGCACAGTCATTGCGGCCGAGCTGTTTTGCCCAGGCGACGAGCGTGCCGTAGCGCGCGATTTCGTAATGCTCGACGGCCTGTCCGGCGGCAATGAGCGCGGCATCGAGTACCTGGTCGTCATCGACCTCTCCGGCCACTTCATCAGCTTCTTCCAGAATGCCGTCGATTGCCGGGCAATTCACACCGCTGACCTCCACGCCATGCAATTTGAAAACCTGCTCCAATCTTTCGATCTGCACTTCTGTTTCCTGCAGATGGCGCTCGAAACCATCCCTCAACTCCTGGTCTGAAGCCTTGTCGATCATCTCCGGCAGCGCTTTTACGATCTGGTTTTCTGCATAATAAATGTCACGCAGCGTATGGACGAAGAGATCGTCCATCGTTTTGATATCCTTGGAAAAGAGACCCATCGCATTCTCCTGTTTCAGACATGGCAACCATTCGGCAGCCTGACGGCTTCCGCTAAACAGTCGCTTTTTCGGTCGGTTACAGGGGCAATAACGGGGTCCTGAAGGAATGGTTCCTTCTGGTTCTGTAAAACTACAATCTTACAGGAGGGTCGAGGCGACCCTTGCCGGCAAGCTCGACCAGAAAGGTCTTTCCAGCATCGGGATCGGACCGGTGCACAGGCTCGGTCATCTGATGATAGGCCGTCGTTATAATCATATTGGCCGTGTCCTCACTGACAAATGCAGGACAGGAAGGTTGCCGGACCGGCATTTCGATGGAACGGATGCGCTTGCCTGACGGGTCGTAAACGTCGATGCTTGATCGGCCCCAGCAGGCGTTCCACAGATTGCCGTCTCCATCAACGACCGATCCGTCGATACCGCCTTTTTCCTTGTGCTGATAGAACAGCGCCGGCTCGCCGACTGGCAAGCCCGTCTCAGGGTTGGTATCGACGCGCCAGATGATGTTCTTGCCAGTGTCGGCGAAATAGGCGGTACGGCCATCGGGCGAAAAGCAGATCGAGTTGCTGATTGATATGTCACTGAAAAGCTTGCGTAACTCGCCGCGCCGGTACCAATAGATCGAACCAGCGCCCTTCTCGGACTTCTTGCCCATCGTGCCGATCCAGAAGGCTCCGGCAGGGTGCACACGCGCATCGTTAGAGCGAGTGGACGGATTGTCGGCCTCGATCGGCTGATGCATCGTGGTGTGGCCGGTCAGCCGATCGCGGATGAAGAGTCCGGTTTCGGTCGCAATGAGCTGTCTCTTCTCGTCGATGACGGCGAGCGCACTGGCCATCTGTCCGAGAGTGTGAATTTGGACATCACCACCGGCCAAGGGTTTTTCAAACAGGCGCCCGGTGACAATATCGAACCACCAGACAGTCTTGGTCAACGCATCGTAGCCCGGCCCCTCGCCAAGTTCACAAGCCACATCGTAGAAAACGCTGATCTTCGGCTGATCCATCATAAGGCTCCGGTAAATATGCGGTCATAGGCTTCGACCGTCGCCTTTGCCCGGTCGCGGACAAAGGACGCGGAGGCGCCAAGCTTGTAAAGGCTCGAGCCCAGACCAAAGGTGCGGACGCCGACCTTGGCATAGGCGGCAAAGCTGTTTTCGTCGACGCCGCCGACGGCGCCGATGACAGTGCCCTTCGGCAATATTGCGCTGATCGCCTTGATGCCGTCGGGGCCGAGCACACTGGCTGGGAAGAATTTCAGGCCGGACGCGCCTGCCCGCAGTGCTGCGAGAGCTTCGGTTGGCGTGAAGACGCCGGGCATGGTCACCATGCCCGCCTCGGCTGCGGCGGCGAGCACGGCAGTGTCGACATTTGGGCTGATCATCAGGCGCCCGCCGGCTTCGGCTAGCCGCACGACATCGGCAGGATCGAGCACTGTACCGGCGCCGACCAGTACATGCGACGGTAGTTTTTTCGCAAGTAATTCAATGGATTGGAACGGGTCCGGAGAATTTAGCGGTACCTCTATGACATCGATACCAGCCTCGACGAGGGCTTCACCAATGGCGAGCACCTCGTCAGGCTTGACGCCGCGCAGGATGGCGATGAGGTCGCGTTTCAGCTTCGGCCAAGTGGCGGAAGATCGGATCATGCAGAAGGTCCTCTAGCTGGCCAGATGCCGCATGCGGCGACGAAGAGTCCTTTGCGCACGGCTTCGTCGGCATCGACGAGATCAAATTCAAGACCGGCAACGCGCAAAGCCTTGCCGTAGAGCGCAGCCATGGCATCGGAGGCGACGAGCGTTACCTTGCCGCTGAGCTTTACCTTCGCCGCGGCGACTTCGGCGCCAATGAGCAGGCCGGACAACCGCGAGGCAGCGCCCTCAGGCTGCAGGTTGTCGAGGAGCATGGCAGCGCGGATGCCGAAGAGTTCGCCTAGCATCCTCTCGCCGGAGAGCATCAGCTCAAGCGCCGCGGTGAATTGTGGATGGTCGGGCGAGGCGGAAGCAGCGGCGTCGCCGATGGAATGGCGCAAGATCGATTGCGAGGCGAGAAGCGCGTAAAGTTCACCTGTCAGATAGGTGGAAAAGCTCTTCGCCCTACCGTGCTCGAGTTCGACCCACTTGGAGTGGGTGCCGGGCATCGCAATGATTCCATTGGATAAATTCCGATCAAGGATAGCACCGAGCAACTGGGTTTCTTCGCCGCGCATGACGTTGGGAGATGTGCCGGATTGCGCGAGCCCGGGGATGATCCGCACGTCGCGGTCAATGCCTTGGATCTTCACCGCGCCCGAAAGAATCGCCGACAGATCGGCGGGTACCGGCACGTAATTTGCCTCGATCCAGCCCTGCCGCGAACCGGCCATGCCGCAGATGATGACGGGCAGACCCGCGGGTGCGCCAAGCCCTGCAAGATGGCCTTCCAGCGTTAAGGCAAAGCCACGGGAACGCGACGTATCGAGCCCGTCATCGGAACGCTTTTCAGCCAGAACCCGGCCCTCGTTATCGACAATCCAAAGGCGAAAACGGCTTGTTCCCCAATCACTTAACGCATAACAGGGGGTAGAGGTCACAGATAGCCTCCGTCGACGATCAGCGTCTGGGCGCTGAGCATGCGGGCCGCATCCGAAGCAAGGAACAGGCAGGGACCGACCATATCGCCAGGCTGGATTTCCTCACGCAGAACCTGCTTGTTCATGTGGGCTCTGAGTCCTTCTTCCGTCACCCAGTGCGTACGCTGGCGATCCGTCATTACCCAGCCGGGGGCAATTGCGTTGACGCGGATATTGTCCGGTCCGAGCCTTCCTGCTAACCCCTTGGTAAGACCGATGATTCCCGCCTTGGCAGCCGTATAGGAGGGCATATTGCCCTGATTGATCATATAGGATGTCGAGGTGAAGTTGATAATGGAACCGCCGCCGGACTGGCGCATCCCGGGCACTACGGCCTGAGCGGCGAAGAACTGCGGGCGCAGGTTGATCGACTGGTTCCTGTCCCAGTACTCGACCGTCACATCGTCGATGTCGTGCCGGTCATCCCAGGCCGCGTTGTTGACGAGAACGGTAATCAAGCCATTGGTATCAATGGCTTTTGCAACTGCATTGCGCAGTTCCTCCACGTCGGTAAGGTCGGCTTTCAGATAGAGCGGGCTATTGCCATGCTCCTTGCCCAAACGCTCCACAAGCGCCTGCGATGGCTCATCGGCGATGTCGATGAAGGCGACCCGGCAACCCTGGCGGACGAAGCCTTCGGTCAGCGCGGCGCCGATGCCGGAGCCCCCACCGGTGATGAGGACGGAACGGTCTTTCAGGTCCGGAAAAATGGCGGAAGGCATCATGTTAGTAATCTCGCAAGACGAATAAGTTCCATTATATGGAACGCTGTTTGACTATGCTGAATTGTCATCCTAGAATGGGATAAGTCAAGTCCCATTGGCTTTAACTATCGCACACAACTAAAATTCTCGCGAGGGTTGATAAACTTGTCCCAGAATCGCACTTTTTCATACGAAATTTGCCAGTTCTTGTACGAGAATCGCCCAAACTCGTGCAAATCTTGTGCGGGATCGACCTCGAGTTTTTTGATTCCCGTCAGACTGGTGTGGCGTGGACAATCGAGGAAGATGGTAGGATGAAAAAGAGCGTACCCACCAGTACGCCGGCTGGCGCGGAAGCGGCCGGAACGGGAACGCTCGGTAAGGCGATCGCCGTCCTCGACATCATCGCAGCCTCACCCCAACCGTTGCGCTTCACCGATGTGCTGCGCCTCACCGACCAGCCGCGCGGCACGCTGCACCGGCAAATCTCCAACCTGATCGAGGAAGGTTTGCTGACGGTCAACCGCGACCACTCCTATGGGCTCGGGCTGCGGCTCTTGCAGTTCGCATCGAAGGCCTGGGCCAGCAACCAGTTCCGCAGTATCGCCGAGCCACACATCCGCAAGTTGCATGAGGCGACCGGCGAAACCGTTCATCTCGGCGTACTGCGCGGCACCGAAGTCATCTACGTCGACAAGATTGAAAGCCGGCAAAACATTCGCATGGTTTCGCAGATCGGCAACACTGCGCCAGCCTGGTGTACCGGTGTCGGCAAGGCGGCGCTCTCCGCTTTGGCCAATGACGAGTTGCAGGCGCGGGTCACCCGGATTGTCTTCAAGCGGTTCACGCCGAACACGATAGGCGACTCCCGAGGCTTGCTGGATGAAATCGAGCTTATCCGCACCGAGGGCAATGCCTATGACCGGGAAGAGCATGAGACGGGGATCTGTTGCGTCGCAGCGCCGATTCACTCGGCCGACCGGCAACTGATCGCTGGCGTCTCGGTAACCGGCCCCGCCTATCGCATCACGCCTGATGTTCTCCAATCCTGGGCGGGCATCACCCGCATCGCTGCCGCCGCAATCATGGACGATATGGCCACGCAGCTTTCGCCGCGAAGCTAGCTTTGCTGTAAAAGGATCAATTGCTGATGGTGAAATCCGCAGGCCGCGACTCTTCCACAACCAGCTCCGCGTTGGGCATGTCGTTTGACAAGGCGCGCTGTTGTGCCGAGCCGACATTGTAGCCGAAACCGAGCCAGCGCTGCACCAGCCGGTTTTCCAGCTCGATCCGGTCGACATCGAGAAAAATCGTCACGTCGAAGAGCGGCGCCAGCCGGTCCCAGGGTGGCTGGTTGAGCAAAAGGTAATTGCCTTCGACCAGGAGAATACGCTGGCCGGCCTTGACGATGCCTGCCCCTGCCCGCGCCAGATCAAGCTTGCGGTCGAATAGCGGGATGACGACGTCCTCGCTGATGTCGCGCAGGCGCTTCAGAAGCACCTCGAAACCGGCGCAGTCGAATGTCGGCGGCGAACCCTTGCGCTTGCGAAGATTCCGCGCGTCGAGAATGGCATTGTCGAGGTGGAACCCGTCCATCGGCACGACGGCTGCCGCAACCGGATCGCGCGCGTTGATGGCCGCGCAGAGGGTTGTCGCAACGGTGGATTTGCCGGCCCCCGGCGGACCGGCAATAGCCACGATTAGCCGCTTGGTCTTCGCCGCACGGGCCAAGAGCTCAGGAACCAGATCGTCGAGGGTGATCAACATACTATTTTGCCGCGCCAATCAGGCGAGCCATTTGTCATAGTCGGAAACGAGCAGGTGCAAGGGCGCCTCATCCTCGTCAATCGAGGAGAAACGGCCGATGGGTTCGCGGAAGATATTGTCGGTGAGGTCGTCATTGACAGTCGAGACTTCGCCGATCAGGACGTCGCCGCCCTCGCCCCAGAAGGCATGCCAGTTCCCCGGCAGGAGCGTAACGCTTTCGCCCGGCTGCAGCTTCAACAGGCCGCCAGCCTTCTGCCTGACGATGCGCCCATCCGTAGCGACCTCGACATCGGTCTTTTCATCGACGCTGCCATCGGGATTGGAGTTGAACAGTTCGAGCACGAGCGTGCCGCCGCCACGATTGATGATGTCTTCCGCCTTGACGATATGGCGGTGCATCGGCGACAGCTGCTTTTCGCGGCTGATCATGATCTTCTCGGCATAGAGCATGCCGCCACCCTTTTTCAGGTCTTCCTGATTGCCGTTGCGGGTGGTGAAGAGGAACAGGCCAAGCTCATCGAACTTGCCCTGTCCGTAATCGGTGATATCCCAGCCGAGACGAGCCTGAAGGATAGCCTTGGAATCGCTGGCGGTACGGGCCTTCAGCTCTTCCGGCGACCAATAGGCGAAGGGCGGCATGACATAGCCGAACGAGCGGATGAACTTGTCGCTCTCGCGGATGATCTCGTTGACTTCAGAACGCTTCATTCTCAATCTTTTCCTTTATGCAATACTCTCGGCCGGCGGGGTCTTGGCCCCGGTCATGAAGGCGACGGCATCCGACATTGTATATTCCTTGGGGTCTATCACGGTAAGGCGCTTTCCCAGCCGGTGAATGTGGATACGGTCCGCCACTTCGAAAACGTGTGGCATATTGTGCGAGATCAGCACAATCGGCAATCCGCGTTTTTTCACATCCTGGATAAGTTCCAGGACGCGGCGGGATTCCTTCACGCCGAGCGCTGCCGTCGGCTCGTCCATGATGACGACCTTGGAGCCGAAGGCGGCAGCACGCGCCACGGCCACGCCCTGACGCTGACCGCCGGAGAGCGTTTCCACCGCCTGACCGATGTTCTGGATGGTCATAAGGCCGAGTTCGGTGAGCTTGTCGCGAGCCCGCTTTTCCATGGTCTTGCGATCGAGCATGCGGAACCAGCTGCCGAGAATGCCAGGCCTGCGGATTTCGCGGCCAAGGAACATGTTGTCGGCAATGGACAATGCCGGCGACAATGCGAGAGTCTGATAGACGGTCTCGATGCCGGCATCGCGGGCTTCCATGGGCGAGCGGAAGTGGATCGGCTTGCCCTCGAGGGTCATCTCGCCTTCATCGGGATGAATGGCGCCGGAAATCGCCTTGATAAGCGAGGATTTCCCGGCACCGTTGTCGCCGATCACCGCCAGCACTTCGCCGGCATAGAGATCAAAATCCGCATGATCGAGGGCGGTGACGCGGCCATAGCGTTTTACAAGGCCGCGCGCGGTGAGGATGGGTTCTCTGGACATCAGCCTGCTACCTTTCTGATCCACTGGTCGATGGCCACAGCCAAGATGATCAATACACCGATGATCAGGTAGGTCCATTGAACATCGGTGCCATACATGCGCATGCCGAAGGAGAAGACGCCGACGATCAGCGCGCCAAAGAGCATGCCGAGAATGGAGCCACGTCCGCCGAAGAGCGACATGCCGCCGATCACCACTGCAGTGATGGATTCGATATTGGCGAACTGGCCGATCTGCGGGGAAACCGAACCATTGCGTCCGATCGAGGCCCAGCCCGCCAGCGCACAGATCAGTCCGGCCAGCACGTAGACCGCAATGAGAACGCGCTTGGTCCTGACACCGGACAGCTTTGCCGCCTCCGCATCATCGCCGATGGCGTAAACGTGACGGCCCCAGGCGGTATGGTTGAGTACATACCAGAGAATGGCGATGAGGATGATCATGGCGAACACGCCATAGGTGAAAGTGGCCCCGCCAATATTGATTTTCTCGCCGAAGAACTGCAGCAGCCTTGCATTCGCCTCGATGTCCTGGGCGCGGATCGTCTCGTTGGCCGAATAGATATAGGTCGTCGCGAGATAGATCTGCCACGTGCCGAGGGTGACGATGAAGGGCGGCAATTTGAGATAGGCGATCAGCACACCATTGACGAAGCCGCATAGCGCGCCGAGTGCGACGCCGCACAGGATCGCGAGCTCGACCGGCATTCCGTAGCGAAAGGTGAACTGACCCATGATGACCGATGTCAACACCATGATGGCGCCGACAGAGAGGTCGATGCCCGCGGTCAGCACGACGAGCGTTTGTGCCGCGCCGATAATGCCGACGATTGCCACCTGCTGCAGGATGAGCGACAGCGCAAATGGCGTGAAGAAGCGGGAGCCGACAATGATCGCAAAGATGATCAGCGACATCACCAGAACAATAAGAGGAACGGAAGCCGGGCTGGAATGAAGGAAATGCCGCAGCTTCTCGAGCAGGCTTTTCTCATGGGTGTCGAAACTGGCAACGGCAGTCGAGCTTTGCGTCAGTACGCGCTCAAACTCCTGCTTGGGCTGGGACGTTGTCTGGGACTCTGTCATGGGTGCCTCCCCGAAAAGGGTATTGTATTCTGTTTAGAGAAGAAGTGTTAGCGCGGTGACAACCCTCCGTGGGAGGGTATCGGCGTGGCGGCAGGAAGGGCCCTTTTCGGGCCCTCCCCGTCGCTTTGCTGCATCCCTCCCGACGTTCGGAGGGAAAGGTCAGCTCAAATCAGCCCCAGCACTTGCCCATGCCAGTCTTGACGTCGATGGATTCGAGACCCTGGACCGGCTTGTCGGTGACGAGCGAAACGCCCGTATCGAAGAAGTTCTTGCCTTCGGTCGGCTTTGGCTTTTCGCCGCTGTCGGCGAACTTCTTGATCGCCTCGATGCCGAGCGATGCCATCAGCAGCGGGTATTGCTGCGACGTTGCACCGATGACACCGGCTTCGACGTTCTTCACCCCTGGGCAGCCGCCATCGACCGAAACAATGAGAACGTCCTTTTCCTTGCCGAAAGCCTTGAGTGCTTCATAGGCACCGGCAGCGGAAGGTTCGTTGATCGTGTGGACGACGGTGATGCCCGGATCCTTCTGCAGAAGGTTTTCCATCGCCTTGCGGCCGCCTTCTTCATTGCCGTTGGTAACGTCATGGCCAACAATGCGCGGGTCCTTTTCGTCGCCGATCTTGTTGATGTCGACGACGTCGATGCCAAAGCCCTTCATGAAGCCCTGGTCGCGCAGAACGTCAACCGTCGGCTGTGACGGGCTCAGGTCGAGGAACGCGACCTTGGCGTCCTTGGCCTTGTCGCCGAGTGTTCCGGCAGCCCATTTGCCGATCAGTTCGCCGGCAAGGAGATTGTCGGTGGCGAAGGTCGCATCGGCCGCATCAGCCGGATCAAGCGGCGTGTCGAGAGCGATGACCAGGATGCCGGCATCGCGAGCCTGCTTGACCGAGGAGACGATACCGGCCGTGTCGGATGCGGTGATCAGGATACCCTTGGCGCCATCGGCGATGCAGGTCTCGATTGCTGCGACCTGACTTTCGCTGTCGCCGTCGATCTTGCCGGCATAGGTCTTGAGGTCAACGCCGAGTTCCTTCGACTTGGCAAGTGCGCCCTCTTTCATCTTGACGAAGAAGGGATTTGTGTCGGTCTTGGTGATGAGGCATGCGCCCACACCTGCAGCCTGCGCCGGAGCGGCAAAGGCAGCAATCGCCACAGCGGCTGCGCCCAGAACGGTCGATTTCAGATAGAAACTTCTACGCATTTCACTTCCTCCCAAAAAAATCGCGCAAATGCGCGACGGGCCGACGACGGTCGCACCCTGGTTCCGCGTTGAACATCTCGGACAGTTATCCTCCCGGCCAAGTGTTGGACCATAGCAAATACCACTGTTTGCGACCTGTCAACATTAATAAATCACTCTGATTTAATATTGACAGGTTTGCCGGATATCTCCATTGTCGACGGATATATGGAGGAGTCCCACTTGGGCATTCGAGTATCGGAGCGCAGCGGCACGGGAGGAACCAGGCCGACGCTCCATCACGGCACAAACCAGAGCGGAATGCGCGATCACAATGAACGTGTGGTGCTGTCGTTGTTGCGCCAGCATGGTAGCCTGGCCAAGACGGCGATCGCCCGTATGACCGGGCTTTCGGCGCAGACGTGTTCGATCATCATGCGCATGCTGGAAGCCGATGAGCTCCTGTCGCGCGAGGAGCCATTGCGCGGCCGTATCGGCCAGCCATTGATCCCGATGTCGCTCAATCCGGAGGGGGCATTCTTCCTTGGACTGAAGATCGGCCGCCGCAGTGCAGATCTGGTGCTGATCGATTTTCTTGGGAAAATCCGGTCCATGCTGCACATGCCCTATGACTATCCCACACCCGAGCCGATCTTCCACTTTGCGGCGGAAGGCATAGCAGAAATGATACGGGGGCTAACCTCGAAGCAGCGCGACAGGATTGCCGGGATCGGCATTGCCGCGCCATTCGAACTGTGGAAATGGGCCGATACGGTCGGCGCACCGCAGGAGATCATGGACCAGTGGCGGGGGTGCGATATCCGCGCACGCGTTGCTGCGCTCTGCTCGTTTCCGGTCTATCTGCAGAACGACATGACTGCTGCCTGCGGCGCCGAGCTGGTGTTCGGCCAGACCAAGGACGTCAATGATTTCGTCTATTTCTACATAGGCTCGTTCATCGGCGGCGGCATCGTCATCAATGGCAGCCTTTATGCGGGCCGCAGTGGCAACGCCGGCGCTCTCGGCTCGATGCCGGTACCGGGTGCCGATGGCACGCCACGGCAGCTGATCGATATAGCGTCGATCACCGCGCTCGAACGCGTGGTCACGGAGCTGGGGCGGGACCCCTCGCCCCTCTGGGCTTCGCCGGAAGACTGGGGCGTGATGGGTGCCGAACTGGACGAGTGGATCGACCGGGCGGGCAAGGCAATCGCCCAGGCGGTCATCGCATCGTCTTCGGTGGTGGATTTCCAGGCGGCCATCATCGATGGCTGGATGCCGGAAAGCGTACGTTCGCGTATCGTCCTCGCCGTGCGCCGACATGTCGAGACATTCGATCTCGAAGGGATCGAATTGCCGGTGATCCTGGAAGGAACCGTCGGCATTCACGCGCGGGCGCTGGGGGCAGCGAGCCTGCCGCTCTCCGATCGCTTCTTGCTTGGACAAAAAATCTTCAGGAAGGTTGACTAGTCATGCTCATTGGAATTCCGCCCATCCTCGGGCCGGAACTGCTGGCCACCCTGCGCGCCATGGGCCACGGCGACGAGATCGCACTGGTCGATGGCAACTATCCAGCGCTGGAACATGCGAGGCGGCTGATCCGCGCCGACGGATTGCCGCTCATCCCCTTGCTCGACGCCATATTGCAGGTGGTGCCGGTGGATGATTTCGTGCTGGAGGCCTTGTTCCGCGCGTCGGTAAAAGGTAATCCGACACTTACCGATCCCGTGCATGAAGAGATGGAACAGGTCTGTGCCCGGCGCGCGCCGGGCTTCACGCTGGTTGCACTCGACGGCGATGCGCTCTATGCGCGTGTGAAAAATGCCCATACCATCATTGCGACAAGCGAGCCGCGGCTCTATGCCAATATTATCATCCGCAAGGGTGTCATTTATCCTGAGAAAGACTGACCGATGATTTTATGTTGTGGTGAAGCCCTGATCGACATGCTGCAGCGCAAGAGCGATGCGGGAGAACCCGCATTTGCGCCCTATGTCGGTGGCGCCGTGTTCAACACGGCTATCGCACTGGGGCGGCTTGGCGTTCCGACAGAATTTTTCTCGGGGATTTCGTCGGATTTCTTCGGCCAGATGCTGCTTGACAGCCTCGCCGCCAACTATGTGGGCACCCGCTACGCCCATATTTCACCGCAGCCGACGACGCTGGCATTCGTGCGCCTGACCGACGGGCAGGCAAGCTATATGTTTTATGACGAGAACAGCGCCGGGCGTTCCCTTGCCATCGAACACCTGCCCGAACTCGGCGACAATGTCAGGGCGCTGCAGTTCGGCGCGATCAGCCTGATCCCGGAACCATGCGGCTCGACCTACGAGGCATTGATGGCGCGCGAGCATGAAAAGCGCGTGATCATCCTTGACCCGAATATCCGGCCGGGATTCATCCCCGACAAGGAGAAGCATATCGCCCGCATGCGCCGCATGATCGCCATGACCGATATCGTCAAGATTTCCGATGAGGACATGCGCTGGTTCGGCGAAAGCGGTACGATGGATGAGATCGCGCGGCGCTGGATCGTCCCGGCAGCGGAACAGGGGCCGAAGCTCATTCTCGTCACGCACGGCGCCGATGGTGTGACGGGCTATACCGCCGATCTCACCGTGCATGTCGCGGCCCAGAAAGTGCCGGTTGTCGATACGGTCGGGGCTGGCGATACGTTTACCGCCGGCGTGCTCGCCTCGCTCGAGGAGGCCGGGCTATTGACGAAGACCGCGCTCACCGCGCTGAGCGAAGCGCAGATCAGCGATGCACTGCTGCTCGGCGTCAAGGCAGCAGCCGTGACCGTTTCACGGGCGGGTGCTAATCCGCCCTGGCGTTCGGAGCTGGCGTGAGCACCGGCGGCCGTTTCAAGCCACTTCAATATCGGTGTAAGGGAAGTCATTGCCCTTAAATAACAAGGGCAATTGATGTGCCTTGGCACAGGCGTAAGCAAAGCAATCGCCCATGTTGAGATTAGCCTTATGGCGGCCGCGGCCAAATCTGTTGAATGCAGCAACAGCATCCCTGCCAATTGCTGCAGTGACATCGACTGTTTGAGCATCGGTCTGGTCAATGAAAATATCGACTGCTCGTTCGGCAACTTCGATTGCACAGGACCTCTTGCGGGCGAGGCCGGTTACAGTTTCGTAGACGACCATTGGCGAGATATAAACAGTCGAACCTTGAGTGAGCCGCTCGGAAAGCGAGTCAGCGTCTTCTTCGCCATCGACAATGGCGATCACAGCCGAAGCGTCCACAAATATCATTCGTCGCCCGAAAGGTCGTCGAAGAAAGCTTTATCGGCCTCCAGACCAGTCTTCGGATAACTCCGGTACTCTTCGAAAATCTTCTCCAGCTTTTCGTGCAACGGAGTTTCTCGCTTGGCACGGTCATATTCATGGACAACGGCTTCGCGAATGGCCTCGGTAAGAGTTGTATTCTTCAGCTTTGCCAGCCGTCGCACCGCCTCATCGGTCGCTTTGTCTTTCACGGAAAACGCCATTCTATAACTCCGCGTCTATATGGATATACGCAATTGTCTATAAAATGGCGTCCTTTGCGGTTGAAAGCAAGAGCCGTCACTCCAGATCGAACGCCGCGGCCATCAGCGTCTTGGTATAGGCCTGGTGCGGGGAGTCGAAGATCTCCTCGGTCTGGCCTTCCTCGACGATCTTGCCGTTCTTCATCACGATGACATAGTCGGACATGGCCTTGATCACCGCCAGATCGTGGCTGATGAAGACATAGGAGAGGCCGTGCTTTTTCTGCAGGTCCCGCAAAAGCTCGATCACCTGTCCCTGCACGGAACGGTCGAGCGCCGATGTCGGCTCGTCAAGAATGACCACCTTCGGCTTCAGGATTACGGCGCGGGCAATGGCGATGCGCTGACGCTGGCCGCCGGAAAACTCGTGCGGGTAGCGATTGCGTGCTGCGGGATCGAGGCCGACTTCCTTCAGCGCAGCGACGGCGCGCTTGTCGCGCTCGGTGCGTGACAGTTGCGGCTCGTGAATGAGCAGACCCTCGGTGATGATCTCGCCCACGGTCTGGCGCGGCGACAACGATCCGTAGGGATCCTGGAAGACGAGCTGCAACTCCCTTCGTAGCGGCCGCATGGCGGAGCGGTCGAAGCTCGAGATGTTCTTGTCGCCGAAATGATAATGACCGCCGCTTGGCAGGAGGCGCAGAAGCGCCCGCCCGAGTGTCGATTTGCCGGAGCCGGATTCACCGACGATGCCAATCGTCTGCCCCTTTTTCAGCCGGACGCTCACGCCGTCGACGGCGCGAAAAGCGGTATTGGAGCCGAAGAAGAAACCACCGCCTATGGCGAAATCCACCGTCACGTTACGGCCTTCGAGGATGATGGGCGCTGTATCGGCGGGCGGTTGCTTGGTGCCGCTCGGTTCGGAGGCCAGAAGCATCTTGGTGTAGTCTTCCTTCGGTTGCTCGAAGATATCCTTGATGCTGCCCTTCTCCACCACCTCGCCGCGGCGCATGACGACGACGCGGTCGGCGAAATGCTTGACGATGCCGAGATCGTGGGTGATGAGCACGACGGCCATGCCGAAGCGTTTCTGCAGCGAGCGCAGCAGGTCCAGAATCTGTGCCTGGATCGTCACGTCGAGCGCTGTGGTCGGCTCATCGGCAATGAGGAGGTCAGGCTCGTTGGCCAGCGCCATGGCGATCATGACACGCTGGCGCTGGCCACCGGACATTTCATGCGGATAGGAGTTGATGCGCCGTTCGGGTTCGGGAATGCCGACGAGCTTAAGCAGTTCCAGTACCCGCACCTTCGCCTGTTTGAAGGTGAGGCCCTTGTGATGAACGATAGGTTCGGCGATCTGCCGTCCGATCGTATAGAGCGGATCGAGCGAGGTCATCGGCTCCTGGAAAATCATGGTGATCTTCGAGCCGCGCACTTCATTGAGGCCCTGGAGCGGAAGCCCTACCAGTTCCTTGCCGCGATACTTTGCCGAGCCGGTAACCCGGCCATTATTGGCAAGCAGACCCATGATACCCATCATGGTCTGGCTCTTGCCGGAGCCGGACTCTCCGACAACGGCCAGGGTTTCGCCCGGCTTCACATCGAGGTCGATGCCCTTGACGGCGTTTACATCGCCGTCCGGAGTGGTGAAGTCGACTTTCAGTCCGCGTACGGACAGTACATTTTCGTTGGTGCCCTTTGAATCGGCAGTCATATCAGCGGTCCTTGGGGTCGAGTGCGTCGCGCAACCCGTCGCCGATGAAGTTCAGCGAGAACAGGGTAACGACGAAGAAGATGGCCGGGAAGATCAGCAGCCAGGGTGCGGATTGCATCTTGTTGGCGCCTTCGGAAATCAGCGCGCCCCAACTGGTCAGCGGTGCCTGAACACCAAGGCCGAGGAAGGAGAGGAAGCTTTCCAGAAGAATGACCTTTGGCACGACCACTGTGACGAAAACGATGACCGGTCCGATGGTATTCGGGATGATGTGGCGGCGGATAATCTGCCAGTCAGTCAAGCCGAGCGCTTGTGCGGCGCCGATGAATTCGCGGCGCTTCAGGGCAAGTGTCTGGCCACGCACGATACGGGCCATATCGAGCCATTCCACCGCACCGATGACCAGGAAGATCAGGATGAAGCTGCGGCCGAAGAACACGACCAGCACCACGACGAGGAACACGAAGGGGAGTGAATAGAGAATCTCGACAAGCCGCATCATCACATTGTCAACACGCCCGCCAAGATAGCCGGAGATCGCGCCATAGGTGACGCCCACAGCCAGCGAAACGAGGCTGGCGAGGAAGCCGACGGCGAGCGAAATCTGGCCGCCGAGCATGATGCGAGCCAGCATGTCGCGGCCATTGGTATCCGTGCCGAAGAGGAAATATTCGCGGTGGACCTCCCCGGTCAACTTCAGCGTCCTGCCGTCTTCTTCGGTGGCGGTGACCTGCGTATTGTCGAACTCGTTGGCGCGGTCGAAATAGCGGGTAGCACGCGGATCGATGGGCTGATCGGAATGGATGGTTGCGGTGAAGGTGTTGCCCTCAACGGCGAAGTCGCGAAGCTCGACGCGGGCACGATCCGCAACACCCTTCATTACGTCACCCAGAGTGTCCGCCCTGGGAAGCGGCTCCAGGCTTGGCGGGGCTGTCACATAGGACGGGAACACCTGATCATAGGTATGGTTGATCAGATAAGGCCCGAAGAACGAAAAGATGGTGATGAGCGTGAGCATCACGATGCCGCTCATCGCAGCACGATTGCGGCGGAAGCGGATAACGGCGAGCTGGAACAGGCTGCGCCCCTTGGACTCTTCCGGCGGGATGATGGTCGTGGGGATATCGGTCAGATCAGTCATGACGAACCCTCGGATCAAGAAGGCCGTAGAGAATATCGACCACAAGATTGAAAACGATGACGAAGATCGCCACGAGAACCACTGTTCCCATGACGAGCGTGTAGTCGCGGTTGATTGCACCGAGCACGAAGTACCTGCCCACACCGGGGATGGTGAAGATGGATTCGACGACGGCCGAACCGGTCAGGAGAGCTGCGGCGCATGGCGCGAGATAGGACACCACGGGCAAGAGCGCTCCGCGCATGGCGTGGGTGACCACCACCGCGCGTGACGGCAGCCCATAGGCGCGTGCGGTTCTGATATGGTCGGCGTGCAGGGCTTCGATCATCGAGCCGCGCGTCAGCCGGGCGAACACTGCCAGCTGCGGCAGTGCGAGCGTGATCACCGGAAGGATAAGGAATTTCAGCGACCCGTCGCCCCAGCCGCCGGCAGGCACCCACGACAGCAGCAGGGCAAAGATCAGCGTCAGGATTGGCCCGACAACGAAGTTTGGCACCGTCACACCGGTGGTGGCGACGGACATGACAAGAAAATCGAGAAAACTGTTCTGCCTGAGCGCGGCAAGTGTGCCGACAAGAACGCCGCCGATGAGGGCGAGCAGAAGCGCATAGGTGCCAAGCTGGATCGAGTAAGGCAGGCCCTTGCCGATCAGTTCGGCGATGGTGTTGTCCTTGTAGATGTAGCTCGGGCCGAAATCGCCGGTTACGGCATTTTTCAGATATTGGAGATACTGGTTCCACAGGGGCTGGTCCAGATGGTAGGCCCTCATCAGGTTTTCCATCGTTGCTGGTGGCAGAGGTCTTTCCAGATTGAAGGGACCCCCGGGCGCAAACCGCATGAGGAAAAAGGAAATCGTGACGACAATGAACAATGTCGGCACTGCACTCGCCAGACGGCGAAGAACAAATTGAAACATCGAGTTAATCTCTTCCTGTTGACGTTGCCCCTTGAGAGGCCCCGCTCACACGAGCTGTGTCAGAAGACTGCATTCCGCCGCAAGGTTCAAGAACTTCCATTCGCCGCACTCATGAATGAGACGCGACGATGTGAAATTTCCGGATTGTAAATTTGCTGGCGGAAAACTGGCACATGGTGGCCTGAGCAAACGGAGGCGCGCAACCCGCTATCACGGGTTGCGCGCTCGTTGGTTATTCTACGCTCAGATACTTGCTCAGATGTTCGTTGTTGGCGTTGTCGCCCCAGCCCTTGACCTTATCGTTCACGAGCCAGAGATTGGCGTCGTTCATCAATGGAGCGATCGGTTGATCACGCATGATCAGAGCTTCGGCATCATGCAGGATCTTCGAACGGGCTGCCGGATCGCGCTCTTCATAGGACTTCTTCATCAGCGCATCGAATTCCGGGTTTTCATAATGCCCGTAATTGAAGGTCTTGTTGCTGCTGACGCTGAGGTTGAGGAAGTTCTCCGCATCGGCATAGTCGGCAGTCCAGCCGGCGCGGGCGACGTTGAACTTGCCGCCCTCCTGCAGATAGGCGTAGTGCGACGAGATATCGAGATTCATCAGCGTCACATTGGCGCCGAAGGTTTTCTTCCACATGTCGGCGACGGCCGTAGCGACGCGTTCATGGTTCGGGTTGGTGTTGTAGCGGATTTCGATGTTCAGCGGCTTGCCGCCCTCACCGTAACCGGCCTCCTTCATCAGTTCCACGGCCTTGTCTTCGCGATCGAGCTGCGACATGCCGGCAAAGTCAGGCTTGGCTGGCTCGCCATAGGTCTCAAGCCCCGGAGGAACCATGGAATAGACCGGCAATTTCGTCCCGTTGTAGATATCCTTGGCGAGGAAGTCGCGATCGACGGCCATCGAAAGTGCGCGTCGGACGCGAACGTCGTTGAAGGGTTCGGTACGCGTGTCGAAAGGATAGTAATAGGTCGCTGCTGCCGGAGTCACATGGACCTGTTTCGCATTGGCAGCGCGCAGGCGATCGATCTGGTCGGACGAGAAATTGTAGACGAGGTCGAGTTCGCCGGCTTCGTAGCGCCGAACATTCGCAGCCTGGTCGTCAATCGGATAGAAGATCACCTTGTCGAGCTTGACGTTGGCAGCGTCCCAGTAGTTTTCGTTCTTGACGACAGTCAGATGATCGTTCGGCACGTGCTCGGCGAGCTTGAACGCGCCATTGCCAACGAGCTTGCCCGGCTTGACGAAATCAGCGCCATTCTTCTCGAAGCTTGCCTTGTTGATCGGCAGTGCGGTCTGATGCGACAGGAGCTCGATGAAGAAGGGGGTCGGGCGTTCCAGGGTGATTTCGAGCGTCTTGTCGTCAACGGCCTTCATGCCAAGCTGATCAACCGGCAATTTGCCCTTGTTGATCTGTTCGGCATTCTTGATCGGATAAAGGATATTGGCGTAACCTGCTGCCGTTTTCGGGTCCTCGACGCGGCGCATCGAGAAAATGAAGTCTTCAGCAACCACGGGGGAGCCGTCCGACCATTTTGCATCGGCGCGGATCTTGAACGTGTAGACAGTGCCGTCATCCGATACGGTCCAGCTTTCCGCGGCGCCCGGCACGATCTTGCCGTCGGCGTCATAAACGGTCAGGCCTTCATAGAGGTCCTTGACGATGAAGGCTTCGATGTCGATCGAAGTCTGCGACTGATCGAGGGTCTGCGGCTCGCCGCTGTTGCCGCGATGAAGTACCATTTCGGCCAGTGCCGGGCTTGCGCCGATCATAAGTGATCCAAGCAGCAAGGCCGCACGGAGATTGAGTTTCATAAAGGTCATTTTTCTTTTCCTTCCCCTCTAAGAGAATTGCGAAGGCATGAACAAATGCCAAAATTTTCCCAAAGGCAAGGAGGGTCTAATGCTTTCGTTGTAATATTTTTTGAATACGGGACTTACGAGCACGTCAAAAAATTGTTGCACCATATGGACCAAAGCGCCATTTGACGGCACTTTTCGATGAAAATGCGGCAAATTGCGCGCATATGACAATCGTATCCGGTTTGTGTGGAAAAGCCTGCTTAAGCCCGCTCGATGAAGGATCTACGCCCAAATGCGGGCGGTGGATTGATTGAAGCTTGGCATTGCTGCCTATTCGGACGTTGCCTATATTACCGCGATGCCGACACGAATACACGAAGATACGGAGAATTCCACCTCGGGGTACTCCGCCCTATGACTGCAGTTCCCATTCTCATCATCGCAGCTGTTGCCATGTGTGCGGTCATGGCCATGGCATGGCTCATGCAGCGGGCAACCGGCAATAATGGCTGGGCCGACGTGTTCTGGTCATTCGGGATCGGGGCAATCGGAATTCTCGCCGTGCTGTCGGGCGACATGGTCTCTCCGGCGCGACAATATCTGGTCGTGGCACTGCTTGCCGCCTGGTCGCTGCGGCTTGGCGGGCATGTCCTTGTCCGAACGCTGGGGAGCCACGATGATCCTCGCTATGCCAGATTGCGCGAAGAATGGGGCGATGCCGCCGATCCGCGCATGTTCTTCTTCCTGCAGAGCCACGCCTTTGCTGGCATTATCCTGATCATTTGCGTCTATATCGCCGCAGCACGTCCGGACGTGGAGCTTGAATTTCCCGACTATCTCGGAGCTTTGATCATGCTCATCGCGCTGGCGGGCGAAGCCATTGCCGACTGGCAGCTCAAGCGCTTCCGCAGCGATCCCACCAATCGCGGCAGGATCTGCGATGCCGGACTCTGGCGCTGGTCGCGCCATCCGAATTACTTCTTCGAGTGGCTGGGCTGGACATCCTATGTGCTGATCGCCGCGGATTTCGACGGCGACTATTTCCATGGCTGGCTGACGCTCGCCGCGCCTGTGCTGATGTATATGCTGCTGCGTCATATCTCCGGTGTGCCGCCGCTCGAAGAACACATGCTGGCCTCGCGTGGCAATGCCTTTCGCGATTACCAGCGCCGGACGAGTATCTTCTTTCCGGCACCGCCGAAGCGCTGAGGAAGTCAATCTTTCGTTTCGGAATCGCGCAGGAGTGCTTCAAGCGTTTCCAGCCGGTCCGCTTCGATCGGCGGCTTGTCCCAGCGCAGGCGCGATATGCGCGGGAAACGCATGGCGACGCCGGACTTGTGCCTCTTGGAGCGGTTGAGCCCTTCGAAAGCGACTTCGAGCACAAGGCCATGTTCGGGCTCGGCCCGCACCGAACGCACCGGCCCGAAGCGCTCAGTCGTGTTGTTGCGCACGAATGCGTCCAGCTGTTTCAGCTCATCGTCGGTGAAGCCGAAATAGGCCTTGCCGACCGGGACCAGATGCGGCTCCGTTTCCGGCCCCGTCCACACTGCGAACGTGTAGTCCGAGTAGTAGCTTGAGCGCTTGCCATGACCGCGCTGCGCATAGACGAGCACGGCATCGATGATGAAAGGATCGCGCTTCCACTTGAACCAGGGCCCCTTGGGGCGACCCGGCACATAGGCCGAGGAGCGTTGCTTCAGCATCAGCCCTTCGATGATCGGGTGCGGCGGATTCTTGCGCAATTCGACGAGGTCCTCAAAGGTCTTGTAGGGAACCAGTGGCGAAAGATCGAACCGTGTCGGCTCGAGATTTTTGACGAAGGCTTCGAGCCGGGTGCGGCGTTCGGCAAAGGGCAAGGCACGGACATCCTTCTTGCCGTCGAAGAGCAGGTCATAGAGCCGGACAAAGGCGGGATGGCTCTCGAGCTGCTTGGGGGAAACATTCTTGCGGTTGAGACGCTGCTGCAGGTCGCCGAATGCGCCGATCTCGACGCCGGAATCAGCACTGCGGGCCACCAGCAGCTCGCCATCGAGCGTGCCTTCGAAGGTCATGAAATCGGCGATGTCGGGAAAGGCGTGGGAGATATCATCGCCGGTGCGCGAATAGATGCGGCGCCGCCCGCCCTCCGCGGTCAATTGCACGCGGATGCCGTCCCACTTCCACTCGGCGGCATATTCATCTGCGTTGACCTTCGAGTAATCGGGCTCTTCGAGCGGGGTCGACAGCATGACCGGGCGGAAGGGTGCGGCGGCGAGGCTCTGCGGCTTGTCCGCCTTGTTTTCCAGCCAGGCGAAGAGCGGCTCATAGGGCGGTTTCAACCCGTGCCACAATTCCTCAATCTCGGTGACGTCGACCTCGCCGAATTGCGCCAGCGCCTGCTTAGCGAGCCGCGCCGACACGCCGATGCGCAGGCCGCCAGTGACAAGCTTGAGCAGAGCATAGCGGGCTGAAGCGTCTAGCTGATCCAGCCATCGCTCAACCAGCCGCACCGCATCGCTGCGCGAGGCCCGGGCCAGCGAGCTGATCACTTCGCCAAGGGTGGGCACGGCATTGGCGCGGACGGGTTCGTCCGTGGACCAGACGAGCGAAATGGTTTCGGCGAGATCGCCGACATAATCATAGGAATAGGCGAAGAGCTGCTCATCCATGCGCTCGGCGATGAGTGCGCGGATCATCGCCGGTTTGACATTGGCGATGTCGAGGTCACGGGTAATGGCGGCAAGTGCAAGCCCGCGATCGGGATCGGGCGTGTCGCGGAAATAATCGACAAGCAAAGTAAGCTTGCCATTGCGCGCAGGTGTCAGAACCAGCCTGTCGAGGAGCTGTGCGAATTCCTCCATTAAAATCTAGTCCCCCTCATCCTCGTAGCCGACCAGATGCAGCGGCCGAGCGGCAAAGCCATTCAGGTCGCACCAGCGCACCAAGGCTTCCTCGCGCCCATGCGTCACCCAGACCTGGGAAGGGCCAAGTTCAGTGATCGTATCGGTGAGTTCGTCCCAATCGCAGTGATCGGAAAGGATGATCGGCAATTCCACACCCTGCTGGCGGGCCCTTTGGCGAATGCGCATCCAGCCCGAGGCGAAGCAGGACACGGGATCGGGAAAGCGCCGCGCCCAGCGATCAAGAAAGGCTGATGGCGGACCGACGATGATCGCGCCGGCGAAATCCGCAGTGTCTCCCGTCTCGATGGTTGCGGGAGCTAGGTGTCCGAGGCTAACGCCCTGCGTCTCGTAATAATCGCACAGTTTGGCCAAAGCGCCGTGAATATAAATCGTCCGGTCATAACCTGCATCGCGCAGCATGCGAATGACGCGCTGCGCTTTGCCGAGTGCATAGGCGCCGACGAGGTGCGAGCGTTCGGGAAACTGCTCGACAGATCTCAAAAGCTTGGCGATCTCGTCGCGGCTGTCAGGGTGCCGGAACACCGGCAGCGCGAAGGTCGCTTCGGTGATGAAGACATCGCAGGCGACCGGCTCGAAGCCGAGACAGGTCGGATCGGCGCGCCGCTTATAGTCGCCTGAAGCAACGATGCGCATGCCATCCTTTTCGACGGCGATCTGCGCGGAACCCAGCACATGGCCGGCCGGATGAAAGCTGACGGTGACGCCATTGATCTCGGTAGATTTGCCGAGATCGGCAGCTTGCGTTTCGCCAGCGAAATTCGCGCCATAGCGCAGGCCCATAATGTCGAGCGTCTGTTGCGTCGCCATCACCTTTTGATGTCCGGAGCGCGCATGGTCCGAATGACCGTGAGTAATCAGTGCACGATCCACCGGGCGCACCGGATCGATATAGAAATCGCCGGCTGGTGAATAGAGGCCAGCTGGCGTCGAGCACAGGAGAGCTTCGGGGCGTTTCAGCAAGGTGATCCTCGGGTTTCCCATCTAACGAAGATAGGTCGCATTTCGCTCCATGCAATCCTGACAAACAAAGCCTTGGCGCATTGCCGCCGCACCATTACATTCGCCGCAGTGAGCACCAGCAAAGCACCCCTCGCCGATATCGGCACCCCTCTTCTGCCGCCGCCTTTCCTGAACTGGTTTCAGGCGAAGGGCTGGTCGCCGCGCACGCATCAGCTCGACCTTTTGAGGCAGGCACAGCAGGGGAATTCGACGCTGCTGATCGCCCCGACCGGCGCGGGCAAGACGCTGGCCGGATTCCTGCCGGCGCTGGTCGACCTCGCAAGCCGCGGCAAGAGCAATGCCACGAGCCGCGGCGTTCACACGCTGTATATCTCACCACTGAAGGCACTGGCCGTCGACATTCGTCGCAACCTCGAAAAGCCCATCGATGAAATGGGGCTGGATATCTCTCTGGAAACCCGCACCGGCGATACGCCCGCTTATAAGCGCCAGCGGCAGAAGCTGGCCCCGCCTGATATCCTGCTGACGACGCCGGAACAGCTGGCGCTGCTGATCTCAGCCAAGGATGCCGGGCGTTTCTTCGAAGACCTGCGCTATGTGATCTTCGACGAACTGCATTCGCTTGTCACCTCCAAGCGTGGACACCTTCTGTCACTCGGGCTGGCGCGGTTGCGCCGGCTGCAGCCGGGGGTGCAGACGATAGGCCTCTCCGCCACGGTCGCCGATCCGGATGCGCTGCGGCGCTGGCTGCTGCCACAAACCGGGAATTCGGCGATGGCCAGCCTCGTCACGGTGGAGGGTGGTGCGAAGCCGCACATCACCATCCTCGAAACCGATGACCATATTCCGTGGGCCGGGCACTCGGCGGTCTATGCCCTGCCGGGTATTTACGATGCGATCAAGCGGCATGGGACCACCCTGATCTTCGTCAATACGCGCAGCCAGGCCGAGCGCATTTTCCATGACCTGTGGATGGCGAATGACGACAATCTGCCGATAGCGCTGCATCACGGCTCGCTCGATGTCAGCAAGCGCCGCAAGGTCGAGCAGGCGATGGCCGCCAACGCCCTGCGCGCCGTCGTCGCCACCTCAACGCTCGATCTCGGTATTGACTGGGGCGATGTCGATCTCGTCATCCATGTCGGCGCACCGAAGGGGGCAAGCCGCCTTGCCCAGCGTATCGGCCGCTCCAATCACCGCATGGACGAACCATCGCGTGCCATTCTCGTGCCGGCCAACCGGTTCGAGGTGATGGAATGCCAGGCGGCTCTCGATGCCAATTACATCGGTGCACAGGACACGCCGCCGCTCGGCGAAGGGTCACTTGACGTGCTGGCGCAGCATGTACTCGGGATGGCCTGCGCAGAACCCTTCCGTGCCGATGATCTCTATGAAGAGGTTACCACCGCCCTGCCCTACGCAGCGGTGCCGCGCGAGACCTTCGACCGCATCGTCGATTTCGTCGCGACCGGCGGTTACGCGTTGAAGAGCTATGAGCGTTTCGCCAAAATCCGCCAGACTGTCGACGGTACGTGGCGCGTGACCCATCCGCGCTTTGCCCAGCAATACCGATTGAATGTCGGCACGATCATCGAGGCGCCGAGCCTCAATGTGCGGCTTACCCGCCAGCGCGGCAAGGGGGCCAATGCGCGTGGGGGACCGGTGCTCGGCAAGGTGGAGGAATATTTCGTCGAAGGCCTTAGTCCCGGCGATACGTTCTTCTTCTCCGGCCGCGTGCTGCGCTTCGAGGGTATTCGCGAGAATGAGTGCATCGTGTCGAACGCGGAGGGCTTTGATGCCAAGATTCCGGCCTATGCCGGCGGCAAATTCCCGCTGACCACCTATCTCGCCGACCAGGTGCGCTCCATGCTGGGCGATCCGGCACGGTGGGGCGCCTTGCCGGATCAGGTCAGCGACTGGCTGCGCATCCAGAAAGACAGATCCGTGCTGCCGCAGCCTGGCAGCCTGCTTGTCGAGACGTTCCCGCGCGGCGAGCGCTCCTACATGGTGACTTATCCTTTTGAAGGCAGGCTGGCGCACCAGACGCTCGGCATGCTGCTGACGCGGCGGCTGGAAAGGGCCAAGGCCCGCCCTCTCGGCTTCATCGCCACGGATTATGCGCTTACGATCTGGGGCCATCGCGACATGGGTCGCATGTTCAAAAACGGCGAACTGCCGCTGGCGGAACTCTTCAACGAGGACATGCTGGGCGACGACCTCGAAGCGTGGCTGGCGGAAAGCTGGATGCTGAAGCGAACCTTCCGCAATTGCGCGCTCATCTCCGGCCTCGTGGAAAAACGCCACCCTGGTCAAGAGAAGTCCGGCCGGCAGGTGACGGTCTCGACCGACTTGATTTATGACGTGCTGCGGGAGCACGAGCCGGACCACATCCTGATCCAGGCGACACGTGCCGATGCCGCAACGGGCCTCCTCGACATTCGCCGTTTGGCCGATATGCTAAGCCGAATCAAGGGGCATATCGTACACAAGGATCTCGACCGGATTTCGCCGCTCGCCGTTCCCGTAATGATGGAAATCGGCAAGGAACGCGTTCCTGGCGAAGCGCATGAAAGGCTGCTGGAAGAGATCGCCGACGAGCTGACCCGCGAAATGATGGACCATAGATGAATTTGGCATTTCAGGCGACGAAGACAGCTTTGCACGGCACGGCCGAAATGGTCATTGCCGGGCAGCGGGCCGTCTGCGATCCGTCTGGGGCGCTTTACCTCGAAAGTGACCGGATTCTTGTTGTGTCCGATCTGCATTTCGAAAAGGGCTCTTCCTTTGCCCGCCGCGGCATGATGCTGCCGCCCTACGATACGGCGACGACGCTGGCTGCGCTTGCCAAGGTCATCGCGCGATACAATCCGGTCTGTGTAATCAGTCTCGGCGACAGTTTCCACGATGGCGATGCGGCGGCCCGCCTGCCTGCACTCTATGCAGCGGAACTTGCCGTGCTGATGGCGGGACGCGAGTGGATCTGGATCACCGGCAACCACGACCCGGAGCATCCTGCGAATCTGCCGGGCGAGACATTCACGGAACTGGCGCTCGGTAATCTCGTCTTCCGGCATGAGCCGTCGAAGATGCCCTGCCCCGGCGAGATCGCCGGGCACCTGCATCCGGCGGCCAAGGTGGTGCGCCGCGGGCAAGCAGTGCAGCGGCGCTGTTTCGCCAGCGACCAATCGCGCATGATCATGCCGGCCTTCGGCGCCTATACGGGTGGGCTCAACATTCTCGGCCGAGCATTTCACGGGCTGTTCGATGCCCACGCGATCACCGCCTATATGCTCGGCCATGCACGGGTCTATCCGATGATAAGGAAGGCGCTTTATCTCTAACGTTTCTTGGCGCGTTCGTAGACTGCATTGCGCTCTCGTTTCCCCACTGCGACAACGATAATTGTTATGGTCTCGTCATCTACGCGATAAACCAGCCGGTAGCCGGCCTGACGCAGCTTGATCTTGTAGTGATCGGGCATGCCATGCAGCGCCGCGCTTGGAATACGCGGAGCATCAAGCCGTTCTTTCAGCTTTTTGACAAATTGCTGGCGTATGGTGGCTCCAAGTTTGTCCCATTCCTTCCGCGCCGAAGGCAGGAATTCGAGCTTAAAGCTCATTGATGTCGACCGGAACACCCTCTTCGCCGGAGCGAGATTCGATGATTTCAGCAAGATGGAGATCATCAAGCCGATCGAGCATGGCTTCATAGACGTCTGCCGGGACCATGTAAGCCATAATCCGATTATGGTTGAGCACTGCCACAGCCTCGCCATTTGCTTCATTCATGATGGCCGTGGGGCTCTTTTTGAGGTCGGACACGCTCACGGCGACCGGAGCTTCGACACGCTGCATGGTGTTCTCCAATGTGTACGAATTTCAGTATCATTTAAGATATGGTAATTCATGCCTAATTTGAAGACGCGTTGCCGCGAAATTTTGCAACTATTCAAATTGGCAAGCGCCCGTCTTCCTTCAGCGTGTCGAGCACGATGGCGGTTTTGACATTCTGCACCGATTCGTGCGGCAGCAGGACGTCATTGACGAAGGCCGACAACGAGCGCAAGTCCGGCGTCACCACCTTGATGAAGTAGTCCATCTCGCCGGTCAGCGCATGGGCTTCCATCACTTGCGGCAGGTTGGAGATCAGTTCGGAGAAACGCCGCGCATTGTCCCGGTTGTGGGTCGCAAGCGTCACGGAGATGATGTTGACGATGCCGAGGCCAAGCTTTTCCCGGTCTATTTCCGCCCGGTAACCGCGAATATATCCTTCCTCCTCTAGCCTGGTACGGCGGCGTGAACATTGCGATGGCGAGAGGTTGATCCGCTCGGAAAGCTCGTTGTTCGTCAACCGCCCGTCTTCCTGCAGGCAGATGAGTATTTTGCGGTCAGATGGGTCAAGTTGCTCCATTCATGCGCCCTTTGCTAATAATATGCATGAAACATGCAAAACATACCCCCGATGAGCGTGTAAATGCAAGCACATTGCGGGTGATCTGCGCGATAATACGGACAACCGAATGGAGGATGATATGGGCCCGTTTCCGCATGACGCACCGAAGGCTGTAATCAGCAACGACAACCCTGCCGGAACGGATGGCTTCGAATTCGTCGAATTCTCGCATCCTGAGCCGGAAAAGCTGGAAGAGCTGTTTGCCCGCATGGGCTACATGCCGGTTGCCCGACATAAGACCAAGAACATAACGGTGTGGCGCCAAGGCGATATCAATTACATCCTCAATGCCGAGCCAGGTTCTCACGCTACCAAATTCGTCGAGAAGCATGGACCATGCGCGCCCTCCATGGCCTGGCGCGTGGTGGATGCCAAGCATGCGTTCAACCATGCGGTGGCAAAAGGTGCGACGCCCTATGAAGGCGATGACAAGACGCTCGATGTTCCGGCCATTGTCGGCATTGGCGGATCGATGTTGTATTTCGTCGAAACCTATGGCGACAGGGGCTCGGCCTATGAAGCCGAGTTCGAATGGCTGGGTGAACGCGACCCAAAGCCGGAAGGCGTCGGCTTCTACTATCTCGACCACCTGACCCACAATGTCTATCGCGGCAACATGGACAAGTGGTGGGCGTTCTATCGGGAGCTCTTCGGCTTCAAGCAGATCCATTTCTTCGATATTGCCGGCAAGCTGACAGGCCTTGTGTCGCGCGCCATCACCTCGCCCTGCGGCAAGATTCGCATTCCGTTGAATGAATCCACCGACGACAAGAGCCAGATCGAGGAGTACCTGCGCAAGTACAAGGGCGAAGGCATCCAGCACATCGCAGTCGGGACGGAGGCGATCTATGACGCAACCGACAAGCTTGCCGATAACGGGCTGAAATTCATGCCCGGGCCGCCGGAAACCTATTACGAGAAATCGCATGACCGCGTGCACGGCCATGACGAGCCGATCGAGCGGATGAAGAAACACGGTATTCTGATCGATGGCGAAGGCGTCGTTGATGGCGGCATGACCAAGATCCTCTTGCAGATATTCTCCAAGACGGTGATCGGGCCGATCTTCTTCGAATTCATCCAGCGCAAGGGTGATGAGGGCTTTGGCGAGGGCAATTTCCGCGCCCTGTTCGAGTCGATCGAGGAAGACCAGATCCGTCGCGGCGTGATCAAGATCGAGGCGGCGGAGTAGGCGATAACAGCAGCATTGCTTTGGGTGTAATTATGACCTAAATTATGGTCATAAGGAGCATTGCTGTGAACGTTTCAATCGCGGAAGCGAAAGCCAAATTTTCAGAGCTCGTCGCCCGTGCACAGTCAGGCGAGAAGATCGTCCTCACGCGTCACGGCAAGGCGGTCGCAACCATATCGCCCCTGCCCAATCAGAATGTCCAGCCCGGTAGCCTGATTGGCGCCCTGAAGGGACGCGTGAAGATTTCGGACGACTTCAATGATCTTGGCGAGTGGGATGATTACGTCAAGTGAGCCGTCCGCTCTATCTTATCGACACGCATGTGCTGCTGTGGGCTGTCAGCGACGATTCGAGACTTTCACGGTCGCAACGCGCCATCCTTCAGCAGGGTAATGGCCTCATCGTCAGCGTCGCCTCCATCTGGGAGATCGCGATTAAGCGCGCCTTGGGCAAACTTGTCCTCGATGGCGATATTGTCGATACGGTAAGGGCGCACAACATTCCGTTCCTTGCGGTCAACGAGCTGCATGCGGCGCGTACGGAACAACTAGGCGATCACCACCGAGCCCCCTTTGACCGCATGCTCATAGCCCAGGCGCAGATGGAAAACCTGACAATCCTGACATCGGATAAGATATTCAGCCAGTACGATGTGACGGTAATCTGACATCCGGTTTTCCCCATAGGATGGGGGGCTGTGTCGGCGATGTCTATTCGGAAGGCTTCACCCGGTCAGGATGGGCTGCAGCAAAGGCTTTGATCGTCTGACAACGTTCAGCGATCGCATTGACGCGCTTGAGATTATCAATGTCCGCGCCCCAGCGCCGGGCGTTGTAAACCTGCGGCACAAGACAGAAATCCGCCATGCCGGGCGTGTCGCCATGGCAGAATTTGCCCGTATCGGGATGATCCAGCATCGCCTCGAACGCCAAGAGCCCTTCAGCGATGAACTTGCGCATCCAGAGCTCACGCACCTCCTCGCCTCCGCCTGTCAGTTGCATGACATGCGCTATCACGCCCATATTGCAGACGGGGTGTATCTCCATGGCGATGGCATGAGACAGGGACCGTACCCGCTGGCGCGCCCCGGGGTCAGGCGGCAGGAAGCCGGCATCGGGGTAAATTTCATTGAGATACTCGATGATCGCGAGCGACTGCGTCATCATCCGCCCGTCCATGGCAAGTGTCGGTACCAGGCCCTGCGGGTTGCGGCAGAGATGATCGACGCCCTTATGTTCGTTCTTCAGTAAATTGACGGGCACGGTTTCATACTCAAGCCCAAGAAGGTTGAGCGCAATGCGCACCCGGTAACTGGCGGACGAGCGCCAGTAGTCATAGAGAATTGCCTTACCGGTCATAGTGGACGACCTGTTGCTCGATGGCACCGAAGATCGAGCGGCTATGCTCGTCCTTCATCTCGATCCGCACGACGTCGCCGAAGCGCATGAAAGGAGTCTGAGGCGCGCCATGCTTGATGGTCTCGATCATGCGGATTTCGGCGATGCAGGAATAACCGGCGCCGCCGTCTTCCACAGGCATGCCCGGGCCGCCGTCGAGCTTGTTGGACACGGTGCCGGAGCCGATGATCGCTCCGGCGGAAAGCGGCCGCGTCTTCGCGGCATGGGCAATCAACGTGGGAAAATCGAAGGTCATGTCGATACCGGCATTGGCGCGGCCGAAAGGCTTGCCGTTGAGATCGACCTGCAGCGGAAGATGAACCCTGCCGTCACGCCAGGCATCGCCCAATTCGTCGGGTGTCACCGCCACCGGTGAAAAGGCCGAGGAGGGCTTGGACTGGAAGAAGCCGAACCCCTTGGCGAGTTCAGCCGGAATGAGCCCGCGCAGGCTGACATCGTTGACGAGCATGATAAGCCGGATCGCGTTTCGTGCTTCATCGACGCTGATGCCCATCGGCACGTCGTCGACGATCACAGCGACTTCGCCCTCCATGTCGATGCCATAAGCTTCATCCGCCACCCAGATCGGTTCGCGTGGACCCAGGAAACTGTCGGAGCCCCCCTGATAGATCAGCGGATCGGTCCAGAAGCTCGCAGGAATCTCGGCGCCGCGCGCCTTGCGCACCAGCTCGACGTGATTGACATAGGCCGAACCATCGGCCCACTGATAGGCGCGTGGAAGCGGCGACAGGGCTTCATGTTCGTGAAACCGCCCGGTCGGAACGGCGCCATGTTCAAGGCTTGTGGCGAGCGCTTCCAGATGCGGGGCGAGGCGCGACCAGTCGTCGAGCGCTGACTGCAGGGTTGGTGTCAGGAAGGAAGCATCGGTGTAGCGCGTCAGGTCCTTCGATACGATGACGAGCTTGCCATCCCGTGTTCCGTCGTTCAGCGAGGCGAGTTTCATTCTGACCAGTCTCCCTCGGGTGTGCCGTTGAACCGCTTCTTCAGGTCTGTCCAGCAATCCGCATAATTGTCCTGCAGCGACTCAAGCTCCGCGGCAAAGCGGGTAAGGTGCTGCGGAAAACGCGTCTCGAACATGAACGCCATGGTGCTTTCGAGACGATGCGGCTTGAGCTCCACCGTCGAAGCCTTGTTGAAACCCATTGCATCGGGACCATGCGGCAGCATCATGTTGTGCAGGCTCATGCCGCCGGGCACAAACCCCTCCTCCTTGGCATCGTACTGACCATATACCAGTCCCATGAATTCCGACATGATGTTGCGGTGGTACCAGGGGGGGCGGAAACTGTGCTCGGCCACGAGCCAGCGTGGCGGGAAAATCACGAAATCGACATTGGCTGTTCCCTCTTCGCCGGAAGGTGCGGTGAGCACGGTGAAGATGGACGGATCGGGGTGATCGAACAGGATCGCGCCGACGGGCGAGAAGGTGCGCAGGTCATATTTGTACGGCGCATAATTGCCGTGCCATGCGACAACGTCGAGCGGCGAATGGTCGAGCGTGGTTTCATAGAACTTGCCGCACCATTTCACATGCAAACGGCATGGCACCTCCTTGTCCTCGTAGGCTGCGACCGGTGTCTTGAAATCCCGCGGATTGGCAAGGCAGTTGGCACCGATCGGGCCGCGATCGGGTAGCGAGAATTTCGCTCCATAGTTCTCGCAGATATAGCCGCGCGCCTCGCCATCGAGTGCTGCTACCTTGACCATCATGCCGCGCGGAATGATGCAGATCTCCGAGGGTTCGACTTCGATGATACCCATCTCTGTGAAGATACGAAGCCTGCCTTTTTCCGGTACCAGCAGCAACTCGCCATCCGCGTCGAAGAAATAGTCGTCCTCCATGTCACTGTTGAAGGCATAGACATGCGCCGCCATGCCCGCCTGCCCATGCACATCGCCGGCCGTGGTCATGGTGCGGACACCGTCGATAAAATTGACCGGCTCCTTCGGCATAGGCGTAGGGTTCCAGCGCAACTGGCCGATCGGTAGTTCATGGTCGTCGAGATTGGGCGCGGTCTTCCAGTGTTCGCGGCGTGCCGGGGTGAAGCGTCCGCTGTGCTTGACGGAAGGGCGAATACGATAGAGCCACGAACGCTCGTTGATGCCGCGCGGGGCGGTGAAGGGTGAACCGGAAAGCTGTTCGGCATAAAGCCCGTAGGCGCAACGCTGCGGCGAGTTCTGTCCCTGCGGCAGGGCGCCCGGCAAGGATTCGGTTTCGAAATCATTGCCGAAGCCCGGCATATAATGAAAAGCGGCCATGGTTCCTCCTCCATCCTAGACCAATTTAGTTGCAATTGTGACGATCTATTTTGTAACTATCAACTGCGAATGGGGATTTGCTGTAATGACCGATGAGACACCCGAGCGACCGCCGCTGATACTGGAGGACTTCATCCCCTATCGGCTGAACAAGGCGGCCGAGGCCGTCAGTCAGCGCTTCGCCAGTCTCTACCGGGATCAGTACGGTCTGACACGGCCGGAATGGCGCACTCTGGCGACGCTTGGGCAGTTCGGCACGCTGACGGCAACGGCCATTGGCGTGCACTCCTCCATGCACAAGACCAAAGTTTCGCGAGCAGTCTTCGCGCTTGAGCAGCGGCGCTGGCTGCAACGCAAACGTGACGGAGACGACCGGCGCATCGAGAATCTGGAGCTCACGGCTGCAGGGCGTCGGGCATACGTCGATCTCGCCAAGATAGCGCATGCGTTCGAGGCCGAACTGCTGGCGAACCTCGGCCAACGCGGCGAGAAAGAGCTGAAAGCCGGGTTGGCTGCGTTGGAGGCATATTTTAGATAGAGCGATGCTTAATATTGTCTTAGGGCCGAGCTATCTTTGATGCGTGATGTTTGATGCGTGATGTTTGGAGATAGCGGTGCGAACAACTTTGGCTATTGAGGACGATGTGCTTGCGGCCGCGAAAGGGCTAGCTGAACATCAAAACAAGACAATCGGAGAGGTCATATCAATGCTTGCCCGTAAATCTCTGCAGGCGCCATCTACCAGCAGAAGTGAGCGCAACGGCGTGCCGTTGCTGGCCGTAAAGGACGGAACTCCTGTTACGATGGAATTCGTCAATCGGTTGCGCGATGAACTGCCCTAATGCGAACAGTCGCCCTTGCACCTTCTAGATCGCGCAAACGCTAATCCGAAGAAATCTTGTCTTCAGGCCGTTTCAGTTTCAATTAACCCTAACTCTTCAACCGATACCCCGTCTTGAAGATCCAGCGCAGGGTCACCATACACGCGATGAGGAACACTGCCGTCATGGCGAGGCTCGTGCCGATATGCACGTCCGACAGGCCATAGAAGCTCCAGCGGAAACCACTGATCAAATACACGACCGGATTGAACAGCGTCACCGTCTGCCAGAATGGCGGCAGCATGTCGATGGAGTAGAAACTGCCGCCGAGGAAGGTGAGTGGCGTGATGATCATCAGCGGTACGAGCTGCAGCTTTTCAAAGCCATCGGCCCAAATGCCGATGATAAAGCCGAAGAGGCTGAAGGTGACGGCAGTGAGAACGAGGAAGAGCAGCATTACGAAAGGATGCTCTATCCGCAGCGGCACGAACAATGCGGCCGTCGCAAGGATAATCAGGCCGAGGATGATCGACTTCGACGCAGCTGCGCCGACATAGGCGATGACGATCTCCACATAGGAGACAGGCGCCGACAGGAGTTCGTAGATCGTGCCGACGAATTTCGGAAAATAGATGCCAAAGGAAGCGTTCGAAATGCTTTGCGTCAGGAGTGACAGCATGATCAGGCCGGGCACAATGAAGGCGCCATAGCTGACGCCATTGATTTCGGGGATACGCCCGCCGATTGCCGAACCGAATACGACGAAATAAAGGCTGGTGGAAACCACGGGCGAGATCACGCTTTGCATGATCGTTCGCCACGTGCGGTGCATCTCGAACAGGTAGATTGCTTTGATGGCGTAGAGGTTCATTTGCGTTCCCTCACGAGGCTGACGAAGATTTCCTCGAGCGAGCTTTCCTTCGTCTGAATGTCGTTGAACCGGACTTCGGCCTTGTCGAGATCTTTCAGCAGTGCAGTGATGCCGGTGCGCTCTTTTTGGGTGTCGTAGGTATAGATCAGCTCGCAACCATCCGGCGACAGTTCGAGGCCATATTTGGCCAGCGAGTCCGGCACGCCGTCGCGCTTTCCCTGCAGATGCAGCCGCAGCTGCTTCTTGCCGAGTGAGCGCATCAGTTCGTCCTTTTCCTCCACCAGAATGATTTCGCCATGACTGATGACACCAATCCGGTCCGCCATCTGCTGGGCTTCCTCGATGTAATGCGTCGTCAGAATGATGGTCACGCCTGAGGCGCGCAGCGCTCGCACGACATTCCACATGTCACGCCGCAATTCGACATCGACGCCGGCGGTAGGCTCGTCCAGGAAGAGGATTTCCGGTTCATGTGACAACGCCTTGGCGATCATCACACGGCGCTTCATGCCGCCGGAGAGCGTCATGAGCTTCGCGTCCTTCTTATCCCACAGCGACAGCTCCTTCAGGATCTTCTCGATATGCGTTGGATTGGCCGGCTTGCCGAAGAGACCCCGGCTGAAGCTGACCGTATTCCACACAGTCTCGAAGGCATCCGTTGTCAGCTCCTGCGGAACGAGACCGATCTTCGTTCGCGCGGCTTTATACTCCTTGATGATATCGTGCCCGTCGGCGAGGATAGTCCCCGATGTCGGATTGACGATGCCGCAAATCGTCGAGATCAACGTGGTCTTGCCCGCGCCGTTCGGGCCGAGCAAAGCGAAAATCTCGCCGTGGCGGATGTCGAGATTGATGTTCTTCAGCGCTTCGAAACCGGTTGAATAGGTTTTGTAAAGGCTGGAGACAGAGATGGCTGAGGACATGAAGGGTACCTGGAAAGGAATTTCGGTCTGGACGTCTTTAACAGAACGCATCGTTTGACGCGAAGCATCATTGGGAATGATGTTCCTTATATGGAGGCGATTGGCGGGTTTGCAAACCACCCCTGCTGACAATCGGCGTCAGCAGACCCCACGCCGGGTCTGAAATAAGCAAAGCCCGGAAGGTGTTCCCGGGCTTTTCTGGCATTTATGCTACGACGCTTTCTCCCCGAACTTCCCGCATACTCGGCAGGAAGATCGTCAGCAGACCGAGGAACGGCAGGTACGAACAGACCATATAGACATAGTCGATGCCCTTGATATCGGCGACGAAGCCAAGCACTGCGGCGGCAATGCCTGCCATGCCGAAGGCGAAGCCGAAGAAGATGCCGGCGATCATGCCGACGCGGCCCGGCACCAGTTCCTGCGCGAAGACGACAATGGCGGGAAAGGCCGAGGACAGAATGAGGCCGATGAAGACTGTCAGGATGCCGGTCCAGAACAGGCTGGCATAGGGCATCATCAGCGTGAACGGCAGGACGCCGAGGATCGAGAACCAGATCACGGCTTTTGTGCCGATCTTGTCGCCGATCGGTCCGCCGAGAATGGTCCCGACAGCGGCCGCCCCCAGGAACAGGAAGAGCATCATCTGCGACTGCTGCACCGATATGCCGAACTTGTGGATGACATAGAAGGTGTAATAGCTGGAGATGCTGGCGAGATAGATGTTCTTGGTGAAGACCAGCAGCGTCAGGATGATCAAGGACATCGCGACCTTGCCGCGCGGCAGTTTCAACTGCTTGCTTGCAGCCGGTTTATTGGCATTGGCGGCACGGTAGCGCTGGTACCAGCTACCGACCTGGTAAAGAATGATCATCCCGATCAAAGCTGCAACCGAAAACCAGGCGATGCTCTGCTGGCCGCGTGGCAGGACGATGAAGGCGGCAAGCAGCGGACCGCTTGCCGTGCCGAAATTGCCGCCGACCTGGAAGAATGACTGGGCGAGACCATGACGGCCGCCGGAGGCCAGCCGGGCCACACGCGAGGATTCCGGATGGAATATTGATGACCCAATGCCGATGAAAGCGGCACCGGCAAGCAGCATGACATAGTGGGTCGCGATGGAAAGAAGGCCAAGCCCGACCAGCGAGAATGCCATGCCGACGGGCAGCGAATAGGGCATGGGCCGCTTGTCGGTATAAGTGCCGACGATCGGCTGTAACAGCGAGGCAGTGACCTGGAACGTCAGGGTAAGAAAGCCGATCTGCTTGAAATCGAGGCCGTAATTCTGCTTCAGCATCGGATAGATGGCCGAAAGCAGCGATTGCATCATGTCATTGAGCAGGTGACAGAAGCTGACGGCAAAAATGATGGCAAAGACGGTGGTTTCAGCGGAAGTGCGCTGCGCAGGCATGGTGGTATCGGTCATTTGGCGTTTCCATCGAAGAACGAGGGCATTATCCGCAAACGACTGCGCCGCCCTTTCAGCCACTGATATACCTGTTGCAGGCAACCTGCTTTCGTGGTTTGGTCCAGTTCTTTCGTAAGTGGGCCAAATAATGCGCTACATGACCTTTGCCGCACGCAATGCCACCGGCGTGGAATTGGAAAAACTGCACAAGATGCGTCTCGAGTGGCTCGAGCAGGCGGATGGCGATGTTTTTGCCCTCGCCGCCCATTATCCATCCGGTTTTCATATTCCCGACCATCATCACAGCCAGTCGCAATTGCTGCATGCGATCACCGGCGTCGCCATGGTGACGACGCAGTTCGGCCGCTGGATGGTGCCGCCGCATCATGCCCTGTGGCTGCCCGCCGGGATCGAACATGCTGTCGACATGCTCGGCGATGTCGCGATGCATTCAATCTATGTGCGGCCTGATGCGGTCGAGGGGCTGAAGAGCCATCTGCATGTGGTGGGCCTGACGCCGCTCGTGGATAATCTGATCAGGGAGGCGGTCGCGGCGCCAGCCGATGTGCTGGCGGATCCGCGCACTACCTACATCATGGGACTGCTATTGCATGAAATACCGAACTTGCAGGAGCGGCCTCTGGGTCTGCCCTTCCCGGACGACAGACGGCTGGCGGCGCTTTGCCGGGGTTTTCTCAAAGATCCCTCCCCCCACACCAATATCGATGACTGGGCCGACAGGCTCGGCATGAGCCGGCGTACTTTCACGCGGATGTTCCGCCGGGAGACGGGCCTCAGCCTTTCCACCTGGCGGCAGCAGGCCTGTCTGCTTTCAGCCCTGCCGCGCCTGACCGAAGGCGAGCCGGTAACCAGCGTCGCGCTTGACCTCGGTTACAACAGCGTGCCGGCCTTCACGACCATGTTCAAGCGCATGCTCGGCGCGCCGCCGCGCCATTACCTTCACTCGGCGGCCTGAACCCGTGGCGCCGGGACGTAGTTGAGGATCGGGCCAAGCCAGCGCTCGACCTGTTCGATTGGCATGGATTTGCGCTTCGAATAGTCTTCCACCTGATCGCGCTCGACCTTGGCGACGCCAAAATAATAGCTGTCCGGATGGGCAATATAGATGCCCGAAACGGATGAGCCGGGCCACATGGCATAGCTTTCCGTGAGGCGCACATTGATCTTGGCCTCGGCGTCGAGCAGCCGGAACAGCGTTTCCTTTTCCGTATGATCCGGCTGTGCCGGATAGCCGGGTGCCGGGCGGATGCCGCGATAGGGTTCGCCGATCAGCTCATCCGGCGCAATGGTTTCGTCGGGCGCGTAGCCCCAGAACTCTTTGCGAACACGTTCGTGCATCAATTCGGCAAAGGCTTCGGCGAAACGGTCGGCCAAAGCTTTGACAAGGATGGACGAATAATCGTCATTGGCCCGCTCGAAGCGCTCGGCAATGGCGATTTCCTCGATGCCGGCGGTGACGACAAATCCGCCGATATAATCCTGACTGCCGCTATCCACGGGCGCGACGAAATCGGCGAGTGCCACATTCGGGCGGCCATCGCGCTTCGACAGCTGTTGGCGCAGGGTGAAGAACGTCGCAAGTTCCTCCTTGCGTGCTTCGTCGGTGAACAGGCGAATGTCGTCGCCGACGGTACCCGCTGGCCATAGGCCGATAATCGCCTTCGGGTTGAACCATTTCTCGGCAATGATCTTCTGCAGCATTGCCTGCGCATCGTCGAAGAGCTGCCGTGCTGCTGCCCCCTGCTTTTCATCCTCGAGAATGGCCGGGTAGCGGCCCTTCAATTCCCAAGTCTGGAAGAATGGCGTCCAATCGATGTAGCGGGCGATTTCGACAAGATCGTAATTCTCAAACACCCGCGTTCCGAGGAAGCTGGGCTTGGGCGGCGTGTAGGATGACCAGTCGATCTTCTGCGCATTGGCGCGGGCCTTGTCGATGCTCAGACGCTGCTTGTCAGCTTCATTGCGCGCATGGGCCTCCGCGACTTTCACGTATTCGGCCTGGATCGTCTCGACATATCCAGGCTTGGTCTCCAGCGACAGGAGATTGGAGACGACGCCAACGGCGCGGCCCGCATCCGTCACATAGATGGTCTGGCCCTTATTATAGCGCGGATTGATCTTGACCGCAGTGTGCACGCGACTGGTCGTGGCACCGCCGATCAGCAGCGGTATATCGAAGCCTTCCCGCTCCATTTCCGAGGCGACATGCACCATCTCGTCGAGCGATGGCGTGATCAGGCCGGAGAGACCGATAATATCGACTTTCTGTTCCTTGGCGATCTGCAGGATCTTCGCCGAAGGCACCATGACGCCCAGATCGATGATCTCGTAATTGTTGCAGGCAAGTACGACGCCGACGATGTTCTTGCCGATATCGTGCACGTCGCCCTTGACGGTCGCCATCAGCACCTTGCCGGCACTTTCGCGCTCGCCGGTGCCGCCATTGGCAAGTTTTTCCGCCTCCATATAGGGCAGGAGCAGAGCCACCGCCTGTTTCATCACGCGGGCAGATTTCACCACCTGGGGCAGGAACATCTTGCCGGCACCGAAGAGATCGCCGACGACATTCATGCCGGCCATCAACGGACCTTCGATCACATGCAATGGCCGCTCGGCTTCAAGCCGCGCCTCTTCGGTATCGACATCGATGAATTCAGTGATGCCATTGACCAGCGCATGCTCGATGCGCTTGCCGACGCTCCATTCGCGCCAGGCAAGATCGCGTTCGCGCGCTTCCTTGCCCGCTGAACCCTTGTAGCGCTCTGCAAGGTCGAGCAGCCGCTCGGTGGCATCGTCGCGGCGGTTGAGAACCACATCCTCGCAGGCTTCGCGCAATTCCGGATCGATAGATTCATAGACCGCGAGCTGACCGGCATTGACGATACCCATGTCCATGCCGACCTGGATAGCATGGTAGAGGAATACCGCGTGCATGGCCTCGCGGACCGGCTCATTGCCACGGAACGAGAAGGACAGATTGGAGATGCCCCCGGAAATATGCACATGCGGCAGGGTTTCGGTGATCTGCTTCGTTGCTTCGATAAAGGCGACGCCATAGCCATTGTGCTCTTCGATGCCGGTGGCGACGGCAAAGACATTTGGATCGAAGACGATATCTTCAGGCGGGAAACCGGCCTCTGTAGTCAGAAGCTCATAGGCCCGCGTGCAGATCGCGACCTTGCGTTCCAGCGTATCGGCCTGACCGTCCGTGTCGAACGCCATGACGACCACGGCAGCACCATAGGCGCGCACCTTCCTGGCGTGGTCGATAAAGGCCTGCTCGCCTTCCTTCATGGAGATGGAATTGACCAGCGGCTTGCCCTGGACGCATTTCAACCCGGCTTCGATGACATCCCATTTGGATGAATCGATCATCACCGGCACGCGGGCGATATCCGGTTCGGCGGCGATCAGGTTGAGGAACTCGACCATGGCCTTTTCGCTGTCGATCAGGCCTTCATCCATGTTGATGTCGATGATCTGCGCGCCGTTGGCGACCTGATCGCGTGCGACATCAAGCGCCGCGCCGAAATCGCCGGCGGTGATGAGTTTGCGGAACTTTGCGGAGCCGGTGATGTTGGTGCGCTCACCGACATTGACGAAGGCAATATCCTTGGTCAGCGTGAAGGGCTCGAGGCCCGAGAGGCGCATATGCGTCGCGGTCTCGGGAATCTCGCGCGGCTTGTACTTGCCGACGGCCTCGGCAATCGCCCGGATATGTTCGGGGGTAGAGCCGCAGCAGCCGCCGACGATGTTGAGCAGGCCTTCCTTGGCGAATTCCTCCAACTGCGCAGCCATCGCCTCTGGGCTCTCGTCATACTGGCCGAATTCGTTGGGCAGGCCGGCATTGGGATAGGCGCAGACGAACGTATCCGCAACGCTGGCAATTTCCGCCAGATGGTCGCGCATGGCATTGGCGCCGAGCGCGCAGTTGAGACCGATGGTGAAAGGCCGGGAATGGCGCACCGAATACCAGAAGGCCGTCGGGGTCTGGCCTGAAAGCGTGCGACCGGACAGGTCGGTAATCGTGCCGGAGATCATCACCGGAAGGGTGATACCCTTCTCCTCGAACACCTGCTGTGTCGCGAAGATTGCCGCCTTGGCATTGAGCGTGTCGAAGATCGTCTCGATAAGGATGATATCCGCGCCGCCATCGATGAGGCCGCGCACCTGATCGGCATAGGCAATGCGCAGATCGTCGAAGGTAACAGCGCGATAGCCGGGATTGTTGACATCCGGTGAAATCGAGGCGGTGCGGTTGGTCGGGCCGAGCGCGCCGGCGACAAAGCGGCGGCGGCCATCCTTCTGCTCCGCTTTCAAGGCAGCACGGCGGGCAAGCCGCGCGCCATCCCGGTTCAGCTCATAGACCACCTCTTCCATGCTGTAGTCAGCCTGGGCGATGGTCGTGGAGGAAAAGGTGTTGGTTTCGAGAATATCGGCACCTGCCATGGCGTAGGCATAGTGGATATCCTCGATTGCCTGCGGCTGCGTCAGGATCAGGAGATCATTATTGCCCTGCAGATGACAGGAGCAGTCCGCAAAGCGCTCGCCGCGAAAGCTTTCCTCGTTGAGGTTGAGACCCTGGATCTGCGTGCCCATGGCGCCGTCGAGAATGAGGATACGTTCCTGCGCCGCCTTGGTAAGCGCCGCAAAAACCTCCCGTCCGTCCCGCGGAGCGTCCATGGGACCGAACAGATTATCGACTGCAATACTCATAACTCGACAGGCCTCATGATCCGTGATTTGGATGAGGCGGCAGGGTCACATAAAGATATGTTTATGTCAACAAATCAATTCTATTGGCGGCAGGAAATGTCGCAGTTATGGCAGGGCTCAATACGCCCTGCCCCCTCTCAGATTTTCGATCAAGGCCATGAACAGCGCCTTTAATTGCTGCGGGCCCTCCGCATCGATGGCACGGGAATCGATGCGCTGGATCTCGCGGCTCGCGGCCTCGAGCAGGTCCGCATTCTTCGGCAGCCAGAACAACCAGGCGAGGAAGATATCTTCCGGCCGCGCAGTGGCCGAACCGGTTGACGGGTTGGCCGCCACCCGTTCCGCGAGTTTCAATCCCATGCCAGTGCTCCGCCGTTCTGGTATTCGATGACACGGGTTTCGAAGAAGTTCTTCTCCTTCTTCAGATCCATGGCTTCCGACATCCAGGGAAATGGATTGTCTGTCTCGGCGAAGACGGGGACGAGGCCTAACTGAGCGCAGCGGCGGTTGGCGATGAAATACATGTAGCTTTCGCACAGTGCAGCATTGAGCCCGAGAAACCCGCGCGGCATCGTATCGCGGCCGTAGGATGCTTCCAGCTCGGCAGCGACCCTGATCATGTCGCGGATCTCGTCCTGAAATGCCCTGGTCCACAAATGCGGGTTCTCGTTCCGGATCTGGTTGATCACATCGATGCCGAAATTCATGTGGATGCTCTCGTCGCGCAGGATGTATTGATACTGCTCGGCGATACCGACCATCTTGTTGCGCCGCCCGAGCGACAGGATCTGGGCGAAGCCTGTGTAGAACCACATGCCCTCGAAGATGACGTAGAAAGCGACGAGATCGCGCAGGAAGGACTGATCGGATTCCGGCGTGCCTGTCTTGAAATCGGGATTGTCGAGATTTTGCGTGTGCTTCAGCGCCCAGGCCGCCTTGTCGGTAATCGACGGCACTTCGCGGTACATGTTGAAGAGCTCGCCTTCATCAAGGCCAAGGCTCTCGACAATATACTGAAACGTATGGGTATGGACCGCCTCTTCGAAGGCCTGGCGCAACAGATATTGCCGGCATTCGGGATTGGTGAGATGGCGGTAGATCGCCAGAACGATGTTATTGGCGACGAGGGACTCGGAAGCGGCGAAGAAGCCGAGATTGCGCTTGATCATGCGCCGCTCGTCATCGGTCAGCCCGTCCCTGGATTTCCACAGAGCGATATCCGCCTGCATCGATACTTCAGTCGGCATCCAGTGGTTGTTGCAGCCGGCAAGATATTTCTCCCATGCCCAGTGATATTTGAGCGGCAGAAGCTGGTTCACATCGGCGCGCGCATTGATCATCGCCTTGTCATCGACACGCACGCGGCCACCGCCGCGATCGATATTGCCGAGTCCGGTGGCATCGGCGGTTGCGGTAGGCGCCGGATGAATGGCGCGTTTCGGGCTGTTTGTGGTTTCGGTCCAGTCAAGCATCGTCAGTTCCCAGGTTTCCATGAGGTTGAGGCAGGGGGCGCGAAGGCGCCTATTGGCAGGCCTCACAGTCAGGATCATTGATCGAGCAGACATTGCCGGCGGGTTCGGAAAGCAGGATTGGCTCCGGCGCAGGCTTTGCCGCCACGGCGTTGAGCTTGCCGTCCGTGCCCTTCAGGGTGGATTTCTCCACATGGGATGCCGAACGCGAGCGCAGGTAATAGGTGGTTTTCAGGCCGCTGTTCCAGGCAAGCCGGTAAAGCTCGTCCAGTTTCTTGCCGCTCGGATTGGCAATATAGAGATTGAGCGACTGGGCCTGGTCGATCCATTTCTGCCGGCGCGAGGCCGCAGCGATCAGCCAGGAACTGTCGATCTCGAAGGCGGTGGCATAAAGGGCCTTCAAGTCTGCAGGGATACGGTCGATCTCGCCAACCGAGCCGTCGAAATATTTGAGATCCGAGATCATTACCTCGTCCCACAATCCGCGTTGTTTCAGGTCGCGCACCAGCGCACTGTTCACGACGGTGAAATCGCCTGACATGTTGGATTTGACGAAGAGGTTCTGGTAGGCAGGCTCGATGGACTGGGCGACGCCGCAAATATTGGAGATGGTCGCTGTGGGGGCGATGGCCATGCAGTTGGAATTGCGCATGCCCGTGGTCTTTACGCGTTTGCGCAGCGCCTCCCAATCGAGCGTCGACGAACGGTCCATGTCGAGCCGGCCGCCGCTTGCCTTGCGGGCGTCGTTCAGCAATTCGATGGAGTCGATGGGCAGGATGCCCTTTGACCAGAGCGCGCCGGTGAAGCTCGGATAGCGGCCACGCTCCGCAGCAAGATCGACGGATGCTGAAATCGCATGCCAGGAAATTGCCTCCATGCTCAGGTCGGCAAACGCCACTGCCTCGTCGGTAGCATAGGGGATGCGCAATGCCTGCAGTGCATCCTGAAAGCCCATCAGACCAAGGCCCACTGGACGATGGCGCAGGTTCGAGTGGCGGGCTTCGGGAATGGTGTAGAAATTGATGTCGATGACATTGTCGAGCATGCGCATGGCGGTCGAGACGGTGCGGGCAAGTTGATCCAGATCAAGGCCAAGGGGTGTCACATGATTGGCAAGGTTGACCGAACCGAGATTGCACACTGCGACCTCGTCCTTCGAAGTGTTGAGGGTGATTTCGGTGCAAAGATTGGATGAATGCACGATACCCGCATGGCCCTGGGGTGAGCGGATATTGCACGGATCCTTGAACGTCACCCACGGATGGCCTGTTTCGAACAGCATGGTGAGGATGCGCCGCCACAAATCCAGCGCCCGTACAGTGCGGAAGATCTTGATCTCGCCGCGTGCGGCTTTCGTTTCGTAGAATTCGTATCTGGTCTTGAATGCTGCACCGTACAAATCATGCAGCTCGGGCGTTTCGTCGGGAGAGAACAGGGTCCAGTTTTCGTCCGCTTCGACACGGGCCATGAACAGGTCCGGCACCCAGTTGGCGGTGTTCATGTCATGGGTGCGGCGGCGGTCGTCGCCGGTGTTCTTGCGCAGGTCGAGAAATTCCTCGATATCGATGTGCCAGGTTTCGAGATAGGCGCAGACCGCGCCCTTGCGCTTGCCGCCCTGATTGACCGCTATCGCTGTATCATTGGCGACTTTCAGGAACGGCACCACGCCCTGGCTTTCGCCGTTCGTCCCCTTGATATGGGCGCCAAGTCCGCGCACCGGCGTCCAGTCATTGCCGAGGCCGCCGGAATATTTGGCCAGCAGTGCATTGTCTCTCACCGCCTTGAAGATTCCGTCGAGGTCATCGGCGACAGTGGTCAGGAAGCAGGAGGAAAGCTGCGCGCGCTGGGTGCCGGCATTGAACAGGGTCGGCGTCGAAGCCATGAAGTTGAACGAGGACAGGAGATCGTAGAACTCGATGGCGCGGGCTTCGCGGTCGATTTCCCGCAGGCTAAGCCCCATGGCGACGCGCATGAGGAACGCTTGCGGCAATTCGAAACGTATGCCGCGCGTCTGCAGCAGATAGCGGTCATAGAGGGTCTGAAGGCCGAGATACTGGAACTGCAGGTCACGCTCCGGCTTGAGGGCCGCGGAAATGCGGGTCAGGTCGAAGCGCGCGAGTTCGGGATCCAGCAGTTCGGCTTCGATGCCGGCCTTCACATAGGCCGGAAAATACCCTGCATAGCGCTTGGTCATTTCATGCTGGGTCGCCTGTTCCGGCCGGCCGAAGACAAAGCTCAGCGCCTCGCGACGCAGCTTGTCGAGCAGCAGACGCGCGGTGACGAAAGCATAATTGGGTTCGGTCTCGACCAGTGTACGCGCCGCAAGGATTGGCGCGAGGGAGAGTTCCTCCAGCGTTATGCCATCATAGAGATTGCGGCGGGTCTCGGTGAGGACAGGAGCGGCCTGCACGCCCTCCAGCGCTTCGCAGGCTTCGTCGATAATGCGCGACAGGCGGTCGTCGTCGAGCGGCTCCCGGCGGCCATCGAGCAGTGTGACTGTGAACATCGGACCAGCATCGCTAACGATTCCAGTGGCGGCCTTCGCACGTTCCTGCGCCCGCTCTTCGCGGTAGAGCACATAGGCTCGCGCCACCTTGTGGTTTTCGCTGCGCATTAATGCGAGCTCGACCTGATCCTGAATACCCTCAATGTGAAACAGGCGGCCTTCCGCACTGCGCCGCTTCAGCGTAGTGACGATGTCGGCGGTGAGCGCTTCGACCACATCATGCACGCGGCGCGAACCGGCAGCGACGTTGCCTTCGACGGCGAGAAACGCCTTGGTCAGTGCGACGGTGATCTTGAGCGGATCGAAAGGTGTAACCGAGCCGTTGCGGCGGATGACGCGATAACCGGGCTCGGTGGCCTGCAATGCTTCACCGGCACGAGCTGGCGTAGTGCCATCAGTACGAGTAGTTTCAAGGACAAGAGACATGTGTTTACCCCAAATGTTGGGGGCAAAGGTCGAGCGCACGCATTGCAATGTGGATGGTCAGCTTGGCGCGCCGACCATTGCAAGCGACACACCGGGACACCCCGCCCGTGGACGATCATCATGTTTCGGCAGGTCTCCTGGCTCACAGGTCGGCGCTGCTGTCTGGCCTTCCCGAAGCAACACTCCAGTGACCTTAGGCGACAGCAACTCGCTGTTTACAGTTGCGGGGGCAGCGCCGGGATTGGTGGAAATGACCCACTTCACCGACTTCCCTCTTAGCTCCCAGTCTTGCGACCGAGAGAACCGGAACATCTATATTTAGTATCAAATAACAATGCTGTGTCAATAGGTAGAAAAATCGCTCCTGACAATTTATATCGCAGCTGACTGCGGCAGTATGAACGGGACCTGCGCGGCGGGTAAGGCACCGACCTTAAGCGCGCATTCATAGACGCGCAGGATGCGCTCATCGGTCAAGACTTCCGCAGGTGTTCCCACAGAATCGGTACACCCGCGATGCATGACGACGACACGATCGGCATACATCGCAGTGAGGTTCAGGTCGTGCAGGATGGCGATGACGCCGCCGCCTCGCTTCGCAAAGGCCCGGGCGATCTGCATGATGATCAGCTGGTGCTTGATGTCGAGGCTGGAGACCGGTTCGTCGAGAAAGAGAAAACGCGGCTGGCCGTCAAGGACGGGCTGCCAGACCTGACAGAGGATACGGGCAAGTTGCACCCGCTGCTGTTCGCCCCCGGAGAGTTCCTGATAGAAACGGCCGCCAAACCCGGCGAGATCGACCAGCGCCAGCGCTTCGTCCGGCAGGTCTTCCGCCTCACGCCGCGCGGCTCCCGAGCGGCCGCTGGTCAGTCCGAGCTTGACGATTTCCCGTACCGTGAACGGGAAGGACAGTGACGTGGATTGCGGCAGGATCGCGCGCATCGCCGCCATTTGCCAGAGCTTCAGCTGGTCGATTGAATGTCCGTTGATGGCGATGCGCCCTGTGAATGGCAAATCGCCGGACAGGGCTCGCATCAGGGTCGTCTTGCCTGAGCCGTTAGGACCGACGATCACCGTGAATTGCCCAGCTTCCGTGTTGAAGCTGGCATTTTCAACGATCTGCTTCTTGCCGAGGAAAACGGAAACGTCGGAAACTTCGATCATTGTCATAGATCCAGAATGCCGCGGCGGCGCAGCAATATCCACAGGAAGAAGGGCGCGCCGACAGCAGCGGTCACGATGCCGATGGGCAGTTCCGACGGAGCGACAATGGTGCGACTGACCGCGTCGGCAAGCAGCAACAGGCTTGCGCCGAGCAGGGCGGCGGCCGGAAGCAGGTAGCGGTGATCCGGTCCGATCATCAGGCGCAGCAGATGCGGGACGACCACGCCGACGAAGCCGATGCCGCCGCTGACGGCAACGGACGCACCGGTTGCCGCCGCGACAACCAAAATCGCGATGCGTTTGAAGCGCTGGACTGGAATGCCGAGATGGCTCGCTGCCGCCTCCCCCAAGGCAAGGCCGTTGAGACCGCGGGCGAGAAAGGGGGAGATCAGCAATGCCAGTATGATGAACGGACCGGCGGCAGCAATTTTCACCCAGTTGGCGCCGGCTAGCGAGCCCAGCCCCCAGAAGGTGAGGTCACGCAACTGCCGGTCATCGGCGATGTAGACGAGGACGCCCATATAGGCACCGGCCATGGCGCCAAGGGCGATGCCGGCAAGCAGCATGGTGGCGATGGATGTCTGCCCGCGCCGCGTGGCAACACGATAAAGGATCAGCGTGAAGGCGAGCGCGCCGAAGAAGGCAGCCAGCGGCAAGGCATAGAAACCGAACAGGGCGATTAGAGGTGCAAGGAAAGTACCGCCGAGGACGATCATGCTGACGGCGCCAAGGCCGGCACCAGCCGATACGCCGACGATGCCGGGATCAGCCAAGGGATTTCGGAAAAGGCCCTGCATGACCGCGCCGGAAACGGCGAGCGAAGCGCCGATCAGCGCGCCGAGAATAACGCGCGGCAGGCGGATGTCGTAGATGATGATGCGATCGCGCAGCGTCAAAGCATCGCCTGTGCTGCCGGCGCTCGAAAACATTGTGCCGATGACCGAAACGATCGACGCATCAGATGCGCCAGCCGCAAGGCTGAACATGATCGTTGCCACGAGAACCATGCAAAGCACCAGGATCACGCACTTCGCCAGAAAGGAACGGTCGCCTTCCGCACGCGTTTTTCCGCCACCCTGTGTTGATCGCAGGGCGGCTGGCTTCATCAAGACGGAATAGCTCATTGGCTCACTTCGTTGCCGTAGATTGCCTTGGCAAGATCATGCGCTGCCTTTGCCGCCCGCGGACCAAAACCGAGAAGAAGTTGCCCGTTCATGCGCACGATGTTCTTGGCCTCGCCTGCAGGCGTTGCAGCTATGGCCTTGTTGACGAGAAGCTCGGCATTCGCAGCGGAGTGATCGCCGCCGCGATCCATGACGAGAACGACGTCCGGCCTTGCCGTTATGATGCCCTCGTCAGTCAGCGGCTTGTAGCCCTCAAACTGCGTGACAGCATTTTCCGCGCCGGCGAGTTCGATTATGCCATTGGCGGCCGTCTTGGTTCCCGAGCCCATGATCTTGCCGTCCTTGGCGCTGAGGATGAAGAGCACACGCTTGCGAGCCTTGACGTCCTTCGTCTCGGCTTGAGCGGCGGCAAGATCGGCTTCGACCTGCTTTGCAAGCTTTTCCGCCTTGTCGTCGGCACCAAGTGCCTTGCCGACGATGCGGATTTTCTCTGCCACACTGGCGGCGGTGTATTTTTCAGGCACGAAGACGAAGGGGACGCTCGCCTTCCTGAGAACCTCGATGGTTTCTTTCGGACCACTACCCTCGACAGCGATGATTGCGGTCGGGTTGATCGACAGCACACCCTCCGGTGACAGCGCGCGCATATAGCCCACATCCGGCAGCTTGTTGGCTGCGTCGGGATAGGTGCTGGTCGAATCGCGACCGACCAGCCGCCCCTCCTCGCCGAGCGCATAGACAATCTCGGTGATGGAATCGCCGATCGACACCACCCGGCTTGCATCGGGAACGCGGCCGGTGATTTCTTCGGCAAAGGCGGCGCCGGACAAGGATAACAAGCCTAGAACGCCGGCGATGATCGGGAGTCTGAGTGTCATCGTCAATTCCCTATGCTGCGACACGCATCAGGCGCGGCAGGCTTTCGATCAGCTGGCGCCAGTCGCTGCGCTCGCCCGCTCCCTCATGCCGCTTGCCAAAGAACTGGATGATCATCTCGCCTTCGGAGCCATAGGCCTCGAGCGATGTGACGTGGCCATCCTTGGTCGGCTTGCGCACGGCCCAGACCTCGGCAATGTGATCGGTGCGCAGATGCAGGTGAAAAGTCTCGTCCAGGATATTGATCCACGGGCCCATGGCTTTGACCGACTGAATGGGTCCCGAATGAATCTGTATGCAGCCGCGGTTACCGACGAAGCACATGATCGGGATCTGCTCCTGTGCAGAATGGTGCATCATCGCTGCCAGTGCATCGGCATCGAGCTGCCAGGCGTAATCCTGGCCGATCACCTGCACCGCCTGATGGCGCGTCATCTTGAGCGAACGCAGGATGCCGAAGAATTCATGCACGTCCTTCATCTGGCTCCAGCGGTCGCGCAGGCCGGAAGCATCCAGTTCCGCGATCTCAAGGGTTTTTTCCTCGGACTTCGGGAGCGATGTCAGCTCCAGGGTCTGGGACTGGTCGTCCAGGCGCAGCGTAGCGACGAGCGTCTCATAGGCTGCCAGATCGGATGCCGGGCGCAGGTGGATCTTGTGGATCGCTTCGCCAGCGGCGTCGAAAAACTGCAGGCTGCGGCGGACGTCCTCGCCATCGTGTTTTTCGACTGCGAAGCCGTGAGCCCAGGAATTCGGGAAGATGCGCATATCGATCTGCTCGCCGAGCAGCATCGAGGCATGCTTGCCGACGACAGGCTTGTCATAGACGCCGATCTTCTCGTGCACGGCGCTTTCATTGCGCGTCAACACCAGAACTTCGCCAAGCGATTCGATCTCGGTCAGGAACGTTTCGATGCGCGGGCTGATGCGAATGACGTTGATCCCGCAATAGGCGGCTGCCAGATCGGCCTCGGATATTCCAAATTGCTGTGCGAGGTCGCGCTCGCGCATTTTCGGATTGTCCGCCCTCGCCTGCCGGATCGCTTCGGGTGTTGGTTTTACAGTCTCAGTCATGTCTCAAGCCCACTTATTTCGTTATTTGTTCAGGATCAGTTTGCCCTGACGGGTGATTTTTAGCCGGTAAAGCGATCCGGCATGTTCGATGCCGACCTCGTTCGAGCCATCGAACAGAATGTCGCTGCCGAAAACGCGAATGTCCTGCTGCACCGGTTTGGCAAGACCGGTGCGAATTGGTGTCACATTCGGAAGACGAACCTGCAGATCGATGACTTGACGCCGGGACATGGCAATTGGCCTTTTCGGTTGATTTTGTCCGAAACAATGCCGCCCGCATTATTCCGGTGAATTAAACTTGACTCGTATTATCATATTTATTACTCAACTTAAAGAAGAGTCAATGAGTCAAGTTTACCATTGCCTTCGAAACAAGACAAAAACTGCAAGCAAGCATTGGAGCATCCCATGAAGCTCTCCCGGCCAGCCAGCGACTAACTGAACCTGGAGAGAATGAGAATTATGGGGCTGGTGGCACGCAATATCACTGCTTTGCTTGGCGGAGCGGCAATGACGATGATGATTGGAACGCATGTTGCTGGGGCGCAGCAGGCGGAACAGAAAACGGAAACAAGTGAGCCGGTTCAAGGTGAGGCGGCGAAGAAGGGCCGCGTGACCCTGTTGCAGCGCCTGGTCGTGGGTGCAGGTGTCGACAAGATTGCTATCGACACGCCGCAGGCGGTGACAGTGATCGATCAGGAACAGATCGACCAGGATCAGCCACAAACGATCGGCGACACGCTGCGCGACGTCCCCGGCGTGACCGCCATCGGCAGTGACCGCGTGTTCGGCGAGGCATTCAACATTCGCGGTATCGGTGCGGCGGCAGCGGCTGATGAATCCAAGATCATCATCAATGTCGACGGTACGCCAAAATTCTACGAGCAATACCGCATGGGATCCTTCTTCAGCGATCCCGAGCTCTACAAGCAGGTCGAAGTGCTACGCGGACCGGCGTCCTCGACGCTTTATGGTTCCGGCGCGCTCGGCGGCGTTATTAATTTGACGACGAAGGATGCCGCGGACTTTCTCGCTGATGGCCAGAACAATGCAGTTCGCGTCAAGAGCGCCTATGATTCCAATGGCACCGGCCTTCTCGGCTCGACCATTTACGCGACGCGGATCAACGAGAATTTCGAGTTCCTCGGCATGGGGAATTACCGCCAGTCCAACGATTTTACGGACGGCAATGGCGATGATATTTCCGGCTCTGAATTCGAATCCTGGTCCGGCCTCGCCAAGGGCACCTATCGATTTGGCGACGGAAATGAGCAGACGATCCGGCTTTCGTATCAGCGTTGGCAGGGCGATACGGACGATCAGGAATACTCGCAGACCGATAGCGGTTTCGGTACGGTCGACCGCAAGGTCACCGACCAGACAGTGGTGTTCGCCTATGAAAATCCGGCGAGCGACAATCCGTGGCTTGATCTGAAGTTCAACCTTTCCTACTCCGACACATCCAACAAGCAGTCCAATGCGTCCGGTCTGCCGGGAGTCCCGAGCCCGCTGTTCGACGATTCAGACTATGCCTACAAGACGTTGCAGGCGCGGCTTGAGAACACGTTCGAATACAAGGGCGATAATTTCGAAAACTTCCTGACGCTCGGCACGCAGATCAGCCATCAGGATCGTGAGGCGGAATCAATTGCTGGCCTTTCGCCCGGAGCGATCCTTTTCCATCCCGAAGGCACGGAAACAAAATACGGCCTCTATGCCCAGAACGAATTTATCTGGCGTGAAAAGCTGACATTGATCCCAGGCATTCGCTTCGATTACCGCGAAACGTCGCCTGCCGATGGTATCCGAGGTGCGGACGATGAGTCCGATGACGCCATATCGCCCAAGCTCGCGGCGCTCTACAAGTTCAACGATACGTTCTCGGTGTTTGGATCGGTCGCACACACGGAGCGTTTCCCGACCATCGACGAACTGTACTCGACCTCTGTACCGGGCCGGACCTATCCGGGCGGGCGGATTGCCAGCATCGATCTGGAAAAGGAAACGTCGAATAACTACGAGGTCGGTTTTGCCGTTTCGGGTTATGACCTTGCCCGCGCCGGCGACACGCTGCAGCTGAAGACAACCGGTTTCTATAACCAGCTGCGCAATCTGATCACGACCAATCCGGACAATCGCAACCGGCTGCCAGTCACCTATTACGTCAACATAAATGAAGCCAAGATCTACGGTATCGAGGTCGAAGGTTCCTATGATGCCGAGGTGTTCTTCGCCCGTGCCGCCTATAGCTACATCAAGGGCGAGGACGAGGAGACCGGCGAACCCCTGACGAGTATTCCGGCGCAGAATCTCGCGCTGACGCTTGGCGGACGCGTGGTTGACTACGGCGTCGAGTATGGCTGGCGTGGCAGGTTTGCCGCTTCTGCGGACACCGGTTTCACCGGCGAGCCAACGCCGGGTTATGGCGTGCACGACATCTTCGCCTCATGGAAGCCGACTGACGAAAAATATGCCGGCTTCGAGGCACGTTTCGCGGTCGAGAACCTCTTCGACAAATTCTATCGCAACAACCTAGCCGGTACGGACGCGAAGGGACGCACCTTCAAGCTCACGCTGGCGAAACAATTCGGGTGGTAATCATGAAATTTGCAGCAAGCCTTGGCCATAGCATGACACCCACGCACGATCCCGAAAAACGCTCGCTTTTTTCGAACCGGATCATGCGTAGTGTCAGAAGGCTACAGCGTCCTTTGGGGGTCCTTACGGACGCGCGGCGCTGTAGTACAGCCATATTCCTGCTTGCCGCAACAGGGGCGACGTCGGGGCAAGAGTCCTCCCCGGCGGCGCCAACCCTGACACTTGAACTTAACGCCCTGCAGGCCTCCGACAAGGGCTGCAGGCTGACGTTCATCGTCACCAACAATCTCAAAGCGCCGCTCGACAAGGCGGCGTTCGAGATTGCGTTATTCAATCAGGCCCAGGTGGTCGACCGGATCACGGTTCTGGATTTCAAGGACCTGCCTCAGGGCAAGACCAAGGTCCGGCGCTTCGATCTTGGTGATACGGATTGTTCCAAGATCGCCCGTGTCCTGGTTAACGATGCGACCGAATGTTCCGGCGCGGGTGTCGATCCAAAGGCCTGTATCCGCCAACTTAATCCAACAACGAAATCCGGCGTGCAATTCGGGAGTTAGAAATGGCCTATGCGCTGGCGTTCCGACCCGAAGTATCACCTGCTCGCAAACGCAAGGATCCACCAGCGCTTTTTGTAATCGAGAACGATGCCTTTCTCGGTGTGGCAGAAGACGAAACTGCAGTCGCCGAACTTCCCGATACAAGGGAATGTGAACTTTCCTCCGATGCTGTTGAACATGGAAGTCTTGCGGCCAAGCCGCAGATGTCTACATCGAAGTGGTACCGGAAGCTTGCCATCTCCTGCGGGTTTCATGCGGCATTTGCCCTGCTTCTTATCGGCTTCGTTGCCGATGAAGTGCTGATCGCCGGTAGTGAGGACACGATGGCGGCTCTGCTCGGCGATGGATCGGTGGACGCGAATGCCTCCGGCGCTCCCGAACCGGCAAATCCCGAGGCAATGAACGTTTCATTGGTGACCATGGCGATGCCGAAGCCGGTAAAGGAGGTCGAAACGGCAAGGCCCGTCGAAGTCGCTGAACCGGTAGAGAGAGTAACTCCTGTCGAGAGCATACCTGTAGCCGTTGATCCGGCTCCGGCGGAAGTGCTGAAAGTTGCCCCAAGCGAGGCGCCTGAAATTCTTGCCGTTACGCCGCTGCAGCCGACGCAGGATGAAAACGTGGTTCAGCAACCTTCCAGGGAAATGATCCAGCCGGTCGAGGATGAACCCGTAGTAAAGGCGGTAGAAAAGCCCGTGGTGCAGAAGCCAGCGATCGAGACACATGCGCCCGAAAAGCGCACTGTTGAAAAGCCGCAAGAGCCTGCCAAGAAAGCAGCGCCAGCGGCAAAGGCCACGAAAGCGCCGGCGAAGGCAGCATCGGGCGGTGACGGCAAAAATGAGCGGACCGCGCGCAGCGGTATTGCCGATGGAAAGAACGATGGCCAGAAGAATGCCGATGGAAATGCCAAGGGCAAAGCTTTGGCGCAGGGCAACGCTGCCGTTTCCAATTATCCCGGCACTGTGACATCAAAGCTGCGTCGGGCACTGCGGCGGCAGGGACGGCTGCGCGGTGAGGTGCTCGTCTCGTTTGTCGTTGCCAGCAATGGCAGCGTAACCGGCGTCGGCATTGGCCGCAGCTCTGGCAATGCCGCTGTCGACAAGGCGGGCATGGACACGGTGCGCCGTGCGGCACCCTTCCCGCCAATACCAGCTGACGCAGGCCGCTCCACCTGGGCTTTCAACATACCGCTGGCGTTCGGCGGTTAAAAGAAAGGCCCTTGCGGGCCTTTCCAGTTTTCAGTTGGCTAACTGACCTCAAGATTAGAAGGGTGAGTCAGGGAAATAGAACTCCTTGGCATTTTCCTTGGTGACGAGGGTTGCGTCGAGGATATACTTGCCGCGCACCGGTACCTGGTCGTAGAAATTGGCGGCGGTGAGTTCCATTGCAGTCGCGACCATTGAAGGCGGATAGAGGACGTTGATCGGTGTCATTGCATCGCCATCGGCAACGCGCTTGATCATGTCCTTCATGCCGGCGCCGCCGATAACCATCTTGATGTCGGTACGCTTGGCCTGGCTGATGGCTTCGAGCACGCCGACAGCCATGTCGTCGTCCTGGCACCATACGGCGTCGATCTTCGGAAACTTGGTCAGGTAGTCCTGCATGATCTTGAAGGCATCATCGCGGGACCAGTTACCGAACTGCTTGTCGAGGACCTTGATGCCGCTGCCGGCGATCGCATCGTCAAAACCCTTCTGGCGCTCTTCATCGATGACGATCGGCAGACCGCGGATGACCACGACGTCACCAGTTTTCAGCGTATTCTTGAGATACTCGCCCGCGACACGGCCGAGTTCCGGATTATTGCCGGCAACGTAGAGATCCTGAATGGTCGGATCGGACAACGCCCGGTCAACCACGGTAACGAAGACGCCCTTTTCCTTGACCGCGCGGATCGGATCGGTCAGCTCGTCGGAATTGTGCGGCAGGGTTACCAGTGCATCGATGCCCTGGGTCGTCAGATCTTCCAGCGCATTGGCCTGCGACGCGCCGTCCGGCGATGTCTTGATGGTGATCTTCAAGCCCGGATGATTGGCTTCGAGAATCTTGGCTGCGCGTTCGGCGTGATAGACGACGCCGCCGGTCCAGCCGTGGTCAGCCGCTGGAATGGAAACAGCGATGTTGACCTTCTTGTCCTGGGCGTTGGCGAGGGTCATCGACGAAGCGAGAACCGCCCCGACAAGACCGATCAAAAGTTTACGCATTTGTCTTCTCCCAATTTTTAGTTCGGGCCTTGATTGCGGCTCGGTGGGTGGCCCCGTTCCCCCGTCCCGTTTAGGCTATGCTGATATTCAGACCATGGCGGCCTGCAAATGGCGGTGTTCTCCGCTTCCGGTGCTCATGGACTAGAATGTCCACTGCGCTCCGGTTCTCGAAAACCACCATTTTCGTCTCGCCCTGACCTGAATCTCAACACACCCTTATTCACTTTTTCTTCTGCAGCGTACGCTGCACCAGCATAGCGATGATGATGATCGTGCCCTGGACGGCACCGATCAGATATTCGCTGACGATGTTGGAGAGCACCATGATGTTGCCGACGATCTCCAGCATGAAGGCACCGCAGATCGTGCCCCAGATACGGCCGACGCCACCGCGCAGCGCGGTGCCGCCAATGACCACGGCCGTGATCGCCTGCAACTCCCACAGCATGCCGGTGGTGGTGGTGGCTGCACCAAGACGCGGAACATAGACCACAACGGCAATCGCCACGCAGATGCCCTGAAGGATATAGGTCATGGCCCGCACGCGGTTGACGTGGATGCCGGAATAGCGCGCGACATCCTCGTTCGAACCGACGGCGATCACATGCCGTCCGAATGAGGTTTTATAGAGAATGAACGCACCGAGCAGGCCGACTGCGATGATGAGCCAGACCGGAAATGGCAGGCCAAGGAAAACGCCCGTATAGACCGGGCGGAACATGTTACGCATCGCGATTGATTTCATGGCGATCGACCCGCCATCGGCCAGCCAGACGGTGACCGAGCGGAAGATCGCCATGGTGCCGAGCGTGACGATGAAGGGCTCTATCTTGCCGATCGTGATGACGGCGCCGTTCAATAACCCCGCCAGAGCCCCGACGCCGATGGCGACAACGACGCCGGCTGCCAGCATGGCCGTATCACCGTCAATGGCTGCCGAATTCAGGAACAGGATCATGATACCCGCGACGAGCGCAGCCATCGATCCGACGGAGAGGTCGAGCCCGCCGGCGGAGATGACGAAGGTCGCACCCACTGCGATGATGGCGATGAAGGAAGAGCGGGTCAGGACGTTGAGGAGATTGTCGATGGACAGGAAATTCGGGTTGACCAGCGCGCCAAGCAGGAACAGCGCGGCAAGCGCGAGAAATGGCGCAACCGCCGTCTTGTCGAGATCCGCGAACTTGCGGCCAATACCGCGTGTGTCGGTTATTGTCTTGGTGTCGCTCATGCGTTCCCCGCACTGTAAAGCTCTGCTTCGTTGATTTTCACGCCGGTGGCGTAGACGACAATTTCATCTTCGGTCATCGCATCGCCGGTGACCTCGCCGACGATGCGCGACGAGCGCAGCCATCGATCCGACGGAGAGGTCGAGCCCGCCGGCGGAGATGACGAAGGTCGCACCCACTGCGATGATGGCGATGAAGGAAGAGCGGGTCAGGACGTTGAGGAGATTGTCGATGGACAGGAAATTCGGGTTGACCAGCGCGCCAAGCAGGAACAGCGCGGCAAGCGCGAGAAATGGCGCAACCGCCGTCTTGTCGAGATCCGCGAACTTGCGGCCAATACCGCGTGTGTCGGTTATTGTCTTGGTGTCGCTCATGCGTTCCCCGCACTGTAAAGCTCTGCTTCGTTGATTTTCACGCCGGTGGCGTAGACGACAATTTCATCTTCGGTCATCGCATCGCCGGTGACCTCGCCGACGATGCGCGACGAGCGCATGACGAGGATGCGATGGCAAATGCCGATGAGTTCCTGCATTTCCGACGAGATGACGATTACTGATTTGCCTGCCTTGGCGAGGTCGGCGATGAATTTGTAGATTTGTTCCTTGGTGCCGATGTCGATACCACGCGTCGGCTCGTCTATGATGACGATGCTCGGCTCCAGCAGCATCATCTTCGCCAGGAGAAGTTTCTGCTGGTTGCCGCCGGAAAGCTGCCCGGCCAGTAGATCGCGGCGGCGGGCGCGGATGTCGAAATCGACGATGGCCTTGTCGAGGCTTTTGTCCTCACGCTTCCGCTCGATCAACGGACCCTTGGTGAATTTCTCCAGCGTCGCCAGTGTCAGGTTGGTGCGCAGATCCTGCGCGAGCAGAAGGCCCTTGCCCTTGCGATCCTCGCTCAAGTAAACGATGCCCGCTGCCATGCTGTCGCGAACGGTATGGAACTTTACCGGCTTGCCGTTCAGCGTGACCTCACCATGGCCCGTGCGCAGCCCGACCAATCCTTCGAACAGTTCAGTGCGACCGGCGCCGATCAACCCGGCAAATCCGAGGATTTCGCCTTTGCGCAGGGTGAATGAGGCGTCGCGAGCATAGCCTGGCACGTCGAAATTCTTGACGTCGAGCACGTTTTGGCGGCTCGCCGTGTCCTCGCGCTCTGGATAGAGCTGCGACATATCCCGGCCAACCATCAGCCTTGCCATGTCGACGGGCTGCAACTCGGAGGCGTTGCGTGTTGCGATCAATTTGCCGTCGCGCAAGACCGTGATGCGATCGGCTATTGCTCCCACTTCCGGCAGGCGGTGCGAGATGTAGAGAACGGCCACGCCCTTGTCGCGCAGGTCGCGGATGACTTTCAACAACGCTTCGGTTTCGAACGGCGTCAACGAAGCCGTCGGCTCGTCGAAAATCACTACGCGGTGTGGCACCTGCAGGGCACGCGCGATCTGGACGAGCTGGCGACGGGCGATGGAGAGCCGCGAAATCTGGGTCGTCGGGTCGATGTCGGCGCCGAGACTACGCACGGCTTCGGCAGACTGGCGATTCATCTCGCGATCATTGACCATGAGGCCGCGTTTCAACTCGCGGCCCATGAAGATGTTCTGCGCAACAGTGAGGTCCGGCGCGAGCAGGATCTCCTGATGCACCAGAACCAGCCCGCGATGTTCGGCGTCGACGGGTCCAGCGAAGTGTACCGGCTCGCCGTCGATTGCCACGGTGCCGCGGGTTGGCTGGAGATGCCCGCTCATCAGCTTCATCAGCGTCGATTTGCCGGCACCATTCTCGCCGATGATCGCGTGGACCTCGCCAGGCATGACCGACAGGCTGATATCGGTCAGCACCTCGACCGGCCCGAACGCCTTGGCGATGCCCCGTGCTTCAAGGACGGGGACTGCAGCGTCGTTTGTGGTTTGGCTTGTCTCCATCACAGCTTCGTCCAGACGCCGCCCGCCTTCGAGGATTTCACGGCGGCTTCGATGAATTCCACCCCAGCAAGCCCATCCTCGACGGTTGGAAAGATCACATCCTTGGGCGCCTTCTTGCCGGTTCGGGCCGCGATGATCGCCTGTGCCGCTTCGGTGTAGATGTTGGCGAAGCCTTCGAGATAGCCTTCCGGATGACCGCCGGGAACGCGGGTAACGCGTGCAGCTTCCGGCGATGCGCCAGCCCCACCGCGCGTCAGCAATTGCTTGGGCTTGCCGAACGGCGTGTACCAGAGATAGTTGGGATCAGCCTGCGTCCACTCGATACCGCCCTTGGTACCGTAGATCCGCAGCTTCAGACCATTCTCATTGCCCGGCGCGACCTGGCTCGCCCATATCATGCCCTTGGCGCCGCCATCGAAGCGCATGAGTATCTGCACATCGTCGTCAAGCACGCGGCCTTCGCCAAAGCTGGTCAGTTCAGCGCAAAGCTGCTTGAGCTTGAGACCGGAGACGAAGCAGGCGAGATTATAGGCATGCGTGCCGATGTCACCAATGGCGCCGCCCGCGCCCGAGCGCTTCGGATCGACACGCCACTCGGCCTGCTTGGAGCCTGTAGCTTCGGTTTTTTCGGTCATCCAATCCTGCGGATATTCCGCCTGGACCAGCCGCAGTGTGCCGAGCAGGCCCTTTTCCACCATGGCCTTTGCCTGACGGATCATTGGATAGCCGGTGTAGTTATGCGTGACGACAAAGAGCTTGCCGGTCTTCTTGACCAGCGAGACGAGTTCCTTGGCTTCCTTGACGGTCGTCGTCAGCGGCTTGTCGCAGATGACGTGAATGCCTGCCCTGAGGAATGCCTTGGCGGCGGGTCCGTGCATGTGGTTCGGTGTCACGATGGAAACCGCTTCGATACCGTCCGGACGCTTGGCCTCGGCCTTGGCCATTTCCTCGAACGACGTATAGGCGCGGTCGTCGGCAATGCCGATTTCTAGTGCCGAAGCCTTGGCGCGCGCCGGATCGGAGGAAAGTGCGCCCGCCACGAGCTCATACTGATCATCGATGCGCAGGGCGATGCGATGCACCGCGCCGATGAATGCGCCCTGCCCGCCGCCGACCATGCCGATACGAATGCGCCGGGTTGCAGGTTTTTCCTTTGATGCTCCAATAGCCATCGTTCTGTCCTCTTAACTCAATCCCAGAATACGGCGATTGGCCGCGTCGTCGGTGCCGGCTCCGGCAAAATCATCGAAGGCCCGTTCGGTAACCCTGATCAGATGGGCGTTGATGAAGTCGGCGCCTTCGCGGGCACCATCCTCAGGATGCTTCAGGGCACATTCCCATTCCAGCACAGCCCAGCCATCGAAATCGTGGGCGGTCAGTTTGGAAAAGACGGCACCAAAATCCACCTGCCCGTCGCCGAGCGAGCGGAAACGGCCGGCGCGGTTGACCCAGGACTGGAAACCGCCATAGACGCCCTGCCGGCCTGTCGGATTGAACTCGGCATCCTTGACGTGGAAGGCTTTGATCCGCTCGTGATAGATGTCGATGTAATCGAGATAATCGAGCTGCTGCAGCACAAAGTGGGACGGATCGTAGAGAAGGTTGGCGCGCGGATGATTTTTCACCCGTTCGAGGAACATCTCGTAGGTGATGCCGTCATGCAGGTCTTCGCCGGGATGGATTTCATAGGCGGCATCGACACCCTGCTCGTCGAGATAATTGAGGATCGGCGTCCAGCGCTTGGCTAGTTCGTCGAAGGCTGCTTCGACCAGTCCTGCCGGACGCTGCGGGAACGGATAGAGGAACGGCCAGGCGAGCGCACCGGAGAAGGTCGGCATGACCTTGAGGCCGAGATGCTTCGAAGCGCGCGCCGCACGCTTGAGCTGGTCCACTGCCCATTCCTGCCGGGCTTTAGGATTGCCATGCACTTCCGGCGCGGCAAAGCCGTCCATCAATTCATCGTAGACCGGATGCACCGCAACGAGCTGGCCCTGAAGGTGGGTTGATAGTTCGGTGATGGTCAGGCCATGCGAAGCAGCGACCCCGGCAAGCTCGTCGCAATAGTCCTTTGAGTCGGAGGCTTTCTTCAAATCGATGAGACGGCCATCCCAGGCCGGGATCTGGATACCCTTATAGCCCAGCGATGCTGCCCATTTGCAGATAGCGTCGAAGGAATTGAACGGTGCCGCGTCGCCCGCAAACTGTGCGAGAAAAATGGCTGGCCCCTTGATCGTCTTCATAAGTTCTCCTCCTTCAATCTGCCTTGCGTCAGGGCATGTTGTCCCTGAGAAAAATATCTATGCGGATGTGTTCCTGTCCGGGGACGATCGGGCGTCCTTCGCGCAGTGCTGTCAAAATACGCGCAGTGCTGCGCGCCATATGCCCGGCGTCCTGGTTGATGAGCGCGTCGACCGTGCCTCGCACGAGGTGGCGCCGGGTCGAGGGGGTCAGTTCATGCGCGACGAAAATTACATCGGATACCCGGCCTGTTGCCTCCAGTGCGGCGATGACACCCGCCTGTCCGCCACCGGCATTGTAAATAGCCACGAGGTCCGGGTGATCCTGCAGGAGCGAGCGGCTGACCGCCTCAACCCGAGCATTCTCGTCGCGGGCCTCGCGCACGGGCAGCACTTCGAGATTGGGGTATTCGCGTGAAAGAATCTGCTCGAAGCCGAACTGGCGCTCGATGTGGTCACGCAACGCGAGCGAGCCCGCGATCATGCCGACCTTGCCCTTGCGCGGGCCTACGAAGCGGCCAATCAGCGAGGCGGCAGTGCGGCCGGCGGCAAAATTGTCGATGCCGACATAATGGGCCCGGCGCGAATTCGGCACGTCCGAGACAAGAGTGAGAACGACAACGCCTGCATCGGCCAATGCATTGATTGCTTCGGTAACGGCGGGATGATCGAGCGCAACCACGGCGACGCCGTCAATCCCCGACGGCAGTTTTTCCAGCGCGGCGGCAAGTGCAATGCCGTCGAACGTATCAACGTGCTGGATCGACAGGCGCACCCGCTCCTGCAGGTGACGTTCGCGAGTGGCGCGGAACTCGGCGGCAAGCGCCTGCATGAATTCATTTTCACCGGTCGGCAAAATGATACGGAAGTCATAATCGCGACCGCGCGCCAGACGAGACGCATGCGGATCGGGCAGAAAGCCGAGCTGTTTGATGGCCGCGTTGACACGCTCGATGGTGCGCGCATGCACACCAATCCTCCCGTTCACGACACGATCAACCGTTGCGAGACTGACACCGGCTTCTCGGGCGACGTCTTCGAGCGTCATCTTAACCACGAGAAAATTCCTCCGACCAAAGTATTAGTTCAGAGAAATGAGGTGTGCAACTCTTTTTGAGTGGTTTTGATGGGAATTTCTGTTTTGACCGAGAGAGCATTGCGGCAGAATCCTCTTCTGATACGGCAGCTTCGAAACCCGCATGCTGGACAATCGTCATTCAAAGGACAATTGTATTGGGAGAAATCGGGCAGCCGTTCGCGGAGTGAACCAATCTGGTCAAAGGCCATCAAAATGCGCAAACGAAGCACATCTGCAATATCTGCCGTAACTTACCGGAACTATTCCCTTGCCGAATTGCGGGCCGATAGCGCCATCCATATCACTGGCGTCATCCTGGCAATCGTTGGATCGATCGCGCTTCTGTCCGTCATGGTCGATCATACAGCGGTAGGCGCATATGTGGCGACGACGATCTATCTGACAACGCTCGTGCTCTCGATAACGATTTCCGCGGTCTACAATGTGTGGCCCATCTCGCCAGTGAAACGGCTGCTGCGGCGCTTCGATCACTCGGCGATCTATCTACTGATCGCCGGGACGTATACGCCGTTCATGGCCAAGAGCGGAACGTGGTGGCTTCTGGCAACCGTGTGGGCAATCGCGGCGGCTGGGGTTCTGCTGAAACTCCTGAAACCGAATCGGTTCGACAGATTGTCGATCGGCCTGTACCTGGCGCTCGGCTGGAGCGGTGTAGCGGCTTATCAGGAACTCGCCGGCGCGCTTTCCGCTTCGATCCTTTGGCTCATCTTGGCCGGCGGGCTGGTCTATTCCTTCGGCGTGATCTTCCACATCGTGGAGCGGATGCCTTTTCACAATGCGATATGGCATGGGTTGGTGTTGATCGCGGCGAGCATCCACTTCGCGGCAGTCTGTTCCACGGTGGTTTAGTACTCACTCAGCAGCAACGGTATCAGGTGCATGCTTGCCAACAAGCCTGTTCCCCAATGTGTTCAGTGCTCGCGACAGGTCTTCCATGTAGAGAAAGATGACCGGCGTGATGAACAGCGTCAGGATCTGCGAGACGACAAGCCCGCCGACAACAGCCACACCGAGCGGCTGGCGGAGCTCTGAGCTGGCGCCTGCACCGATGGCGATGGGAATGGTACCCATCAGCGCGGCGAATGTTGTCATCATGATCGGCCGGAAACGCACGAGGCAGGCCTCGCGTATGGCATCGAACGAAGTCTCACCGGCTCTTTGACGGGCAAGCGCAAAATCGATCATCATGATGGCATTCTTCTTGACGATACCGATCAGCATCAGGATGCCGATGATCGCGATGACGCTGAGGTCGTAGCCGAACACTTCCAGCGTGGCGAGCGCACCCGCGGCGGCGGCTGGCAGCCCGGTGAGGATGGTGAGCGGGTGGACAAAACTTTCGTAGAGAATTCCCAGGACGATATAGATCGTCAGGATTGCAGCACCGACGAGCAGGCCCTGATTGGCAAGCGATTGCTCGAACACCTTGGCCGTACCGGTGAAGGTGGAGGTAATGGTGCCAGGAACATTGAGTTGCGTTTTCAGCGCGTCGAGTTCCTGTACGGCCTGGCTGAGCGCCACCCCTTGCGGCAGATTGAAAGAGATCGTGACGGCGGGCAGCTGACCCAGTTGACTGACCGCAAGCAGGCCCGTCTTGCGTTCGACGTGGGCGAAGGCGGAAAGCGGTATCAGCTTGTTGGTTGTCGTTGACCTGATCTGCATCTGATCGAGCTTGTCGGTGGTCCATGGAATCGCCGGGTCGAGTTCGAGTATGACCTGGTAGCTGTCACCCGTCGAAAATATCGTCGATGCCTGATTGGTGCCGAACGCATAGTACAGCGTGTTGCGAAGCTGATCAGAATTGATGCCGAGGAGTTGCGCCTTGTCCTGATCGATGACGAGATTGGCCTGCAGCGCATTGTTCTGCAGGTTGCTCGAAACATCGATGAAGGTATTCCGCTCCTGCTGCATCGCCAGCATGATTTTCTGCGACCAGGGATAGAGATCAGCCGCGCTGACGCTTTGGAGAACATATTGGTATTGCGCATTGGACGAGACACCGCCAATCCGCAGATTTTGTACGGCAACCGGATAGCTGTTGATGCCGGGTACTTTAGCCAGCGTCCGGCGAAGATCGCTGAGTACACTCTCGAGCGGCGCACGTTCCGCTTTCGGTTTCAACTCGACAAAGAATCGTCCCTGATTGAGACTGGAGGAATTGAAGCCGCCACCAACATTGGAAACGATGTGCGCCACATAGGGCCGGCTGGATATCGCATCGGCCACCTGTTTCTGCAGCGCCACCATGGCTTCGAACGAAATATCCTGCCGCGCTTCGGTTGAAATCGACAATTGGCCGATGTCTTCCGTCGGAAGGAACCCCTTATTGATCGTGTAGAAGAGATAGACCGTCGCAACCACCGTCAGCAAAAATACGGCGAGGATCACTGGCCGGGCACGCAGGCAAAGATCGAGGACGCGTGCATAACCGGACTGTACGATGTCGAAAACGCGTTCCGTGAATGGCTTCTTCGCGTCGCCCTTGCCATGCTTTTCCCCGCGAAGGTGGCTGCACAACATGGGCGTCAACGTCAGCGATACCAGTGCCGAGGCAACGATAGCAACGGTAACGACGACCGCGAATTCATTGAAGATACGCCCAACGACGCCGCCCATGAGCAGAATGGGTATGAAAACGGCAACGAGAGACGTGGTGATCGATATGATGGTAAAACCGATCTCCGCGCTGCCCTTCAATGCTGCTTCGCGCGGGGACATGCCATCTTCGATGTGCCGCGTGATGTTCTCGAGCATGACGATTGCGTCGTCGACGACCAATCCCACCGAGAGTGTGAGGCCAAGGAGGGAAATGTTGTCGATCGAAAAGCCGAGCACGTACATTGCCCCCAGCGTGGCGATCAGCGATAGCGGCACCGCGATGATCGGGATCATGGTGGCGGACAGCCGGCGCAGGAACACGAAGATAACCATGATCACCAGGGCGATGGTGAGAATGAGCGTAAACTGCACATCGGAAACCGCCTGCCGGATCGAGGCAGAACGATCGTTCAGGGTGTGGATACTGGCTGTTGGGCCGAGATCTTGCTGGAACTGTGGAAGTATAGCCTTGACGCGATCCACGACGTCGACCGTATTGGCGCCAGGCTGGCGAAATACTGCCAGTACCAGAGATGGCTTGCCATCATATCTGCTCTCCGTTTGAGTGGTGGCGACTGAATCCACGACCCGCGCCACGTCGCCAAGGCGAACAAGCTTGCCGTTAGGAGACGCGACGATGATTTGGCGAAATGTATCGGCATTTTGGGCTTGGGTATCGGCCTCGATCGCCATCTGTTGTGTCGGGCTAGATATCGTGCCGACGGGTGCAATCGAATTGTTGGCGGCTACGGCGTTCGTCAATTCGTCCAGACCTATCCCGCGAGCCGTTACGGCATTGGGATCGACCTCAACGCGCACCGCATATTCCTTGGCGCCGAGGACCTGGACTTCACCCACGCCCGTGATCGTTGAGAAAGCCGGAGACATCACGTTTTCGGCGTAGTCATCAAGCTTTGACAGCTGCATCGTGTCGCTTTGCAAAGCGACAAGAACCACCGGCGCATCGGCCGGATTGGTTTTCCGGTAGCTCGGCGGAGTGGTCATGTTGGAGGGCAGTCGCCGCAAGGTGCTGGCGATGGCTGCTTCGACATCAGCGGCAGCCTGATCGATATTGCGGTTGAGATCGAATTCGAGGGTGATCTGCGTTGAACCGAGCGTGCTGGTCGCGCTGATCGTGGAAATGGCCTGGATTGTCGAAAACTGTTTGATGAGCGGCGTTGCGACCGCGTTGGCCATTGTATCCGGGGCAGCTCCCGGAAGTTTGGCCGAGACCGTTATAATCGGAAAATCGACTTCCGGCAGCGCGGCAACCGGCAGAAACTTGTAGGCAAAAAGGCCGGAGGCGGCGAGCGCAATTGAAAGCAGTATCGTCGCAATGGGCCGCCGGATGAAAATGGATGAAATGTTCATTTGGAGGCCTCGACTGAGGCAGCACCAACGTTCTCGGCAACCGGAGGGGTGTCAGATGTCTGCGCCTCGGTCGTCTGCACCGTCGCTCCATCCTGCAGATGGAGCTGACCATCAACGACGACCTGATCTCCAGGCTTGATGCCGGACGCTATGACAGCGATATCACCAACGGTCGTGGCAAGTGTGACCGGCTGCATTGCGACGGTCTTGTCTGCATGGACGAGGAAGACGAAGGATCCGTCGTTACCCTGCTGGACAGCGATCAACGGCACAGTTGTTGCGTCTTTGTGAACGCTCATATCAACTATTGCGGTCACATATTGACCGGGCCAAAGTGCGCCGTCAGTATTGGCCACATCGGCCTTCAGCACGATGGTGCCGGAAGCGGTGTCGACGCTGGAATCGATAAAATTCAACGTGCCGGTTGCAATCGTATCGCTGCTGCCGGGAAGTTTGATCTGAACGGCGGTGGGATGCTCAGCCACAACTTTCCTCAGGGCTGGCAGGTCGCTTTCGGCCACTGTGAACGAGACGCGAAGGGGCACCGTCCTGGTGATCGTCAAGAGGCCGCTTCCTGTGTCGGCCGTGCGAACCAGATTGCCTATTGACGTGCTGACGACACCAACGCGTCCGTCGATCGGCGCGCTGATCGTCATATAGGACAGCTGTACCTGGTCGGCTTCAATCTGTGCCTTGTCCATGGCGATGGAAGATTCCAGTACCTTTACGGCGGCCTCGGACTGGTAAACCTGCTGGTTCGTGTCGACATGCCGCTTCTCAAGATCCTGCGCACCGGCCAGATCCAGGTTGGCAGCGACCAGACTGGCCTGGTCCTTGGTGAGCTGAGCCTGGTCCCTGTCGATCATGGCCCGGATGGCCCGATCGTCGAGACGGAAGAGCACATCGCCGGCTTTCACCATCTGACCATCAGTGACGTTATCGGCAACGACAACACCATCAATCTGCGGTCGAATGGCAACTGTATCGACAGGTTCAATCGTCCCGACCACAGTCTTGGTGATCGGGACGTCCTCCGACTTCGCCTCGGCGACGGCAACAAGCGGCACAGCGGAAGCTTTCCGTCGTTTTCCTGCCGCTGCCATGGTGCTGTTACCAGCCGAGAGGAATGCTGACGGCACAGCAGCCGTATCGGGCGCCGAGGCACGCAGGGACAATTCGGGATAAGCAAGGAAATAGCCGACGCCGACGATGACAGGGACTGCAATCACAAGGCCGATGCGCTTCATGCCATTTTCTCTTCGTTGTGGAACGCCGAAGACCCCAGCACTAATCCCTCTGCGGGCCATTACAAATTATACTTTTGTAATGATTTGAGCTGCATGCCCGCACGTCCTGTGCCACCTATAGGCACCAACTGGGTTTTTCGCTGGATATCCGCAGAGGATCAACTGCTCGTCACACAATTGTTACAGCTTCGCCCCATAGGCGGTGCCATAACGCATGAAGAATTGAAAAGGTGCGGCATGACTGAAATTCTCATCCAGAACGTGACAAAACGCTTTGGTGGAACAACCGCACTCAACGATATTTCGATCGATTTCCCCTCCGGATCGTTCACCTCACTGCTTGGACCGTCGGGCTGCGGAAAGACGACGTTGTTACGGTTGCTCGCCGGATTCGAGGCCCCGGATGAAGGTCGCATATTGTTCGCAGACGAACTGATCGCGGATGCCCGGCAGCAAAAATTGCCGGAAGACCGCGGCGTCGGTGTGGTATTCCAGTCCTATGCGTTGTGGCCGCATATGGATGTGGCCGAAAATGTCGCGTACCCGCTGAAGACACGCAAAGTTGCCCGCAATGAGATCGTCGGCCGCGTCGATGCCGTGCTTGAGAGTGTGGGTCTTACCGGCTACGCCAAGAGGCGGATCGAGGAACTGTCCGGCGGTCAACGCCAGCGCGTTGCCCTTGCGCGCTGCCTGGTGGCGGATGCCAAGATCATTCTCTTCGACGAGCCGCTTGCCAATCTCGACATGCACCTGCGGGCCTCCATGGTCGAGGCATTCCGTGACATTCATCGCCGCACGCGCGCGACGATCGTTTATGTCACGCACGATCAGTCGGAGGCCCTGGCTCTCTCGGACCGCATCGCTGTAATGAATGCGGGAAATATTCTGCAGATCGCCTCCCCTGCCGAGGTCTACCATTCGCCATCCGACCAGAAAGTTGCCGGGTTCATCGGACGCGGGGCGGTTGTGTCCGGAACGGTTATGCAGCGGAATGGATCATCGACCCTTCTTGACATTGTCGGTCATCGGGTGAAAGCGCGCGGAGAAGCAGGTGGCGCTGACCAAGTGCAAGTTCTGTTAAGGCCGGAAGCGATTAGCCTAGCCGAGGAGGGACTTGTGGCCGTTGTGAAGGAAAGCACCTATCGGGGGCCTGTGCACGAAACGCAGTTGCAACTTGTGAATGGGGAACGCCTGACTCTCGATTGCCCCACTGCGGTCGCGATTGGCGAAAAGGTGCATGTTGCCGTCACTGACGCCTGGATTATTCCGTAGCTACCGCCAGGGCAAAACGCCTGCTGGCAGCTTTTTTCCAAGCCGGTCCAGAACGAAAAGAAGCAGGACCACTACAATGATTGTAGTGACGGCTATGGCTGCTGCCTGGGTGCCGAGGCCAGCTTCCTCCAGGCTGAACAGCACAACGCCCAGCGTCTCGTTGCCACTTGACCATAGCAGCGCCGAGACGGTCAGCTCATTGAATGCGCTCATGAAGACAAGCAGTGCGCCTGCAACAGCCGCCGGTGCTGCCAGGGGCGCAGTGATCGTCAGCATCCGGCGCATGGGGCGAGCGCCGGAGACAGCCGCCGCTTCATCGAGGTCACGGGAGATTTGTCCAACGGCGGTGGTAACCGGTTTCATCGCCAGCGCGAAGAAGCGCATGAGATAGGCAGCAAGGATAATCCAGGCCGTGGCGTAGAGGCCGCCGATCAGCGGCATTGGCCGCAGGAAGAGAAGAATGCAGGCGATGGCCAGGACAATGCCCGGCAATGCGTAAGGCAGTTCGATGACGCCATGCAGAATACGTTGCGACAGGCGCGAGAAACGCTCGATACCAATCGACAAAGGAATGGCGCCGAGGGCGAGGATCAGCGCTGCACTGCCAGCGAGCACAGCAGAATTACGGAATGCACGGCTCGTCGAGGCTTGGCGGAACAGGACTTCCTCGAAGTTGGAGAAGGTTACTGTTGACCAGGTAAGCGGCACGCCGAAGGACGGAATAAGCGCTGTCGTTACTAATGCCAGAGCCGGCAGGATCAGCATGAACAGGATCGCCAGCCAGCCAAGCAGTGCGAGCGGCAGCCGCCAGCGTCCGAGTGTAAAGCGCGCAGGCGTGCCTGCGGTGAAACGATGGTTTGCCCGACGCAATGCCAATGCCTGCAGTGTAACGCCAAGCAGTGCAAGCATGGCAATGAGCACGGAGAGCGCCGCGACCTGCGGCAGGACGCTGGGGCCGAAACTGGCGATACGCTGATAGATCAGGGTGGTCAGCGTCAGATAATTGACCGGCATGCCGAGAAGCGCAGGAATGCCGAAATTGCCCACGCCGGAAACAAATGCCAAGGCCGTGGCCGCCACCAGATAAGGCCGGACCATTGGCAGGACGATTGTCAGAAGCACGCGCAGTGGTGTCGAACCGGACGAGCGCGCGGCTTCGACCAAGTCCCGTGGTATGCGCGTCAGACCCGCGCGCAGGGTGATAAACACAATCGGCGCATGTTGGATCGCATAGAGCAGGATGATGCCATTGCGGCCGAGCAGTGGATTGGCTGTGCCCGGCGGTGGGGCGAGGCCAATGGCGCCGAGCAGCGTGCTCGATGGACCGAATAGATGCAGCCAGGAGAGCGCCATGACCTGCGGCGCAATCATCAGCGGCAGCAGAAGCAGAAAGCCCAGGGTCCGGCGCCCCGGCAGATCGGTCATTGCAATGCCAACGGCAAAAGGAGCCCCGATCAACAGCGCCAGCAGGGCGCCGAAAAGGGACGTGTCCAGTGTGTTCAAGGTGGCGCGCAACACTGGAGGGCTGGCGAGACGGTTTGCGAGGGCCGAAAGGTCGATTTCACCGCCGGGGGCAACAGCGGTCAGCAGCAGGCGCAAGACGGGGAGCAGGCTTAGCAGAAAAACAATGCCGAGGATGATGAGACTGGAAAGACGGGCATCGCGCAATAATTTCCGCCGGATTTTTGACAGCAGGCCCGCATCGATGGATGCGGGCCTTGCGTTATTGCTTATGGATTGGATGACAGCCAAGAGTTCTTACTGCCCCATCACTTCGCTGAATTTTTCCTTGTTGGCTGTGTCGTTGGCCAGTGCCGCAGCTGCGTCGTAGTTCAGGACCTTGATGGTCGAACGATCCGGGTAGCCTGCCGGCAGCCCGGCATCGGCGCGGGCCGGTATATAGCCCTGCTTGACAGCGACTTTCTGACCCTCCTCCGAAAGAAGGAAATTGACGAATGCCTTGGCCGCTTCAGGGTTCTTTGCCGTCGACAGAATGGCAACGGGTTCAGTGACGGCAGAGACGCCCTCCTTCGGGAAGACGAATTCGACCGGCGCGCCCTTGACCTTTTCGCGGATCGGCATGTAGTCGACGATCATGCCAAAGAGCTTGTCGCCGCCGCTGACTGCCTTGAGCACGTCGCCATTGCCACCGGCGGCCTGGGCACCATTCTTCGCGAGTTCAGCGTAATAATCCCAGCCTTGTGACAGATTGCCGGTCAGCGTCACGGTATGGATCATCGCTGCGCCGGAACTGAGCGGGCTTGGCATGCTGACAAGGTTCTTGGCTTCCGGCTTCGTCAGATCGCTCCAGCTTGCCGGAATGAACGGAGCCTTGGTGTTATAGACAATACCCGTGGTGATCAGCTTGGTGGAGAAATAGGTTCCGTCCTTGTCGATCAAAGCCGCGTCGATGCCTTTGGTGTCGGCGTCCTTGAACGGAAGCAGGCGCCCTTCCTTCTTGAGCCCTTCCATGGTGACAACATCCGAGATCAACAGGACGTCTGGCTGAGGATTGCCTGCTTCGATCTCGGCGCGCAGCTTCGCCATGATCTTTGGTGTGCCATCGCGTACCCACTCGACCTTGATGCCTGGATTTTTAGCCATGAAAGCATCGGCGGTTTGCTGTGCGTCAGTATTGGGTTGGCTCGTATAAAGCACGAGAGTGCCTTCGGCAGCAAAAGCCGGATGAAGACCGGCGGCTAGGAGGATGGTAGCAGCGAGAAGTTGGCGCATGATGACCTCTTTTTGTCGAATGAAACGAACCTCGCATCTGTTTGCACAGGTTTCCAAGGGTTGGCCAAGCTCTATACAAGCCGGATAACGGTTCGATGACACTGATACAAAAGTATTGTCCTCCTTGTTTGTACGGCCAAAGCAGGGCCGTTTTCTGTTTCAATTTTTTTAACTTGTCATGCCGCTGTTATAAACAGACAGTACAAAGAAAAAATTGCGCAGCTGTGCAATCGGGGATGAAAGATGAATATGCGAGCTTTTCTCAAGGTGGAGAAGATGAGCGTCGGCTACGGTTCGACGACGATCCTGGACAAGCTTGACCTTGGTATTGAAAAGGGAGAATTCGTCGCTCTTCTCGGCTCGTCAGGTTGTGGCAAGACGACACTGCTGCGCACGATTGCCGGATTTGCCAAACCTTTTTCAGGTTCCATTCGGGTTGCCGACCGTGATGTGACGCAAATGCCGCCTGACAAGCGTGGCATGTCCCTTGTGTTCCAGTCCTATGCGCTCTGGCCGCACATGACCGTGGCCCAGAATATCGGTTACGGCCTGAAATTGCAGAAGCGCTCCCGTGGAGACATTGACGCGCGCGTAGCCGAGATGCTGAACCTGCTCGGCCTTTCTGGCCTCGGCAACCGCAAGCCGGGTCAGCTCTCCGGTGGTCAAAGACAGCGCGTAGCGCTTGGCCGCGCGCTGGCAATCGATCCGGAAATTCTCCTGCTCGACGAGCCGCTGTCCAACCTCGACGCACGCATCAGGCTGACCGTGCGCCATGAAATCCGTTCACTGCAAAAGCGTCTTGGTATCACGGCGATCCATGTCACCCATGACCGCGAGGAAGCCATGGTGATGGCTGACCGTATCGTCATCATGAATGCGGGGCGGATCGAGCAGCAAGGGTCGCCTGAAGAGGTTTATAACAAGCCCGCCTCCCCTTTCGTTGCCGCCTTCATGGGGGCAGAGAATCTCCTATCCATGCAAGCGCAGGTCCAGGGCGAACAGGTCGAGTTGCAGGAAGGCGCTTTCAACCCTTCCACGGTGACAACCCGTGCCGGACGGAGATTGGCGACCGGGCCAGTTGAGCTGCGGTTCCGTGCGGAAGCAGCACGCCTTACAGGGAACGGCGATGGCACTGCTCTCGAACCGGGAGCGCTCGAATTGCGGGGGCAGGTGGCGAGCGTCAGCTATCCGGGCGGTCATTGGCGTCATGCTGTGCGTCTCGGGACCGATGAGATACTGGTCGACGCCAATACCCCCTTTGATCAGGGAGAGGCCGTGAAAGTGCGCATACCGGCACAGTCGCTGTTCATCTTCAACACGCTGGAGGGCCCGGCGGACGAACATAAGCATTGAGAAATTGGCAGCCACGACCCGGCTGCCATCAAAAGACTGCCACTTATCCATGTTTGCTCAAGGGAGTTCACAATGAAAACGCTTCTACAGGCTTCTCTCATCTTCGGACTGGCGGCAACGCCCGCCACCGCGGCCGATCTCACGGTTTTGACAGCTGGCGACCAGAACATGGTCGACTACATCAACGATTACCTTGCTCCAATCTTCGAGAAGGAAAATCCGGGCACGAAAGTGCGCGTGGTTGGCACGGGCCCTGGTGACGCCGGTTCGCAGAAGATTGTCGAGCGTTTCGATGCGCAGGCGAAAGCCAATGTGGACAAATGGGACGCCGATGTAGCGGTTGTCCATGAGAAATTCGCTGGGCCGATGGTCAAGGACGGCTATCTTGAGTCTTACCGTTCCAAGATCCCTTCCGGCGAGATGGTCACCAGCGAAAAAGCCAAGATGGCGCTGGGTGCCAATGTCGATGGCTATGTCATGCCAATGTTCTCGAGCCAGACCGCTATTGCCTATAATCCAGCGCTCATCCCCAATCCGCCGAAGAGCTATGAAGAACTCGTTGTCTGGGCCAAGCAGAATCCGAAGCAGTTCGGCTATAACGGTATCAAGGGTGGCGCGTCCGGCGTCAGCTTCGTCATGGGCTGGATTTACGCCTTTGGCGACGGCGATGCCAACAAGCTGATGAACGGCCCGTTCGAGGAAGCCGAGACAACGAAGTGGGACAAGGCATTTGCAGGCCTGAAGGACTTTACCACCAATGCGACCCTCACCCCTGGCAATGCCGGGACGCTCGATATGCTGAGCCGCGGCGAGATTGCCATGGGTCCGGTCTGGGTTGACATGTTCTATTCCTGGCAGGCGGACGGCAAGCTGCCACCTGAAATGAAGCTGTTCCTGCCAGCACCAGGCATGCCAGGCCAGCCAATGCACTACGTTATCCCGGCCAAGAGCCCGAACACCGAACTGGCAGAGAAGTTCGTTGCCCTCGCGACGAGCCCGAAGATACAGGCGGACGGCATCGTCAAGCGCTTCAACTGGTATCCGGGTATTGATGCAAAGTTTGTGCAGCCTGAACTCGACAAGGCAAGCTGGGACAAGCTCTTCGTCGATATCTCGCCGAACGATCTGGCCACCAAGGCCAAGCCTTTCCCGATCGCACCCTATAACTCGGCCATTCTCGAAGCTTATGAGAAGAATGTAGCCAACTAATCTTCTAATGATGGCCAGGGACCGCCGGCTGATGGCGGTCCCCTCCCTGCCCCGGATAGTCCTCAAATGCAGAAACGCCTCCTCGCCATTTTTCTCGTACTGCCGGCACTCATCATGATTGTGCTGTTTTTCATCGTGCCGCTTTTTGCCTCAGTTATCGGCGCGTTCGAAGTTGGCGAGACGCTAGGCCTTGGTAATTTCACCAAATCATTCGAGCTATATTCGAGCGACATGATTTTCACGCTGGTAATCGTCGCTGTTTCGACGGTACTCATCGGGTGCTTTTCGATTGCGATTGGCGGCTATTTGACCCTTGGCGAGAACCCGCGCGCTGTCGCGCTCCTGCGTTGGCTCTATCGCTGGCCCATGTTTATTCCGTTCATTGTGGTCGGCCAGGTCTTGCGAACGTTTCTCGCCAAGAACGGTCTGATGAACAATATCCTCGTAAGTCTCGGTATATTGACGCCACTGCAGACGGTCGGCTTCCTCGACTGGCGCGGTATTGTCATCGCATTCGTCTGGAAGCAGACACCGTTCGTCGCTCTCCTCGTTGCCGGTGCGATGGCATCGCTTGATCGCAGCACCATCGAAGCTGCGCGCAATCTCGGCGCTTCGCGCTTGCGGATACTTATCGAGATCGTGCTGCCACAGATTACCAGTACGCTGCTGGTGGGTTTGATTCTCTCATTCGTCACAATGATGTCTGTTCTTTCGGTCCCGCTGATGATCAACGCACAATCGCCGACCATGCTGACAGCCGATATCGCGTTCCGTATCAATGCTCACGGCGACTATGGCGTAGCCAATGCCTTGGGACTGATCTCTCTGCTTCTGACGGCAGGTGTTGCTCTGATATATCTGCGTCAGTCGGTGAAGGAGCGTTCATGATGGCGCGCGTCGATTTCTGGTGGCTGCCGCGCGCCCTTAGCCTCGGATTGTTGGCGTTCATCATTTTCGGTCCGCTGACCAATCTCGTCCTGTGGACTGTGGCGGAGAAATGGTATTTCCCGCATATGCTGCCGTTGGAATATGGCTTCAGCTTCTGGCAACGGGTTTTCTCGCAACGTGGTAATGCCATGGAATCTTTGCTGACAAGCATTGTTATCGCCGCGCTTACCGTCATTGCCTCGCTGGCGCTGGCGATCCCGGCTGGATATGCATTATCGCGATTAAAGCTGCCTTTCCGCGGGCTGATCCTCCTGGCGTTTCTGATCCCGCAAGCTTTTCCCAACCTTCCGGTTTATGTGAACATAGCCCGGTTCTTCTATCAGATTGGCCTTAATGGGACGATCGCGGGAGTGGTGATGGTGCACGTCACCCACGGGCTGGTTTATGCGGTGTGGATTGCGACGGCGGCGTTTTCGGCCGTCGACATCGATCTTGAGGAAGCGGCGCGCTCGATTGGTGCAGGGCCATTCCGTGCCTTTCGCGATGTGACGCTGCCCCTCGCCGCACCCGGTCTGATGGCGAGCGCAATTTTCGTGTTCCTCGAATCTCTAGATGAATTCACCGGCAGTTATTTTGTCGGTGCGCCGGACGTGAACACACTGCCACTGCTGCTCTATACGGCGGGTTCGGGCGGCAATTATCAGATCGCTTCTATCACCGCTCTGCTGTTGCTCGTTCCCTCGATAGGCTTCATGCTGGTTGTGGAGCGATTCTTGCGCGCTGACGTGCTTTCCAAGGTTGGGCATTAGACAGATGGGATCCAAGGGTAAGAAATCGTCGAAAGACGACAAGCAATATGTCAGCGCGTTGCAGGTGGCAAAACATGCCGGCGTGTCGCGTTCGGCCGTCTCACGGGCCTTTACACCGGGGGCCAGTGTCTCGGCCAAGAAGCGTGAGAAGATCATGGAAGCGGCGGAAACGCTTGGCTATCAGGTCAATGATCTGGCGCGTGGTCTGCTCGCGCGAAAGAGCCGCCTCGTCGGGCTTGTGGTTACGAATCCCGAGCTTGGTTACCGGTCGCATCTCGTTGCAGCGCTGACCAAGGCACTGATCCATCGCGGCAGTGTCCCGATCGTCATCAATACCGGGCGCACTGAAGAGGAGTTGGTCGCAGCACAGAAAACGCTATTCGGCTACCGCGCCGAGGCGACGATCATTCTGTCGGGATCACCGCCGTCTTCCTTTGTCGATCTTGCACGCCGCAATGGCCAGCCGTTGATTGTTCTGGGCCGTTCGGAAACGGGTGCGGACGACGTCAATATCGACAATGAAGGTGCAGGTCGTGAGGCCGCACGGTTTTTTCTCGCTGACGGGCCCAGGAGACTTGGTTTTGCAGGAGCACTCTCACGCACCCCGACGACGGTCGAGCGGGAGTATGGCTTCCTGCACGAAGCCAAATTGCACGGAGCTGCTGTCACGATAGGGAATGGTAGCAACTCAAACTATGCCGGCGGTCAGGAGGCCGCACAACAGCTGTTTTCGGGCAAGGACAGGCCGGATGCAGTGTTTTGCGTGAATGACTTGGTGGCATTTGGCCTCATTGACTATGTTCGGCGGCATACCGACCTTTCGGTCCCCGAAGATCTTTCCGTCATCGGGTTTGACGATATCCCTGAAGCGGCGTGGGATTCCTATAATTTGACGACATTCCGGCAGGATGCATCCGTCATGGCTGCGCATGCAGTGGCGCTCCTTGATCGTCGCGAGGCTGAACCGGACCATCCGCCGGTACACGAACGCTTGAGCACGCGTCTTGTCCAGCGCGGCAGCACGCGGGTGGCCGCAGCGTTGCGTTCCTAACCAATCCAATTCGAGACTGATCCATGAAAATCATTCAGGTGACCGATCTGCATCTTGTGACGCCGGGCGAGACATTATGCGGTCTCGACCCCTTGGCGCGACTTCAGGCCTGTATCGCCGACATCAATCAGAATCATCCCGATGCGGAGCTGGTGATATTCTCCGGTGATCTAAGTGAGACTGGCTCGGAGGTCACTTATAGGGCTTTAGCGGAGGAGTTGACCCATCTGGTTCCGCCTTTCCGCTTGATGCTCGGCAACCATGATAACCGCCTTGCCTTCCGCCATGTGTTCGAAACGGCCAACAGGGAGGATGGCTTTATTCACAGTGTGGAGGACCTCGCAGAAGGCCGGTTGATCATGCTCGATACGCTTCTCCCCGGACGTCCGGAAGGCCGTCTCGACGAAGCACGCTTGCGCTGGCTGCAGAAACGTCTTGAAGAGGCAAAGGACCGTGCTGTGTTTCTCTTCTCGCATCACCCGCCGTTTCCTATCCATATGCCGCTTCTGGACCGGATGGGTATTATCGAGGCGGATGCGCTTTACGTACTCTTGAAGCAACATGGGAATGTCCGGCATATCTTCGCCGGCCATGCCCACCGGCCAATTGCAGGCAGCTGGCGGGGTATACCGGTCAGTGTCCTGCGCGGAACCAACCATCAATCCGCGCTCGATTTCTCGCCTGACAAAATCGCGGTCACCCACGAGCCTCCTGCCTATGCGGTTATCTTTATCGACCGCGATAGCGTGATTGTGCACTTCCATGACTTTCTCGATCGTTCGGCTGCCTATCGCTAAAGGATGCGTTGGGCGCAGCGCCGGTTCGACAACAGCTTGGCAGATCATGTTTCGCCCAGGCATGCGCGAATGTCTTCCGATGGCGTTTGCGAATAGGTCGTGCGATAGAGCTTGCTGAAACGCCCAGGATTGGAAAAGTGCAGTTTTGCCGCCAGATGTCTCACGGAGGTCGCTTGTCCAGTGAGGATCAAGGCGCGCGCTTCAGCGATACGAAAACTTGCGATCACCTGAATCGGAGTGGCTTGACGATACTTCCGGAACACACGCTGCAGCGCACGAATATTGACGCCAGTGTCGGCTGCGATGTCGGTTATGTTGATTGGGTTGTAGATGTTGTGGCGAATATACGCCTCGGCGAGAAGCAGTTGCGCCTGAGCTGCGCGCGTCGGTTTGCTGGCGCTGGCGCGCTCCGGCAATGGGCGGATATCGTCGTTGTGGATAATGTCTCGATCAATATCGGAGTGGGGTTTGAAGTCACGAGCAATTTCATCTGACATTGTGAAAAGTCCTGATCAAAGGCTGTGTTGGTCCAAAACCAAACGAAGGGAATACAATCATACGTAGCAAAAACTAAAATATAAAACGCAAGATTGCATTATTGATAATACCGATTGGCATTTTTGGAAATTCAACCTTAGGCGAATTTCACATTTTATTGTGGGCTATCGACGCCAATTGCGTTGGTTGACAGCTGTCAACGTCCTTGGAGTGTTTCTTGCCGCTGACGTCGCAGACTTAAACGGGGGCGGTGGGGCAGGGCGCAGATGCGAGCGGTCACTGGGATCAGTTGACAGCTGTCAACGGGATAAGCCGCCCCAGTTGGTTAAAATCCGTCTCGTCGGATTCATGCTTTGTAAACCACAATTCCATACAGTTTGAACAATTGCCATTTTTGTAAGCGAGTACCTAAATTGTTCAAGCGTAAACAGGCAGTCTCCCAGCAATTGCAGATGCCAATGATTTCCCGCCGTCATCTCTTGTTTGGCGCTGGATCAATGGCGGTCCTCGGCGCCTCCGGCTGCACGCAAACCACTTTTGAATTGCCGGAGATGAATATCGACGCCATGCCGACCAGCGGCATTCGTCCGCAAATCAGCATCGACAAATCCGTGACCGTTCCGGATGTGATGTACGCTGCGGTGCAGGAAGGGCCCTATTCGCTGCCCGCGATTCCGTATCAAAAAATTCCGGCGCAATTCCGACGGCAAATCGTCGTTGACCCGACAGGCGAACAGCCTGGGACTATTGTCGTGCGCCTGCAGGAACGCTTCCTTTATCTGGTGCAGCCCGGCGGGGATGCCATTCGTTATGGTGTCGGGATTGGTAAGGCCGGCTTCCTTTGGAGCGGTCGTGCCAATATCCAGTACAAGAAGGAATGGCCGCGCTGGACGCCGCCACGCGAAATGATCCAACGCAAGCCCGAACTAGCCAAATATGCAAACGGCCAGGAGCCAGGGCCGCAGAATCCGCTGGGTGCACGCGCCCTATATATTTTCAAGGATGGCGTTGATACCGGTTACCGCATCCACGGCTCGCCCGAATGGTGGTCAATCGGTCAATCCATGTCGTCTGGCTGCGTTCGTTTGATCAATCAGGATATCATCGATCTCTATAGCCGTATTTCCGGAAAAGCGACGGTAGTGGTTGGCTAACAGTCTCAAAGCAGCTAAGAATAGCGACATAGCCCCAAAACTGATTCACCTGCTATCTACCTAGGCCAGATCGACTGCCCAGCTAGTGAAGTGAAATCCGTTATATCTTCCGTTTAACCAATCGTTTACCATGATATCAATGGTTTATGATTCTGGTGATTTATCCCTAAAAGATATGCTTCAGCCTGTGGTTGCGGCCGAGGATGCCTTGGCTCGACTTGATGATCGGGTGGGCCGCAAAGGCGATTTCGGCGACGTGGTTAACCACAGGTCGCGCGAGGGGCTGTTGCGCGAGAACGAGGGATGGATCGCCCGGTCGCATTTCATGGAGGCGTGCAATGCATTGTGGCTCGCTGGCGAACTTGTCCATGTCGAAGACCTGGTGCTCCATGACGCTCGTATGGATATTCGCGCGCCGACGCACGAACTGACCAGGGCCCACACTATCCTGCGCATCCGCCGCCAGATTGCGACCAACCAGTCATCCTGGGCGCTTAGCCCGAAGGGCATTGCCAGTCTTCGCGGCCGCGGCGGAATGGATGCCGTGATCATGACGGTCGAGCGTGCACCAGAAACCAAGTCCCATTCGGGCTTTGACAATGAGGAAAAATCGCAAGCCGAGAATGATTTCGAAGATGAGTTGGCGCGGCTCGATGCTCTGCTCGATCGATCCACTCGACTGCTGGAGCAACCGGCCGTGCGTGCCTCGGCGGTTAGCGAGACCAAAAAGGGAAGGGGAGGGGAGCACTCTGCCTCGGCCGAGGCGACTCCGGACGGCGACCCGCTGGTATATGACCCTGACTGGGATGAGGATGCGCGGCTGGAGCGATGGTTCGCGGTTCATGATCGGACCCGCGATTTGCCGCCGCTTCTTGCAGCGGCAGTGATCTGGGACGCATGGGAAGATATAGAGCCGCTGCAACACCAGCATTGGCTGGGTCCGATGCTGGTTTCGGCGATGCTCCGGGAACGCGGCAAGACGAAATCACACCTTGCGGCTTTCAATGCCGGGTTGCGAACGATTTCGCGTGATCGTCGCCGCGCACGCGATCGAACGACGCGGCTCATCGCTTTTCTGGAGGCGGTTCAAGTATCGAGCGCGGCTAACCTGAAGGAGGTCGAGCGGTTGAGTCTGGCGCGGATGCAAATGGAACGCAAATTGAAGGATCGGCGCTCCACATCCAGCTTGCCGGGCATGATCGAACTCATCCTGTCGCGGCCCATGGTGTCGACCGCGTTGATTTCCAAAGAACTGAAGGTGACGCAGCGCGGAGCACTCAATCTTGTCGCTGATCTTGGCGTTCGCGAGATGACGGGCAGAGGACGTTACCGCGCCTGGGGGATCGTCTGAGTCCGCTTAGACTCGTGAAAATCCCGCCTCGTATGTCAGAGTTTCCCTTTTGGGTCGTGACGGATCCTTTCGTCCGTCGGATGGGAAAGCCCGCCTGAAAAAATAGTTGATTGTTTTTGTCATAAATACTAAGCCGCTCTCAAGCGAAGACAACGCCGGGCGTGCGGAGCCTGTCCCAATCCAGGGAACCCAGGTCTTCCGCGGCGAAGTATTGAAGGATTGCGGAGCGATGCAAGCACGGCCAGCAAGGCGTTCAAGCGCCAATAATGTTACGGCGGGCCTAAGGGCAGGAACATTTGGGTGTGTAATGCTTGTCTGCGGCTTGTCCTGTTCGACAGCCTTCGCTCAGGAGATAACACCTGCCACGCAGGCGACAGCTACGCAGCCAGCGGCGCCGCAGTCCGAAATAACAACGTCTCCAGCAGCGCAACCGCCAGTATCTGCCGAGCCTGCACAACCCGGTCCGAAGGCAGCTGGAACCCTTCCACACAATCTCTCGCCCTGGGGCATGTTCATGGCGGCGGATTGGGTGGTCAAGGCGGTGATGATCGGCCTCGCCTTCGCGTCGCTCGTCACCTGGACAGTCTGGTTGGCCAAGACGCTTGAACTTGCCGGGGCGAGGCTTCGCGCCTACCGGGCACTGAACGCCATCGGCAATGCACGCACCCTACTCGACGCCGAACGGTCGCTGGAAGGTCGGGGCGGACCTGGGGCCTTGCTCGTCAACGCCGCTCGCGAAGAGGTGCGCATGTCACTCGATGCGCAGGGACACGCCAGCGCCGATGGTCTGAAGGAGCGCGTCGCATCGCGTTTGTCGCGCATCGAGGCCCAGGCGGGCCGCCGCATGAGCCGCGGCACTGGCGTGCTGGCAACCATTGGCTCAACCGCACCCTTCGTCGGCCTGTTCGGAACAGTGTGGGGCATCATGAATGCTTTCATCGGCATTTCGGAATCGCAAACGACCAATCTGGCGATCGTCGCCCCGGGCATAGCCGAGGCTTTGCTGGCAACGGCGATCGGTCTTGTCGCTGCCATTCCGGCCGTCGTCATCTACAACGTCTTCGCCCGTTCGATCACCGGTTATCGCCAGCTGCTTGCCGATGCCTCCGCCGGCGTTGAGCGGTTGGTCAGTCGTGACGTGGATTTTGCACTCGTGCCAAAGGTGCAGCAGTCCCGCGCTGCGGCAGAGTAGGGGCCCGGTCATGGCTGGTGGCATCAGGCACAACTCATCGGACGACGATCTGCAGGAAAACCACGAAATCAATGTAACGCCATTCATCGACGTCATGCTGGTTCTCCTAATCATCTTCATGGTGGCGGCGCCGCTTGCCACTGTCGACATCAATGTCGATCTGCCTGCCTCTACGGCCACACCGGCCACACGTCCAGACAAGCCGCTTTACCTGACGCTCAAGGAAGACAAGTCGATCGCCATCGGCAACGACACGGTGAACCGGGAAACGCTGGGGCTGTTCCTCGATCAGCACACGCAAGGCGACAAGGAAACCCGCGTTTTCCTGCGCGCGGACAGGGCGGTGGATTACGGGGCCTTGATGGACCTGATGAACAGTTTGCGTGATAGCGGCTATCTCAAGATCGCGCTGGTCGGTCTTGAGAGCGTACCAACGCAGGCACCTGCGGGCGGAAACGCGCAGTAATGCACGCAGGGCCAACCGCAACCCGGAGAGGATTGTTGCGCCCTGATTGGCGCGAGATTGGTTTGTGGTCGGCTGCCGGATTTGTCGTGATCGGCATTCATGCCGGTGCTGCCTGGTTTATTCAGAACAATCAGCCTGTCGAACCAGCCAGTGATATTGCCACAGCGGTCATCATTGACATGGAGCCGCTGCCAGCGCCAATCGTTGCCCAGCCCGTCAGGGAAGAAGTGCCGATCGAACCGGAGCCGATGAAGCCTGAGCCCGTCCAGCAGGAAGCGGCTGCACCCGCGCCCGTGGAGGAGGTGCAACCGGAACCGGAGCAACAGATCCAGCCCATCGAAGAAGTCACGCCAGATCAGCCTGAGCCGGACATTGCCGAAGAGGTTACGCCGGAACCGGAAGAAGCAGAACCGCTCGACGAGCAGGCGGAAGAACTGGTGGAATTGCCGAAGGTGGAAGTACCATTGCCAGTGGTGCGGCCGGTACCGGAGAAACCCGATGTTCCGAAGAAGCGCGTCGACAAGGTCGTGCGCAAGCCGGTGACGAAGCCGGCGCCCGCAACCGTTAAGGACGAGACGCCGCGAGAGGCAAAGCAACAGCCTATTGCCGCTCGTGCAGTATCGGTTGCTGCAACCCAGAAATGGAATGCAAGATTGAACGCGCATCTTGCACGCTATAAGCGCACGGTGCGGATCAGAGGTTCAGGCAAGATTCCGTTGAGTGTCCGGATATCGATAGCACGCGACGGTGCTGTGGCCTCCGCGACAATTGCAATGTCTTCTGGAAATCCCGAGTACGACAAGGCAGCCATATCCATGGTGCAACGAGCGTCACCGCTACCTGCGCCGCCTGAGGGCATGAACAAGAATGAACTGGTCAGGGTCTTGCCATTCAACTTTTAAAGCTGTGGGTGATCGAGCCACGATAATCGACATATCAGCGAGACGTCTTTGCGAGGGACGAGATGTGAAACTGCACAGCTTTGGATCGGCCTTGGGATTCAGCAAGGTGAATTGCGTCCGGGGGAGGGACTCAGCGCCGGCAAAGCCCACCAGCAGCAGTGGCATCAGAAGACCAAGGGCTACCCGCTTGAGGCAAGCCAATTTCGGTGGGCCATTTCAGTGCTGGCACGATTGATCGATCTCAAGCAATTGCATGCGGACGATGCACCGGCATGCGGCGAAATTCACCGGTTGTAAATCACGAAGAACGTACCCTTGCAACAAGATGCACCTATTTATGTTACTCTGGTGGCGAAATTCCTTAGCGAAAATTTTCGACTGCATTCAAATCTTTCAACGCAAGCGGGTGCTTCTTAGTATCGGAAAGCAAATATGAAGCCTGGTGTCAGTGATCTCCTGCTCCATATTCAGAACGAAATATTGGAAGCTGTTGCCTATAGCGACAAGCTGGACGAGATAGCGAATGTGCTGTGCCGCCGGGTGGAAAACCTGGTTCCAGGGATAATCTGTTCGATACTTACCGTAGACGCCGACGGGCGGCTTCGACCACTCGCCAGCCCCAGCTTGCCGGAAAGCTATTCGACGGCGCTTAATGGCTTGGAAATTGGACCATCCACAGGATCATGCGGGACGGCAGCCTATCGTGGCGAAGCCGTTATTGTCAGGGATATTGAATCTGACCCGCTGTGGGTGGATTTCAAGGCACTTGCGCTCCCTATCGGTCTTCGGGCTTGTTGGTCTACACCGATCAAATCCCGGGACGACCGCGTGGTTGGGACATTCGCTTTCTACTACAAATCCATCAGAGGGCCGGACGAGCTTGAAAAGCGCATTGTACAAACCTGCGTCCATCTTTGTGCAATTGCGATGGAACATGAAGAGGTACAGGCCCGCGACTACAGGCTGGCCTATTTCGATGCCTTGACCGGTATATCCAATCGCAGCCGCTTTGATGAAATGCTGCGCGAGCGCATTACCTCGAAAGTCCCATTTGGCCTTCTGCTGGTCGACATCGATCATCTAAAGGCAGTGAACGATACGATGGGGCATCTTGCCGGAGATCGCTTGATCAAAGGCGTGGCCAATCTCATCACATCGGGTGAACCGCACGAAATTGCATACAGGTTGGGAGGCGATGAGTTTGCGGTCATCGTTGACGCCTGTGGTACCACGGATGATCTGGCCGCTGCCGCATTCGGTATCCTGGGCCGAACGGACATGCTCATCGCTTCAGGAATTGAAAGCCTGGTTCCGAGCGTCACCATTGGCGGTGCATTATTTGGCGCTGATGGGATGGAAGCAGATACGTTACGGCAGAACGCGGACTTTGCTTTGTACCATGCGAAGGAAAACGATCGAGGCGGCTACGTCCACTTCCGGCCGGAATTGAGGACCTCCATAATCGAGCGCATCAATGCCGTGCGCAACGTCGATTCCGCCCTTACTGATGGTCGCATCGCTGCCTATTATCAGCCGATTGCGCGCCTGGACTCGGCGGAAATTGTCGGGTTGGAAGCGCTGGTTCGCATGACAGACGCAGAAGGCAGCGTCACTACGGCCGGCGAGTTTGCAACAGCATTCACCGATGCAAAGATCGCTTCCCGCGTCACGGAAACAATGCTGAAACAGGTGGCCGAAGACATACGCCGATGGCTTGATCTCGGGATACCAGTGCAGCATGTCGGAATTAATGTAACGACGGGCGACTTCCGCCACGGGAACTTGCAGGACAAGATCGAAGAATGCTTCGCCAAGGCGAATGTCCCTCTGAAACACATTCTCCTCGAGGTAAGCGAGTCGGTCTTCATGGGTGGTAGCGACCAGTTTGTGGCAAAAGCCGTAAGGGTTCTGCGTGACAAGGGATTGCTTGTTGCCCTCGACGACTTCGGCACTGGATTTGCGTCCCTCACCCATTTGATGAGCTTTCCCGTGGATATCATCAAGATCGATCAATCCTTTGTTGCGAGCCTAGCCCCGGCGAGCGCAAGTTCCATCATCGTCGCGGCAATAATGGATATCGCCACACGGCTCGACATGCGTGTGGTTGCTGAAGGAATCGAAACCGCAGAGCAGGTCAGGCAGCTTTGCGAGCTCGGCTGTCACCTGGGTCAAGGATATCATTTTGGCAAACCCGCCTCCGCACTCGAAACGACGCTGCTGCTCCAGGAACATGCGCGCGATCCCAATACGTCGCCCTACCACCCATTCTTAATGTAGTGATCTGCAGCTCCGCTAGGACACCAGCTCCACAAGTACATCGTAGGCGGCATCGATATCCGACTGTATGGCTATTCTGACGGCGTCGCCATCATGAGCACATAGAGCAGCAAACATCGCCCGATGATGTTCGTTGGCTTTGGTATAATTGCCGGAATCGTGCAGCATGTTGAAGTAAGGACTGACCTGCAGCCAGAGATTCTCGATGATGTTGAGAATGCTCTCCGAGCCGGCCGCCCGGTAGATGGAAAAGTGGAAAGCGTAGTTGGCTCGCAGATAGGATTTGATATCCCCTGATGCGTTCGCGTCTTCGAGCGACTCCAGCAATGAGCGAAGCGTTTCGATTTCGTCGTGCTGTATACGTTCGGCAGCCCATTTCCCCGCCAGCGATTCAATCTCGATCCGTACGTTTCTAAGATCAGTCAGTTTGGCGCGGCTCAACCGCGGAATGCCGATTGAACGTCCTGAGACGACTGTCAGCGCATTGGCAGCCGTCAGGCGCCGCAACGCTTCCCGCACCGGCATGGCGCTGACACCGAAGGCGTCGGCAAGGCTTTGCACGGGCACCATCTCACCGGGAACGATGCCGCCCTCCAGAATAAGACTGGTGATTTGGCGATAGACGCGGTCCTGCAATGTCTCCTTGGAAAGCGGGAGAATTTCAACACCTGGTCTTTTGTAACCGGCTTCAGCCATTTGCCATACCTTTTCACCCAGCAGGCGATGTCTTTCCCGCTCATTGATGGGAATGCCGCCTTCCCATCGGCTCGTCAAGTTATCTCTTAGCGTCCGAAACGCGCACTCGACTCATGCGATCTTATTTAATCATTGATCTTTGATCAAATGATGATACGGTCCGCATATCGAAACGGCAAGAAGCAAGAGGAAGCTTCTTGGGCGGCGTTTCGCACAAGGGGAGGAGTTTGAAGATGAATATCGGATCGAGTATCCGGCGCCTTGCCATATGCGCTGGCATTGCAGCGAGCACAGCCTTGGCCGGTCATGCGGACGCGGCAGAAAAACACAAGATTTTCCTGAGCATGAGTTTTATCGGCAATGATTGGCAAGCCGAGGCCGCCAACATGGTGAAAGCCATGGCCGCGCATAAGAGCCTTGCCGACAAGGTCGATTTGCAGGTGCAGGTTGCCGGTCCCAATGCGCAGCGCCAGATTCAGCAGATCAATGCCATGGTGCAGGCTGGCGCGGAAGCGATCGTCGTGTTTCCGATTTCGCCGACTGCCCTGAACCAGGTCGTCAAGAGCGCCTGTGACAAGGGCGTCAAGGTTTTCGCCTATGACGGCGAGATTACCGAGGCCTGCGCCTATAATATTGCCATCGATCAGGAAGAAGCCGGCCGCGTGACCGCCGAATGGCTGGTCAAGAAGCTGAACGGCAAGGGCAATATCATTGCAATCACCGGCGTTCCAGGCACCTCCGTCGATAACCTTCGCACCAAGGCTGCAAAGGAAGTCTTCGCCAAATATCCCGACATCAAGATCGTCGGCGAGGCGGTCGGCATGTGGAGTCAGGCGGTCGCCCGCACCGAGCTTTCGAAGATTCTGGCAACGCGCAACTGGGACGAAATCAACGGATTGTGGATGCAGGTAGGCTGTTTTACCGCCAATTCGATGCAGCTTGAAGCCGGAAAGAAGCCGGAACAGCTTCTCCCGTGCGCGGGTGAAGGCTCGAATGGCGGCCGCGTGCAGATGCTTCCCGCCGGAACCGAGGTTGAGGGTGCGACTTCGCCCTATGCTCCGTTGGGCGCGCCACGCATATCCTATGCTTCGCCTCCCTATTCAGGCGCGCTGGCTCTGAAGCTCGCCGTCGACGCGATCGAGGGCAAGGATGTGCCGAAGAAGACGGTGCTGCCGCTGCCTCTGGTGACGAATGAAACGATCAAGCTCTGCCAGGAAGGTACCTGGCAGGAGATGAAGGAAGGCTGCAATGCATTCAAGCCGGCGATCGTCTCCAATCCTGGCTGGTTTGCTTCGATCTTCTCGGAAAAGACACCCGAAATCGGTCTCAATGCTGCACTGGTAGGCCAACCCGAAAACTAGGGATAAACTTGCGTGGGGCGGTCCGTCGCTCCACGCAAGCTGGGCCAATTCGATGAATCAGGCAGGGCCGGTGGGATGAAGTCAGCATTTGAACAGTCCGCCATCGAGGTTGCAGACATTCGCAAGGCGTTTGGTGCAACAGTAGCGGTGGACGGTGTTTCTTTCAGTATCGAGCCGGGAAGCACCCATGCGCTCCTCGGAGAAAACGGTGCAGGCAAATCGACCATAGTCAAGCTTTTGTCCGGGCTTCTTCGACCCGACGAGGGACAGATTTCCGTCCTCGGCCAGAAGGCAACGCTCAGCACGCCGCGCGATGCCCATGCGCTCGGCATCCAGACCGCGTTCCAGGAAATGACGCTCGTTCGCGATCTGACCGTGCTTGACAATATGTTGATGCCTTATGCGCCGATGGGTGTCACCGGGCTGATACGGCGCTCTTCGGCTCGCCGCGCGATCGCCCAGCATTTGCAGGAGCTTGACTTCCAGGTCGATCTCGACGCCGAAGTGGGCACGCTAGACCTTGCCATCCAGCAGAAGATTGAAATCGCGCGCGCTATTTATCGCAAACCGCGGATCCTCTTGCTCGATGAACCGACCTCGACGCTTGCTGGCAGCGACGTCGAATGGCTTGGCCGGATCATTGCCAGGCTGAAGGCAGCAGGCACGACCATCGTTTTCATCACCCACCGCATGCGCGAGGTGCGAGCCTTCTGCGACACGCTGACAATCCTGCGCAACGGCCACCACATAACAAGCTGTGCGGTCGATGAGATCACCGACGCGCAGGTCATCGAGAGTATCGTAGGGCGGTCAATTGCTCAGACTTTCCCGGCGCGGCCGAAGAGCGATTCTGGCTTTGGCGCACCGGTGCTTGGAGTGCGTGATCTGCGGGCGGGCCACAAGCTGCGCGATGCTAGCTTCGACTTGCGGAAAGGCGAAATCCTCGGTGTTGCCGGCCTCCAGGGTATGGGGCAGCTCGACCTCTTCCTGGCGTGTTTCGGCATGACCGAAGTGGCGCAAGGCGACATCCTTGTCGATGGCCGCAAGGTCAGGTTTGGCTCGCCCGCCGACGCATTGAAGCCGAATATCGCGATTGGTCTTGTTCCGGAAGATCGCAAGACGGAAGGCCTGTTTCTCAAGCTCAATGGTACGCTCAACGCGTCCTTGCCGGTGATCGACCGATTCTCGCGATTTGGACTGATCCGGAATGACCTCGAACAAAAGGCGGTTCGCGCTGCCTTTGGCACTGTCGAGGTTGATGAGCGTGCTTTGTGGACAAGGGCAGGGGCTTTTTCAGGTGGCAACCAGCAAAAAATTGCAATAGCCAAATGGCTGGTCGCACAGAGCCGTATCCTGTTGCTCTTCGATCCGACGCGCGGCATCGACGTCGGCACCAAGCACGAGCTCTATGTGATGATGCGCAATTTCACCGATGCGGGTGGCGCGATCCTGCTGCATTCGACTGAGATTCCCGAACTCGTCCATTTATGCGACCGGGTTCTCGTTCTCTATGACGGGCGGATCGCAGCCTCGCTTTCGCGCGATCAGCTTACCGAAGCCTCGATCATGCGGCCGGCCCTTGGCCATGAAAGCACAACAAAAGAGGCCGCTGAATGACAACGACGACCCTGACGGCTGCCCATCTTAACAAGATCTCCCCCTTCAGCATGTCCCCCGAAAGACGCAGCGTGCTCATTGCCATCGCCGTGTTCCTGGGCTTGCTCGGCATAGTCGATATCGTCAGCACCGGCCCGCTCAGCTATTTCGATATCTCGTTTCTGTCCAGCGGCGGCGCAACATCGGCGATCGCAGCAATCGGCCAGACAATTGTTGTGCTGTCCGGCGGGTTCGACTTGTCGGCAGGAGCGGTCATCTCCCTGGTCAATGTCGTACTGGCGCAAAGCATGGACCCAATGGCGGCGCAAACCAGCGTATTCTATTGGACCTGCGTGGGGATTGGCGTCGGTATGCTGACCGGCGCGTTCAACGGTGTCTTCATCGCGTTTTTTCGGCTGCAGCCAATCGTGGTCACGCTATCCACCATGTTCATTTTACAGGGCCTGACGCTGCTGGTGATGGACAAGCCCGGCGGGTTCGTCGCGCCCGATCTTGGAACATTCTATCTCGGCGACGCCGTTCCCGGCTGGCTGCCAATGCCGCTGGTGGTGATCGGAGTTGTCCTTCTTGCCTGGCTCTGGCTGAAGAACACCCGCTTCGGAACGGCGATCTACGCAGTTGGCAGCGATCCGGATGCGGCTGCCGCTATCGGCATTCGCGTCAAGCTCACCAAATTTTTCGTCTACGTCATTGCGGGCGGCTGCTACGGCCTTGCCGGAGTGTTCATCAGTGCGCAAACGGGCAGCGCGGATCCGCTGGTTGGTAACCCCTTGCTCCTTTCGATGTTTGCAGCGGTTGTCGTCGGCGGCACACGTCTTGGAGGCGGGCGTGGCGGCCCCTTGGGCACGGTATTCGGCGCCTATATCCTGATGATGGTCGTGAACATTTTGCTCGTTCTCAATGTATCTGCCTATTATTCGACCATTGCCGAAGGAACGATCCTGATCCTCGCCGTATTGGCGGGATCGATTTCATACAGCTCGACGCTTGCCAAGCAACTGCGCAGTGCGCGCGCGCAGTTAGGGGCCTGGCGGAACGGTTTGCTGCCATCGCAGCTTGATCGGACCGACAGACGCTTGAAGGCTGCCAATACTGTCCAAACGAAACCGGTCGCGGCATCGTTCCTGTCGCGTCATCGCGAAACAATCCGCTATGCACTCCCGGCGTATATTTGCCTTCTTGCCGTCATCATTGTCACCCAGTTCTGGCTCGGCCGGGCAATCCTAAACCCGACCTACTGGAACTCGCTGGCTGTTCTATCCACTTTTCTCGCCATTCTGGCGCTCGGACAGGGGACGGTGATCCTTACCGGCGGACTGGACCTGTCTGTTCCGTGGACCATCGGGATTGCGGGTATTCTGCTTGCGGGCATCGTCAATGGTTCCGACGCGGCTTTGACCTATGCCCTGCCTGCCGTTCTTCTCATTGCCTGCCTGATCGGTTTCATCAACGGGATCGGAATTGTCGTTCTCGGCATTTCGCCGATCGTGATGACGCTGGCGATGAACGGAATCCTGCAAGGATTTGCGCTGGTCTATTCACAGGGGACACCTGCAGGATTTTCGTCTCCGATGCTCCGCTGGTTCATGACAGGAAAGATATTCGCCGTTACCCCGGTCGTTCCCTTCATGATCCTGTTCGTCATCACCTCCGTGCTCCTCCTTGGACGGACAGCGTTCGGGCGTAGGGTCTATGGCATTGGGAACGGACTGCGAGCCGCACAACTTTCGGGCATCGCAGTGGGGCGTACGCTGATCCTGGTCTATGTTCTTTCCGGCTTCTGCGCCGGGCTTGTCGGGGTTCTGCTCACCGGTTTCTCCGGCCAGGCGAGCCTCGGCATGGGCGACGATTACCTGCTGCCGTCGATTGCTGTCGTTGTTGTCGGTGGCGCGCTGATCACAGGTGGGCGTGGGCACTATCTTGGCATGCTGGGTGGCGTCCTGCTGCTCACCGCCCTGCAAATGTTCCTGGCGGGAACGACGCTACCCTATGCCACCCGGGCCATCCTGTTTGGTCTCGTGGTGCTTGGTGCGGTTATGGCGCTTCGTGAGAAGCGATCTTGATGAAAGGATGAATGATGAACAGGATTGCTCCAGCATCCGCAGACGAGTTCTTGGGCGGGTTGCGCGATCAAAGGGTGCTGGTTACCGCTGGTGCTTCCGGTATCGGCTATGCGATAGCCGCAACGCTCTCACGCCTCGGCGCCCGCGTCGCGATCTGCGATATATCGGAGGCGCTGCTTGAAGACGCGCGGAAGACTATCGCGCCCGCCCATGCAACGCTTGCAGATGTGTCGTGCGAAGATGATGTCGATCGCATGTTTACCGAAGTATCATCATCGCTGGGCGGTCTTGATGCCCTCATCAACAATGCGGGAATTGCCGGTCCGACCGGCGGCGTGGATGAAATCACGACGGAAGACTGGCGCCGCTGCATCGATATCTGTTTGACCGGGCAGTTTCTTTGTGCACGGCGGGCAGTCCCGATGTTGAAGGCGTCGGGCGGCGGTTCGATCGTCAACATGTCGTCCGCCGCCGGGAAACATGGCTACGCATTCCGCACGCCATACTCCGCGGCCAAGTTCGGCGTGATAGGATTTACGCAGAGCCTTGCCAAGGAGCTCGGCCCGCATGCAATCCGCGTCAACGCGATCCTGCCAGGTATCGTCGAAGGGCCGCGCATCGAAAACGTCATCAGCAACCGGGCCAAGCAATTGGGTATTTCGCATGAGGAAATGACGACCCGCTATCTCGAGAATGTTTCGTTGCGGCGGATGGTGAGCCCCTACGATGTCGCCACCATGGTGGCCTTCCTGCTTTCCAATGCCGGCATCAACATTTCGGGTCAGTCGCTCGGCGTCGATGGTAATGTCGAGACCCTGTGAGGAAACAGCAATGCAAAAGACGGCGATCATCGGCAGCGGTTTTATCGGCAGGGCGTGGGCCATCAGCTTTGCCCGTGCCGGTTATGAGGTGAGCCTGTGGGACCAGGCGCCGGATGCTGTTGCCAAGGCACAAGGCTACATCGCCGATGTGCTTGCCGATCTTGAGCGAAACGATCTCCTGAACGGCCATTCGCCGGACGAAGTGCTGGCTCGGATCGTTGCCGAAACGGATCTGGCAAAGGCGCTCGACGGCGCGATCCATATTCAGGAGAACACGCCAGAAAATATCGAGACCAAGATCAAGGTTTTTTCGCAGCTTGATGAGGCAGCCGATCCTTCTGCCGTCATCGCCAGTTCTACTTCGGCACTGCTTCCTTCGAGGTTCACCGAGCATCTGAAATACCGGCATCGCTGTCTCGTCGTCCATCCGATCAATCCTCCCTACCTCATCCCGGCTGCCGAAGTTGTTCCGGCACCCTGGACTTCGGCGGAGGTGGTCGAACAAACGCGCTCGTTCCTCGTGGCGGCAGGCCATGCCCCGCTGGTCATGAAACGCGAGCTTGACGGTTTCATCATGAACCGCATGCAGGGGGCGCTGCTGGAAGAGGCTTTCCGCCTTGTCGCTGATGGTTATGCAACAGTGGAGGATGTCGACATCGGCATCCGTGACGGACTGGCCTTGCGCTGGTCGTTCATGGGGCCGTTCGAGACGATCGATCTCAATGCCCCGGGCGGGGTGCGCGACTATGTGGAGCGCTACCAAGTGATCTATGAGCGCCTGTTTCCGCAGATGCAGCGGCGGGTCGATTGGGCCGGCGAGGTGCTTCGGACTGTCGAAGCAGGCCGCCGGGAGAAGTTGCCGAAGGAAAAGCTGGCCGAGCGGCAGGTGTGGCGTGATCGCCGTCTCATGGCGCTTGCAGCCCACAAGAAGAAATCAACGCAGGAGTTCGGACAATGAGCGAGACGACACGAGTGACAGGTGGATCCAAGACGAAGGGCAAGGTCATCATCACCTGCGCCATTACCGGTGCGATCCATACGCCGACCATGTCGCCGTACCTGCCGATCACGCCGGACGAGATTGCGCGGGAAGCGCTTGCCGCCGCCGAGGCAGGCGCCGCGATCCTGCACCTTCATGCGCGCGATCCCGAAACGGGCAAGCCCGATCAGACGCCAGAGGCTTTCGCCAGGTTCCTGCCGCGGATCAAGCAGAATACCAATGCCGCCATCAACATCACGACAGGTGGCAGTCCCTATATGAAGGTCGAGGAGCGGGTGAAGCCTGCGGCGACGTTCAAGCCGGAGGTTGCTTCGCTCAATATGGGTTCGATCAACTTCGGGCTCTATCACCTTGTCGACAAGTACAAGGAATTCAAATTCGACTGGGAAAAGCCGCATCTGGAGGCCACGCGCGATCTCGTATTCCGCAACAGCTTCAAGGATATCGAGTATATTCTGGCGACCTGCTACGACAATGGCACGCGTTTCGAGTTCGAATGTTACGATATCGCCCATCTCTATAATCTGGCACATTTCGCCGAACGTGGTCTGGTGAAGCCGCCATTCTTCGTGCAGTCGGTTTTCGGCTTGCTCGGTGCAATTGGCACGCATCCTGAAGATGTGGCGCATATGAAACGCACGGCGGATCGCCTCTTCGGTGACAATTACCGCTGGTCCGTTCTGGGTGCCGGCTCAAGCCAGCTGCGCATCGCGGCGCAGGCGGCGGCGCTTGGCGGCAATATCCGCGTCGGCCTTGAGGACAGTCTGTGGGCGGGCAAGGGCAAATTGGCAAAGTCTAATGCCGAGCAGGTTCTGCTGGCACGCAAGATCATCGAAGGTCTCGGCATGGAAGTGGCGACCCCAGACGATGCGCGCGAGATCCTGTCACTTAAGGGCGGCGATAAGGTCGCGTTCTAGGAGGACGATATGCTGCGTATTGAAGTGTTCAGCACAGATCGCAACCAACTCGGCGAAGGCCCGCTCTGGGATGTCGATGAGCAGCGGCTCTATTGGATCGACTCCTATGCTCCTGCGGTCTATTCCTGCGATATCAAGGGTGGCGATCGTAAAAGCTGGAACCTGCCAGAACCGGTTGGCTCGCTGGCATTGCGCGAAAAAGGCGGGGCGATTGTTGCACTGAGGAATGGCTTTCACTCGCTTGATTTCGCTACGGGTGCGGTCGAGCTTTTGCACGAGACTCATCCGGGAGAACTGCGGCCCCGCTTGAATGACGGAAAAGTCGACCGGCAGGGGCGGTTTGTCGCCGGATCGATGGATTTCGAGGAAAGCGATCCGGTTGGCACGCTCTATCGTCTCGATCCTGATCTCTCACTGCATGTACTTGATACGGGCATCATCTGCTCGAATGGCCCTTGCTTCAGTCCGGATGGATCAACGCTCTATTTCGCCGACAGCCACAGGAAAGCGATCTATGCCTACAGCTACGACACCGCTTCCGGCGCGGTCGGATCGCGGCGTGTGTTTACAAGTTTCAATAATCTGCGTGGTTACCCCGACGGCGCGACAGTCGATGCGGAAGGCTATGTCTGGAGCGTCGAGGTCTATTCCGGTCGCCTGATACGCTTCGATCCGAATGGCGTGGTCGATCGCATTGTTGGATTGCCCGTGCAATCGACCACGAGCATTACCTTCGGCGGTCCCGATCTCGACATTGCGTTCGTCACGTCGATGGCACGGCCGTTCAACAATGAATATCACCGCGAGCACGAGGCGGGCTGCATGTTTGCGATTTACGGACTTGGCGTACGCGGGCTGCCGGAACCGCGTTTCAGGGGATGAGGGAGAGAACATGAAAATAGATGTCATCGTCGATGTAAAAACCACGCTTGGCGAAGGTCCGTTGTGGGACGTTGAACAGGAGCGGCTCTACTGGATCGACAGTTTCGATGGCCGAGTGTTTCGCGCAACTGCCGATGGGCGGGAACTGCGTGCATGGGACGTCCCGATGAAGATCGGCTCCATGGCGTTGCGCAAGGATGGCAATGGGGCGATCGTCGCCCTGGCGCGGGGCTTTCATCTCCTCGATTTCAAGACAGGTGATGTGGAGCTCATTCATGATCCCGAACCGGACAAGCCAGAAAATCGTATCAATGACGGCAAGGTCGACAAGCAGGGACGGTTTGTTGCGGGTTCCATGGACACGATGGAGAGCGGCCCGAACGGCGCACTCTATCGGGTCGACGCAGATTTAAACGTGCACAAGCTCGATGACGGCATCATCGTCTCCAACGGCCCATGCTGGAGTCCCGATGGCAGCACCTTTTATTTCGCCGACTCATGGTCCGGCGAGATCTGGGCCTATGACTACGATCAGGTAACGGGAAACGTATGCAATCGCCGGACCTTCACGAAACTCGACACCTCAACTGGCGGTGCCGCCGATGGTTCTACGGTCGATGCGGAAGGCTGCCTGTGGAACGCGCAGGTCTATGACGGGAAAGTGGTCCGATATCAGCCAGACGGAACGGTGGATCGCATCATCGATATGCCTGTTAAAAAGGTGACAAGTGTCATGTTCGGCGGCCCCAATCTCGACATCCTCTACGTGACTTCCATGGCCAAGCCGCCCTTGCCGCGTTTCCCAGGAGACGGTGTGCTGCGCGGCAGTCTGTTTGCGATCACCGGGCTTGGCATCAAGGGTGTTCCAGAACCGCGGTTTGCGGGGTGAAAATGATACTATGAGCCTGTTGCCGATTTGCCTGCATCGTACAAACGTGAATTGACGCACTCTCAACCGGGAGCAACTAGCGACGACACAGCGTCCATGAATTGGTCATTCTCGTCAGGTGCGCCGACACTAACGCGTACGAATGTCTCGAATCCTGTCTGTTTCCATGGTTTCACAATGACACCCCGTCTTAACAGGCGTTCTGCGAAATCGACGGCATTCCCAGTGCAATCGAAAAATAGGAAGTTGCCTTTCGATGGTGCTACCCGCCAGCCGCGACCGAAAAGAAAGGCTTCCACGCGCTGGCGTTCGCTAACTGCCAGCGTAACCACGCGCTGCAAGTGCAGTCTGTCCGCCAGCGCTGCAACGGCTGATGCCTGCGCAATGGCGTTGACGTTGAAAGGAGTGCGCACACGATCAAGAAAGGAACGAAGCTCTGGGTCGCTAACGATGCCATATCCGATGCGCAGGCCTGCAAGGCCGTACGCTTTTGACATAGTGCGCAACACGACCCACGGGCGGTCTGAATTTTTAAGGAGGTCGATCGCGGAGATATAGTCGTCGCCAGCGGCATATTCGGCATAGGCTTCGTCAACGACGATGAGAGTATCATTGTCGGTCGCCGCAAGCACGCGTGTGAGTTCTGCCGGGGGAGCCAACAGCCAACGGGATTTATCGGATTGGAGAAAATCACCATCCGCGCAGGGGGCGACTATCGGGCGGTAGACGACGCTTCCTTCGATCTGGAAGAGGGGAAATTCCTGACTATCCTCGGACCTTCCGGCTCGGGCAAGACAACATTGCTGCGTATGATTGCCGGCTTTCAGGCCCCGACGAGCGGTGAAATCGCCATCAACAGTATTCCTGTCGGCCAAGTGCCGCCGAATAAACGTTCGATCGGGATGGTCTTCCAGAAACTCGCCTTGTTTCCCCACATGACGGCCGCGCAGAATGTTGCGTTCCCGCTGAAAATGCGCCGCTTTGATGCCCGCACCATTCCTGGCAGGGTGGCTAAATATCTCGAACTTGTGAAACTCGGCAGCTTCGCCAGCCGCCGCATCCACGAACTGTCGGGTGGGCAGCAGCAGCGTGTAGCAATCGCCCGCGCCCTTGTTTTCGAGCCGGATCTGCTGCTTCTTGATGAACCGTTAGCGGCCCTTGATCGCAAGTTGCGTGAAGAGATGCAGCTTGAATTCCGCCGCATCCAGCGCGAGCTCGGCGTGACGACGATCAATGTCACGCATGATCAGCGCGAGGCTTTGGTCGTATCGGATGAGATCATCGTCATGGACAAGGGTCGTATCCAGCAGAATGCCAAACCATCGGCCACATACAGGCAGCCGAGCAATTCTTTCGTGGCGGGTTTCATTGGCGTGACGAATTTTCTGTCCGGGTCGGTTACCGGCGTTGCGGAGTCTGAAGTCGCCTTTGTTGCAGGCACTCAGCCGCTAGTTGGTCGCTGGATCGCCACCGATGTGCAGCCCCAGGCCGGCCAGACCGTGAAGGGTGCAGTTCGTGCGGAGCAAATTCGCGTAGCGGCGACGCGCGATCGCCTCGATGCGCTCCAGACGGTTGTCTCCGGTACCGTCATGGACGTTATTTTTGAGGGCGAGCGTGTTGTCTATGAGATTAGGCTTCCGTCCCTTCAGGACGCCATTATCCGCGTCTTCGACCACGATCCTGCGCAACATGCCGAGTTTGAGGCCGGTGTTGGCGTGTTCCTTGGCTGGAATGCGCGGGACGTTCTTATTTTCGCAGAATAATCCGGAAAACCGGGAATCCAGAGGAGAATGAAAATGAAAGATCTGAAAAATCCAATATTGGAAATGACGCGTCGCCGATTTTTGAGCGCAACAGCTTCGATCGGGTCAGGGGCTGCCCTTTCAGCTGCGGGCATGTCTACGGTCGGTTTGCAGGGCGCATTCGCAGCCGAACCAGAAAAACCGAAGGAAATTATCGTCCGGGCCTGGGGCGGAAGCTGGGTCGATAGTCTCAAGGCGGGCGTCTCCGACAGTTTCACCAAGCTGACCGGCATTGCCGTGCGTCATGATTTGACAGAGGACAACGAGATTCAGCCTAAGGTCTGGGCGGCGGTTGCGCAGAAGCGGGTGCCGCCCATCCACGTTAACTGGGACACCACTACCAATGCCACCAAATCGGCGCTTCGCGGCGTAACCGAGGATCTCTCAGATCTGTCCAACCTTGCGACGGTGACGGAGCTTGCGAAGCCAGTCGGTCTCGACGGCTATCCGATCGTCAATACGTATGGCTACGTCTACGTGCTGGCCTATCGTCCGAGTGCATTCCCCGATGGCCCACCCACATCATGGAAGGCTTTGCTCGACCCGAAGTTCAAGGGCCGTATTGCGCTCTACAATGACGGGATCGGTTTCCATTTCCCGGCGCAGGTCGCTGGCGGCGGCAAGATCGAGGATATTCCGGGCAACATGCAGCCGGCCTGGGACTTCATCACCAAGGTCAAGGATCAGCGTCCGCTGCTGGGTGAAGATCCGGATTTCACCAACTGGTTCCAGAACGGTGAGATTGATCTTGCCTGCACGATCTCGACCAACGCGCGTGAGGCCAAGAAGAATGGCGTAGACATCAAATGGGTCGTACCGGAAGAGGGTGCAAAATTTGAGACGGACGGCCTCTGGATCCCCAAGGGTCTGCCGGAAAATGAACTCTACTGGGCAAAGCAGTACATCAATCACGCCCTTACCAAGGATGCTCAGCAAGTATGGCTGGACGGGCTGGGTCTTCCGGGCGTCGTATCAGGATTGACGCCGCCCGCCGACCTGGTCGGCGATCCCTCCTATCCGACAACGCCGGAAGACTTCAAGCATCTCATTCGGGTCTCGAACAAGATCCAGGTCGAGAACGAGAGTGCATGGTTCGGCAAGTTCAAGGCAATTATGCAGAGCTGAGTTTTATCCAGCATCTCTCCGGTGCCTGGTCAAGGCATCGGAGAGATGGCAGCCTCTGAAATCGGAACGGATGTAATGCGCGCATATCCTTTGACATGGCGACTGCTCGATGTCCTGGAAGCAGGAGTAGCGAAGGTTTTCCCGCGGCGGCTGGCGGGCGCAACGCCCTATCTGATGCTGGCTCCGGCAGTCCTTCTGGTCGGACTTCTGGTGCTTGGACTGTTCCAGATCGCAGATGGAAGCCTGAGAACGCTCGACACGACCACCTTTCTCATGTCCGAAAGTTATTCGCTCGATAATTTCCGACGGGCGCTTTCCGAACCTTTGTTCAGGAATGTAGCCTTGAAGAGCTTCGCGGGATCACTGATCGTAACTGCGATTACGCTTATCCTTGCTCTGCCTTATGGTTATGTGATGGTGCGAACCAAGTCCGCAGCATTGCGAAAAACACTGCTGATCGCGCTCTTTCTTCCTTTCTTCATCGGGCAGGTCGTACGCGCCTATGGCTGGCTGATCATCCTTGGCAATCAGGGCTTGGTCAACGAAGCGCTCAGCTTCCTGGGCATCGGACCATTCCGGCTCATCTACAATTATCCCGCTGTGCTTTTCGGTCTCATCCAATACATGCTGCCTTTCGCAGTCCTGATGCTCGCTCCGGCTTTAACTGCGATACCGGAGGAGACTGAGGCGGCGGCGGAATCGCTCGGTGCCAACTGGATCCAGACATTTATCCATGTGGTTCTTCCCATGGCACGTCCGGGCTTTGTCGGTGCGGGACTAGTCGTGATGACGCTGTCACTGACCGATTTCGCGATCCCCGCCATCCTTGGCGGCGGTTCGCAGGATTTCATTGCCAATGCGATCTATGACCAGTTTTTCCGCACGTCCGACCAGGGTCTCGGGGCGACGCTTGCGCTGCTTCTCGTTGCGGCGGGGTCGACCCTCGTCGCCATAGTCTTCGCACTGGTCGGGACCGGCACGCTCGGAATGGGAAGGGCAAAGCAATGACCACGGCGCGCGGCAAAACTGTTTTCCTCTGGACACTCGTCATTATTTCGATTGTGACCCTGTCGGCACCAACGCTTGTCGTGCTTGGGGCATCCTTCACCGCAGGGAACATGATCACCTTCCCACCCCAAGGATTGTCGCTGAAGTGGTACGCTTCCATTGCGCAAGCAACTGATCTTAGAGAAGCATTTCTGCGCTCGCTCTACGTCTCCGTCGTCTGCACTCTCATCGCGATACCGTTCGGCACACTGGCAGGAATAGCTCTGGCCAAATATGCTGTACGTTTCGAGAAGGCGCTGCAGATCTATTTGCTTTTGCCCTTCACAATTCCGCTGATCGGTTCCGGAATCGGCTTGATGCTGATTTTCGGCAACGCCGGTGTTCTTGGGCAGTTGTGGCCGGTGGGCATTGCGTGCTGTGTCATCAATCTACCCTTCATGATATGGGCCGTTACGGCGAGCGCCAGCAGCCTTGATCCCGATCTGGAGCTGGCGGCGGCCAATTGCGGCGCGCCCCCGCTGCAGACATTCCTGATGGTGACCCTTCCGGCGGTTACACCCGGGGTGATCACTGGTTCGCTTTTGATGTTCATTTTGGCGCTGAACGAGTTTCTGGTGAGCCTGCTTCTCGTCGATGCACGCATCGTGACGCTGCCGGTGCAGATCTACAATTCGATACGCTCCATCATCACCCCTGATCTCGCAGCCATCTCAGTCGTGTTCATTGGCTGCGCCGCTCTCGCAATCATGATCCTCGACCGCCTCGTCGGTCTGGATGTTTTTCTCAAGTCCAAGTGAGCGGAACCACGCGGTCGGCTCCAATGCAAACGAACAGGTATGCCATGTCTGACATCTGCAGTTACTACGAACTCTCTTCGCTCGATGCGACAGCCCGCGCCAATCTCCTGAAGCGGTCCGAAGCCGATCTTTCGAGCTTTACTGAAAAGGTCCGCCCGATCATTCAGGCTGTGCGCGAGGAGGGCGACGCAGCACTTGTTCGCTTTGCCCGCGACCTCGACAAGGCCGATGTTACGGCGGCTAACCTCAAAGTGAGCGAGCAAGAATTCGATGAGGCTTTCGGCAAGGTGGAGGCGGAAGTCATCGAGGCGATCAAGTTTGGTATCGGTAATATTCGCAGTTTCCACGAGGAACAGAAGCCCGAGCCGATGTGGCTCAAGGAAGTTCGCCCCGGGGCCTATGCCGGTGACCGGTGGACGCCGATTTCATCCGTCGCACTCTACGTTCCGCGCGGCAAGGGAGCGTTTCCCTCGGTAACAATGATGACGTCCGTTCCGGCGGTGGTTGCCGGCGTGCCGCACATATCCATTGTCACGCCGCCGACCCCGGATGGTTCGGTAGATGCTGCAACCCTGGTTGCCGCGCGTCTTGCAGGCGTGGACACGGTTTACAAATGTGGTGGAGCCCAGGCTGTCGCAGCGGTCGCCTACGGCACCGAAACGGTGCGTCCCGCCATCAAGATCGTCGGGCCCGGTAGTCCATGGGTCGTAGCGGCGAAAAGGCTTCTCGCTGATGTAATCGATACTGGACTGCCGGCTGGTCCGTCTGAAGCAATCATCCTTGCTGATGAGACGATTGATGGTCGTCTTGCCGCTCTGGATCTTCTAATCGAGGCGGAACACGGACCTGACTCATCCGCCTATCTCGTCACGCATAGCCGGGAGGTCGCAGAAGCAGCTCGCGCGGCACTACCGGATCATTGGTCAAGGATGACCGAACAGCGCGTCAACTTCTCGCGAACGGTGCTGACTGGAACGCGCGGCGGCATTGTGCTGACGCCATCGCTTGAAGAAAGCTACCGCTTCGTCAACGACTATGCCCCGGAGCATCTTGAGATTCTTTCGACGGAGCCGTTCCGCCATCTTGGATCGATCACAGAAGCGGCTGAAATCCTGATGGGCCAACACACGCCTGTGACTCTTGGCAATTTCGTCCTGGGACCTAACGCCGTGCTTCCAACGAGTCGCTGGGCACGAACCTACGGCCCGCTCTCCGTGACGGATTTCGTCAAGCGCTCGTCCATAGGCTACGTCACTTCCACTGCCTATCCGGAACTGGCCAAATATGCACGGCGGCTCGCCAAATATGAAGGCTTTAGCTCGCACGAAAACGCTGTTTCGGAAGTTCGAGATCCGCTCATCCGATGAAGGGGACACGACAATGAAAGCGGTAAGGCTCTATGCGGCCGGCGATCTCAGGTTCGAGGAAGTTGACGCACCAGGAAGTCCGAAGCCGGGGTGGGTGCGCATCAAGACAACGGCTGCTGGAATTTGCGGATCCGATCTCCATAACTACCGGACCGGGCAATGGATTTCCCGGACTCCCTCGACGGCCGGCCATGAACTAACGGGCGTGGTGTTAGAGGTCGGGGAGGGTGCTCAAGGCTTCGCAAATGGCGACCATGTCGTTGCCGACTCCCGTTTCTGGTGTGGCGAGTGTTTCTCTTGCCGCGCGGGACGTCAGCACCTCTGCGCTGCGCTGGGTTTTGTGGGCGAGATATGTGACGGAGGCTTTGCCGAAGAGATCGTTCTTCCAGCTCGGCTTGTACACAAGGTTGACTCAACAATCGATCCATCGATCGCGGCCATGTCCGAGCCCTTTGCGGTGGCGATGCACGCCGTCCGACGATTGTCGCCGCAGCCGGGCTCTGCCGTCCTTGTCGCGGGCTGCGGCCCCATCGGTGGACTGGTTGCTATGGTATTGTCACGCGGTCATGACGGGCCGGTGCTTGTCACTGACCGAAACGCAGACCGTGCCGAGCTTGTCGCGCGCGTCACCGGAGCCACGGTCGTCAACCTAGATGAGGACTCCATTGAATTTGCAGCCGGCGGTGCACCTCTTTTGGCCGCCGTGGACGCGACTGGCAATACTGCTGTTCTCGCGCAGTTGCTTGATCTTGTTGGTGGTGGCGGAGCGATCGCTCTGGTCGGCATATTCCACAGCAACATGGACATCGATCCCAACCTGTTCGTGGAGCGCGAAATAAGCCTCGTCGGCTGTCATGCCTTTTCGGATGAATTGCCTGCCGCCATTGGGCTGCTGGCTGAGTATGCCGACGATTTCCGACAACTTATCGATAGCGAGATTGGTCTGCGTGATGTTCCGGCGGCATATGATCGGCTGATCACCGGTCGGGCCAAAGGACTGAAGACGATTATTCGAATGGGTGGATCGCCTCAATGACACAGAACTCTCTGAAAATGCGCTCACGAAAATGATCAACTTACCCGATAATGCCAGCCCCCTTTATGAGAAAGTGAAGAACTATGTTCTGCAGAACATAGGCAGCGGTCTATGGGGCCAGGATCAGCGACTCCCTTCTGAGAACGAGCTCGTGTCGGCGCTTGGTGTTTCCCGCATGACCATCCATCGTGCCTTGAGGGAATTGACCTCTGTTGGTGTGCTTGTTCGCATACAGGGTGTAGGTACGTTCGTTGCCGCTTCGCAGGCGAAGTCCGAACTGCTCGAGATCAACAATATCGCCGCCGAAATAGAAGCCCGGGGTCACAGCCACCATTCGAAGGTCCTCCTTCTGGAAACGCTCATGACGACACCAGCACTGACGACTGCTTTCGAATTCAAGAAACGCAGGCTGGTCTATCATTCGATTGTTGTTCATTTCGAGAATGACGAACCGGTCCAACTGGAGGAGCGCTTCGTTAATCCCGATCTTGCACCGGACTACGACCAGCAGGATTTCAATAGCCAAACCACCTTCGAGTACCTCCAGCAGCAAACACCAGTTACCGAAATCGAGCATGTCATTTCTGCGATTGCGGCAGATGAGGCAATTGCCGAACACCTGCGACTAAATCCCAGCGAACCTTGTCTTCTACTCCACCGCAGAACTTGGACAGGCGATGCCGTGGTAACGGTAAACCGGTTTACCTACGCCGGAGCCCGCTATTCGTTGGGAAGCCGATATTGGCCAAGTCGCAAAAAATAGTTTGTCGGTCACACCGATAAGCATCTGACTCCAACTGAACAAATTGGAAAATGTGCCGATTTGGATCGGCTCGACGGGGATCGGTTTTGCAATGAACGAGACAACCAGCCGGACGGCTGAAATCAGGAATATAGCCAGAAAAGATCAACACCGTGCAGAACGTATGCTGGCGGACTTGCTGCTCGATCTGTTTGCCATGCGGGCGTCGGACGTTCAGATAAACCACGATCAGTATAGCCTCAATTCGTTGAATGGCTTTTTCACCTGCGACGATGAGGCCTTTTTCTTCAAGTTTCATCAGGAGGAGGGCGAGGAGGAAATGACCGGCGAGTATTATCGCGCGGACATTCTTGCCAATGCTGGCCTACCCGTCGATCAGCCCGTATACATGTCAGTTCTGCCCGGAGAACAGATTCTGATTTACCGCAGGCGGAGCGATCCACGATTCTCCGACGTGCTTCGCAAACTTGATCTCATGGACGACCCCGCCGAGCGAGCAAGAGCTATAGAAGCGGAAACGGACCTGTGCGCGAAGCTGCTTGATGTGTATCGCGAGACGCTGCATCCGATCAGCGTGGAGGAGGTCGCGGCCGAACCGATTCACCGGCTTTTTTACGAACGGCTTATCGATCCTGCCACGCGCTTGTTTCCCGGCGGACGGTTTGCTGATTTCTATGCAGGCAAGACATTCGGCTTCCCGGGGGTGGAACTGGAATGGGAGGAGTTCTCCCAGCTGAAATTTGTCATTGATGGCCGCCGTTACGCTTCAAGTGTCGGCGAGCTTTTCGATGCAGCTCATGCCCGGTTAAGTCCGAAGCGTCTCGCCGACAATGGCGGAGTTGTCGCCCATGGCGACGCTCATAACGCCAATGTCTGGTATACCGCAGAACAAGGTGGAAAAGCAGAGCTCTCCTTTTTCGATCCGGCGTTCGCGGGCTCCAATGTTCCCGCCCTCCTGGCTGAAGTAAAGGCGACTTTTCACAATATTTTCGCTCATCCCTTGTGGCTCTATGATCCGGCTATCGCGAGTCAAATGTTCAAGGCATCGGCGCGGCGGGATGCGAGAGAACTGCATGTCGAAACAGACTGGGAGCTAACGCCTGTGCGTAAAGCATTGCTTGACGTCAAGGCGACTCATCTGTGGCGTCCGCTTCTTGGTGAGTTGAAACGGCGTGCGTTGCTGCCGGATGATTGGCGGACGGTTATCCGGTTGGCACTTTTCCTCTGTCCGACGCTCGTGATGAACCTGCGAGCCGGGGTCCGAACCCACACGCCTGTCTCCTCATTGATTGCGTTCTCCGTGGCGGTGATGGCTGGCAGCCCGCCGCAAAGTGGCAGCGATGACATTACCCGGTTTCTGGATAGGATCGATCCCGAAAGGTGATGTTCAGGCGTTCGGCCAAGTCTGGCGTATAAATAGGCAGATTATTTAATCACAATTACGTATTGCGCAGAATCAGCTTATTTGGGATCGTTTCTACTATAGAGGGGGAAATAAAAAACAATACGGGAGGGGAAAAAGGAAGGAAACATAGTTTTTAATCTCTTGACGGAGTGGCAACTATGATTTCGCAGCCCCGATATACCCCAATTGCAGGCAGACCAGCTTCTGTAACAATAGCGTCTTATGGCGTTCTCGGTGTATTGGCGACGGTTTTTACGTCGTCGGTCCTACCTCCCATATTCACTTCCAGTTCGGTCAGAGCGGTTGTGAACGCCCCTGTGTCGTCATTAACGTCGCCAATCAATGGGACGGTGACAAGTATGGCTGGCAAGAAAGAAGATTTCTACGAAGGCCCCATTGTAACGGTCCAGAACGAGCGTGTCGATCGTACTACATTCATCGGGCTTCAGGTTGAGTCAACATCACTTCAGAACGAGTTGCTACTAAAGCAGGCCAATCTTGAAGATTATCTCAACAGAATCAAAGATCTCGAAACTGAATTGTCGACGCAGCAAAACGCACTGATTGCGCGTTCGAGCAATGAGTTGCGCGATGCCGAGGTGCGGTTAAACCTCGCTACATATTCGGCAGCGAATGAAAAAACCGATTCGGAGCGCAAGCTGCGCCTGGTGTCCAAAGGCGTCTTGCCCGGCACAAAAGATGAGCTTCTGAACAAGATCAGGCTGGAAGATGCCAAGGTCGAGGCGGCCAAGCTGAAAGTTGACATGTCAACGGACGATCTCGGCTTTGCGCAGCGGGGAATATATGTCGGCGACAACAACCAGTACTTGCAAAATCTTCAAAACGAGATCCGCGCCAGAAAGGCAGATGTTTCGCAAATCAGTATGCAAATCGCATCAATCACGACGCGACTTGTCCAGCTGCAAAGCCTGACCGAATCGGAAAGACAGCGCATCGACAAGATGACCAAAGCGGACGTGGCAATCACGAAATCCGAAAAAATCTACAAGACAATCGCGCAAGTCGGCAAGCAAGTGAATGCAGGCGATACGCTCGTCCAGTCCGTCGATTGCAGCGAGGCTTTTGTTGTCGCTATTTTTTCGGAGCGTCAGGCACAAGCACTCTCGGTTGGATCGAAAGTCGTTGTTGAATCGGCGGCCTGGACGTCACCTGTCCAGGGTCTGGTCAGCCGACTTCTGCCTCGTACAACCGACCGTGTCGATCTTGACTTCGCCGTTCCGTTCCCACCGACAGAAAGGCGCGAACTTTATGCCTTTGTCGTTCCTGAAAAAACAGATGCGGCAACGATCGCCAATTTTTGCTCTGTGGGCACATGGGTTGAGGTTACGCGGCAGCGGGATTGGGCGGAGAAGACGCGCAATTATGTCGACGGTGCAACGGCCGCGCTTGTGGAAGAGGTCAAACGGCTGGAGTTGGCCTTTGCAACGGGTGGCACCAAAATCGCAAGTGTTGCGGCACTTTCCTCTACGCAAGCAGGGGCCGCATCACTTCCTTCAGAACCGGGTTTGCCAACGGGAAAGAAAATCGCCGCTGTGCTACCAGCGTCGAAGAACCCGGCATGTATCGGAAACAAATGCCAAGCCTCCGATTATCTGTTTGACCGCCGGTTGAAAGCGGAGTCGCAACCATTCCGTCACGCGCGCATTATGGCCGATATTGGTTCCAAAGCGGTCTTTGACACGAGATGGAACTAGCACGTGGAAAGGCTGGCCCTCTATGCCGCCGCCAGCATTGCGTTTCTATGCGCGGCTTCGCAAGGGCACGCGGCGGATCGTGCGATTGGATTGAGCTTGTGCAGTTCAATAGACCGAGCGAGAGCCGAACAACCGTTTGGTGATTCGAACGGCTCATTTCTTCCAAGCTATCTCGCTTCAGAAAACGGAATGGAGTTGCCGAAGCCATTGCAGAACACAGCATTTGTCTATGACAATGCCTTGGCGGTAATGGCATTCCTGGCTTGTGGCCGGGTAGATCGTGCCAGATCGATCGGTGACGCGCTGATTTCGGCAGGTAAGCGAGATCGATATTACACCGACGGGCGGCTTCGCAACGCTTATCGATCAGGACCCGTGGACGAACAGATTGCGCTTCCCGGATGGTGGGATGATGCCGCAAAAAACTGGGTAGAGGACGAATATCAAGTGAGCACTGCCTCGGGAAACATAGCGTGGGCGGCGCTTGCACTTCTTCAACTCCACGACAGGACGAAAGAGCCCAAATATCTCGACGGAGCGGAGCATCTTGGATCATGGCTGGAGCAATTGGCTGGAAGAGACGACCACAATCCCGGTGTTGCTGGCGGTTACTACGGTTTCGAACCAGAGGCATCCCGCATCGCCTGGAAGTCGACAGAGCACAATATCGATATCGTCGCAGTCGCACGGTGGCTTTGGATGACAACCGAAGATCCAAGATGGGAACGTCTGGCGCAGAATACACTGCGCTTCGTATCGACAATGCACGACGACAAAGATGGCTTTTTGATCGGCACGGATCTGCAGGGGCAGAGGGTTCACAGCGCGGACCTTTGGCTCGACGTGCAAATCTGGCCACTTTTGGTCCTGCCCGAATCACAGCGGCCTACCTCATGGTACGATGCGACAAATCTCATCGATGCTCGGCTTTCCGTTCCGGGCGGCTACGATTTCAATGGTGACCGGGACGGTCTGTGGATCGAGGGAACAGCACAAGCCGCGCTGTTGTTTAGCCTGGAGGGCGAGCCGAAGCGTGCTTCAATCCTGATCGGCAGCGTACTTCAATACATCGATCCGGAATCGGGTTGGCTTTACGCGACGCCGAACGAAGAACTCTCGACGGGATTGAGCATCGACGCGATGGGGCAGGGCGGCGCGTTCATGTATCACCGTTGGCCGCATCTCGGAGCGACTGCCTGGACTGTTCTCGCCGCAATGGACTTCAATCCGTTTCAACCCAATTGAGGGCTAAGAATGTTTTTCGACGTGAACGACGATGTAGCGAGTGTGCTGGTGTTCGATGTCGGTGTTGCGCTCACGTTCATTGTCTTTTCCAGGATCGCCGACCGCGAACGTTTGGCCGACAGAATCTTGTTTGGCAGCGCTGCAATCTTGTCGCTGGTGCTCTACATTTCCTGGCGATGGCTCGATACTTTGCCCGATCTTGAAATAACCGGAAGCAGTCTCTGGGCCTATTTCTATTTCACCTTCGAAACAGTGTCGGTTGTCTACGGGCTCGGTTCCATATTCATTTTGTTCAGGATGTCTGACTGGACACGGGAAGCTGACGACGCGCAGGAGGAATTGAAGGCGCTAGGTACATATCCGTCTGTCGATGTCTTCATCTGTACCTACAACGAGCCCATAAACATTCTGGAAAAATCCGTCATTAGTGCCAGATCGATGGATTATCCCCGATTCAAGATCTATGTTTGCGATGATACGCGCCGTCCACAGATCAAGGACTATTGCGCGCGAGTTGGTGTCAACTACATTACTCGTCCTGACAACGGCCACGCAAAGGCGGGGAACCTCAATAATGCGCTAGCGCTGACCAATTCGGCTGGCAATTCATCCGATCTGATTATGGTTCTGGATGCAGATTTCGCACCGCAGGAAAATTTCCTCATGCGCGTCACCGGATTGTTCCGGAATGGTGAGATCGGGCTCGTACAGACGCCGCAGTTCTATTTCAATTCTGATCCAATCCAGCACAATCTCGGCATCAGTTCGTCATTCGTTGATGATCAGCGGGTGTTTTTTGACACCTTCCAGCCTGCCAAGGACGCCGCGGGCTGCGCGTTTTGCGTGGGAACAAGTTTTGTGGTGCGGCGGTCGCTTCTCAACGAGATGGGCGGGTTTCCACACGAAGCGCTATCAGAAGATATGCTGTTGACCTATCGCCTTATGGAACGCGGTTACGTGACGCGATGGTTGAACGAGAAACTGAGCGTAGGGCTGTCGGCCGAGGGCATACCCGAATACATAACCCAGCGGACGCGCTGGTGTCTTGGCACGATACAGATAGGACTTCTCAAAGATGGACCTTTGTGGCGGGGACGGTTTACCCTCACCCAACGCCTGCATTACATACACGGACTTCTCAGCTGGCTGTCGAAGCCATTCATTCTTTGTATGCTGTTCGCGCCGTCGATCTATTGGCTCTTCGACGTTTCGGCGATTCAAGCCGATGAGCTGGTTTTCATGAAGTATGGAATTTCAGCCCTTTTCGTCTTTTGGAGCTATTCCTCATGGATTTCCGGCCGGCGTACCTTACCGCTGTTCACGGAAGTGACGCACGCAATAACCGCGCTTCCGGTGACGATTACCCTCTGTCAGGCTATTCGCAAACCCTTCGGACGGCCATTCAAGGTAACCGAGAAGGGTGGTGACAGATCCACGATCCGAATTCACGCCCCCACGGCCATTTTCTTTGGTCTGGTCACCTTGCTGTCTGCATTTTCAGTTGTGACGACAGTATTCGCCTGGAGTTCGCCGACCGAGTTCTCCGAGCGTGACTGCATGAACCTTGTTTGGTCGGCGTTCTCCATGCTCATCGCATTCGTAAGTCTTTTGGTCTGCATCGAACTGCCGAGATTTGGACAGGAGGAGCTTATCAAGGTGCACATGCGATCATCACATCGCGCCAAGGGGACAATACGCGAGATACGGATCGATGCATTATCAACACAGAATGCCTTGATCGAAGGCTTGAATTTGTCGGGCGCGGAAGATGAGGCGGTATTCATTAGCGGGGTCGGGTGGGTAAGGATTGAAAGCGAAATGTCGATGCCTCCGAACTGGTTCAGAATAGTGCCAAATTTCCAGCAACATAACGATATTCTCCATACGCTGTTCCGGAAAGCTCCTGATAACGTTGCCAAGACCGGGATGTTGGGCAAGTCAATGATTGGCTTGTGCAGGCGAGCGCTCTTCGGTTGATCCTCAGCGACCGCGCGCTATCGTCGCTTGGGCATTGAACCTACCTGCCTGCAACAGCGCGGCAGCCCCCGCTTCCTTCCCAATATGTCCACTGCACTGTGTATCGGATTTTTCCGATGTGCAGCGCAGCAACGATTCATACTTGAAATGTTGAGTAAAATACGTATTACTAAACAACATTACTCAACACGGTGGAGAGAGATCGTGTGGAGAATCAAGGGAACGAACGATATTTTCGAGGGCGACGTGGTGTCGCTCATGTATCTGGGAGGAATGCATGAAAACGATAAAGCAAGCCCTGCTCGGGGCGACCTCGGCGCTTGTCCTGTTCACGGCAGCGCCAAATCTGGCGAAAGCCGATGAACTGACCCTATGCTGGGCGGCATGGGATCCCGCTAACGCACTGGTCGAGCTTTCCAAAGACTTCACAGCCCAAAGCGGGACGACGATGAAGTTCGAGTTCGTACCGTGGCCTAATTTCGCCGACCGTATTCTCAACGAACTTAACTCCGGCGGAAAGCTGTGCGATCTGCTGATCGGCGACAGCCAGTGGCTCGGTGGGTCGGCCGAAAACGGCTACTACGTAAAGCTCAATGATTTCTTCGACAAGGAAGGGATCAAGATGAGTGATTTCGCTGACGCCGCGGTCAACGCCTACGCGACATGGCCGAAAGGCACGCCGAATTATTGGGCGCTTCCTGCCATGGGCGACGCCAATGCCTGGTTCTACCGCAAGGACTGGTTTGCGAAGCCGGAGATACAGGCCGAGTTCAAGCAGAAATACGGACGCGACCTGGCCGCGCCAGCGACCTGGGATGAGCTGAAACAGGTCGCTGAATTCTTCAACGGCCGGAAAATGGACGGCAAAAAGGTCTACGGTGCGGCGATCTTTACCGAACGTGCTTCAGAAGGCATTACCATGGGAGCCTCGTCGGCGCTCTACCCCTATGGGTTCAAATACGAAAACACGCCGGGCAAATACGATATGGAGGGCGCGGTCAATTCACCTGACGCTGTCGCCGGACTTGAGGCTTACAAGGCGCTCTACAAATGCTGCACGCCACCCGGATACACCGATGCATATATGGGCGAAAGCCTTGATGCATTCAAATCGGGACAAGTGGCGATGGCAATGAATTGGTTCGCTTTCTTTCCTGGTCTCTACAAGGATGAGAAAGTTGGCGGCGACAAGATTGGCTTCTTCGTCAACCCCAAGGAAAAAGTAGCGGCCTCGACGCTCGGTGGACAGGGAATCTCCGTCGTTGCCAATACGGACAACATGGAGGGTGCTCTCGCCTATATCAAATGGTTTGCCCAGCCGGACGTTCAGAAAAAGTGGTGGTCACTTGGCGGTTACGCCGTACACAAGGCGGTATTGACCGATCCGTCATTCCCGGAGAGCCAGCCCTTTGCTGCAGACTTCCTTGTGGCCATGAACCAGGTGCAGGACTTCTGGCAGGAGCCATCCTATGCCATTCTCCTGCAAGCCATGCAGAAACGGCTTCATGATTATGTCGTTGCCGACAAGGGGACTGCGAAGGAGGCCCTCGACGGGCTGGTCAATGATTGGACGGAGGTCTTCAAGGACGATGGGAAACTTTAGGTAATCCTGTCCTGAAATGACTGCCCGGATGCGATACTATGCCGGGCAGTCATGCCAAAGTTCCGCAAAGAAACCCAGGTGACGTCTGTGACCGATACAAGTTCTTCTCTTCTGGGGAAGGCCGCCAAAGCTACTCCGGCGCCCATCGCTTCCCGAATTCGCGGCATATCCGATCGATCCATGGCGTGGCTGTTCATAACGCCAGCGATCGCCCTGCTACTGGCCATCAATATATTTCCGTTGATCTGGGCCATCTATCTCTCATTCACGAACTTCAGGGCAAACCGGCCGAATGCTCCTATCGAAGGTGTTGGGCTGAGCAACTATAGCCGGGTACTCAACGATCCAAATATTTGGCAGGCGATGCAGACAACGGCGCATTTCGTCTTCTGGACGATCCTGCTGCAGACGCTGATTGGGTTTTCCCTTGCCTATCTTATCGACCGGAAATTCCGCGGTCATGCCTTTTGGACGACAGTCATTCTGGTTCCAATGATGTTGTCGCCGGCTGTTGTTGGCAATTTTTGGCGGTTTCTGTACCAGCCGCAGATCGGCCTCTTCAACTACATCGTCTCCTTTATCACCGGCATTCCCCCGTCTTCGTTCGAAATGCTGGGTTCGGTTCCGCTCTCACCCTGGGCGATTATCATTGTCGATACCTGGATGTGGACGCCCTACGTGATGCTGATCTGTTTGGCTGGCCTCCGATCGATTCCCGATTACATCTATGAGGCTGCCGAAGTGGACCGCGCATCGCTCTGGCGCCAGTTCTGGTCGATTACCCTGCCGATGGCGCTTCCTTTTATCATGCTGGCGGTGCTCTTCCGCGGCATTGAAAACTTCAAGATGTTCGACATGGTGACGCTTCTTACGGGGGGAGGGCCGGGTTCCACCACCGAAGTGGCCTCCATCACGTTGAAGCGCGAGGCATTCGAAAGCTGGCGTACCGGCCGGGCGTCCGCCTTCGCCATTATTCTGTTTGTCGCGGTGTTCGGCCTTGCCAACATCTATGTGAAAGCCCTCAACAAGGTGAAACAGCGATGAGTTCTGTTAATACTGCCCATTCGGTCGTCGAACCGGGAATCGCAACGAAGCGCATCGCCGCAACGATTGTCATTGCCTATGCCTTGATCACGATGATTCCGCTCGTATGGATTGTGATGACGAGCTTCAAATCGCCGCCAGATTCGATCAGTTATCCGCCGAAAATCGTGTTCCAGCCGACACTCGAAGGTTATTGCAACCTGTTCACAACTCGCACGCGCCAGACCTCTGATTACATCGCTTCGCTGGGCGCCGCGACAAGCACCTGCGATGAAATCACACGAAGCCGCAACATGGTGATTGCAGGGTCTTCGAATTACTGGCCGCGCTTCCAGAACTCGCTGGTGATCGCTTTCGGCTCTACCTTCCTTGCAGTCTCGCTTGGAACGCTCGCAGCCTATGGTTTCTCGCGTTTCAAAGTCCCCCTCGCCGAGGATTTGCTGTTCTTCATTCTCTCGACGCGCATGATGCCGCCAATCGCCGTCGCAATCCCGATCTATCTGATGTATCGCGAGCTCGGTTTGTCAGATACCGCGCTCGGCATGATACTGCTTTATACGGCCGTTAACGTTTCACTTGCTGTCTGGCTCCTGAAGGGCTTCATCGACGAAATTCCGCGTGAGTATGAAGAAGCAGCCATGATCGACGGCTACACGCGCATGCAGGCCTTTTTCAAGGTTGTCCTGCCGCAGGCGACTACCGGAATCGCCGCTACGGCCATCTTCTGCCTGATCTTTGCCTGGAATGAATACGCCTTTGCGGTGCTCTTGACCTCCGGTGAGGCCCAGACTGCTCCACCTTTCATTCCAACAATCATTGGCGAAGGCGGGCAGGACTGGCCCGCGGTTGCTGCCGGCACCACCATTTTTGTCGTACCCATCCTGGTCTTCACTATCCTTCTGCGCAAGCAGCTGTTGCGCGGCATTACCTTTGGAGCTGTACGGAAATGACGGTGCAAACGCCTCTCCCCTTGAAGCCGAAACGGCCGTTCTTTCTCAGACGCGGTCCAATGGAAAATGTCGCAACGGCACTCATCGGCCTGGGATTTCTGATGCTGTTCCAGCCCTTCCTTCTGATTTTTTACACTTGGTCGTTGGTCACGCTCCTGACTGGTACCGTCCTTTTCATCATTGTTTCGAAATTTCCGGAGTAAGCGATGGCCGAGATCAGAATTGAAAATCTGCGCAAGGAATTCGGGGCTTTCAGCGCGGTTGAAGATTCGAGCTTCGTTGTTCGCGACGGAGAATTCCTTGCCCTTCTTGGCCCGTCCGGTTGTGGCAAGACGACGACGTTGCGAATGATCGCGGGTCTTGAGCTGCCGACCAGTGGCAAGATATTCCTTGCAGGCGAAGACGTCACGTTCAACCGAGCCAGGGAGCGGGATATCGCCTTTGTCTTTCAGCTCTTCGCACTCTATCCGCACATGAATGTGCGCAAGAACATCGGGTTTCCTCTCCTCGCCCAAGGGGTTACCAAAGCTGAAATCCGCTCTCGCGTCGAAGAGACGGCGCGGCTGCTGCAGATCGATCATATTCTTGACAGGTCGGTATCCGGCCTGGCTGGCGGAGATCGCCAGCGTGTGGCGCTGGGAAGGGCGATCGTCCGCCGTCCCAAATGCTTTCTGATGGACGAGCCTCTTGGCACACTGGATGCGGAGTTTCGCGATCTGATGGTGCGGGAACTGCGCGAACTACATAATCGAATCCATGCAACCACCGTCTATGTTACCCATGACCAGCTGGAGGCTATGGCCATGGCGGACAAGATCGCCGTGATGAATCATGGGGTTATCGAACAATTCGGCACGCCTCAGGAAATCTACAATCGCCCGGCGACCATGTATGTCGCTGACTTTATCGGTTCGCCGCCGATGAACTTTCTACGGTTTACGTCTGGTTTGCAAAAGGGCACGCGTTCCGTTTCCGTCGAGGGGGTGGATATTTCCGTCCCGGAAATCCAGCAGGACATGGCGGAGGGCGAACTCGCGCTTGGTGTACGTCCCGAGGATATACGCTTCAGCGACGCCTCGTCCCTGCGCGGTGCCGTCTACGGCAGCGAATATCACGGGACAAACCAGATCGTCGCCGTCGAGATGGCAAAAGGACTGGTCAAGGCGCGGGTTCCGGCCGACCAGAGCTTCCGCATCGGCGAAACCGTCGGACTTGAACTCAACTACGACAAACTGTCCCTCTTCGACTGCAGGTCGGGCAGGGTCGTTGCGTCATCCCGCTATGCGGAGCACCATCATGGCTGAAGTCATCCTGAAAGGCATCAACAAGAATTTCGGTGAAACCCGTGCCGTTTGCGATCTGGACCTGGTCATCGCCGATGGTGAGTGCGTCGTCCTGCTCGGCCCTACCGGTGCCGGCAAGACCACCACCTTGCGACTGATTGCCGGGCTGGAACGGCCCGATAGCGGGCGCATCATTATTGGCGGATATGATGTGGCCACGGAAGCGCCGGCTGGGCGCGACGTCGCCTTTGTTTTCCAGCAATATTCTCTCTATCCGCATTTGTCCGTGTATGAAAACCTGGCTTTTCCGCTGCGGTCGCCGGCGCGCCGTCTCGGCAAGGATGAGATCGACCGGCGCGTCCGGGAGGTGGCACGAATGGTGCGCATCGAGCACAAGCTTGAAAATCGTTCGACGCGCCTTTCGGGTGGCGAAATGCAGCGCGTCGCCATCGGAAGGGCGCTGGTGCGGCGGCCTGCGATCTTTCTCATGGATGAACCCCTTTCCTCGCTGGACGCCAAGCTGCGCGCTGATCTGCGATTGGAACTGAAGCGCATTCAAAAGGAACTCGGGTCAACGCTCCTCTACGTGACGCATGACCAGATCGAAGCCATGACGATGGCCGATCGCATCGGGATTCTGGCTGATGGACGATTGATACAGATTGGAACGCCGCGCGATATCTATAGTAACCCGGCAAACGTTCACGTTGCCGCGCGCCTTGGACAACCGCACATCAATCTTTTTCCGGCCGACCTTCTGCCCGACAGCAGGACGCCGGCTGGTACCCGGACTGTTGGAGCGCGGACAGAACATCTGGAAATATCCATGGGGGGCGACGCAAACGCGCAAGTCGAGTGGGTCGAACATTTGGGCGACCAGAATCATCTTCACATCCGCGTTGGTGACTGCAAACTCATCACCTTGGCCAATCCCTACCTTCCCGTAAGCCCGGGAGACAGGATTGGCCTGGCACTCAGAAATCCTCTTTATTTTGGAGCTGATGGAAACCGGGTGTACTGACTGAATTCAAGATTGATCGCATTGTTCAACCATACGCAAAACAGGGCAACAGACTGGAAGATGCCGATGAAACACTTCTTCAACCGCAGGGAAAACATCGTCACCGAGGCACTCGATGGTCTATTGTTGACAAGCCGCCCGGGAAAGCTTGCGCGGCTCGACAGTTATCCGGATATCAAGGTCATCCTGCGTGCGGATTGGGATAAATCCAGGGTCGCCATTATATCGGGCGGTGGTGCGGGCCACGAGCCGTCCCATGCCGGCTTTGTCGGAAGGGGCATGCTCACTGCGGCCGTTTCGGGTGAAATTTTTGCCTCCCCGAGTGTTGATGCTGTTCTTACGGCGATCCGTGCTGTCACAGGTCCAAAGGGTTGCCTGCTGATCGTCAAGAATTATACCGGGGACCGGCTGAATTTCGGGCTGGCCGCTGAACGCGCGCGCGCCGAAGGCTTCAAGGTGGAGATGGTCATTGTCGCTGATGACATCGCCCTTCCTGACCTGGCTCAGCCACGGGGCGTTGCGGGTACACTGTTCATTCACAAGATTGCCGGCTTCCTTGCCGAACGCGGTGATAGCCTTGAGGAAGTGTCGGCATTCGCGCTGTCGGCTGCGGCCGATATCATCTCGCTTGGCGTTTCGCTGTCCACCTGCTCGATTCCGGGACAGGAGCAGGAGCAGCGTCTCGGTGACGACGAGGGAGAACTCGGTCTTGGCATCCACGGCGAACCGGGCGTGGAACGTATTGCGGTCCAGGAGTCCGGGAAGATTGTCGGGATCATGGCGGAGCGGCTTGCAGCGTCGCTGCCAGATATGGGCGACTATGCGCTGTTGATCAACAATCTGGGCGCTGTGCCGCCGTTGGAAATGAGCCTCATTGCCCGCGATGTTCTTGCGTCTTCGCTTGCCGATCGGGTGAAGCTCATCATCGGTCCTGCGCCGATGATGACAGCGCTCAACATGAACGGCTTTTCGCTGTCTCTCATTCGACTCGATATGGAACGTGAGGTGGCGCTTGTCTCTGCCGTCGAACCCCACGCCTGGGTTTCCCCGGTAATGCGCCATGGCGTAAACATTGTTCCGGTACCAGGGGCACCGATCGAAGAAGCCGTTGCCGCGGCCAGTCACGATCCACTCACCGAAAAGATCGTGGTCGCCATCTGCGAGCATCTGGTTTCCCTCGAACCGGAACTCAATCGTTTGGACGCGCGTGCTGGTGATGGCGATACAGGATCGACGGTTGCTGCAGGGGCACGTGGTATCCTTGCACAAATCAGGTCATTGCCTCTCGCCGACACAGCGGGGACGCTTGCGGCGATCGGCAGAATTCTTGCAACCAGTATGGGTGGTTCAAGCGGTGTGCTGCTCTCCATATTTTTCACGGCCGCAGCAAAATCGATGGCTGGGACGGAAAAACTGCCAAGCGCGCTGCTTGCAGGTCTTGACCGCATGACGTTTTACGGCGGGGCAAAACCGGGTGACAGAACCATGGTGGACGCCCTTGATCCAGCGTTGCGATTGCTGGCGGCAGGCGGGCTTTCGGAAGCAGCCCGAGCCGCCCGCGCTGGTGCCGGCTCCACCAGCGCAATGACCAAGGCAAAAGCTGGTCGCGCGTCCTACGTCGGCGAAAGGGACCTCGTTGGTGTTCCTGATCCTGGAGCCGTGGCCGTGTCAGCGGCTTTCGAGATTGCGGCAAATGTGATTTCGGGCAATGTCGCACGCGAGGAGGCTACATTCGTTGCAGATTAATCGGGCGCTTATCCTGGGATTGATCGAGACATGCCGCGAGGTGATAGCGTCTCATGCCGATGATCTTTGTGAACTGGATCGTGCGATCGGCGATGGCGATCATGGAACCAATATGCGGCGCGGTTGCGACGCAGTGTATCTTGATAGGGAAAGACTGGGCGGACTGCCGCTTCCGCAAGCGCTCGAGACGATCGGCACGATGCTCGTCATGAGCGTCGGCGGTGCATCAGGGCCGCTGTATGGAACGCTGCTGATCGAGATCGGACGGCGGCTAGGCGCCCGGAAAAACGGTGCAGATTTCGCCAATATTCTAGGGGAGGCAATCGATGCGGTGGCGAGGCGCGGACGCGCTCAGGCAGGCGACAAAACCTTGCTTGACGTGCTTTATCCTGTTCATACCGAAATGGTAAGGCAGTCCGCACTGGTCCGTATCGCCGAAAGGGCGGAGGAGTCCGCGCAACTGACCGCTGGCATGAAGGCGATGCGCGGGCGAGCTTCTTTTCTAGGAGATCGTTCCATTGGCCATATCGATCCGGGGGCATCGAGCTGTGCCCTCCTGACAACGGCCATTTGCCGCTACCTGAAGGAGTACCGTCCGGCATGAAAGGCAAGATTGCAAATGTGGGTATTGTGATTGTCTCGCATTCACCACTCGTCGCGAAAGGCACTGCCGATATGGTTCGCCAGATGGTCGGAGATGGCGTGCCGCTTTCATGGTGTGGTGGCAATGCGGAAGGCGGTCTCGGCACGAATGCGGCCGGCATTCTTGAGGCCATCGAGGCCGCGTGGTCCGATCACGGTGTTGCAGTGTTCGTAGATCTCGGCGGTGCGGAGACAAATAGTGAAATGGCAATCGAAATGCTGGGCGAACCGCGCTCAAGTCTCGTCGCCATTTGTAATGCGCCTCTCGTCGAGGGGGCTGTCATCGCTGCCGCTGAAGCGTCGGGAGGGGCTCCACTTGCAAAGGTGGTCGCTACGGCAGAGGAACTCTCGCCCTTATGAGCAACAAGCATGACGCGAGGCTGCAGGAGACGGATCACGTGACGGCGCAGTGGCAGACGGAAATCGAAGTCGTCCATGGGATCGGGCTGCACGCCCGGCCTTCCGTGATTTTCACCCGCCTTGCAAAATCCTTTCCCTGCACGATTGAAATCGAGGTGAACGGAAGCAGCGTCTGGTTGAATGGCAAAAGCATCGTAAAAGTCATGGGCGCCAAAATCCGGAAGGGTTCCGTCCTGAAAATTCGCGCTGACGGAATCCGCGCGGCTGAAGCAATCGCGGCATTGAAAGAACTGGTCGAACACAATTTCGACGAGGGCAAAATTCATGGCCGAAATGTATAGACTGCAAGGGCAGGGAACCTCGCCAGGCACGGCATTCGGGCAGATTCACCTGGCGGTTGAGGCCGAAGAAACATTCGCGTCTCAAACCGATGCTTCAGCCGAACATGCCGTCCTCGCGGACGCGATCCGGGTTTCCATCGCCGCACTCCGTGAGCTTGTTGCACGATCTGGCCCGGAGAGTGCTGCCGTTCTCGAGTTCCAGATCGAAATGCTCCTTGATCCCGAGATAACCGAAATGGCTGCAGGGCGTATCGGTGCCGGAGATGGCGCAGCTCTTGCCTGGGTGACAGCTCTCGAAGACTACATCACCGGCTTCGAGCAATCGGACGACGAGCATGTGCGGGCACGGGCGGCCGACGTGATCGACATCAAGAACCGTGTGCTTGCCGCCATGAGAGGAAACCCGGTCGCGGATTTCCCTGGAGGGTCGGTATTCGTCGGCCAAGACATCCAGCCGAGCGTGTTCCTTGCACATGACTGGTCGTCAGGCGGTGGAATCGTTCTGTTTCACGGGAGCGCGGCAAGCCACGTTTCCATGCTTGCCCGTGCGAAGTCGGTTCCCATGGTAATTGGGACCGGCATCTTCAACATCGCCGGGGAGGGGAAGCTTTTGCTTGATGGAGGCTCGGGGAGCGTCGTTTTACATCCGTCCGATGAAGCGCTCCAGCAGGTGCTGTCAACCCGGTTCTCGCCGCGCCCGCCTGAGGACGAGGCCGAACAACGATACGCGGCGGAATTGCAAACAGCGGATGGTGCTGAGATTGGTCTCTCGATCAACGTCAATGATCTTTCTGATCTTATCAGTATTGATCGTGAGGGAATTGAGGGTATCGGATTGCTCCGCACCGAGTTCCTGATGTCGTCGGCTTCCGATATGGTCAATGAAGAGAGGCAGTACGGCATCTATCGCCAAGTACTGGAGTGGGCCGGACAAAAGCCGGTTACCATTCGCATGCTCGATCTAGGCGGTGACAAGCAGTTTCACGATTCTGGCGAACGTGAGGGCGGATCGTTTCTCGGCTTGCGTGGTATCCGCCTGTTGCTTGCCCGACCAGAGATCCTGCGCATCCAGGCGCGTGCGCTGCTGCGCTCCGCAACCCACGGCAATCTGAAGGTAATGCTTCCGATGGTGACATTGCCTTCAGAACTGGAAAAAACGGTGAGGATATTCAGGGAGGAATCCACCCTCCTCGAACGGCGGCGGGTTGACTATCGCATGCCGCCGATAGGGATCATGGTCGAGGTTCCCGCGACCGCCCTTATGCTGGATACGTTCGGTGCCGCGGATTTCTTCTCCTTCGGAACCAATGATCTCGCGCAGTATCTGACCGCAGCCGCGCGCGACAATGCTGTGGTCGCCGATATTTATGCCCATGCCGCTCCTGCTATCTTCCGACTGCTCGAACATACCGTGCATATTGCTGCAACCTTGGGGACGCCAGTCAGTATCTGCGGTGATATGGCGGGCGAACAGGAGTACATCCCTGCTTTATTGGGCTGCGGATTGCGGCATTTCTCGCTGGCACCTGCGCAACTAGCCGTAATCAGATTACGGATTATGCAATTGAATGCGGATGGAACCATGGCGGTGGAGAAATAGGATGGCACGGGAACCCATGGAAGACGCCATCATGGAATACAAGACGATCCTCGCCCAGATTATTGACAATCGCCCTTCCGGGACACGTCAGCGCCTGGCTGCGGCACTCGGCAAGCACCGGAGTTTCGTTACCCAGATTACAAGTCCGACCTACTCCACGCCGCTACCGGCGCGGCATCTCGCGACGATTTTCAGGGTTTGCCACTTTAGTCCGGTTGAACAGGATCGGTTTGTCGAAGCCTATCATGCTGCGCATCCGGGAAAATTGCCAGAATTTGGCAGTTCCGAAGGATTGCGGTCACTGTCACTGATGGTTCCGGATCTCGGAGATGACAAGAAGAATCGTCTGCTGGACGAGGCGGTTACAGATTTTGTCCAGAAAATCGCATCGCTCTTGGGAAATGCAGATTAGCACATGATCCTCGGGATGGCTTGGTGGTAAGATCGTGTATCAGACAGAGGGGTAAGGAACTCGACCAGATGGAAAGGCATTCATCTTTCCTCGTCCCACGCCGCAGCAAAACGTTGCGCTTGGATAAGGTCGCTGCCTTGGGAGGGGCGCGATGAAAAAGTTCATGAACGTTGCTGCGTCAATGGTTGCCGAAAGTCTCGAAGGCTTCGTTTCGGCCCATGACCGTGTGGTCGTGTTCGGTCCAGGCCGGAAATTTATCCGGCGCCGTCATCTCACTCCCGGAAAGGTTGCAATCATATCGGGCGGAGGGGCGGGGCATGAGCCAATGCATGTCGGCTTCGTAGGACACGGCATGCTTGATGCCGCGTGCACCGGGCACATTTTCACCTCTCCGACTCCGGATCAGATCATTGCTGCCATTGAAGAAACCGACACCGGGGCCGGGTGTCTGTTGATCGTCAAGAACTATGACGGCGATATAATGAATTTCGAGATGGCTGCGGAAGCGGTGATAGGGCGCCACCGGATCGAGACGGTTATAGCGAGCGACGATGTTGCTGCGCAGGGTGCTGCGCGAAGCTCCGGTCGTAGAGGTGTCGCTGGGACGCTCATCGTTGAGAAGATTCTTGGAGCCGCCGCCGAGGCCGGAATGAATCTCGCCGGGTTGAAGGCGCTCGGTGAGCGGCTGAGCACGCAAATACGCACAATGGGCGTGGCGCTCAGCGGCGTTACCGTTCCGGACACAGCGCGTGCTACGTTTACACTGGAACCGGATGAGATGGAGGTCGGCGTCGGGATTCATGGCGAACCCGGACTTTTCCGCCAGAAGATCACCGATGCGGACACAATTGCCAGCATGATCTGCAGCACTATCCTTGCAGATATGGAGCTGCAAAACAGCGACCGTGCATTGCTTCTGGTGAACGGCTTCGGGGGAACGCCTACCCCAGAGCTCTACCTGATCTACAATGTCGCTCGTCGCTTGTTTGAAGTCAGCGGCATCCGGATCGTAAGATCCCTGGTCGGAACCTATGTGACCTCGCTAGATATGGCCGGCCTCTCTGTCACCTTGTCGCTATTTGATGAGGAGGCATTGCGCCTTTGGGATGAGCCTGTTTTGACGGCTGCACTGCAGTGGGGCCGCCACGATCAACGTTAACGCGGTTCAGAACGTTCATTTGACTTGAGATGGACGGATTCGGGCCGATTATCTTTCCCGAGGCCCCCGCAAGTGCATCGCGACTTGTCACGGGAGTGCTGATCCCGCATTTGCACGTCCAGTCGTAGAGCAAGCGGTGGATTTGGGTAAAACGTCGCGAATGGTGATGATCTGGGAACCTTTGCGCGGAAGCATCATCTAATAGATCGACGAGGAGATTGGTGATGTCCGCAGTTTTGCCAAAAATAGGTATATCACCCGACTGGTCGGGCGATATGGATATTGTTCGCCGCGCTCTGGCACGCGACGCCGATGCATTTCGTACGATCATGGAGATCCACAACCGCAGGCTCTACCGAATTGCTCGAGGCGTCGTGCGTAATGACGGCGAAGCCGAGGATATCGTCCAGGAGGCTTATGTTCGTGCTTTCGCCCACCTCGACAGATTTCGCGGCAATTCTTCGCTCGCAACCTGGCTCTCACGCATCGTGATCAACGAAGCGCTCGGGCGTCTGCGCAAGAAGCGGCGCGCATTTGCCCTCACAACATCGATCAGTCAGAATTCAGATGCGCAGATTATACAATTTCCTCTCAAGGTAGGCGACGATCCGGAGCGGATGATGGCGCAACGGCAAATTCTCCAGATGGTCGAACGGGCGACCGATAATCTCCCCGACGTGTATCGGACTGTCTTCGTCGCCAGGGTGATCGAAGGTCTGGGCATAGAGGAGACGGCGGAACTGCTCCGGATTCGGCCGGCGACCGTCAAGACACGCTTGCATCGTGCGCGGCTTCTTATCCGCAAGCAACTTGACGACCAGATCGGTCCGGTATTGCTCGACGCGTTCCCGTTTGCGGGCAAGCGCTGCAAGCGCTTGACCACTGCCGTAATGAAACGGGTCGGCTTGCCGGATTGAATTTTTCCGGAAACCTTTTTTGCTGGAGAGCATCCAATGGCTGGCAACTGAAAACAATGCCCGGCCACCTCGCTCGGGCGACGGAGGATCTCATGCTCTCTCGAATAACCACGGCAGTGGCCGTATCATTTCTGCTCGGTAGCGTATGCTTGGTGCAAGCTGCCGACAAGCCAACCGACCCGCAGATTGCTCACATTGCTTACACTGCCGGCGCTATCGATATCGAAGCGGCACAACAGGCGATCGCAAAGTCGAAGAATAAGGATGTCGTCGCCTTTGCCAAGGACATGGTCCGCGACCATGAAGCGGTGAACAAACAAGCACTCGATCTGGTAAAGAAGCTCAAGGTCACGCCTGAAGATAACGACACTAGCCGCACCCTGACGACGGCAGCAACCGCCGAGCGAAACAAACTCGGCAAACTCGACGGCGAGGCTTTCGACAAGGCTTACGTCGAAAATGAGGTCGCCTACCACAAGCAGGTCAATGGCGCATTGGAAACGTTGCTGATCCCCTCGGCGAACAATTCAGAGCTGAAGAGCCTGCTCGAAACCGGACTGAAAATATTCCAGGGTCACCAGCAGCATGCCGAGCACGTCGCGGCCGAACTCAAGTAGGATAGAACATGCTGTCCAAACGGCATCTGTGGATCCCGATTGTGCTCGCGCTGACAGATGCGGTTTCGGCGCAGGCGGAAACCATTCAGGTTATTATCGACAAGCTTGTGTTCTCGCCGGCTATCGTTGAGGCAAAGACCGGCGATACGATCGAGTGGGTCAACAAGGACATTCTGGCCCACACCGCAACCGTGAAGGGAGGCTGGGATGTGGTGATCCCAGCGGGTAAATCGGCAAGCCTGGTGCTACAAAAGGAGCAATCGATTGAATATTATTGCCGCTTTCACCCTAACATGAAGGGCCAGATTATCGTCGCAACGCCGTGAAGGCAGCCATCCCTCGTGCAGTCCGGTGCGCCCTGGCTTCCTCCTCTCCATCGGTGAAAGAGAGGCGTTGCGAGGCGGTTCAGATGAGGCCGTATTGCTTTGCTTTATTACGCAGGAAGGGCAGGCCGTTGCCCATGACTTCTTCCTCGTCTTTGGCGACGGGGCGCCACACAGCAAGACCATAGGCGACCTCCGGAGGCATGTTGATAAAACTTTCCATCGCCAGTCCACCCTTGAAGCGAATTGCCGCGAGCGCTGCGTAGATTTCGTCCCACGGACAATTACCATAGCCCGGCGTTCCCCGGTCGCTTTCTGAAAGATGGATATATTTCAGGTGCTCCCGTGCATCGAGGATGCCGTTGGCCGCGCCCTTCTCTTCAATATTCATGTGGTACGTGTCGAGGTGCACAAAGATGTTGTCAGCGCCAACGCGCTCGATCATCTCCACCGCTTGCCGTCCAGTGTTGATCAGGTGGTTCTCGTAGCGGTTGACGGCCTCCACGCCGAGTTCGATGCCACGAGTCTTGGCATGCTTGGCAGCCGCGGTCAGCACGCGGGCGATATTGTCGTATTCGCCTTGCGTTGGTGGTACGCCGGTGCGTTCCCCGATGCCGCCAAAAATAACGCCAGAAAGCGCCACGGCCCCCATTTCGGCCGTCTTGTCGATTGCGACCCTCAGATGCTCGATCGCCGCGTCCGGGCGCACGGAGGCCCAAGCGTGTTCAGGCAATCCCAGCGAACAGACGGCTGGTAAGTTATGTTTGTCGAGAAGCGCGCGCGTATGTCCTGCATCGACAGCCGGCGCATTGAGGAGAGCGATTTCGATGAAATCCATTTTATACTTGACCGCTGCCGCTATTGCCTTTTCGGCTCCGGTACGGTCCCAGTTCATTGTCCACATGCTGGTATGGACGCCAAATCCCTGAACGGACATTGTCTTACCCTTTTCTGCGATTGAAAATCATGAGTTGAGCGGCGAGCCAGCGCAGGATCATGACCGCGATCAGGAGAATCCCCCAGACAGCGGTTGCCAGATGCTGGTTGGCTCCCATGAGGTTGAGCCCCGATGAAAGGAGCTGGAGAACGACCAGTGCGACGAACACCGGGATGACGCGCCCGAAGCCGCCGAACGGATTGACGCCTCCGAGAAAGCAGGCGAGTACGGTGATCAGCAGGTAGGACTCGCCGTGCCCGACGCGCACGGAATTGAAACGCGCAAGCATGATGATGCCGGCGACTGAGCACATCGCCCCCGAGAGCGTGTAGACCAGCACGATAACCTTGCGCGTGTTGACACCGGAATAGCGCGCCGCCTCGATATTGGAGCCGATCATGTAGGTGTTGAAACCAAGCTTCATTCGCGTCAACAGCACGTGCCAGATGAGGACGCAGGCGATGAAGATCAGGAGCGGTATGGGAATGCCGAGAATACTGCCGTGACCGATCGGTTGAAGGAAGGCCGGAAAACCAGAAACATCGCCGCCGCGGGTCAGGAACTCACCGAGGCCGCGAACAAAGATCATCATCGATAGAGAAACGAGAATCGGATGAGCGCGCGTATAGGCAATCACGAGCCCCATCACGACGCCGGTCGTGGCGCCGACTGCAATGGCGAGAATGCAGCCAAGGGCGAATGATGCCAGTCCAGCATCCACGCCGCCATTGGCCTGAAGCACCCAGGCGACGGTGAGTCCGGCGATGTTTGCTGTAAACGTGATTGCCAGATTGAGACCGCCGGTCAGTACAGGCAGAAGCATCGCAAGCGTCAGCAGGCCGAGTTCAGGAAGTTGGAACGCGACGGAGCCGAATGTCGCGGCGCTCAGGAATTGCGGCGAGGCTATACCGAAGAACAGCATCACTGCCAGAAAGGCGAAGCCGGGACCGGCGATCTCAGGCCCGAACAAGTCTTTGATGCGTGCAGCAACACTGGTCATCGACGTGTTCCCTGCGTGCGCATGAATGGTAGAAGCCTTTCCAGGCTGGTGTTAGAGAGCGTGATGGCGACCAGGATGATAGCGCCGATGATCATCTTGAAAGCGAACGGCGAGACACCCATCAAGTTCAGCCCATTCTGGGTGATGGCGATCAGAAGAACGCCGAGCACACAGCCGAGGACCGATCCCTTGCCGCCGCCAAGCCGGGCACCGCCAAGGACGACCGCGGCCAACACATCGAGCTCGCGTCCGTAAAGCGCATTCGGAACGACCTCCTGCGCATAGTGCGCCTGAATCAGGCCGGCGATTCCGGCCATCATCCCGAGCCAACCGAAGGCGATGAATTGCGTCGCACCGATATTGATGCCAAAGCGGCGCGCCCCTTCCGGATTGTCACCGAAGGCATATAGTTGGCGCCCGGTCGTCGTGCGGGTGATGAGCACCCACGTTGCAATGACACAGATCGCCATGACCAGCACGGGCAATGTTATTTCCGCCCACGTGCCATCAGGCATCTCATGTTCGAACAGGACAATCCTGTCCGTCAGCCATTCCGGCAGATCGTAAATCGATACGCCCTGTGTGAAGAACATCAGCAAGCCGAAATAGATGTTGAAGGTGGCAATGGTAGCGACAATGGAGATGATCTTGAATCGGTGGATCAGAAAGGCATTGAATGCGCCAAGCGATATGCCGAGGCTGCCGGCTATCACGAGCCCGCTTATCCATCCGCCTCCACCCATCCAGCCGAGGATCAGCGCGGTGCCGTACTGAACTACGGATGCGGCGACAGCGAAAGAGATGTCGATGCCACCAGCAATGAGCACGACCAGAAGCCCGACAGCGAAGATGATGTTGACCGAGCTGGTGTTAAGCAGGTCGAACGCATTTCCGAGCGAAAAGAAGTTGGCCGTAGCCAGTGAAAGAACAAGGCACATGGCCGCTAAGACGGCGAGCAGCGCAAACTCGGTTGCGTGGGATTGAACAAGCTTACGCATAGACGGCGGCCTCGATTTCCTGAAGGGTACAGGACCGCGGGTCGAACCATCCGGCCATCTCGCCCTGCGCCATGTGGAGCACCCGGTCTGCGTTGAAATACACTTCCGGGACCTCGTCTGAGATCAGGATGATAGCGAGGCCGCTTTCGGCGAGCTTGGCGACGATCTCAAAAATACCTGCCCGGGCCCCGACGTCGACGCCAACGGTCGGTGCGTCGAGGATGAGAAGCTTCGGATCGGTCGCTAGCCATTTGGCGATTGCAATTCGCTGCTGGTTGCCGCCGGACAGCGTCGAGACCGCGTCGCTTTGCCGACCGATCTTGACGCCGAGATCTGCAACCCAGCGCCCGACCAATCGCCGTTTGCGTTCATCGGAAAGCAGTCCGCCAGATTTGATGCGGTCGAGCGAGGCGATCGCCAGATTATCGGCAATCGATTGTGGCTGGATAAGTCCAAGCGATAGCCGGTCCTCCGAAAGGTAGGCAACGCCGGCCTTGATGGCGTCCCGGTTTGAAGAAAAACGGACCGGTTTCCCGTCAAGCAAGACAGTACCGGAGCGGGGCTTCAGCATGCCGAAGAGCGACAAGGCGAGTTCTGTTCGACCAGCACCCAAAAGCCCGGTGATCCCGAGCGTTTCGCCGCGCCGGACAGTAAACGAGATGTTTTCGAACTGGCCGGGGCGCGATAGGTTTTTGACCTCAACGATGGCCGGCTCGCCTTCCATAACCTTCGCCCGGACGTGCTGATCGAAATTCTTGCCGGTCATCAGTTCAGTAACACGCGACTGTGTCATGCCCTCGACGGGATAAACTCCTACCAGCGCACCATCGCGCAGAACCGTGAGACGATTGGAGATTTCCAAGACTTCGGCAAGGCGATGGCTAACGAAAACCACTGCGACGCCGGAGGCTGAAAGCGAACGGACGATCTCGATGAGGTGATCGGTCTCCGATTGTGTCAGCGAGGCAGTAGGCTCATCCATGAAAACAAGCTTTGCCTCACCCACGAGTGCGCGGGCGATCGCCACGATCTGACGCTGGGCAATGGAATATTCTTTCAACGGCGTGTCGACGTCCAGCGCGACACCAAGGCGGTTGAGCGCCTTGGTTGCGATTTCGCGCATGCGGCGATAGTTCACGAACCGCGGCCAGCGGCCGATCACGGTCTGAAAAGCGATATTTTCGGCGACCGTCATCTCTGGAAACAGCGCCAGGTCCTGCCAGATCACCTGAATACCGCCAGCCTGCGCGGTGACCGGAGACATGTGCGTATATGTTTGGCCGTCATATTCTATGACAGCGCCAGCTTCCGGGCGATAGACGCCGGTTATGATTTTGATGAGCGTGCTCTTGCCGGACCCGTTTTCGCCAGCAAGGCAATGAACCTCTCCCGGCAGCACTTCAAAGCTCACGTTCTTGAGCGCCTTGATCCCACCGAAGGTCATATTGATGTTGTGCAACGACAGGAGTGGCTTCACGCCGTCCATACTCATAGTCTCAGCCATTGTGATATGCCCGTCAAAACCGAAATTTGACGCTGCCGGACCAGCCATGGTTGCTCCGGCAGCAGGGAGGATCCGCGAAGGATCAGAGGCCCATTTTGGCTAGATCGCTGACGGTTTCCTTGTTGATGGGTACCAACTGGTCAACGATGATGTTGTGGTTTTCGAAATCAGGGTGGATGACACCAAGGCCTTCGATCTTATCACCGTCTTTCAGTTTTTCGCCCTTCATGAGCTTGTCAGCCAGGGTTACGAACACTTCACCCGCCTGCTTCGGGTTCCACATGAAGCCACCGGAAATGGCATCCGACTTGATGAGCTTTTGTCCCTGTCCAGGCGAGAACGGTCCAAGGACAAAGATCTGGCCGATCTTGCGGCGCTCCTCGACAGCTCGTCCAGCACCAATCGGGCCCTGGCTGCCGAAGGCCAGGAAGCCCTTGAGATCGGGATGGGCTGAAATGAGGTCAAGAGCGGTCGAGCGGCTCTTGTCGACATCCTCGGCGACGCCATAACGTTCACCGACCAGCTTCATGTCCGGATAGTTTTTCTTGATATATTCATTGGCGGCATCAGCCCAAGCGTTGTGCAGCGGAACGGTCAGTGACCCGACGAAGACGGCATACTCGCCCTTGCCTCCCATCTTTTCCGCGAGGAGCTTTGCATGCGCTTCACCAAACCCGGTGGAAGAGGCGAGCTCGAAATCCCAATCCGCGCCTTTCTGGCTCGGCGACTCGTGGGTGATGACGATAATACCCTTCTCCTTGGCCTTGCTGAGCACGGGCTCAAGCACCTTGGCATCGTTTGGAACAACGCCGATCACCTTTACACCTTGCGCAATCAAATCCTCGATCGCACGAACCTGAAGCGCAGGATCGGCACTCGTCGGGCCGACCATGAAGGCATCGACTCCGATCTTCTTACCCTGTTCCTTGATGCCGGCGTCCATGGCGTTGAACCAGGGAATGCCGCCGATCTTGACAACGACACCGACTTTTCCGCTATCGGCGGAAGCAATCATTGCAGCCGCCAAGGACAGCGCCGCGGCAACTGCGGCGATCAAAAGCTTTTTCATTTCTTTCCTCCTCCACTTGCTCCGCACGGGAGCTTATCATCCAACCGGGCAGGGGACATATGCAGAACTCGAGTGGTGTAGGTTCCACTCTCCCGATCACCGCCTCCTCACGGCGCTCATTGCACCATCGATGTTGCAAATTTGCACAATCGATGGTGCAATAAATATCAGTCAGTTTTAATCTTTCGTCAAGCGGAGTTTGGCACTAAGAAAGTGGCAGGAGAAATGGATGGAACATCAACCAAAGAAAAAGGCGACGATCTACGACCTGTCAGTTCTTTCCGGAAGCTCGCCATCGACGGTCAGTGCCGTACTCAACGGGACTTGGCGCAAGCGACGGATCAAAGAAAGTACCGCAAAACTTATCCGCGATCTGGCGGAGGAACATCAATATACCGCCAACCTCCAGGCGCGGGGTCTGCGCAGCTCCAGGTCCGGTCTTGTCGGTCTTCTGCTGCCCGTGCATGACAACCGCTATTTTTCGTCGATGGCACAAACCTTTGAGGCGCATGTCCGCAGTCGCGGACAATGCCCCATTGTTGTGAGTGCGTGTCGTGATCCGGAACAGGAACGGCAAACAGTCGAAACGCTGATTTCCTATTCTGTCGACGAACTGATCGTGGCTGGTGCCACTGATCCCGACGGGATTCATGCGCTTTGCGTTGCCTCTGGTCTCAAGCACGTCAATATCGACCTGCCGGGCACTCTGGCGCCTTCCGTGATCAGCGATAATTATCAGGGCGCGCGCATGCTGACGGAGGCGGTAATCCGTCATTTCAGTGCCAACTTGCCGCTCAAACCGGATGAACTCTATCTGTTCGGCGGGCGTGACGACCATGCCAGCCGTGAACGTATCCGCGGGTTTCGCGCCACCAAGCGCGAACTCACGGGAGACGACTCTGACAGATGCATAGAACCGACCGGCTACTCGCCGAATATGGCGCAGATTGCTTTCGAACGGTTTTATGAGCGCGAAGGGAAACTGCCGCGAGGACTGTTCATCAACTCGTCTATCAATTTCGAAGGGCTTTTGCGTTTCATGGCGCAGCACCCGAACGAGGCCTTCGCGGATATCGTCGTCGGCTGCTATGACTACGATCCTTTTGGGTCGTTCCTGCCTTTCCCCGTTATCATGATCCGGCAGGATGTCGACGGGATGATCACAAAGGCGTTTGAGATCATGTCACAGAGCCGTCCGGCGGTGCAGACCTATCTTATTCAACCGCAACTTGTGCCGCCGCGCACCGCGCTGAAGGGACCTCTCGATGCAATAAAGGATATCGAATAGATGGCTTCTTGCCGCGTGCCGGGTCTAAGCCTCGAGTAGATTCTCGACCATAATCGGCAGGTCTCGAATCCGTTTGCCGGGCAGATACGGAGTTTGGATTAGGTATTGCTGTCGCCGGTGTTCGGTGGGGCCTCGATGGGCAATCTTAACCCCGTCCGAACATTGATGCCCCAACCTAAGCCAGCGATCGCACCTTTGGTTCGCGCTCCCAGTAACGCTTTGCTGCTGCGTGAACGAAATCGTTGTCAAGCATTACGACACCTTGATCGGGTTGAATCCCGGCCTTGTCTAGCAACGGCTTGGATTCCGCCAGATATCCGATGGCTTTGAGATGCCCGAAAGCATCCATAACCCACTGGATCGCAGCTCCTTCTTCAAGCAGTATTTTTGTGGCGTCATCGGACAGAAGCACGGCGACGGCATCAAACAACTGCGACGGTGAGCCTGCCAGTTGCCCGTCCGCCTTTACCATTTTTCCATCTGAGAGTTTCGTTCCGCCGACTTTGGGAGCAATCAGCATCGTTCTGGCTCCAGCTCCTTTGATTGCCTTTGTGAGCTTCGACAAAGCGGCCGCATCTGTGCCATCGGCAATTAAGATACCGATTGTGCGGCCATCAAGTGTGGCTTTCATGTTCTTGTGAATGCTCAGGGCGGGGGAGGGATTCATGTCGATTGGCTCGCGAGCAGCGGGCGCCTTTTTCGGAAGCTCGATACCCAAGCCAACGGCGACACGTTTTGCCAGGTCTTCATCGACATTGCGCAGATTGGCGACCATTCGCAGCGGTACCTGCGACAGGCCCACCTTTGAAAGCTCGAAAACGAAGGAGGAAGCGATATGAGCCTGCTCAGAGGGTTGTTGCGAACGCCAGAACAGCCGGGCCTGACTGTAATGATCAGCGAAGAGTTCTGCGCGGACCCGCAACTTGTCGCCCACTTCCCCGTTCTCCGAACGTCCTTCGAATGTGGCGAACCCGCTTACAGGACATTCGCGAGGTCCGCCTTCTTCGCCATGGGCATTCAAGCTGTTTGGTTCATAGTTGGCGCGACCCTTGGGCACGTTCATCTGCATCTGTCCATCGCGCTGAAAGTTCATCACTGGACATTTCGGCGCATTGATTGGCAGTTGATGAAAATTCGCGGTGCCAAGGCGCGATTTTTGGGTATCGAGATAACTGAATAGTCGTCCCTGCAATAACGGATCATTGGTAAAATCAATGCCGGGAACGATATTCGCCGGGCAATAGGCGGCCTGTTCCGTTTCGGCAAAGAAATTGTCGGGGTTGCGGTCAAGGACCATGCGTCCGACTATCCGTACCGGGATCACCTCCTCAGGAATGATCTTGGTAGCATCGAGCACATCATAGGGCTGCGCATCGGCAAATTTCTGATCGAACAGCTGAAGACCGAGTTCCCATTCCGGGAAATTACCGGACTGGATGGACTCCCAGAGATCGCGCCTGTGATAGTCATTATCTGCTGCCTGGAGTTTCAGCGCTTCGTCCCAGACGGTCGATTGCAATCCCAGCTTGGGTTTCCAATGGAACTTGACGAAAGTCGACTTGCCCTTTGCATCTACGAGCCTGAAAGTGTGGATGCCAAATCCTTCCATAGTGCGGAACGAACGCGGAATGGTGCGGTCCGACATGGCCCACATCAGCATGTGTGTCGTTTCCGGCATCAAGGATGCCCAATCCCAGAATGTATCATGGGCACTCCCGGCTTGCGGAAAGGCCCGATCGGCTTCCATCTTCACAGCATGAACAAGGTCCGGAAACTTGATCGCATCTTGAATGAAGAAGACCGGGATATTGTTTCCGACCAGATCCCAATTTCCTTCCTTGGTATAAAACTTAACTGCAAATCCACGCACATCGCGGGGCGTGTCGACAGACCCTGCGCCCCCAGCCACCGTGGAAAACCGGGTAAAGACAGGCGTCTTTTCTCCGGCACGCTGGAACAGATCAGCTTTGGTAATATCGGAGAGGGATTCGAAGAGTTCAAAGTAACCGTGGGCAGCGGATCCCCGAGCATGAACAATGCGTTCCGGAATGCGCTCGTGGTCGAAATGGAAGATTTTCTCCCGCAGCACAAAGTCCTCAAGCAATGTTGGACCCCGCTCTCCTGAACGCAGACTGTTTTGGTTATCGCTGACGTGAATGCCCTGATTGGTAGTCAGGTGATTGGTGCCATCGTGTGGACCCTTTTCAGGGACATGCTGGTGCGTTTCGCCGCCGCTGCCCCGATCGGTGTCGAAAGTATCTTCGGTCGCCATCGTACCGTCCTCACTGTTGGTGGAATGCAGTGTAACGAGGGTTTATGGGTGAAGGTTCCGTAGTCGCAGCAATAACTGTATCCTTGGCCCCCCAAGGCCGTGATTTGACGGACGTCGCGACTCTGAAGCCTGCAACAGCAGCTCAATCAGGAGCGACATTGTTGATGTTTCGGCATGCTTCGAGCGATCGAAAAGGTGCCAGGCGCGGGCCATTGCAAAGTCGTTGCCTGTAAGAACTAAACCGAGCTCAGCATGATGCTGGTTTCACTATTGAGAACGCCTTCAACCATTCTCACTTCGCGAAGCACGCGATCAAAATCTGTCAAACTCGCCGCCCTTATTTCAGCGATCAGATCCCATGCACCATTCGTTGTATGCAAGGAGTGAAGTTCAGGCAGGCCGCGCAAGTATTTGATGACAGTTGTTGTGGAACGCCCGCTCACTTCGATCAGCATAACGGCGCGAATGGACCGCTCATCATAGTCTTGCCGGGCGCGAATGGTGAAGCCCAGAACAGCGCCAGAGTTGAGGAGCCTATCCAGCCGTGTTTGGACGGTGGCGCGTGTTACGCCCAGAATGGCAGCCAGTTTGGATACGGGCGCTCGTCCATCCTCACGCAGGGCGGCGATCAATGCATGGTCCAATTCATCAAATATGTGCATTAGATAAATGTACATGCTTGATATGCAAATTGCAAAATATTGAGAGGAATTTCGAACATGTTCCGTATTTAATATACAAACTGCATTGATCTAATTTGATCTCTAAACAAGGAGGTCGAGCATGGTCCAGTTCGTTGGCGTCGATAATGTGGTAAGGTTAATCCATTCTGTTGGCATGGAGCGTTTTCTGCTCGGGCTAGCCGACTATATCGAAAATGATTTCCGCCGCTGGAACGAGTTTGAGAAAGAGCCGCGGGTTGCCAGTCATTCCCGCGATGGCGTCATCGAATTGATGCCGGCCAGCGACGGCAGGCTTTATGGCTTCAAATATGTGAACGGGCATCCGAAGAACACCCGCGATGGTCTCCAGACGGTCACTGCCTTCGGCGTGCTGTCGGATGTCGGCACGGGCTATCCGACTTTTTTCTCCGAAATGACCATCATGACGGCACTGCGTACTGCGGCGACGTCGGCGCTGGCCGCGAAATATCTTGCTCGTGACGATGCCAGCACGATGGCGATTATCGGTCTCGGTGCGCAGTCGGAATTCCAGGCATTGGCCTTCAAGACGCTATTGGGGATAGACAAGCTGCGCGTCTACGACATCGACCCGGCTGCGACGGCGAAGTTTGTCCGCAACATGTCCCCATGGGGCTTTGAGATCGTCGAGGCGGACAGCACCGCCGAGGCTGTGCTTGGCGCCGACATCATCACGACCGTCACGGCCGACAAATTGAATGCTACTATTTTGTCCGATAACATGGTGGGCAACGGAGTCCATATCAATGCGGTCGGCGGCGACTGTCCCGGCAAGACGGAACTGCAGAGAGACATCCTGCTGCGCGCCGATGTGTATGTCGAATTTACCGAGCAGACCCGCATCGAAGGTGAGATCCAGCAGATGCCGAAGGGTTTTCCTGTTACCGAATTGTGGCAGGTGATCACCGGCGACGCCAATGGACGTATTTCGCACGAGCAAATTACCGTGTTCGATTCAGTGGGCTTCGCAATAGAAGATTTTTCAACGTTGCGTTACCTGCGCGACTCTGTGCAGCACACCGATTTCTATACGGAACTCGATCTCCTGGCTGATCCGGTTGACCCGCGCGATCTCTACGGCGTGCTCAGTACAACCATTGAAGATCCACGCGTTCTTCGAAGGGCATGACGTGATGAGCAGCAAGTTGCTTTCTGTCCAGGCGCCAAAGAGCGTTGTGATGATCCGCCCGCACCGTTTTTCGCCAAACCCTGCAACCGTCTCGGACAATACCTTCCAGTCGCTGGATGAGCGCAAGGCCGATGCAATTTCGAGCGCTGCCTATCGCGAGGTCACAACAGCCGCCGCACAGTTGGATGCCGCAGGAATCACTGTGCATCTTTTTGAAGACGAGGGAGTGGAAACCCCGGATTCCGTATTCCCGAACAATTGGTTCTCCACTCACGCCGGTGGTCATGTGGCCATCTATCCGATGTATTCGCCGAGCCGCCGGAGGGAACGCCGCACCGACGTCATCGAGATGCTGAAGCAGCGCTATCGCGTGCAAGACGTGATCGACTATTCCGGCCTCGAAATGGATGACGTTTTCCTTGAAGGCACCGGGGCCATGGTGCTCGATCATGTTGAACGTGTTGCCTATGCCGCGAAGTCCAACCGCACAGACGCAGTAATGTTGGAGAGATTTTGTACGCATTTCAACTTCGAGCCGGTGGTGTTTGACGCGGTCGATTACCAAGGCCGGCCGATCTACCACACCAATGTACTGATGGGGATCGGCACACAGTTCTGCATGATAGGGCTTAACACGATCAGCGATACGGCGCGGCGCATTGAAATCCAGGAGCGGCTAGAGAGTACCGGGCGGACAGTCGTCGACCTCACATACGGGCAAATTGCCAACTTCGCCGGTAACGCTATCGAGTTATTCGGCAAGAACGGTCCCGTACTGGCTCTTTCGGCACGGGCACTAAAAGCATTGCAACCGAAGCAAATCGCCGTGCTCGAGCAGTTCACCGATATGCTGCCGCTCGACGTGCCGACAATCGAACGCGCTGGCGGCTCGGTGCGCTGCATGCTGGCCGGCATTCATCTCGCGGCACGAGCCCGGTAGTCCGCCTGATTCCGAACCAGCACACGAGCATGGAAGAGACTGATAGTTTCAATCATGATTTTCGATTTTTCGATCGGAACCATCCATGCGTCGAATGCTGTCGATGCCACGCCAGTTGAGCGCGGTCTCTATCGGCAACTATTCGCTGAATGATGAAAGGGTCGGGCATTCCCATTCCTGGGGTTCACACCTTTTCCTTCTTTTTAACCGGGGTTTCCTTCTCCTGTTCGGGCGGGACATCTGGCGTGGGGGTCAATAATTTTCGCAGCGCGCCAATCTGGTCCTTCACAAGTGGGCGAAAGCGCGAAGCGCGATAAGGCATGTCGGCCGCACCATAACCCTCAGGGCCGTCATCATTGCCGCGGTGGATCTCCTCGACTTTGATGCCGACGAATTCGCCATCGACATAGTGCTGATACATGCCGATCCAGCGAATAGTGTAGATTTGGCCTTTTCGGATTATCTGATCGATGCTGACATTCTTGAATTTGTCGTCGATACAAACGACTTTTTGGCCGACATAAAAGTCATTCATTACATTATCCTTGTTGCTTAACATTGGGACTTGTTAGCCGGGGTATGCTCGAATGAGCATGCCGTCGTACGGCAAAATCAATCTTCCCTTAGATCGTTTCTTTTTCCGCCCGTCATCGCGCAGCGTGGATGGGGTCCATAGCTCGGATATAGGCACTCCAGGGCCGTATCATACAGCGCAAGGCACCGCGACACGAATGATGATAGTCATGAGTTCCTGGTGTGTTTCCGATGTCACCAAATAATACGAGTCTGGCAATTGCGAGGCCTGCTCTTTTGCGGTGCTCATGCAATTATTCTATCTTTGCTTGATCCTGGATGCATCGATCGATAACGATACAATCTGAATTGCTAATGGGAGGGTTCATCGTGGCAACAGGCACAGTTAAATGGTTCAATTCGACAAAGGGTTTTGGCTTCATCCAGCCTGATAATGGCGGACCTGATGTGTTCGTGCACATTTCTGCTGTTGAGCGCGCTGGACTGCGCGGCTTGAATGATGGCCAGAAAATCAGTTACGAGATGGTGAGTGACAAGAAGTCGGGGAAAATGTCAGCCGATCAGTTGAGCGTCGACTGATCAGCGACGATCTTGCTGGGCGGCCAAGTCGCACAGAAATGCTGGACTTGATGTCCGCCCATCTTGTCGCGTCGCAGAACGACCAGTGAGCCCGGATTCGCGCTGAAGTCCCAAAGTTTAGATAATGGTGCGGACTATCGAGAATTTTACTTCGCTGTCGGGAGTCGGGACGGCAATCAAGCTTGTTAACTTTTCACAAGGCTGCCCAGCAACACGGGCCCTTGGGAGCAGCGCGAGTGTGTGCGTCTTATATTGTGCGAAGCGCCTCAATAGCCGCTTTGACGGAACATGCCACGGTCGATCTGGCGCTGGCGATATTCGAGGTCGATGATCGAACCAGCTTCGTTGAGGTAAGCTTCTTCGCGGACCTTTGCGTGATCGTGCCTGATGAAGTTACGGATGCGGTTGAAGTAGTTCTTCATGGCAAACTCCTTTTGCTGGGACAAACGTAGGAGTCTATGCTGCGGTGCACAATGCCGGATTGACCATATCTCCTATGCACTCAGTGCAGTTCTTGATATTTGAATGCGCACATCCCAATTGAAGCCAAGGACGTAAGCTTTGGGATGATATGACCGTATATGGATCTCTCAATGCTTCGTTTTCAACTCGATCCATATCGATTAAAAAGCGATGCAACTGGCGGCATTATGATCCTCGGCTTGTCGTTTCAACGAGTGCCAGCCAGGAGCTGTCGAAAAGGAGTCTAACTTGCCGAACTACAGCAAGAGTAAAGATGCTATTGCCAGGCTAACCCCGGAACAGTATCGCGTGACCCAGCATAGCGCGACCGAGCGTCCCGGAACGGGCGAATATCTCGACAACAAGGAACCGGGCATCTACGTTGACGTTGTGTCTGGTGAACCGCTATTTGCTTCGTCTGATAAATATGAGTCGGGTTGTGGCTGGCCGAGCTTCACGAAACCGATTGAGCCTGCCAATGTGAACGAGGTGCAGGATAGTTCGTACGGCATGGTCCGCACCGAAGTGCGCTCGATCCATGGCGATAGCCATCTTGGACATGTGTTTCCTGATGGTCCGGAGGACCGCGGCGGTTTGCGATACTGCATCAACTCCGCTGCGCTGCGTTTCATCCATCGCGATGACATGGAATCGGCAGGTTACGGGGCCTATCTCAACCAAGTGGAGGACGTGCAATGATATATGAGCGCGCTGTACTCGCCGGCGGCTGTTTTTGGGGAATGCAAGACCTCATACGCCGTTACGACGGTGTGATCTCCACACGTGTCGGTTACACGGGCGGTGACGTTCCACATGCGACCTATCGCAATCACGGCACTCATGCTGAAGCGATCGAAATCACATTTGATCCTTCGAAAATCACCTATCGGCAACTCCTCGAATTTTTCTTTCAAATACATGACCCGAGCACCCGCGATCGACAGGGCAATGACGTTGGGGCGAGCTATCGGTCGGAGATCTTTTATACCAGTGACGAGCAGAGGCGCGTTGCGGAAGACACGATCGCCGACGTCGACGCGTCCGGACTTTGGCCAGGAAAAGTGGTAACCGATATCACGCCTGCAGGTGACTTTTGGCAAGCTGAACCGGAACACCAAGACTATCTCGAACGGATTCCGAATGGCTATACCTGCCACTTTATCCGGCCGAACTGGAAGCTTCCCAAGCGGGCGAAAACCGGACAGGACGCTTGATACAAGGCCAAGACGGCAGCCCTGCCTTCGATTGCAGGTGGTTGTGAGGTATCCATATCGTTCATTTGCGAAATGGATTAGTCAACTACAGGGCTGTCCCCCGCCACATTCCGACTGCGCCGTTCAAAGGATCAGCCGGAACATGGCAAAGCCTTCCGTACCTTCGCCTGCATCCTCGATCCTGACGCTCTTCACCTTGGCAACGTACTGCCTGGCCTTCGGGCCGCTTTCAAAGGTCACTGTGGTGCCTGGTAACTGTTTGAAACCCCAGTTGCCATCTGCGGATGGGTTGATGGTGCCTTCTTCAATGATATAGCGCACGATGACATCACGGTTCGTATCCGGAGCCACGAAAACTACCTTGTCCGAAGCAATCTCTGGGAACTTCCCGCCCCCGCCGGCACGATAATTATTCGTGACGACCACAAATTTTTGCGCCGGATCGATCGGTTTGCCCTCAAACCGGAGGTTCTGGATGCGGTTTGCCTCTGGATTGATCGCCTGTCCATCATTGTCGAACTTGCGTGGCTGCGACAGATCGATCTCGTAGGTCACACCATCGATAACGTCAAAATTGTAGGATGGAAAATCCGCATTGAGCAGTGCTGCATCCTTGGCTCCCGCTTCTATGTGATTGAACATACCGGCCGACATTTCCAGCCAGTTCTTCACCTGCTGGCCGGTGATAACGACAGCCTGTACCGTGTTGGGATAGAGGTAAAGATCGGCGACATTCTTGATGGCGATATCGCCGATTGGAACGTCAGTATAATAATCGGCGCCCCCGCGTCCACCGGCCTTGAAGGGCGCTGCCGCAGAAAGAACCGGCAGGTCCTTGTGCTCGGTATCCTTGAGCATTTCCTTGATGTACCAGGTTTGGGCCTGGGAAACGACTTGAACCGAAGGATCATCGGCGACGAGCGCGAAATAGGAATAGAGCGGCGCCGACGTCTTGCCGACCGGTGTGCGGACGTAGGCAAGTGTCGCCTCGTGCTCGGCCTTGGCGGCTTCGATTACAGCCGTCTTGTCGGCGACATCAGCGACAACCTTCTTCTTGTCGTCGCGGTGATAGATGGGACGGGCCTCTGCCGTGAAATCAGTAATCCTCCAGCTATTGCCGTCTTTCTCAAGCAGCAAGTCAATGAGACCGAGATGCGAACCCCAGAAACCGGCCATGACTGCCGGCTTGCCGGCAAGTGTGCCTTTGACCGGATCGGCATTGGCAATGCCATCCCAGCTCTTCGGGCCGGGGAAGACCAGATGCTGGTGGCCGGTGAAGATCGCGTCGATGCCTTCGACGCCGGCGAGATAGAGCGAAGCATTCTCCATCCGTTCCGACGGTGTGGTTCCGTCGATACCGGAATGAGACAGGGCGATGATAATATCGGCGCCTTCTTCCTTCATGGCAGGCACCCAGGCTTTGGCCGCTTCGACGATGTCGCGGGTCTGCGCCTTGCCTTCAAGATTCTTAATATCCCAAAGCATGATTTGCGGTGGTACGAAGCCAATAAACCCAATCCTGACCGGACTTTCGGCCCCGGTGCCGTCCTTGATCTTCCTTTCGATGATGACGTAGGGCTTGAAGAAGAGATCGTCCTGCCTGGGATCTGAAGAGAGCTGACCTTTCGTCAAATTGGCGCAGACATAAGGAAAGTTCGACCCGCCGACCACCTTGAACATATAGTCGAGACCGTAGTTGAATTCGTGGTTGCCGAGTGTCCCGACGTCGTAGCCCAGTACGTTCATCGCCTTGATGACTGGATGCACATCGCCGTCCTTCATGCCGTGCTGATAGGCCATGTAGTCACCCATGGGATTGCCCTGCAGGAAGTCGCCGTTGTCGATAAGGAGCGAATTAGCAGCTTCAGCGCGGATGGCATCTATGATGGTCGCCGTGCGGGCGAGTCCCATCGTGTCGGTAGGCTTGTCAGCGTAATAGTCATAGGGGAAAACATTGACGTGAATGTCTGTCGTTTCCATCAGCCGCAAATGGGCTTGATTGGCGGCTGCGCGGGCGGAAAACGGGTGCAGCAGGACAAGCGCCGATGCAGCGGCCATACCACTGAGCAAGGAGCGGCGCGAAATAGGGTGCAAATCGAAAACAGAAGACACGAAATACTCCTTTGAAAAGCAAGCAACAGCCAACCCGCGGCAGACTATGATGATTTTGGAAGGAGTGCATCCGTAAAATAGCGGGATGGGGCCTAACGCTCGAAACACGGGTTAGCAGATTGAAAATGCTGTTCTTCGCGGGCCCCAAGATGCCGATTCGACGGTGACGAAATGATCCGAACTTACGCAAGCCCCTTCGGGAAGGGTTCCTTGAACTCGATCGCGCAAGCGATGGGAAGTGCATCCCGATCGATGTTCCCATCGCCTGGGTAAGCGAATTTATCTGCAATAATACCTTCATGCGCCGCTCGGCATTATCGCTTGCTGTGGTATCGAGCGTGGCGCGGTCATGAAACAAAAATCGATGTTTGATGCCTGCATAGAATATGCGATCCTGCCCCCGCGCTGGGCTATTATCCCTATTCCTCGCCGGAAGATTGTTGGGACTTTAGCCGTTTCAGCTAAAATTGCATAACAGGAGCAAGACTGCCTTGTCACAAGACCCGAAAGCAAGTCTGCGAACCGCAGCGCTGGATTTTCATCAGTACCCCAAACCGGGCAAGCTTGAGATTACACCGAGCAAACCGTTGGCCAATGCACGCGACCTCGCGCTGGCTTATTCACCTGGGGTTGCGGCACCTTGCGAAGAAATCGCAGCTGATCCCGAGAAGGCCTACGCCTACACGTCCAAGGGCAATCTTGTTGCAGTCATTTCCAACGGCACGGCCGTGTTGGGCCTTGGCAATATCGGAGCGTTGGCCAGCAAGCCAGTTATGGAAGGCAAGGCCGTTCTTTTCAAGAAATTCGCCGGCATCGACAGCATCGATATCGAGGTGAATGAAAGCGATCCGAAGAAATTCATAGAGATTGTTGCACCGCTTGAGCCCAGTTTCGGCGGCATCAACCTCGAAGATATCAAGGCCCCGGATTGCTTCGATATTGAGGAGAGCCTCAGGGCACGGATGAACATCCCCGTGTTCCACGATGACCAGCACGGTACCGCGATCATTGTTGCTGCTGCCGTTCTCAACGCCATGAAGCTTGTCGGGAAAAATATCGCAGAAGTGAAGATCTGCACATCAGGCGCCGGTGCGGCGGCGATTGCCTGTATGAACATGCTGGTGACGGTGGGAGCGCGGCGGGAGAACATTTACTTGGCCGACCGCCAGGGCCTTGTTACCAAAAAGCGCGCAAATTCCGTTGACCGCTGGCGCGGAGCGTTTGCGCAGGACACGGATGCGACAGAGTTGGCGGACGTCATGGCTGGGGCGGATATTTATGCCGGCCTTTCCTCTGCGGGTGCCCTCAAACCGGAAATGATCCGCGATATGGCGCGTGACCCATTGATTCTCGCGCTATCGAACCCAATTCCGGAAATCATGCCGGAGCTGGCGATCGCTGAGCGGCCCGACGCGATGATTTGTACAGGAAGGTCTGACTATCCTAATCAGGTCAACAATGTCCTGTGCTTCCCATTCATCTTCCGCGGCGCACTGGACGCCGGTGCGACAACCATCAACGATGACATGAAGCGCGCAGCCGCCTACGCCATCGCGCAATTGGCACACGAACCCGTTCTGGAATCCTTGGGAACTGAGGCATCGGCCACTTTCGGCAGCGGCTATCTCATTCCGTCACCTTTTGATCAGCGTTTGATTCTGCGCATCGCTCCGGCGGTTGCGCAAGCCGCGATGGACAGCGGGGTATCTCGCCGCCCGATCCAGGACATGAGCGCTTATCAGGATAGCCTGAAACGTTTCGTCTTCCGTTCGGGATTGGTCATGAAGCCAATGATCGAGCGCGCCCAAGGACAAGGAAAACGCATTGCGTTTGCGGATGGTGAGGATGAGCGCGTGCTTCGGGCCACTCAGGTGATCCTGGAGGAAGCCATTGGCCGGCCAGTCCTTATCGGCCGGCCGTCAGTCATCGAACAACGGATAGAACGCTTTGGTCTTACAATCAAACCAGAGCGCGATTTCGAGATTATCAACCCCGAAGACGACCCACGCTACCGTGACTATGTCACGCTTTTCCATGACCTCGTCGGACGCAAGGGCGTGACGCTCGACACTGCCCGTACGATCGTCCGCACCAATACGACGGTGATCGGAGCATTGGCTGTCCATCGCGGCGAGGCCGACGCGCTGATTTGCGGGTTGCAGGGAAGTTTCATCAAGCATGCGCGCGATATTCGCTCAATCATCGGGCTAGCCGATGATTCAGCACAGCTGTCAGCGCTGTCGATGCTGATCATGTCCAAGGGCGTGTTCTTCCTTGCCGACACCTATATGAACATCGATCCAAGTGCTGAAGAGATCGTCCAGATCGCATTGCAGGCACGCGATCATCTCAAGCGGTTCAACATTGATGCCAAGGCGGCATTGCTGAGCTATTCGAATTTCGGCTCACGTGACGGCGCGTCCTCGGAAAAGATGCGCAAAGTCTATTCGATGTTGAAGCAAGCCGCGCCCGATCTGCTCGTTGAAGGCGAAATGCAGGGAGATCTCGCCATCAACGGTGCATTGCGCGAACGCCATTTGGCTCAAACCGCGTTCGAGGGCGAGGCAAATCTGTTGATCTTCCCGTCACTGGAAGCCTCGAATATGTCGATGACATTGCTCACGGAACTGAACAATGCACTGGCAGTGGGCCCCATCCTGATGGGAACCAAACGACCGGCACACATCCTTGCTCCGACGGTAACGAGCCGGGGCATTGTGAACATGTCTGCAATTGCCGCGGCCGAGGCTCTGGAGGTGATGCCCAATTCAAATAGATGAATTGGGCCGCATCCATAACGATCAAAGCGGGCTTGTGCCTACTCTATCCAACGAACATCTCGTGCAACCAGGCGAACAAGCCTCCCTGTCTCCGCGCATGTATCTTGCGGATGTGATAGGCGGCTGTCGCGGCGCTTACCGTCGAGCCGAAGTGGCAATAGCAGATGACCTTGTGCAATTGCTCGTCGGTCAGTTCGAAGAACCGCTTCGCTTCGCCGTAACTGTCGTTTTCCAATCCGGTTGCGCGGAAGACAGGATCCTCGAAAGCGACCGAGATGGGTGAACCATCGCTGCGCATCGCCGCGCGATTTACGGCCGACTGATACTCGGTCTGGTGCAGCGTTGAGAGGCGTCGGTCGGGGTTCCGTTCAAGGAGCTCCGCCCAGCGTTCAAGACGTTCGCTGCGCGACATGGTTTGGCGCGGGTAGCTCTGATCAATCTCGGCGACGTTCTGAAGTTGCTTGAGTGCATGATGCTTCATTTTTGCCTCCTATTCGAACGAGGTTGTTCCGCCCAACTCCGATGATACCCGTGGCAAGGGTGACTCTACCGGATCGCGAAGTCCAATCACGATGGTGCCTGGAGGATTTCGTTCACGAAAACGTGCAGGCATCACAATTGCGCCGGCAGCAAACTACAGCGAGAAGAAGTGGGGTGGCGTGCGTGACCATCGATGCAATGCGACTTGAGCCCCATTGCCATAGAGGACCATTCGCGCCAATGATTTCCTCGACGTGTCCGACCGGCAGTGGAAGTCGGCTTTGACACCGCCCGGCTCGCAAGGAAGCACTGATGAAGGCAGACCAATCCGGAATTCGAATAAGCCGCCGCCAGACACTGCGCCTGATTGCGGTTACTGCTGCCGGCGGCGCGTTTCTCACGCCCGAAGCCCGGGCGGCGGAGGATACACCTTTTGCCGGCGCTTCGCTGCTGATGCCCGGCGCGGGCATTTGCTCGATAACACCGGAAGTGACCGAGGGGCCGTTCTATTTTGATCCTGAACTCGAACGACAGGACATTACCGAAGGCCGCGAGGGCGTACCGCTGACCGTACGCCTTCAAGCGGTCGATAGCCAATGCCGGCCTTTGGTGAGGGCAAGGGTCGATATCTGGCATTGCGACGCAAAAGGTACTTATTCCGGCTATCCGGGGCAGGGTGACAGTCGTGACATCGACACGACGGGCCAGAAGTATCTGCGCGGCATCCAGCATGCTGATGAGCAGGGCATCGTTTCATTCAAGACAATCTATCCCGGCTGGTACCGCGGTCGCACCACGCATATCCATTTCAAGGTCTTTCCCGACGACAGTTCGGTGATGGTCGGGCAGTTGTTTTTTCCCGACGATCTGAGTGAGCATCTTTTCACGACGGTGGTGCCCTATAAGGATCGGCCGCAAAAGCGCGACATGTTCAACAAGGACGACGGGATCGCGCGGCAGGCTGGGCCGATGTCTCAGGCTGCCCTGCGCGAGACTCCGTCGGCATACGAAGCGCTGATCGTCATCGCAATGAATACCGGCTGAGGCTTATCTTCCGCCATGCCGCAAACCCGAATGCTATGTGTGGATCCCTTGTCACAGCTCAAAGAGGTGGTTTCCAGCTGATGGAACTGGAAAACAGGTGTTTCGTTATTTTAGATATTGGGCGGTAAGTAGAAAATCTCTTGGGCTTTCGACAAAGGGTAAGGTCATTGAAAAAACGGATTGACGCCACTGTTAGGGTTATTCTGATCGGAGGCTCATCAAACGTCGGGAAATCCACGGTGGCGCAGGCACTGGCAGAGAAGCTCGGCTGGCGCTGTGTTTCGACGGATAGTCTTGCCAAGCACCCAGGCAGACCATGGCGACAGACAGCCGCGAAAATACCCGATCACGTTGCGGAGCACTATCTGAGTTTAAAAGTCAACGAACTGGTGGAATCCATCATTCTGCATCACCGCAAAATGTCACCACTTGTTGCGGAACTCATCCGAGCAACGGCGAAAGATGCAGGCTTGGGAAAATTAGTGCTCGAAGGCTCGGCTCTTTGGCCGTTTATCACGACCGGGCACCGTTTGAAGGAAGTTGGGGCTGTCTGGTTAACTGCCAGCCCTGAGACCTTGCGCACGCGGATTTATGATGCAAGCGGGTTCCCGACGGCCAACGAAAAAAGCCGGGCAATGATATCGAGGTTTCTTGAACGCACGCTGTTGTTCGATCAAAGGACTGCGCAACTCGTCAGGGAACATGGCTGCAGGGTCGTGAATGTTGATGAATACAAAACGACAGAGGCACTCGTCGGCAACATAATCGATGAGGCCAATTCCGCAGCGCTAAGAGATCGGCAAAGATAGATTGTCAAGACTGTCCCGCTCCGCCGGGTCGCGGGTTGATCGAGGATCCTGCACCAAGAAGGCCCCTTGACTGTTTCGTTAATACCAACATGACGACCCAAAAGCGCAATGCCCCACTGGACCTGCAGGACCATCTGGCGCGGCTCGAGGAGCGTGGGCTTCTGACGCGCATTCAGGTTCCAATCGACAAGGACGGCGAATTGCATCCGCTCGCACGCTGGCAGTTCCAGGGTGGCTTGCATGAGTCGCAGCGTCGCGGCTTTTTGTTCACAGACGTAAGAGGAGCAAAAGGCGAGAAGTACGATATTCCGGTTGCTGTCGGCGTTCTCGCTGCCTCGCCTGAAATCTACGCCATTGGGCTTGGCGTTCCGGAAAGCGAGATTGGCGATGTCTGGGTCGGCGCCATGGAGAATCCGATTGATCCGGTCATGGTCGAGGATGCCCCCTGCCAGGAAATAGTCATCACGGGGGATGCGCTCAAGGCGGAGGGCGGGGTTGGGCAGTTTGCCTGTGCCAGTCTCTACGCCTGGCTTTGATAGTGCTCCCTATTTTACCGCGACACTCTGCGTCACGTGGGATCCAGAAAACGGAATCCGCAACATGGGCACATATCGCGCGGCGTTGAAGTCCGATGACAGGCTCGGCGTGCGAATGGCGAGCCGCCTAAGTGGTGCCGGCGGTTACCAGCATTGGCTGAAGTATCAGAAGCGGGGTGAGCCGATGCCTTGCGCCATTGTCATCGGCTGTGCGCCGGCCGTGCTTTTCACCGGACCACAGAAATTGCCGATTGACCAGAACGAACTCGGCGTCGCCGGCGGCCTGATCGGCGAGGCCATTCGCATCGTCAAATGCAAGACCATCGATCTGGAAGTTCCCGCAGACGCTGAAATCGTCATCGAAGGTCTGGTCGATACCGAACTCCTGGAGCCGGAAGGTCCGTTCGGCGAGAGCCATGGTCATGTGGCGCTCGAAGATTTCAACATGTCGACGCGCGTTACGGCGATCACCCGCAAGCGCAAACCCGTACTGGTATCGATCGTCAGCCAGGTTACGCCCAGCGAATCAAGCGTTCTGAAACGCGTTGCCTATGAACCGCTGTTCTTTAACCACCTGAAGAAAGTGCTCAACGTCAAGGGCATCAAGCGCGTCGTCATGCACGAACCGCTTACCAATATCGCAAGGTTATTTTTCTTGAATTCGACCGTAGCGCCCCGCAATCGGAAATATGGCGCGGCTTGCAGGGCGCTGCCACACTGCAGGCACAGTGCGGTAAGATCGTCATCGCCGTGTCCGATGATATCGACGCTCGCAATGCAGACGCCGTGTTCTGGTCGCTGGCTTATCGTGCAAATATGATCGATGACGTGCATGTCACGCCCTACCGCTCGGGCGGGCATGGACCAAAGTCCGGCTCCAGAAATGCCGAAGGCACATTGCTGATCGACGCTACACTGAAGGCTCCGATGCCACCTCTCGCTTTGCCTGCAGAACCCTATATGGTGCGTGCACGCGAGATCTGGGAAAACCTGCAATTGCCGCCACTCTCGCCGCAGCCGCCATGGCACGGCTATTCGCTCGGCGACTGGAGCGACGTGTGGAGTAATTTCGCCGACAAGGCCGTCGCCGGCGACTGGCGTTCCAATGGAGAAAACACCTTCGCGCGTCGCAAGGGTGGTATGAAACCGGAAACCCCGGCGCGAGATATTGAAAAGAAAGCATAATCAGGCGACTATCGCCCGATTCTGGATATGTGGGCGGTACTGGAGATCTCGTGCCGCGCCCATATCAATAACGCAGGCAGAAGCATTGCGAGGAGCAAAATGAACGATCCAGTGACTGAACCATTCGGTCCGCTTACACATGAATCTGCGCCGCTGAGGAACAAGATCATGAAGTCGCTCCGGCGGGCGATCGAGACTGGATTGCTGGAGCCCGGAACACGGCTCGTGGAAAAGGACCTGTGCCAACAGCTCAATGTCAGCCGTACCTCGCTGCGCGAAGCATTGCGCCAACTACAGTCGGAGGGCATTCTCACCGATTTCAACAATCGTGGCCTTGCTGTGGTCACCGTCACAACCGAGGACGCCGAGAATATCTATCGTATCCGCGGCGTGCTGGAGCCGCTGATTGTTGAACAGTTCATCGAGAATGCGTCCGAAGCGGAGGTTCAGGCTCTTAAGGCTCATTCTGTCCAACTACGGGAAGCCTATCTGCATGGAAATGCCGAAGAAATCGTTGCCAACAAACGGGATTTCTATGACCGCATTTGCACCGGCGCACGAAATCCCATCGCATTCGGCGTTCTGAGCAAACTGACGGTGCTGACATCGCCATTGCGCCGCCGTTCTGTCGTCCGTACGGAACGGCGAAGTCAGAGCATCGCTGAGATCGAGAAGATTGTTACCGCCATCGCCAAACGTGACAAAATTGCTGCCAAAGCTGCTGCCGAGGAGCATGTCGCCCATTCAGCCCGGTCAGCGCTTCATGCTGACGAGTCGGCCAACTAGCCATGCGCCGTATCATTATCGCGATAACGTGGCCAACGACAGCCCAGTCGTTTCGAGCACACCAAGTTCGATGCGCTCGGCGGAAAGCTCTGCGCCCTTAACGGCGTCCCGCAGAACATCGGTTTGTTTATCAGGCGCCGGTTTCGGTCCGGTTTTCAGTCGCTGACGAACAGTGCGTAATGGTGCGATGACTTCATCGCGCCATTCACTCACCAGCCCAATGATCTGCTCCGTTTTTGCCGGTGAAAGGGCAATCGATCCCTGCTTGAGCCAAGCGGCGAACAATAGGACCGGTACATCCACACTGTTCCTTTCCTGCAAGCCAAGACGTGCATCGGTAACGCCCGGAGCCTTGTAAAGGCGCAGCGCAAAATCCCACAGTCCGATATTCACGTCCTGCATGTTTCCTCCCATTCGCGTCAGGCTCTAAGTACTACCATCGCGAAACGTATTGTATGCGGAAAAGATTTGCGTGGGTTTGGCCAAGATATCCTCAAAACAGCCGCAGGGATCAAGGAGCTTGCGCTTCCACGGCGGCTCGGCATTTGACATTACCAATTCTCGACGAGGCCGAACGCGGTTGCGTTTTTGATCGTGCTGAATAAGTTATAGATAATTATTGATTCTATCTATAATTAATCGCACCAACCTGTAGAGCTGAGGAAAACCCCCGTATGTCAGAAGCGCCTGCGTTGAAATCTGTCGATACAGTACCTTCCGTTGGTGATTTGTGGAGTTTTTCAGAGGCCAGTAAAATCTATAATTTGCCATTCAACGATCTGCTGTTTCAGGCGCACGTCGTCCACAGGGAGAATTTCGACCCCAACGCAGTGCAGTTGAGCAGGCTCCTGTCGATCAAAACAGGGGGATGCCCAGAGGATTGCGGCTATTGCAGCCAATCCGCCCATTATCCCACCGGCCTCAAGGCTTCCAAATTGATGGAGGTCGAGCGCGTGCTTGCCGAGGCCCGCAAGGCGAAGGAGGGCGGGGCAACGCGGTACTGCATGGGGGCTGCCTGGCGCAGTCCGAAGGATCGCGACATGGACATGATCATCGCCATGGTCGAGGGTGTCCGGGAGCTTGGAATGGAAACCTGTATGACGCTCGGCATGCTATCGCCGGCACAGGCAGCGAGGCTCGGCGATGCGGGTCTCGATTACTACAATCACAACATCGACACGTCGGAACGCTTCTACAGCGAAATCATCACAACGCGCAGCTTTGCGGATCGTCTGGAGACACTCGCGAATGTGCGGGAGGCGGGGATCAAGGTCTGTGCGGGCGGCATCCTCGGCATGGGCGAGATGACGGATGACCATATCGCGATGCTGGTAACGCTCGCCAATCTGCCGGTTCAACCGGAGAGCGTACCGATAAATATGCTAATACCGATACCCGGATCAAAACTTGAGAATTCTACGCCGGTCGATCCCATTGATTTTGTCCGCGCAATAGCACTCGCCCGCATTCTTATGCCGAAAACACATGTCCGTCTCTCGGCGGGGCGCACGGAGATGAGCGACGAGATGCAGGCGCTGTGTTTCTTCGCCGGGGCAAACTCCATTTTTGTCGGCGATACGCTACTGACAGCAGATAACCCCGGCGAAGATCATGACGCCGGGCTGTTTCGCAGTCTCGGTCTGAAGCCGATGGCGCTGGGTGCTGCTGAATGACGGCCGAACGCCTTGCCCGCTACGCAAAGACGCTGAGCGGCTTGGAGCGGAAGGGGCGGCGGCGTGCGCTCGTATCGCAGGATGGCATCGATTTCACCTCGAATGACTATCTTGGCATGGCCAACTCGCCGCGCATCCGGTCGGCCATTGCCGCAGCAATGGCCCGGGGTGTTGCCGTCGGTTCAGGCGGGTCACGTCTGCTGCGCGGCAATCATCTCGAGCATGAGGCGCTCGAAGTGGAGGCGGCAGCCTTTTTCGGTACGGAACGGGCGCTGTATTTTTCCAGCGGCTATGCGGCCAATGCCGCGCTCTTTTCAACGCTGCTGCAACGCGGCGACCTCATTGTCCATGATGCCCTCATCCATGCAAGTGCGCGTGAGGGCATTGCAGCCAGCCGGGCCCAGGCGGCACTTGCACAACACAACGATGTTGCTGATTTCGAGGACGTGATCGTTAGGTGGCGCAAAGACGGTGGGATGGGGCATCCTTGGATCGCGGTCGAGAGCCTCTATTCGATGGATGGTGACCGCGCCCCGCTGGCGGAGCTTCTCAGTGTGGCAGAAAGGCATGACGGCATTCTGGTGATCGACGAGGCGCACGCGACCGGCGTCTTTGGGCCGGATGGCCGCGGTCTTGCCTCCGGGATGGAGGGCCGGGATAATGTCATCCTGCTGCACACATGTGGAAAAGCACTTGGCGTTGCGGGGGCGCTTGTCGGTGCGAACAGCTTGATTTGCGATTATCTTGTGAATCGGGCGCGCGCGTTCATCTATTCTACCGCGCCTTCGCCATTGATGGCCGAAGGTGTTCGTGAGGCCCTGAAAATTCTGGTGGATGAGCCGCAGCGCCGCGCGGATTTTGAGCGGCTTTGGACCTTCGCCAATGCACAACTGACTACCGTGCTCGGATTGGAAGGCAGCGGATCGCAAATATTGCCGGTGATGATCGGCGACAATGGTCGCGCGATGCGCATTGCGGAACGCATGCGGGCGGAAGGTTTCGATATCCGTGCCATCCGCCCGCCAACGATTCCGGAAGGAACAGCGCGCTTAAGAATTGCCATCACGCTCAATGTCGACCGGTCCGCAATTGTTCGAATGTTTGACGCCTTGGCGAATGCATTCGCCGAAGAAGCCGCATGACATCCCGCTTTGTCATTACAGGTACCGACACCAACATCGGCAAGACCGTGTTCTCGGCAGCATTGGCCGACGCGCTTGGTGCCTGCTACTGGAAACCCGTCCAGTCTGGGCTCGAAGGCGAAACGGATAGTGAGACAGTCCAGCGTCTTGGCCGGATCCCATCGTCGCGTATCTACCCGGAAGCTTGGCGGCTCAAAACGCCGGCTTCCCCGAATCTTGCTGCCAGAATCGACAACGTCCGGATCGTTCCTGAGGCGTTATCACCTCCGTCAACACAGTCGCTGCTTGTCATCGAGGGGGCGGGCGGCGTGCTGGTACCCTTAACGGAAAGCGAGGTGTTTGCCGATGTCTTTGCCCGTTGGCAGATACCGGTCATCCTCTGCGCCCGTACCGGGCTGGGAACGATCAATCACACGCTGCTGTCACTCGAAGCCTTGCGCCACCGTTCCATGCCGGTCTTTGGTGTGGTTTTCATCGGCGATGAACAGGCGGACACGCAATCGATCATTGCGAAACTCGGCAATGTGGATTGTCTCGGCCGGTTACCGCTGCTTGACCCGCTGACGCCTGACACCCTCGCCCAAGCCTTCAAAGATCATTTCGATATTTCCTGCTTTCAGAAAGGTATTCTGTGACCCGATCTCCCGTCTGGCACCCGTTTACCCAGCATGCACTCGAGCCGGCAATGAAGCGCATTGCCAGAACGGAAGGAGCCTATCTCTATGATGAGCAGGGACGCGCTATCCTGGATGCGATCTCTTCCTGGTGGGTGATCACGCATGGCCATCGGCATCCGTTGATTATGGATGCGATCCGCCGTGCGCCCGGGCTCTATGACCAGATCATCTTTGCCGAGTACACCCACGAACCGGCCGAGGAACTGGCGAGAGGGTTGGTCGCCATCGCCCCAGCCGGTCTCGACCATGTATTCTACTCCGACAGCGGATCGACCTGTGTCGAGGTAGCGCTGAAGATGGCGTTTGGTTTCTTCCATAATTCCGGCGCGCCGCGCTCCCGCATCGTTGTCATGGAGCATGGCTACCACGGCGACACGATCGGTACGATGTCGGCGGGCGAGAGGGGTGTGTTCAACGCCGCCTATGAGCCGATGCTTTATGGTGTGGACCAGCTGCCGTTTCCTTCACCCGGACACGAGCAGGACACGCTTGACGCCTTCGAGACATATTGCCGGAGCGGCCAAGTTGCGGCACTGCTGATTGAGCCGCTTGTGCTCGGGGCAGGGGGCATGCGGATGTATCCGGCATCGCTTCTGACTGAATTGAAGCGTCTCGCAGAGAGGCATGGCAGCCTGATGATCGCGGACGAGGTCATGACGGGCTGGGGTCGTACAGGCACTCTGTTTGCCTGTGAACAGGCGAATATCACACCGGATATCCTGTGCACATCCAAGGGGCTGACAGGCGGGTCGCTGCCGCTGGCGGCAACCTTGTGTTCGGCGAAAATTTTCGATGCACATCTTTCCAGTGATCGAAGCCGGACATTCTTTCATTCGAGCTCCTACACCGCCAACCCGATTGCCTGCGCTGCTGCCTTGGCCAATCTTGAAGTATGGAAGACGGAGCCGGTGGCGGCACGGATCCATTCGCTCGAATCCATGCACCGGACAAGGCTGGAGCGCTTCAAGGAGGACCCGCGTTTCGGCAATGTGCGCCAGACCGGGACGATCGTTGCGCTTGACGTCAATGTTCCCACTTCCGGTTACCTTTCAGACGCAGGGCCGAAGCTCAGATCGTTCTTTCGCGCAAGGAATCTGCTTATCCGGCCACTTGGCAATGTGATCTACCTGATGACGCCCTATTGCGTGACAGCAGACGATCTCGACCGGACCTATGATGCGATCGATGAGGCAGCGGACCTCTTTGCAGGTGCTCGATGAGCCGGGTCGAGGCAAGCCGCATCGCAGGGTTTGGCCACTACGCGCCGGAGCGCCGTGTTGACAATGCGGAGATAGAAAACCAGCTTGGTCTCGATCCTGGCTGGATCGAGCGCCGGACCGGTATCCGTTCGCGGCGTTGGGCCCTCGACGGAGAACTGCTCACCGATCTTGCGGCAAAGGCCGGTGCAGCTGCCCTGCGTGATGCAAAGGTGGGTTTTGGCGAAATTGCTTTGACTATCCTCGCCACATCGACGCCGGATCATCTGTTGCCGCCCTCGGCCCCATTGCTTGCCCATCGTCTTGGCTTGGAGAATTCTGGCGCGATTGATCTCGCCGGCGCCTGCTCAGGATTTATCTACGCGCTGACGCTTGCTGACGGTTTCGTCCGCACTCAAGGACGGCCGGTTCTCGTGGTGGCAGCCAATATTCTGAGCCGGCGCATCAATCCCGCCGAACGCGCCAGCGCCGTGCTTTTTGCCGATGCGGCGGGCGCCGTCGTTCTGGTCCCGACAGACAATGCGAAACAGGGACTCCTCGGTGTGGATATGGCGTCTGACGGAAGTCGCTATGACCTGATCTCCATCCCGGCTGGAGGCTCCAAACAACCATTTGCTGCGGGCATGGCGGTGGAAGAATGCCTGATGACAATGCGCGACGGCAGGGAGATGTTTGCGCAAGCCGTGCAAATGATGACCCTTTGCGCCAGACGGGCGCTGGCAAGCGCGGAGCTTCAGCCTGCAGACGTCGGCCGTTTTGTACCACATCAGGCCAATGCCCGTATCTTCGACGTTGTCGGCGAGAATATTGGTATTGCGCCTGACAGGATCGTGCGCACGATCGCTGAATACGGCAACTCCTCGGCTGCCACCATACCGCTCTCGCTGTCGCTTGCCCATCGCGAACGACCGTTCGTTCCGGGAGAGAAGTTGCTGCTGACAGCAGCCGGTGCTGGCCTCACGGGCGGGGCGGTCGTCTGGGGTATGTAGCGGTGCTTCCGATAAACAGTTACGTCGATTCAAGCGGGTAGGATTTCAACTCCCAATTCGCGATAAGCAGCTAATGGTTCAGGCATCATGTCCCCGTCCACAACGACACCGGCGAGGCTCTCAACACCCGTGATCCTAAAGGGAGAAGCAGCGCCGAATTTTTCTGGGGTAGAAAGCACATATGTCTCGGCTGCCTGCTGCACGATGGCCTGTTTGATCGCTGCTTCTTCGTAATTGCCGGTTGAAAGACCATAGACTGGATGGATGGCTGTGACACCAAGGAAGAAAATATCCAACCGGATCTGATTGATGGCGGAGAGGGTTGACGCGCCAACCGCCACCATGGAATGCTTATAGAGCTTGCCACCAATCAGAATGACCTCTGCCTCATGATGCTCGAGCTCGCTGGCGATCGTCGGGCTGTGCGTGACCACTGTGATGCGCATTTCGCGAGGCAGCGCTCGCGCGAGATGCGTATTTGTCGTTCCGCCATCGAGAAAAATGGTTTGTCCATTCGATACGAGGCTTGCCGCTTTGTGGCCAAGACGCTGTTTCATATCTCCCGAGATTTCCTGACGTGCGGCGAAGTCCGGTAGTGGCGGCGTCAGTGGCATCGCTCCGCCGTGAACGCGTTTAAGCAGTCCCTCAGCCGCCATTTCCCTTAGATCACGCCGGATAGTGTCTTCGGAAAGATTCAGTTCGTCCGCCAGAAGCTTGGCGACGAGCTGTCCGTCGCGATTTAATCGAGCCGAGATAAGGGCTCGCCTTTGGATGGTTAGCATCAGATTCTCCTTGACTCTTCACGAAGTTACATGAATTTTAGATAAATTCCAGAAAATTCAGGAATAATCGTGTATAATGGAGAAAAATTCATGCTCATTCTCATTGCAGGCCCGTATCGTTCTGGTACCGGCGACGATGTGTTGAAGATGCAGGAAAATTTGAAGCGGCTCGAGCATCCGTCTTATGCGCTCTTTAAAGCTGGGCATTTGCCGATGATCGGCGAGTGGGTAGCACTCCCTGTGTGGGGCGCGGCCGGGGGACGCAAAGTTGGCGATGATCTCTATGAAGAGATTTTTCACCCGGTTGCCGGCAGGCTTTTGCAGCTCTGTGATGCCGTGCTGCGGCTTCCAGGTGCGTCAAAAGGTGCAGACAATGACGTCCGTATTGCCGAGGAACGCGGTATTCCGGTTTACTACCGATTGGAAGATGTGCCCGGTTGTTCGGAATACCCGTAACCCGAATGGACAGCCTCTGCTCCGGTCGGGTGATATCGTTTCTTATACGAGCCCCACAGCGTTAGATGCGGAAAAGATTTGTGCGGGCTCGACAGGCCTTCGCAAGCAAAATATCTATAAAACATGACCGCAACGAATGAAGATACAATCGCCAACCGCATCAGCCGTATCCTTGCCGACAGGATCGTAACCGGCCAGTTGGAACCGGGGGCGAAACTGCGGCAGGATCACATTGCTGAGGAATTCGGCGCGAGCCATGTGCCGGTTCGGGAAGCCTTCCGCAAACTGGAGGCGCAGGGACTGGCGGTCAGCGAACCCCGCCGGGGTGTACGGGTTGCTTCCTTCGATCTGAAGGAGGTGCGGGAAGTGGCGCTGATGCGCGCTGAGCTCGAGGGACTTGCGCTTCGGCAGGCGGCTCCGCATTTGACATCGTCAATTCTCGAACAGGCCGAAGAGGCAACCGTTGCCGGGGACAATTCCCGCGATGTGCGCTCCTGGGAGGAGGCAAACCGGCGGTTTCACCGGTTGATCCTCGTTCCATGTGCAATGCCGCGCTTGTTGGCCGCGATTGATGATCTTCATTCTGTGAGCGCACGGTTTTTGTTTTCCGCCTGGCGGTCCGATTGGGAAGTGCGGACCGATCATGATCATCGGGCGATCCTGGGTTTTTTGCGGCAGGGCAATATCGACAATGCCGTTGCCGTGCTTGAGCGGCATGTTCAGTGGATCGGGCAAAAGCCAGTCAAAAGCTCCACAGGTTCGACGCGAGATGCATTTGCCATCGTCGGTTAGCGGAGAAGCGGAACTGCGGCACCAATGGCCATGAGGCTCCAATCAAAATGCGCTCATCAGTCATGCTAGGGCTGCAGTTTGTTCGCTTACTTGTTGAGAGCCGCTCAGGCGCCTAAGTTGCGCATATGCGGTCCATTATCGTTTGAGCAATGCAACAGTCTGCCAACAAGTTGTGGGAAGGAATCGGATGGGGCGCGGTGGCGTCAGTTGCCTTGCATCTATCGGTGGCGGTTTTGCTGCTGGTTCACCTGCGTTTTGAGCCTTCGCCACCACCCAAAGAGCAGGATGTCAAGGTTGAGCTTGTTTCGCCGCCGTCGCCCAAGCCCGAAGAAAAGCCGCAGACAGAGCCCGCCAAGAACCATGCGAAACCGCTGCGCCCGCTGGCGTTCGAGTCGGCCGCCGCGCAGACTGAACAGAAAACAACTGAACCAACATTGCCTGCGGCGGGCCAGAGCGAGACGCAAGGCGATTTGCCTGCCTCCGAGAATGCCTCATCAGCAGAATCAAAAACAGAGATCACTACGCGTGAAGTGCTGCCTAAAACCAAGCCAGCACCTGCAGAAGTTAATGCCGCTACTGAACCCAGGGAGGCGAAAGAGCCGCCGACCCAACAAACGTCGGACAACATCCGAAGCGTACCAGCCCCCAAACAAAAGAATGATGAGACAAGTCAGACTTCGAAACCGTCGGAAACCAAGCCCAAACAGCGCAGTAACCAACAGGTTGACGCACGAGATATCTTTTCACCAAAGGGATTATTTGATCCCAGGATCATGCAGACAATCGGCAAACTACCACGAAAAGGGCGTATCCGGCAGCTTTGCTATACCGAGGCACTGGACCAGATTCGGCGACAAGCTCTCGGTTCCTATGCCGACATTCTTGTGCCCTATGGACCCGCTGGCGGAGTCATTACAAATGACGTCCTGATTGCCAAGGGTGGAGCCTTCCGCAGCAGAACGAACTGGTACAATGTCGAATTCAAGTGCCAAGTCGATGCTGATACAACGAAAGTGATTTCCTTCAGTTTTGCCATTGGAGGCGCGGTTCCAAAAAGCCAATGGAATGCACGCCAGCTGCCGATGGACTAGCCACGGTCGGGTGCCTGAAGCGATCGTAATCGAAATTGCTCCACTTGGGCTTCCGGAACGAACGCTACTCATCCGGGGTTAGTGTTCTCGGAAATCTTCAAATGATACCGCGTGTGCCGAAGCTCGCCAGTGCGGTCCAACGCGCCTTTTGCAACAAGATCCTGCAGGTCTCTCGTCGTGGTCGCGCGCGATGCTTTTGTGATGCTGATATAATTCTCTGCGCTAAGGCCTCCCTTGAAGCCATCAATGCCTTCCCGGAACAAGCGGGCAATCACCTTATCCTGGCGCGGATTCAGTTGGCCGCGCAGCTGATCATATATTCGGGCTTTAGCAATATAGAATTCCACGCGTCTAAGCGTGTTACGCTGTGCTTCAAGGATAGTTTCGCCGAAATAGATCAGCCAGTCCGTGACCTCGTTGTCCTTATTGCTCCGTTCCAGCATCTCGTAATAGGCCCTGCGGCCGCGTTCGATCGTGTAGGCCAGCGCGATCAAGCTCGGCTGGCCGAGGTTTTGCGCAAGAGACTTTTCCGCCAGAGCGCGGCCGATACGGCCATTGCCGTCCTCAAAGGGATGAATGCTCTCGAAATAAAGGTGCACGATTCCGGCGCGCGTCAGTGCAGGCAACGTTCTCATTGCGCCCGGCGCCGTATCGTTGAACCATCCGATAAATGCATTCATTTCGTGCGGCACCTGTTCTGACGGGGGGGCTTCAAAGTGAATTTTCGGATTACCAAGAGTGCCCGAAACGACCTGCATAGGGTCAGCGTGTTCACGATAAGTGCCGATTTGGATACCGCGCTGCCCAGCCATGACCATCTTATGCCAGGCTGACAGCGTTTGATGCGTGAGTGGAGCGGCGAAGCTTTGATAGAGATCGACCATCATCTCGGCGATTCCCCGCTCTGCCGGAGACACGCGCTTTGTGTCTGTATCCATGCCGAACTGGCCCCGCAACGATGATTGCAGACTGTCACGATCGAGGATTTCGCCTTCGATCTCTGATGTTTTTAATGCCTCGTCGCTGATTAGCTCAATTTTGAGCATCTCCCGGTCGTCGAGGCTGACATGGCGGAACGCGCCGATGAACTCGCCCGCACGCAGCAGGAATCGCCTTTCCAAGGGCTCCATTGCCGCGGTATCGTAGGTGAAATCCGGCCAGTCTGCCTGCTGCCAATTCCAACGCATGAGTTATAGAGATCCCTTCTATAACTCAATATGGAATAGATCGTGAGTTATAGCAAGGGCTTCCATGCCTCATGAAGATGCAGTGACACCGGTTGCCTGCATATGCAGGAATCGGGTTGAACTTCGGCTCCTATTGCACGATTTTCATGGCAGATCGAAACGCGAGGGCCATACGATGGGCCAGACAGTGCATTATTATCTTATCTTCGAAACGGCGGGCGGTTTCTGCGGTATCGCCTGGAACAATATTGGCATTACGCGCTTCCAGTTGCCGACAAGAAGTGCTGATGCGACGGAGCGCAATTTATTGCGCCGGTTGCCTGGTGCTGAACCAGGGACACCCGCACCGGAGGTGGTCGAAGCAGTCGCCGCCGCAAGGCGTTATTTTGCGGGTGAGGAAATCGATTTTTCCGGCTTTACGCTGGACATCGGCGAGCAGGAGCCATTCTTCGAGCGAATCTATGCCGCGACGCGGCGGCTTGGCTGGGGCCACACGACAACCTATGGTGCGATGGCCAAGGAACTCGGCGCCGGACCGGAAGCCGCGCGCGATGTCGGCCAGGCGATGGCCAGGAATCCGGTGCCGCTGATTATTCCCTGCCATCGGGTATTGGCAGCTGGGGGCAAAGTTGGTGGTTTTTCTGCGCCAGGCGGTTCCGTCGCTAAGGCCCGCATGCTCGAACTGGAAGGCGTCCATATCGGGCCAGTGCAACCGGCACAGCAGTCGTTCGGGTTCTAAGCTTTGCGGTCCTTTGCAGGACAGGCCGGTTATTATTGCCGCTTTTCTCCCAGTGTGGCGGGTCGTATTATGGTCGGGCGATAGGGGACCTCTAGTCTTCTGTTGCTCGCTTCAAGCCTGCAATCTGTTCGCTATCGAGGGAGATGAAAATGACTGAAGATCAGTCCTCCAGCGGCCCCGATCTGACAAGGGGCATTCCGGTCACCGCCCTTAATGGAGGCAAGTGCCTCGGTCATGTCGGCAAACAGGACGTTCTCCTGCTGCAGGTTGCGGATGAGATATTCGCGATCGATGCTCGCTGCAGCCATTATCACGGTCCGCTCATTGATGGGCTGGTGGTAGGAAACACCGTTCGCTGTCCCTGGCACCATGCCTGCTTCGATCTGCGCAGCGGGGAAGCCATCCGGGCACCTGCGATCAGCCCTTTGTCATGCTGGCGCGTCGAGAAGCGCGACGGGCATATCTTCGTTGAGAACAAACGCGATGAACCAAGAGAGATACCGCCAGTATCGCGATCGGCCGCGCCTGAGAGGATCGTCATCATCGGTGGCGGCGCGGCGGGGTTCGCTGCGGCGGAAATGCTTCGACGCCACGATTTCCAGGGCAGTATTGTCATGCTGAGCGCGGACACTGCCGGACCGGTCGACCGGCCGAACCTTTCGAAGGATTATCTGGCCGGCAGCGCGCCGGAAGAATGGATGCCGCTGCGCTCGGACAAGTACTACAGCAAGAAGAATATCGACCTCCGCCTTCGGACAGAGGTCGTCTCGATAGATGTCACGGGGCGACATGCCGTCACTGCGGGGGGAGACAAGATCGCCTATGATCGGCTCCTGTTGGCAACCGGCGCAGAACCGGTACGTCTGACTATACCCGGGGGAGATCAGCCGATCGTCCATACGCTGCGCAGCCTCGATGATTGCCGCGCCATCATTGCCGCCGCACAGGCCGGTCGACGGGCTGTCGTGATCGGGGCCAGCTTCATCGGGCTCGAAGTCGCTGCCGCCCTGCGCGCACGCGACGTCAAGGTTCGTGTCGTTGCTCCCGGCAAATACCCAATGGAGCGCATTCTTGGACCGGAGATGGGTGATTTCGTTCGAGTGCTCCATGAAGAGCATGGTGTCATTTTTCATCTCGAAGATACGGTCGTTGCAATTGAAGGCTCGAAAGTTCAGCTGAAGAGCGGCGCCGTGCATGAGGCCGATTTCGTCGTTGCCGGCATCGGGGTGCGACCGCGCCTTGCTCTTGCCGAGCAGGCTGGCCTCGCTATCGACGATGGTATCGTAGTCAACGCCTATCTCGAAACAAGTGTGCCGGGAATCTATGCCGCAGGTGATATCGCGCGCTGGCCAGACCCGCATTCCGGTCGGAACATTCGCGTCGAGCATTGGGTGGTCGCGGAACGCCAAGGGCAGGTCGCTGCACTCAATATGCTTGGGCGGCAGGAAAAGTTCGAGGCCGTACCATTCTTCTGGAGCCAGCACTATGACGTCCCGATCAATTATGTCGGGCGCGCCGAGAAGTGGGATGAGGTTGTCATCGACGGAAATATCAAGGGGAAGGACTGCACGGTGCAATACAAAGCAGACGGACGGGTTCTCGCCACGGCCTCCATTTATCGGGATCTGCAAAGCCTGGAGGCGGAGCTGCGGATGGAGCGCGCTACCCTCTAGCGATCATTTCAGCGGCCTTCTCAGCGATCATGATTGTCGGCGAATTGGTGTTGCCGGAGGTGATCGACGGCATGATTGAGGCGTCAGCCACGCGCAGACCCTGAATGCCGCGCACGCGCAATTGCGGGTCAACGACAGATTCCGGATCGGCGCCCATGCGGCAGGTGCCGACAGGATGGAAGATGGTCGTGCCGATCGCACCGGCGGCCTCGATCAGCTCTTCTTCGGTCTGATAGCCGGGACCCGGTTTGAATTCTTCGGGCTTGAAGCGCTGCAACGGTTTTTGCGCAACGATGTTGCGTGTGATGCGGATGGAATCCGCCGCCACGTGACGATCGTTCGCGGTGGTCAGGTAGTTTGGCTGGATTGCTGGTCCCGTGCGGTGATCTGGTGATTTGACATGCACTGTCCCGCGGCTGTCTGGCCGCAGATTGCAGACACTTGCAGTGAATGCCGGGAAGGAATGAACGCTCTCGCCAAACTTCTCCAGCGACAGCGGCTGCACGTGATACTGCAGGTTGGCTGTGTCGAAAGATGGGTCGGAACGGGTGAACACACCGAGTTGGCTCGGTGCCATGGACATAGGACCGGACTGGTTGACGAGATATTCGAGCGCAATCGAGGCCTTGCCGAGAAGCCGGTTGGCCTTCTCGTTGAGGGTCGGAATGCCGGTGACCTTGTAGGCACAGCGCAGTTGCAGGTGATCCTGCAGGTTCTCGCCAACGCTGCGCCGTTCAAGCACCGGTTCGATGCCTGCGGCCTGCAAGACATCGCCGCGTCCGATGCCCGAGAGTTCGAGAATATGCGGCGAACCGATGGCACCCGCCGCAAGGACGACTTCGCGCCGGCACTGGACCGAACGGATCGTCCCGGCCTGTTCAAGCTCGACACCCCTGACAGCCAGCCCATCGAGGATCAGCTTGCGCACATGTGCACCGGTTTCGACGGTCAGATTGGGCCGTTTGCGAGCGGGGCGAAGAAAGGCTTTTGCCGTATTCCAGCGAATGCCCCGCTTCTGGTTCACCTTGAAATAGGATGAGCCCTCATTGTCGCCGCGATTGAAATCGTCGGTACGCGGAATACCGGCGGCTTCGGCCGCATCACGAAAGGCATCGAGAATGTCCCAATGCAGACGTGCTTCCTCGACACGCCATTCACCACCCGAGCCGTGGAAGCTGTCGGCGCCAAGATAATAGTCTTCCGATTTCTTGAAATAGGGCAGGACATCGTCCCAGCCCCAGCCGGTACAACCGGCTTGACGCCATAGATCATAGTCGCGTGCCTGGCCGCGCATATAGATCATGCCGTTGATTGACGAGCAGCCGCCCAGCACCTTGCCGCGCGGATAGCTCAACGTGCGCCCGTTCAAGCCTGGTTCCGCCTCGGTGGAAAAACACCAGTCGGTGCGGGGGTTGGAAATGCAATAGAGATAGCCGACCGGAATATGGATCCAGTGATAATTGTCCTTGCCGCCGGCCTCGAGCAGCAGAACGGAGACATCCCTGTTTTCAGAAAGACGGTTGGCGAGCGCACAGCCCGCCGTGCCTGCTCCGACGATGATGTAGTCGTATGCGGTCATTTGGTCAGTTCTCGGGTTTGCCTTCGAGCTTCTTGCCAAGGCGCGAGGCATAGAGCTCGCCAATAATGCCGCGGCGGAAAACAAGCACGCAAACCATGAAGATGACACCGGTAATGACTGTCACCGGGAATTCGGAGGTAGCGAGATAATTTTCCAGCGCAGCAACGAGCGCGGCTCCGAAGATCGGGCCGACCAGGGTTCCTATGCCGCCCAACAAAGTCATCAGCACCACCTCACCGGACATCTGCCAGCTGACATCGGTCAGCGTGGCGAACTGGAAGACGATTGCCTTCAATCCGCCTGCCAGCCCGGTGAGCGCAGCGGACATGACAAAGGCGGCGAGCTTGTAGCGGGCGACCGAATAGCCGAGCGAGATGGCACGGGGTTCGTTCTCCCGCACGGATTTGAGGATCATGCCGAAGGGCGAATTGATGATGCGCCAGATGATGAATATGCCGATGAGGAAGACGGCTAGGACGAAGAAATACATGTTGAGCGGCTGTTCGAGATCAATAAAGCCGAACAGATGGCCGCGCGGGATGCCTTGGATGCCGTCTTCTCCGTGGGTGAAGGAAGCCTGCAGGCAGAAAAAGGCAAACATCTGCGCCAATGCGAGCGTGATCATCGTCGAATAAATGCCCTGCCGGCGTATGGCGAAAAAGCCGATGATAAGGCCGAGGACCGTCGCCCCGGCCACACCGACGAGAATGCCGAGTTCCGGTGAAAAGCCCCATTCCTTGACCGCGTGGGCAGTGAAATAGGCCGCCCCGCCAAAGAAGGCCGCATGGCCGAAAGAAAGAATACCCGTATAGCCGAGGAGAAGATTGAATGCACAGGCAAAGAGCCCGAAACAGAGCACCTTCATCAGGAAGACCGGGTAGAAGTAAAACGGCGCGAGCACCAGCAGGGCAATGCCGACGAGGATAAGCGCCATTTCAAGGCTCAGAAAGCGTTCCTTGGGAGCCGAAGCGACGGTGACCTGTGTCATATCACGTATCCTTTCCGAACAAGCCTGCCGGGCGGACGAGAAGCACGATCGCCATGATGACGAAGACGACGATACTGGATGCCTCCGGATAGAACACCTTGGTCAGTCCCTCGAAAATGCCAAGCATGTAGCCGGTAATAATGGCGCCAAGAATGGACCCCATGCCGCCGACAACGACGACGGCAAAAACGACGATGATCATGTTCGAACCCATCAGCGGACTGACCTGGTAGATCGGCGCTGCCATTATCCCTGCGAGGCCCGCAAGGCCGGCGCCAAGACCGTAAGTGAAGGTAAGCAAGAGTGGGACATTGATTCCGAAGGCCCGCACCAGCGTCGGGTTTTCGGTCGCAGCCCGCAGGTAGGAACCGAGCCGGGTTTTCTCGATCAGCAGCCATGTGCCGAGGCAGACGACAAGCGAGGCGAAAATTACCCACGCTCGGTATTTCGGCAGGAACATGAAGCCGAGATTGTAACCGCCCGCCAAGGCGCTGGGCACAGCATAAGGCTGCCCCGCTGATCCGTAATAATAACGGAATGTGCCTTCGATCACGAGGGCAAGCCCGAAGGTGAAAAGCAGGCCGTAGAGGTGGTCGAGGTTATAAAGGCGCGACAGGGCAACCCGTTCAATGAAGGCACCCGCAAGACCCACAACCAATGGGGCAATGATGAGTGCTGGCCAGTAACCTATGCCGAGTTCCGCCAGCAACAGATAACCGACGAATGCACCGAGCATATATTGGGCACCGTGCGCGAAATTGATGACGCGCAGAAGACCGAAAATAATGGCAAGGCCGAGGCTGAGCATTGCATAGAATGAGCCATTGATCAGGCCGATCAGTAATTGTCCGAGAAAAGCTTGGAGGGGAACGCCGAAGATCATGGTCATGGTCCTCAGACTCCCAATGCTTCGTTGAGCATGGTCATGCGGTCGGGCAGCTCCTTGACATGAAAATTGTCGATGATCCTGCCATGGTCGACCACATAGAAGCGATCGGCAACCTTGCTGGCGAACCGGAAATTCTGTTCAACGAGCAGGATTGTCATGCCGCGCTGCTTCAGCGTCACCAGTACCTCGCCGATACGCTGGACGATGACTGGAGCGAGTCCTTCTGTCGGTTCATCGAGAAGCAGGAGCTTGACGCCCGTACGCAGGATGCGGGCAATTGCCAGCATCTGCTGTTCGCCGCCGGAAAGCTTCGTCCCGGGGCTGTTGCGACGTTCCTTGAGGTTGGGAAACAGGTCGTAGATCTCGGCGATCGACATGCCGCCCTTGGCGACGATGGGCGGAAGATTGAGGTTTTCATCGACCGAGAGGGTGGCGAAGATGCCGCGTTCTTCTGGCACAAAACCGATACCGGCATGGGCGGTGCGATGCAGCGGCACGCGCATCATGTCCTTGCCGTGGAAATTTATGGTGCCGGTGCGTTTGCGGATGATCCCCATGATGGAGCGCAGTGTTGTCGTCTTGCCGACACCATTGCGGCCAAGCAGGGTGACCGTTTCGCCTTGATGAATATCGAGATTGACGCCGTGCAATGCATGGCCTTCGCCATACCAGGCGTGGAGATCTCGCACGGAGAGGAGGGGCTGCATCTCACTCATGTTCGGTCCCCATATAGGCGACGCGCACGCGTTCATCCTGGCTGACCGTTCGGTAGTCGCCTGAGGTGAGTATTTCGCCGCGCTGGAGAACGGTCACCTTATCGCAGAGATCGGCGACCACTTTCAGATTGTGTTCAACCATCAGAATGGCGCGGTCCCTTGCTACTTCACGAATGATATCGGAGACGATGTGCACGTCCTCATGACCCATGCCGGCCATCGGCTCATCGAGAAGCAGCACTTTAGGGTCGAGCGCGAGAGTGGTCGCAATCTCCAGCACACGCTTGCGGCCATAGGAAAGGTCCGCGGCGAGGTTGTTGCGCGCATCCTGCAGCCCTACGGCCTCGATCAGTTCCATTGCTCGTTCATTCAGCCGGTTCAGCGCCCGCATGGGCAGCCAGAATTGGGTGGACAGGCCGCCGGGGCGCTGCAGGGCGACGCGGACATTGTCGAGGACGGTCAGATGCGGAAACACTGCAGATATCTGGAAGGAGCGCACGAGACCCATACGCGCCACCTTGGCCGGATCAGTTTTCGTGATGTCGTGGCCGAGCAGGGTGATCGTTCCGCTCGATGGTTGCAAAAACTTGGTGAGGAGGTTGAAAACCGTGGTTTTGCCAGCGCCGTTCGGGCCAATCAGCGCATGCACCTTGGCATGCTGCACATCGAGATCGACATTGTTGACAGCAATGAAACCACCAAAGTCACGGCGCAGCCCGCGGGCTGACAGGACTACCTGCGATTCTTGATCTTCGGCAGCGCCGGGGGAGGATTGTCCTCCCCCGAACGCCGCATTGGTCAGTGAAGCGGTCATGCGTTACTCGACCAGCGGGCAGCCGCTTTCGGCTGGCTTGATGTAGGCTTCGGCACCCGGAACCGTGGCGAGAACCTTGTAATAGTCCCAAGGTGCCTTGCTCTCATCGGGCTTTTTGACTTCCATCAGGTAAACATCGCTGATCAGTCGGCCATTGGGTCCGACCTTGGCGCCGCGGCCGAAAACATCGTCCACCGGCATTTCATGCATGGCCGCGGCGACTTTTTCCGTATCGTCCGTTCCGACTTTCTGGATCGCCTTCAAATATTGCGTCACACCCGAATAGGTTGCGGCCTGGATCATGTTTGGCATGCGGCCGGTCCGCTTGAAGTACTTCTGGCCGAACTCACGCGATTGATCGTCGCGATCCCAGTAGAAGCTTTCGGTAAGCGTCAGCCCCTGCGCCGCCTCGAGGCCGAGGCCGTTCACTTCGGACAGGGTGAAGAGCAGTGCCGCCAGGCGCTGGCCGCCGGAGACGATACCGAATTCCGCAGCTTGCTTGATGGCGTTGGCAGTGTCGAGCCCGGCATTGGCGAGGCCGATGACCTTCGCACCAGACGACTGGGCCTGCAGCAAGAAGGATGAATAATCCGCTGTCGCCAGTGGGTGGCGAACGGAGCCAACGACCTTACCACCCTTGGAGGTGACGAATTTAGCGGTCTGCTCCTCAAGCGAATAACCGAATGCATAATCGGCGGTGAGGAAGAACCAGCTATCACCACCCTGCGCAACCAGCGCGCCGCCGGTGCCGACGGCAAGCGCATGGGTGTCGTAGGCCCAATGGAACCCGTAGGGCGAGCACTGCTTGCCGGTCAATTCTGTTGTCGCAGCGCCGGTCACAAGATCGATTTTCTTCTTTTCCTTGGAGATGCCCTGCACGGCGAGCGCCACGGAAGACGTGGTCAGCTCCATGATGGAATCGACCTGTTCCGTATCATACCACTGACGGGCGATATTGGAGGCGATGTCCGCCTTGTTCTGATGGTCGGCGGTGATGATCTCGATCGGTGCATCCAGCACCTTGCCGCCGAAGTCTTCGGCGGCCATCTTCGCCGCTTCATAGGACCACTTACCGCCGAAATCCGCATAGACACCAGACTGGTCGTTCAGGATACCGATCTTGACCTTGCCGTCGGAAAGCTCCGCACTGGCCGCGGGAATAACCGTGGCCGCCATTAGGGCCGCCGTTGCAATTGCTAGTAGTTTCATTCCTGTTTCCTCCCAAAAATTGACCGCTCACAGGACCATCTCATGATGACTGTCGCGGACGCGCTGGCTCAACTGAAAAATGTCGATAGAGATCGTGCGGATATCGCCGCATCTCGCTGGTATTACTCTCCTCCTCAGTCCGGCCGCTTGTTCTCGAGCCCAGACAATAGTCATCCCCATGATTGCCCTGTTTCTCCCGACCGGCAACCATGATGTTGGAAAAACTGTAACATTGACAAATAGGTACACAAACACCTATTTTTGCACAGAATAAGTACAAAAATGTACATGTGCGAAATGAGGGGCAATGCGACAGTTTACCTGGGATGATCTGCAGTATTTTCTTGCTGTTGCCCGCACCGGACAATTGACCACCGCTGCACGAAGGCTGCGCACCAACCACGTCACGGTGTCAAGGCGGATCGACCGGCTGGAGGAAGCCCTGTCGGCACGTCTGTTCGAGCGGAACCCGCGCGGCTACATCCTGACTGCGCTCGGCGAGAAACTGATCGAGTCCGCCGAGGTGATGGAACGCGAAGCCGATCGCTTCCAGAACGAGGCATCTGGAGGGACGATTTCCCTCAGCGGCGTGGTCCGCCTCAGCATATTGGAGGGATTTGCTAATTTCTTCCTGGCCAATCGTCTGCCAATGATGGCGCAATCCTATCCCAGCCTCTCCATTGAAATGGTGACGATCCAGCAGATCGTGTCGCTGTCACGGCGCGAAGCCGATTTGTCCATCACACTACATGCGACGCGAACCGGTCCGTATTATCAGGAAAAGCTGATGCCCTACCGCCTGTTCATTTATGGGTCGCAGGATTATCTCTCCCGCCATCCAGCGATCAGGCAGCAATCCGATCTCTCCAGCCACCGGTTCATCGGCTATATCGAAGACATGATCTTCACGCCAGGCCTCGATTATATGCGGGAGATCCTGCCCGGATTGCGCGCGTCCTACCAGAGCTCCAGCATTTTCGCCCAGCTCAGCGCCGCACGGTCAGGCTTTGGCCTCTGCATTCTGCCCTACTACATTGCTTGTAAATATCCAGAACTCGTGCCGGTCATGCCGCAGCAATTGCATCTCAACCGCGATTACTGGTTGATCTGCCATGAGGATATTGTCAGCACGCCGCGCATTCGCGCCTTGAGCAACTTCATCAAGTCGGAGCTGGAAAGCCAGACTGCAACCTTTGCCGGCCAACCGCTTCTGGATTGATCAGGCAAAGCGGGCAGGAGACAGCAGCGGGAGAAGCGATTCAACTTCAGCCTCTGGCGACTGACCGCGGATGAGAGCTGCGGCAAGCGCAGAGAGGGCGGGGGCCGTCTGGATCCCATAACCGCCCTGTCCGGCCAGCCAGAAGAATCCGTCGACCTTGTTGTCGAATCCCGCCACCGGCGTCCGGTCCGGCGCGAAGGTGCGCAAACCAGCCCAGCTGCTCTCGACGCGGGTGACCGGTGTGGTGACGGCCTGCTCGTAGCGATAGAGCCCTTCGGCAAGGATCATATCGTCGACAAAGGCGTCATGCGGTTCCACTGGGGTTTCGTCGCAAGGCGAGACGAAGAGCCGTCCGCCATCCGGCTTCATGTACCAGGCCTCATTTACGTCATCGACCAGCGGCCAGCCCCTTGTGTCATAATTTTCCGGAGCAGGCAGCACGGCGATCGACCTGCGCATCGGCGTGAAGCCAAGCGGCTGAACCCCAAAGACCTGAGCAGTGATGTCAGCCCAGGCGCCCGAGGCATTGACCACCGTTTTGGCACGGAATGTCCGGTTTGCCGTTTCGACCTGCCATTCACCGGCAATGCGTTTGGCGCTTGCGACCTCCGACTTCGTAAAGACCTGCACGCCGAGTGCCGCGGCTTTGCGCAACCAACCCTGATGCAGGGCATTGACGTCGATATCCCAGGCATCTGCCTGATAACAGGCAGCCTTGATATAGTCACGGTTGAGGATCGGCACCATGGCGATGGCGCTGTCAACATCAATAGCCGTTACGCCAACACCATTGCGGACGAACTCTTCGCAAGGTTCAACGCCGCTTTCATCCGCGACCGTCAGCGAGCCGCGCTTGGTCAGCAGGGGCTCAGGAAAAAGGCTGACGTCACGATGTTCAAACATCGGAGCGCTGGCGTGGTTGAGCCCGCGAATGACGTCATTGCCGTAATTGGGAAGGAAGATCGCCGCAGACCGTCCGGTCGAATGATAGCCTGGCTGGCTCTCGCGCTCGAGGATCATGACCTTGTGGGTGTTGGCCAAAGCCGCAGCTACACCAGCACCTGCGATACCCGCACCAATGATGAGAACGTCCGTTTCGATTGTTTCGGTCATGCTGGACCCAGATCTTTCAAATAGGGATTGCCGTTGATCGAGGTGGCAAAGGCGGCAGGATCGATGTCGGCGAAGATCAAATGCTCTGCGTCATCGTCGCAAGCCGTCATCAGACTGCCATCGGGGGCGGCGATGCGCGAGAGACCGGCAAATGCAAAGCGGTCGTCAGCGCCGGCATGGTTGATGTAGGCGACAAAAATCTGGTTCTCGAAGGCACGGACCTGGATCATGTGATTGGCGATGAAAGTACCCGAAGGCCCAGCTGGGAGGGCAGTCGGAACGAGGATCATGTCAACGCCACCAAGCGCTAGACGGCGAACATTTTCCGGAAATTCCACGTCGTAGCAGATGAGCATGCCAAGTCTCAGTCCGCCCATCTCGACCACGCAATTGGCGGGCTTTGCCGGCTTGAACAGGGACCGCTCATAATCGCCATAAAGATGCGACTTGCGATAGATCGCCGGCTGAGTATTGCCATTGACGAACGCCGCGCTGTTGTAGACATCTGCCCCGTCTCGCTCAGCAAACCCGGCGATGATGGCGATGCGGTTTGCTATCGAGATCGCTTGCAGCATCTTGATCTGCTCGCCGTTCGCGGGCTCTGCCAATGCGGTAATCGCATCTCCCGTGCCATAGCCGGTGACGCAAAGTTCTGGCGTGATCAGGAGCTCAGCGCCGCCCTTTGCTGCGTCGGCGGCAGCACGTTCGATGCGTGCAAGATTGGCCTGCACATCGCCGGAGACCGATTGCATTTGCAGTGCGGCGATACGCATCATGAATCATCCGAAGCCATCGCGCCGAGCAATTTCGGCAGATCGCCGAATTTCGCAACCAGCGAGAAGATCACGGCGGCCGTAGCGACGAAGAGGATCGTCACCGACGCCATCGTCGGCGTGTAACCGTAGCGCAACGCATTGAATATCTTGATCGGCAGCGTCTCCAGCGTGAAGCCCACCGTCATATAGGCAACGATATACTCGTTGAGGGACAACACGAAGGCGAAAGCATAGCCGGAGACCAGGTAGGGCAGGATCAGCGGCAGAACGACTGTACGAAATACCGTACGGTCGTCGGCGCCCATGGTTGCTGCCGCCTCGACGAAGGAACGGTCAATGGCGGAAAAACCAAGCGAAAGCGTCACCAGTGGCAGGGTCACGAAAAAGATCGCGTGGCCTATCACCGCAGTCCAGGGTTGGCCATAGAATCCCGTCGTTGCCCAGAAGGTTAGCAGTCCGAGAGCGGTGATGACCGGTGGCAGGGTGAAAGGCGCGATGCCCAGCACCTGGAAGATGTTCGCCCAAGGTGCGATGCGCCGCCAGAGGAACCACGACAGCGGCAATGCAATCAGTACTGCCAAAGCTGCAGACGTCGTTGCCAGAACGACGGACGCGACGAGCGCCGCCCGCCATTCCGGATTGGTAAAGATCTCACCGTACCAGCTCAACGAGAAACCTTGCGGCGGGAAGGCCAGTGTCTGCTTAGCATTGACCGATACGCCAGCCACCACGATCAGCGGCAGGCTGAGAAAAAGGCCGATCACCAGGAAATAAAAGCGTCTGAGCCAGTGCATCATGCCTTTTCTCCCTTGCGTCCGATAAGCAATGTGAGCGCCACGAGCCCGAGCGTGACAAGAACAAGAAACACTGCCATCGCTGCGGCGAATGGCATGTTGGATTGATAGATCGCCTGGTCGGTGATGAGCACCGAGAGCGTCCAATGCTGCGGGCGGCCAAGGATTTGCGGCAGGAGGTAGGAGCCGAGCGCGAAGATGAACACCATGATCAACGTCGCCATGATGGTGTTGCGCAGGGCAGGCACCAATACGTTGAAAAAGGCACGGATCGGTGATGACCCCAACGTTCGTGCCGCTTCCATCAAGGTTGGATCAAGCCGCACGATGGCGGGGTACAGAACGAGGATCGTGTAGGGCAGGGCCTGATAGACCATGCCCGTGAGCACGGCACCAAAACTCGGGAACAATGCGACCGCCTGATCAAGGACGCCGATCTTCACCAGCAGATTGCTGAGGCCAGCTGTGCGGGAGAGGAGCGTCGACCAGGCAAAGCCGATAATGACTTCCGACAGCGAAAGCACGGAGAGCAGCGCCACGAGCCAGAACACCTGAAGGCGGCGTGTAAACTTGCTCAGCAGATAGGTGAAGGGCAGTGCCAGGACGACACAGCAGATGGCGACCGTCACGGCAAGCATCAACGAAAAGCCAAGCACGCCACCAAAAAAGGGGCTGAGGAAGCGCTCATAATTGGAGAAGACGAAAGCCGGCGTATAGAAGCCCCCTTCCTGGCGCTGGAAAAAGCTGACGGCAATCATCGTGCCGAAAGGTATGACAAAGAAGAGCAGCAGCATGCCGGCGGGGAAAAACAGCGGCCCGTAATCGGCGATTGATTGAGGGGGTTCGCGCTTCATTGCTTCAGTACCACGCAAACGTCGGGGGAAAGCGAAATGCCGACGGCTTGCCCGGCAACGACGTCGGGCCGCTCGCGCGGCGTCGAGACCGCAATAATCTGCTTGCCGCCGGCTTCGACAAACGTCTCGATCGTGCCGCCGAGATCGCGAACGAAGGTTACCGTTCCATCGATCGCGCCATTGCCCGGCGCGGTCAGGTGCACATCTTCCGGACGTACCGATATCGTGGCCTTTTGTGCGCCGGCCGGGAGGACAAGGCCCTGAACCCGGTGACCGAATATGGTCGCCGCGCCGGAGCTGTCGGCCTGGGTCTCGATCAGATTGGTCGAACCGATAAAGTCGGCCACAAAAGTGTCGGCGGGTTTGCGGTAGATTTCGATCGGCGACGCGGCCTGCCGAACGTGTCCGCCATTCATGACGACAACCGTGTCCGCCATGGTCATTGCCTCGCGCTGGTCGTGGGTGACGACGATGGTGGTGATGCCGAGTTTCTGCTGGAGTTGACGCAGTTCGACCTGCATGGCCTCGCGCAGTTTTGCGTCGAGGGCCGAGAGGGGTTCGTCAAGCAGGAAGAGTCGTGGCGAGAGTGCCAGCGCCCGGGCGATGGCTACGCGCTGGCGCTGACCGCCGGACAATTTCGACACGGGCCGGTCGCCATAACCTGGCAGGTGGATCAGCGTGAGCAATTCGTCTACGCGTTTTTGCTGGTCCTCGCGTGCGGCGCCGCGAATGCGTAGCGGATAGGCGATGTTTTCACCCACGCTCAGATGCGGGAAGAGTGCCAGCGATTGAAACACCATGCCAAGTTTGCGCTTGTGCGTCGGCACGCCGGTAATGTCGTCGCCATCGAGCAGGATGGCGCCATTTGTCGGATTGTCGAGCCCGGCGATCATGCGCAGCAGCGTGGTCTTGCCACAGCCCGACGGTCCAAGCAGGCACACGAACGTGCCGTGCGGCACGGAAAGATGCACGTTCTCGACTGCGGTGAATGCCCCGAATTGCTTGGTGACATTGTTCAAAACCAGTCCGGACATCGGTCCCCCGTCTTCTTGTTTGTTCAGTGAACACCACCCTTCCCCGGACGGGCGAAGGGTGGCAGTGCACATCGTGTTAGCCGACGATCAGCTCGGTCCATTTCTGGTTCAGCCAGTCGGCCTTGGTCGTGTAGAGATCATAGCGCGGAATGATCGGCTCGATGTCGGATGAAACCGAGGCGAATTCCTTTTCGTTCAGATCGAGCAGTTCTCGCTTCACCGTCGGCGAGGTGCCGACCTTGCGCGATAGCGTGGCCTGAATGGCCGGCTGGCTCATATAGTCGATGAAGATATGGGCTTCCTCGACCTTTTTCGATGCGCGAGACAGGGCCCAGCAACCCGAATCCTGAACGCCGCCTTCCTTCGGGAAGGTGGAGCGGACCGGGTGGCCTTCCGAGGCGGCGAGGCCCGTGACGTCATGATAATATTGTCCCATCGGAATTTCACCGGATTTCAGCGACTGTTCGAACTGCGCTTCATCGCGATACCAAAGGCGTACATTCGGCTTGACCTCGGCCAGCTTGTCAAAGGCCTTCAACAGACCCTCTTCCGTGTCGAGAGCATTGGTCCCGCCGAAGAAGGTCTTTGCAGTTATTTCCAGCAGGAAGGAGTTGGATACCAGGGCGAGCAGGCCGAGCTTGTCGGCATTGGCCTTGTCCCAGAAGGCAGCCCATGATGTCGGCGCTTCCTTGTAGACGTCGGTATTGGTAACGAGCGTGATGTACCACGAGACGGCACCGATACCGGCAACTGCTCCATCCGGATATTTGTTGACGAAGCGATCGAGCAGGTTCTTCGCGTTAGGGATTTTCGCCATATCGAGCGGGGTCCACAGCTTGGTCGTCTGTCCCTTGAGCATGGACACCTGCGACATCATCGAGACATCTGCAGGAGCTGCGCCTGCTTTGGAGGCCTGTTCAAGCTGCACCAGCCAGGCTTCGCCGGTTGGCTCGGCTACGGATTCAATTGTAATGCCTGTCGCCTTGGTGAATTCCGGGAAAATGTTCTTGTCGAACGAATCCTTGAAGTAGCCGCCATAGACGCCGACCTTCAGCGATTTGTCCTGCGCCCGCAGGATATTGGGCATTGCCAGAACAGCTGCCGCCATGACACCGGTGCCAAGCACCGCACGGCGGCCGACGTCTTTTTTCAGAATATTGTCCATTTTCTTATCTCCTATTTAGACCAGTTTTCTGGCCGATTCCCACTTTTGTTTTTTACTAATCTCTGTCCGCAATTCAATGCTGGCGAGCGGTACGAAGCTCCAATATCTTTGTATAGCGCGTCAGCGGGTAGCACAGAACAAAATAGATCAGCGCTACCAGCCCGTAGACGGTAAAAGGTTCAAAAGTCGCATTGTTGATAGCGTTCGAAGTCCGGACCAATTCCTCGAAACCGATGATGGAGGTCAGCGCCGTACTTTTGATCAGCTGCACCAGAAAGCCCACCGTCGGTGCACGCGTGATGGCAAAGGCCTGCGGCAGGATGATGAGCCGCAGCTGGGCTACATAGTGCAAACCGAGACTGCTCCCCGCGTCCCACTGTCCGTTTGGCAGTGACTGCACGCCGCCACGCCAGATCTCGGCAAGAAAGGCGCTGGCGCAAAGGGTCAACCCCAGAACGGCAGCCGTCCAGGCCTCGATACGAAACCCCAGAAGCGGCAGGCCGAAAAACAGCAGGAACAGCTGCATCAGCAGCGGCGTTCCCTGAAAAAGGCCAATGTAGTATTCGGCGGCGCGTCGCAGCCAGCGCCGCTTTGATATGCGCAGCAGCAGAATTGCCACGCCCGCAATGGCGCCGCCGGCAAAGGCAACGATGGAGAGCAGGATCGTCCAGCGGGCAGCGAGCAGGAGATTGCGCAATATGTCCCAGAAGGTGAACTCGATCATGCCATGCCTCCGGCGATCGTGCGGCGCCCCGCCGCAAACAGCAGGCGGCGTAGGCCAATGCTCATCCCGAGATAGACCAGGGTGACGATGAAATACGTCTCGAAGGCACGGAAGGTTCGTGCCTGCAGCATGTCTGCCTCATAGGTGAGTTCGCGCACCGCGATCTGCGAGACGACGGCCGACTCCAGCATCATGATGACAATCTGGCTGGTGAGAGCCGGAAAAATAACTTTCAGCGCCTGCGGCAGCACGATCTTGACGAACACCAGCCAGGGCTGCAGGCCCAGTGCTGCGGCGGCTTCCTTCTGGCCTTTCGGTACCGCGTCAAGACCGGCACCGACGATCTCCGTCGTGTAGGCGGCCATGTTCAGCGTCATGGCCAGCATGGCGGCAATAACCGGGTCGAGCCGGATGCCAAGCCGCGGCAGGCCAAAGAAGATGAAGAATAGCTGCACCAGGAAAGGTGTGTTGCGTACGAGCTCGACATAGGCGGCGATTGCCTTGCGCAGTATCGGGTAGCGGCTGCGCCGGGCAGCCGCTCCGAAAATGCTCAGGACCGTGCCAATGACGGAGGTCACGGCGATCAGGAAGATCGTCATGGCCGCGCCACTGGCGATCATCCCGACCGCGCCATTCAACCAGCCAAAGTCGAGCGCATAGCCCACCGGATCAATCCTTGAGGTTGTCAGGGTTGAGCGGTGTCTTCAGCCATGCTTCCGAGGTCTTGTTCAGGCTTCCATCGGTCAGCATCTTTGCCACCGTATCGTTGATGGCCTGCTTGAGACGGTCCTCTTTCTTGTTGAGCGCTATGTGGGATGGCGATGTCAGCAGCTGGAATTTCTGCTCGGGCGCCAGGGCTTCCTGACGGGCGAGAACCTGTGCGCCGACATCATTGCCAACAACCATCAGCTGTGTCTGGCCGGAAATGAAGGCCTGGATCACCGAATTGTAGTTGTCGAAGCGCTTGACGTCGGCGGAAGCGGGCACCACCGCGGTCAGGGACGTGTCTTCCAGAGTGCCGCGATTGACGGCGATGCTCTTGTCGGCAAGATCGTCCTTACCCTTCACCTCAAGCGCCTTCGGTCCAATGACCGCAATATAGTAAGGCGCATAAGCGGCCGCGAAATCGATGACCTGCTCGCGTTCCTTGCTGTAGCCGACGCTCATCAGGAGGTCGACGCGGTGTTCCGTCAGGTAAGGAATGCGGTTCTGTCCGGTCACGGCGACAGGATTGAGCTTGACCTTCAACGCATCGGCGAGAGCCTGCGCCACGTCCATGTCATAGCCCTTCAGCGTCATGTCTGCACTGGCTGAAGAGAAAGGCGGGAAGTCAGAAAAAACGCCGACATTAAGGACACCCGCCTTGGTGATGTCGTCGATCGCGTCGGCCTGGGCTGCATTTGTGGCAATGCCGATACTCGCGCCACTGAGCAGCAGCAGGGCGGCAAAGGATGATCGCAGTGTCTTGTAGATTGTCATTTTATTCCCCTTCATTGTGTTATTTGATCGATGAGGACAATCCGGCTGTTACGCCATTAAAGGCCTCATCATTCGTTGGCTTTGGAATTCCATGGGCATCAACGCTTGTCCTGAACAAACGGGCTGAACACCATCAGGCTGAGAATCTCGAACAGGACCTGTGCGCCGGCATGGGCAGTGTTCGTCGTCGCGTCATATTGCGGAGCGACTTCGACCACGTCACCGCCGACGAGATTGATACCCTTGAGGCCGCGAATGAGTTCAAGCACTTCACGTGTCGTCAGGCCGCCAACTTCCGGCGTGCCGGTGCCGGGAGCAAAACTTGGATCGAGGCTGTCGACGTCAAAGGAAAGATAGGTCGGGCCATCGCCCACGATCGCACGCGCTTTTTCAATGATGGCTGGAATGCCGAGACCAGTCACTTCTTCCGCGTGGATCACGGTCATTCCGGATTCGTAGGAGAATTCCCACAAATATTCCGCCGAACCGCGAATGCCGATCTGGATCGTGCGGCTCGGGTCGAGAACACCGTCAAGAACCGCATTGCGGAAGGGACCGCCGTGGTGGAATTTCGTCTGGTCGAAAGCGCCGCCCGTGTCGCAATGCGCATCGATGTGAATCATGCCGACAGGACGTTTCTTGCCGACTGCCTTCATGATCGGATGGGTGATCGAGTGGTCGCCGCCGACGGAAAGCGGTACCACGCCGGCATCGACGATCTGATTGATGCGGCGCTCGATGTCGTCATGGCTCTGTTCCAGCCTATAGCGGCTGGCGAACGGCACATCGCCAATATCGGCGACGCGCAGGTCGAAAACCGGGGCGCATTCGAGAACATGATTGTAGGGGCCAATGCGCTCGATGGTGCGCAGCGCCCGCGGACCGAAACGCGAACCCGTGCGGTTGGTAACGCCAAGGTCCATCGGCACGCCGACGATGGCGACCTGCAGGTTGCCGAAATCCGGATTGGTGGCATCGACGGGCATATGGGGAGCAGTCAGAAAGGTCGGAACGCCGGCATAGGGGGCAAGGCGTGTACCGCTCTTGGAAAAGATCTTGTCTGCGACCTTGCGGAATGTCGGATCGAACAATTCACCGCCATGGCTTTCGCCATATTTGGCGCGCAGCTCGCTCAGCTTGTTTTCGTCCCATGATGCCATGACAGTATCCCATTGTCTTCGTGCGCGGGGCGATAGGAGCGGATTCAATTTTGAAGATTGCCAGATAATCCGCCGCTGTCTGTTCCCCGGGCATTTTGCCTCGTTGGCAACATTATCGTTGCAAAACGGATGGAAAAGCAATTGACATTGTTATAGCATAGCTTGTGAGAAAAACTCACATGACTTTATCCCGTTTGATCGCTAATGGAATCGCATGACCCTAGGCCGCTTGCCCCCGCTGAACCCCTTGCGCGCCTTCGAGGCGACGGCGCGGCATGGCTCCGTGACTGCCGCTGCGCGTGAACTCAATGTCACGCATGGCGCGATCAGCCATCAGATCAAGGCATTGGAGGCAATCCTCGATGTCCAGCTGTTCGAACGGGGTGCGCAGCGCCTGAAGCTCACCCCGCAGGGGGCATTGCTCCTCCCGACCGTTTCGAAAGCATTCGAGGACATTGCGAGCACGACCGCGCTGATCAAGCGCCCGACGACGAGTGGCGAGCTGACCGTCACCTGCGTACCGGCACTTCTCTCGCTCTGGCTCATCCCGCGCATGAACCAGTTCACCGAGCAATATCCTGATATCAGGCTGACGCTGATCGCCTCGAACGAGCCCGATCATCTGCGCTCGGCGGATGTCGACGTCTGTGTGCTTTATGGCCATGGCAACTGGACCGATTGCTGGATACGGCTTTGGACGACGCTGAAACTCTTTCCTGTGGCGAGTCCGACTCTGCTCAACATGCGGCCATTGCGGTCCGTGCGTGATCTGCGCAATCACGTTCTCCTGCATGGTGACGATGGACGGGAGTGGAACACATGGCTTGCCGCTGCCGACGCCACCGAACATGCCCGCGGCGCCCAGCATTTCATGAGCGATGCACGGCTCTCGACCGAGGCTGCCGTTTACGGCCAGGGCGTTGCGCTCGGCGACACGATCACCGCGAGCAACCTCATTGCCAAGGGTGAACTGATCGTGCCGTTCGATCTCACGGTTCCCGCCAATAATGCCTTCTATGTCGCCTGCCGCAACGAGGTGCGCAACGCGCCCATCGTCAAGGTGTTCATCGACTGGCTCTTCGCCTCGCTTGAGGCCGATACGATCACCGAGCCGCAAACATCAGCGCGCAGGATCATCCGCCGCCGCAACGGCAAGGTCAGCGCACCGGAACGTCTCGCTGCACCACCTTCGATTCCGACGACCCGCCCAAGACGCCCCGATCGCACGCAGAAGCGCCGGGCCAAGATTGATACCCGATAGGACTTTTGCCATGACCGCTGCACTGCTCAATTCGCTTGTCACCCGTCTGTCACCGCCGCCGATACCGGCGGTACAGGCCTGGGGCAAATCCTATGGCGGCGGCCATGGTCCATTGATCGACCTGTCCCAGGCAGTGCCCGGCTATCCCCCGCATGCGGATATGCTGCAATGGCTGGGCGAGGCGGCTTCGTCGCTGGCCTATACGAATTACGGGCCGATCGAGGGCGAGACGCCGCTGCGCGAGGCCTATGCGGCGCACGTCTCGGACCTGTACGGCGCGAAGTTTGGCGAGGGCAATATCCACGTCACCTCCGGCTGCAACCAGGCCTTCATCTGCGCGGCAATGGCGGTGGCGGCGGCAGGCGACACGGTCCTGATGACCGATCCATTCTATTTCAACCACGAGACCACACTGGCGATGCTGGGCATCAAGACCGGCTTTGTTGCCTGCGATTCCGCCAATGGGTTTGTTCCGACAGTGGAAGCCGTTGAGCGCGCCCTGACACCAGATGTGCGCGCGCTTGCGCTCGTAACCCCGAACAACCCGACGGGAGCGATTTATCCCCCTGAGCAGCTGAAGGCGATCTTCGACGTCTGCAGGAAGCACGGCATATGGCTCATCCTCGATGAGACTTACCGCGATTTCCTGCCCGAGGGCTACGGCGCGCCGCATGGTCTCCTGGCCGAGAAGGGATGGCAGGACAACCTGATCCAGCTCTATAGTTTCTCCAAATCCTTCTGCATACCGGGACACCGGCTTGGCGCCTTGACTGCTGGCGAAAAGGTCGTCGAGGAAATCGCCAAGATCATGGACAATCTGCAGATCTGCGCCCCGCGAGCGGCTCAGGGTGCGGTGGCGCGGGCTCTGCCGGCACTCGCCGAATGGCGGGCTGGCAACCGGCACGAAATCGAGGTGCGCGCCGATGCACTGCGTGAAGTGATGACGGATCTTGGCGGCTGGAAGCTTGAGGCGATCGGCGCCTATTTCGCCTTTGTCCGCCACCCATTCGAAGGCCGATCGTCAGCGGAAGTTGCCGAACAACTGGCCAAACGGGCAGGAATTCTTGCCATCCCTGGCGAGTATTTCGGCGCCCGGCACACGCGCTTCCTGCGTTTTGCCTTTGCCAATGCCGATGCCGTAACGATCCGGCAGCTGCGTGGCCGCATGGTGGATTTCAGTTTGTAAAATCATCAGCTGCAATCCTGCTGTGCGTGGTGAGCCTCGTCGAACCACGCACAAGGAATTTGCCAATCAATAACCCAGCGCCTCACCTGAGCCGGAACGGCTGTCGATCGCGCCGTTGTAACGCGCCCCGCCGCCTTTCTCGATTTCGGCAAGACTCTTGCCGCCAACCAGGATACCGGCGGCCTGACCCCAGATTGTCCAGCTCCTGTCGATGTCGACGTCATGGCCCATTTCCGTAAGGATTTTTCGTGTGTCGCCGGACAGGGCATAGGGCTCCATATAGACTTTATCCGGCAGCCACTGATGGTGGATGCGCGGCGCGTCGATGGCCTCCTGGATATTCATGCCGTGATCGATGACATTGATGATCGCTTCGAGCGTAATGGTGATGATGCGTGCACCGCCCGGGCTGCCGATGACCATGAACGGTTTGCCGTCCTTGGAGATAATTGTCGGGCTCATGGACGAGAGCGGCGTCTTTTTTGGCTGGATGGCATTCGCCTCGCCCTGGACCAGCCCGTAGAGATTGGGAACGCCGGGCTTGGCGGTGAAGTCATCCATCTCGTTGTTGAGCAGGATGCCGGTTCCCGGCGCGACGACGCCGGCACCGAAGGAGCCGTTGAGCGTATAGGTGACGGCGACCGCGTTGCCCTCGTCATCGATGATGGAATAATGCGTGGTTTCCTTGCTCTCGCCAAAACCCTTCGGCATCAGTTGCTGCGATACGCCCGCCTTGAACGGGTTGATCTTCTCGCGGATTTCCTTGGCATACTGCTTGTCGAGCAGTTTCGTGACCGGGTTCTCGACGAAATCCGGATCGCCCAGCGAAGCATTGCGATCGACATAGGCATAGCGCATGGCCTCCACCATGGCGTGAACGGTTTCGGCGGAGCCATAGCCGAGATAACCAAGTGGATAGCCTTCGAGAATATTCAGGATCTCGCAGATGATCACGCCGCCGGAGCTTGGCGGCGGCGAGGACACGATGTCATAGCCGCGATAATTGCATTTCACAGGCTCGAGTTCGCGTACGGCGTATTGTTCGAAATCCGCCCTAGCAAGAATACCGCCTCCTGCCTGGCTAGCCTTGACGATGGCATCGGCGGTCGGGCCCTTGTAGAACGCTTCCGGACCTTGCTCGGAAATGCCGGATAGGGTTGCTGCCAGATCGGATTGGACCAGTGTCTCGCCAATCGCATAGGTCTTGCCGTCAGGCTTAAGGAAGATTTCGGCGGCAGCCTTGTCCTTGGCAAGTTTCTTGGCGCCACCCTGAAGCGAGGTGACATCGCCCTGGTTGAGCACGAAGCCATCCCGGGCAAAGCGGATCGCCGGGCCCATCAGCTCGTCGCGTGGCTTGGTACCGTATTTGGTTCGGGCGGTTTCAAGGCCGAAGACCGAGCCTGGCACGCCGACCGCCAGATAGCCATCGGTGCTCAATCCTTTGACCATATTGCCCTTATCGTCGAGATACATCGTCTTGGTCGAGCCGAGCGGCGCGCGCTCGCGGAAATCGAGAAAAGTCGTCTTGCCGTCCTTCAAGCGAATGGTCATGAAGCCACCACCGCCGATATTGCCTGCCGTTGGATAAACGACGGCCAGTGCATAGCCAACGGCCACGGCAGCATCGACCGCATTGCCGCCATTTTTCAAAACCTCGACACCAACTTCGGATGCAAGATGCTGGGCGGTGACGACCATGCCGTGGTCGGCTTCGACCGGTTCCGGTGACGCTGCAAACACAGCCGGTGCAAGGCCAACACTCAATGCAACGGCGAAGGCACCAGCTTTCATAGAGCGATAGTCCATGGTCGTTCCTCCGAAAAAGGATTGAATGGGATAATGGAACCCGTCCGGCCCACCTTGTCCAGCAAAAGTGACAGCGCCGGACGGACATGGCGGTATCTGGCCTTAGTCAGGCGTCCTGGTCAAGCTCAGGATAGTGACGGAAGATGCCTGATTCATTGAAGTCGAGCCGGCGTTCGGAGGCGAGATAATTCTTTATGTTGGGGCGCTGCTCAATTGCATCATGCAAGGCAATAAGCGCCGGATAATGTCTGCTGAAATCTTTGGTGGCCCGCGGAAAGGCGTAGTGGAGCCCTTCGATTACCTGGAACAAGGACAAGTCCACATAGCTTAGCTCATTTCCGATCGCATGTTTGCTGCCTTCCGGATTTAATTCCAGCACGCGCTCGAAATAACCCATGAATTTTGGAATACGATGCACGTTGAAATCGGCAGAACGCTGTTTGGCTGCCTCCTTCTGATCTTCATAATACTGGTTTGTCGAAACGGGGTGATGCGTATCATGCACCTCGGCAACAAAGTCGGTGATGGTCAGTTGCAGGCCATTGGCAATGAAGCGCAAAGGTTCGCTCTTTGGTGCAAGGCCAAGCTTTGGGCCGAGATAGAGCAGAATATTGGCGACGTGCGGGACGATGAGATCGCCATCCTTCAGGAACGGCGGCGCAAAGGGTATGTGCGGTTCGGTCCTGCCCTTGAGCAGCTTCATCATCGCCGCCATGCCGTCCGGCCGTCGCGTGACATCCACATAGTCCACGCCGGCCTCTTCAAGTGCCAGCCGGACGAATTCGCCGCGGCCCTGTATTCCGTCCCAATAATAGAGTTCGTAAGGCATGGAGGTCTCCCTGTGCCAGGGTGGGGATTCTCGCAACGAAGCACGGGATTGTGGCAGCAATCGCCCTATGGCGAAAAAATTGTGCCATTTCAAGCATCACATGACGAAACAAAGGTGATGGCTTGTAGCCGGCTTATTTAGTGGTTTTACGCAGCTGTGCATTGTCACAATACTTTCGTACCAAATCGATCAAAGTTTCACACAGCCACCCTAGACATAGTTGCGATCGAGGCGGCCAGGGCTTTCCTGGAATTGCCCGTAAATTCATTGCCACTCATTGGAACGGGGACTTCAGATGAAAACACTTGCTGTCAAATTCAGTTTGGCCGCTGCTGTCTTGGCGGCTGGTCTCGGCGCCACGCCTGCACTTGCAGAAAAAACCAAGTTCGAGTTCTGGTATGGGCTGAGCGGCGATCTTGGCGAGCGCGTCCAGGACGCGTGCAAGAAGTTCAACGACTCGCAGGCGGATTATGAAATCGTCTGCACCAGCCAGAATGGCTATCCCGAGACGGTGCAGAACGCGATTGCTGCCTACCGTGCCAAGAAGCACCCGGCCATCGTGCAGGTGTTTGACGGCGGCACACTCGACCTGATGCTGTCAGGCGCTTTCGTTCCGGCGAAGAAGCTGATGGAAGACAATGGCTACAAGATCGACTGGGCCAATTATTTCGGTGGCATCGCCAATTATTATGCGACTTCGAAGGGCGAACTCTACTCGTTCCCGTTCAATTCATCGACTGCCATGTTCTACTACAATGTCGATGCGTTCACCAAGGCAGGCATCGAAGGCGCCCCGCAGACATGGGAAGACGTCGAAGCCGCTGCACGCAAGTTGAAGGCAGCAGGCTATTCCTGCCCGCTCGGCTTCAGCTTTGATACCTGGGCTATCGTCGAGCAGTTCTCTGCGATCCACAACCAGCCCATCGCGACGAAGAACAATGGTTATGACGGACTCGACACGGAACTCGTCATCAACAAGACCAAGCTCGTCGATCACCTGACCTTCTTCAAGAAGATGACCGATGAAGGCCTGTTTGTCGTCAAGACCAAGCAGCTCGGCATGGATGTCGTTCCGGCATTCACATCCGAAACATGCCAGATGATCCAATCGTCGATCGCCGATCACGGCACCATCGGCAAGACCATCAAGCCGGGCGCCAAGTGGGACGTCACCATGCTTCCGGTCTGGAAAGGTACCGAGCGCCAGAATTCGCTGGTCGGTGGTGCCTCCCTCTGGGTCCTGAACAACCGTCCCGATGCCGAATACAAGGGCGCTGCAGCGTTCCTCAACTTCATTGCCCAGCCGGATATGGTTGAGTGGTGGTCGACCGTTACCGGCTATATCCCGGTTACGAAGACAGGCTTCGAAGCCATGAAAGCCAACGGCTTCTACGACAAGCCGGCCTATAAGGGCCGCGACAAGGCTATTGCCAGCCTGACTTTCACGCCGACTTCAGCCAATACACGCGGCATCCGTCTCGGCGGGTTCCCGCAAATCCGCAAGGAAATTTCCGATGCGATGGAAGGTATCTTCTTCGGTAAGTTGACCGTGCAGGCAGGCCTCGACCAGGCCGTCGAACGCGGCAACGCCATTCTTCGCCGCTTCGAAAAGACCTATGCCGGCCGTGCATTGAACTGATCCACATCGCATCAATGGCCCGGAGCGCATCCGGGCCATTGGTTTTTGCATCCAATCAAGAGACTGGGCCGGACGATCTCATGAACAAGCGCGCTGTTTTCAAAAGCTGGTGGTTGCCAATCCTGTTTGCGTTTCCGCAACTCCTGCTGATTTTGTTTTTCTTCTATTGGCCGGCGACGTCGGTTCTCACCTGGGCCTTTTCGCTGGAGCCGGCATTTGGCGGGGTAGGGGAGAGACTGTTCGTCGGCTGGGACAATTTTCGTGAAGTCTTCGCCGACAGTGAATATTGGCAGTCGGTTTCGCTCAGCCTGTTTTTCGCCTTCAGCGCCACGGCCCTTTCGATGTTCGTCGCTTTTGTGCTTGCCATTTGCGTTGATCGCCAGCTGAAGGGGTCCGGTTTGTTCCGCTTCTTCTACATATGGCCCTATGCGATTGCCGCGCCGGCGGTTGGCCTTGCTTTCCGTTTCATCTTTGCTCCCGAGAGCGGTCTGATCGCGGTGGTCAACACCTGGTCGCCCGATCTGTGGAATCCGGCGAAATTCGGCAGTCACGCGATGATACTGGTGATCGTGTGTTTCGCCTGGAAATGGATCGGTTACAATTTCATCTTCATGACGGCGGGTCTTCAGTCGATCCCGCGCAGCCTGATCGAAGCATCGTCGATGGACGGCTCCGGTCCGGTCCGCCGGGCATTCGATCTGCAGATCCCGCTGCTAGCGCCGACCTTGTTCTTCCTGCTTGTGCTCAATCTGACCGAAAGTTTCGTTGGTCCGGATACCTACGGCATTGTTGACCTGACGACCGAAGGCGGGCCGAACAAGGCCACCAATGTCATGGTCTATCGCATTGTCAGCGAGGCATTTCGCGGCCTGAACTATTCGGGTGCAGCGGCGCAGAGCCTCATTCTCATCGCCCTGATCATGCTCTTTACATTCATCCAGTTCCGCTACGTCGAGCGGCGTGTGCATTACAAGTAGGATCCGGCGATGATTGAACGCACTCCCATTCTCAACGCCGCGACTTACTTCATCATGTGTCTCGGCCTGCTTCTCATTCTCGGCCCGTTCTGGATGATTTTCGCGGCATCGACGCAATCTTTGGCGCAGGTCAACGCGGTGCCCTTCAATTTCATGCCGGGTGCGGACTTCCTGCACAATCTTCAAGAGGCATGGCATCGAGCCAATCTTGGCCCTGCTTTGCTCAACAGCCTCATCACCTCGCTGCTGGTCATGACGGGCAAGATCGTGCTTGCAGCGCTGAGTGCCTTTGCAATCGTCTATTTCCGCAGTCCGCTGCGTCATGTGTTCTTCTGGATGGTGTTCCTCACATTGATGCTGCCGCTCGAAGTGCGCGTGATCCCGACATACAATATTGCGGCAGATGTTTTCGAACCGGTGCGCTGGCTCATCCAGACGCTCACCGGCATTGAATTGTCGTTGCAGTGGAACTTGCTGAATTCCTATTCCGGTCTGGTTCTGCCGCTTATCGCGACAGCGACAGGAACGTTTCTCTACCGGCAGTTCTACATGACCCTGCCGGATGAACTTGCGGAGGCGGCGAAGATGGATGGAGCGCGGCCGTTGCGGTTCTTCATCGATATCCTGTTGCCGCTGTCGCGCACCAACATGCTGGCGCTGGCAACGATCATGTTCGTCTATGCGTGGAACCAGTACCTCTGGCCAAAGCTGATGACCACGGAGGCCGATTACCAGACCGCAATGGTGGCGATGCGCACGCTTGTCCCTTCGGTCAACAGCCTGCCGGAATGGAATATCTCCATGGCCGGTGCCCTCATCATCATGTCGCCGCCGCTGATCGTCGTCGCTGTTCTGCAGCGCTGGTTCGTGCGCGGTCTCGTCTCGACAGAGAAATAAAGGAAAAATCCATGGCTGAAATCAGCATCAAGGACGTCCGCAAGTCGTATGGCCGCACGCAAATCCTGCATGGTGTCGATCTCAATTTCAAATCGGGAGAATTCGTCGTCATCCTTGGCCCTTCGGGTTGCGGCAAGTCGACCCTGCTGCGCATGATCGCCGGACTCGAGGAGATCTCGGCAGGTGAGATCTCGATCGATGGCACGGTCGTCAACGAGCTTGAGCCGCGCGATCGCGGTTGTTCGATGGTCTTCCAGAACTACGCGCTTTATCCGCATATGAGCGTGGCCGCGAATATCGGCTATGCGCTGAAGGTCGCAGGTGTTCCGCGCGCTGAGCGGGACAGGCGTATCGCGGAAACGGCACGGGTGGTCGGGCTTGAGGAACTGCTGGACCGCAAGCCGGCACAGCTGTCGGGTGGTCAGCGCCAGCGCGTTGCCATGGGCCGTGCCATCATTCGCGAGCCCAAGGTCTTCCTGTTCGACGAACCCCTCTCCAACCTCGATGCCAAGCTGCGCGTCCAGATGCGCGTTGAGATCCGCCGCCTGCACAAGCGGCTGTCGGCTACCTCGGTCTTCGTGACCCACGACCAGGTTGAGGCCATGACGCTGGCTGACAAGCTGATCGTGATGAACAAGGGCCATGTCGAGCAGGTCGGCACGCCACTGGAAATCTACCATCGGCCGCGGACCCGTTTTGTCGGCTCCTTCATTGGCTCGCCAGCCATGAACTTCTTCGACAGCACGATCGCGCCGAGCGGAGATTTCGTGCTGCTCGACGGCATAAGATTGGCGATTGACCCGGAGCTCGGTCGCGATAATGCTGGCAGTAATGTCGCCGCAGCTATCCGGCCGGAACATTGCCGGCTCGTTGCGGCGGGAACGGTAAACAGCGTGCCGGCGACGATCGATTTTGTTGAAGAGCTGGGTTCAGGCCGCATCGTTCACGTCGAGATCGACGGGCAGACCTTTGCTGTCGCCATGGACGAAGGGCAACTCTTCGAAACGGGAACGACGGTCGGCCTGCAGTTGCCAGCCGAACATATTCACCTTTTCTCGCTGGAAACGGGCCTGCGCCTTGATGACGTGCCCGCAGTAAAGCGTACAATCAAAACAACCGTGGCGGCCTAACCCGCTTGAAAGGATCGATCATGAACTCAGCCTCTACTATTTCTTCCGTCGGTTTCTGTACCTATACGGGCGACGGCAATTTCGATACGCTTGAAGGCTCGCTGCGCACCATCAGCGATCTCGGTGCAACCGCTGCTGAATTGTCACTCTACGGCGAAGAACTGATTTCCGGCGGCCGCATCATTCCCGGTCGCGCAGAGCGCCTGGTCGAGATCACCCGCAAGTTCGACCTGCGATATAGTGTACACGGGCAGATCGTTTCCAACTTCATGGATAGTGAACATCTCAACCTGCAGAAAGCTGTCGTCCGCGCCATGCTCGAACTTTGCAATCGTGTCGAGGCTGGCATTCTCGTCCATCATAGCGGTCAGGCAAAAATGCCGGCGCTGACACGCATTGGCGAGCTTGACCAGATGGAGCGGGATGCGCTGGCCGAGATGGCCGAGATCGCCAAGGGTTATGGCGTGCGTATCGCGCTTGAAAATATCTTTGCGCTGAGCGATGCGGAATACCGTCAGACGCCGGAAAAGGTCGGCGAGACAGCCAAGGCCGTCAACAGCCCCAATGTTTGCGGCCTGATCGACTTCAGCCATGCTTATATCGAATGCACGCGCCTCGGCCTCAACTGGCGCGAGCAGATCCGGGCGATGGCGCCAGTCACCGGACATCTGCATGTGCATGACAGCTTCGGCCGTCCCTACAGCATGACGAAGTTCTATCACCCGGCCGAAGCGACCGCACTCGGGATCGGTGATCTGCATCTGCCGATTGGCTGGGGCGACATTCCCTGGGAAGAGATCTTTTCCGAACTCACCTTCCTGCCGGATACCATGCTGATCATGGAAATCACCGGAGAGCGATTTGCCACCGAGCAGGCCGACAGTCTCGCCCGGGCGTTGAAGCTTGTAGACCTGGTCAATAGCCGCCGGCTCGCTGCATGATTTTTGCTGGGCGTGGCCGTTTGCGCGGCCACGCCTGACCACTCATCGGATTGTAAAGGGCTCGAACGCGGCATAGGCCGCCTCCGGTACATTCACCGACAACAGGTCCATATTTCGGGTCAGGCTGGACGGCTTGGCCGTGCCGATAAGGACATTGGCGACAACCGGTTCACGCAACGGAAACTGCATGGCAGCAGCAGCAAGCGGAATCGAATTGGCTTGCGCAATCTCCTGCATGGCCCGTACACGCTCGAGAATATCGTCCGAGGCCGGGCCGTAATCGAAATTGGCCCCGGGAACCGGTCCGGTTGCCAGGATACCGGAATTGAACACACCGCCGATCACCAGTGAAATCTGCTGTTTGCGGCACACATCGAGCAACCCGCGCTCGGCCGAGCGATCGAGCAACGAATAGCGCCCGGCAAGCAGGATGCAGTCGATAGGACTTCTTGCGGTCACTTCGAGGCAGACTTCAACCTCGTTGACACCGAGGCCGTAGGCAGAGATCGCGCCGGAGGATTTCAGCTCGTCGAGCGCCTTCATACCGCTGTCTAGCAACTGGCGTAAATAGACCGCATTCTTCTCGGCGCCATGCGTGTAGGCGCCAATATCGTGGACGTAGAGAATGTCGATCTGGTTCAAACCGAGCCGGGCATAGCTGAACTCGAACGACCGCATGATACCGTCATAGGTGTAATCATAATCGACGGTAAAGGGCAGCGGGTTGACATAGGAATGGTCGGGGACCTGATCGTCAGGGACCGGCCGCAACAGGCGGCCAACCTTGGTCGACAGGACATAGGTCTCACGCGGTTTGCTGCGCAGAAAATCGCCAGTCCGCCGTTCGGACAGGCCGAAGCCGTAGAACGGCGCGGTGTCGAAATAGCGTAACCCGGCATCCCACGCTGTCTGCAGCGTATCCATCGCTGCTTCGCGCGTGCACTCCCGGTAGAGCCCGCCAATCGCTGCTCCGCCAAACCCGAATTGCGTGACGGCAAGCGGCGTCTTGCCTATTTTGCGGATATCCAAAATGCTTCTCCCAGCAGTTCACTATGTTATGGCGACGCGCCTCCCGAGGTTCGGACGCCGCTGCATCGCAATATCACTTCTTGCGCAACGCGTCCGCAAGAGCCGCCCCGAAGGCGCCTTGCGCAGCCGGTTGTGGCTTCGGCGCTAGCGTCTGCGTGCGGGGCCGCTGATTGCTGTCGGCGGGACGCGGACCTCTCGGCGGCTGCGGGCTGCCGCCATCCTTGCGCATGGTCAAACCGATGCGATTACGCTTCACATCGACATCGACGACCCGCACCTTCACCACATCGCCCGCCTTGACCACTTCATGCGCGTCCTTGACGAAGCGATCGGCCAGTTGCGAAAGGTGCACGAGGCCGTCCTGATGTACGCCGATATCGACAAAGGCACCAAAGGCGGCAACGTTGGTGACGGTGCCCTCCAGAAGCATTCCCGGCTTCAGATCCTTGATATTGTCGATGCCATCGGCAAAGGACGCTGTCCTGAATTCCGGTCGGGGATCACGGCCGGGCTTTTCCAGCTCGGCAATAATATCGCGTACCGTCGGCAACCCGAAGCGCTCGTCGACGAAGACGCGTGGATCGAGTGCCTTCAACGCGCTGCCGTCATTCATCAGCGAGCGCACATCGCGGCCGCAGGCGCTGACGATCTTCTTGGCAACGCCATAGGCTTCCGGGTGAACGGCCGAAGCATCCAGCGGCTCTGTGCCGTCCGGAATGCGCAGGAACCCAGCGCATTGTTCAAAGGCACGCGGTCCGAGCCGGGCGACCTTCAGCAGATCGCGCCGGGTCCTGAATGGGCCAACATCATCGCGATAGGCGATGATCGCTTCGGCGAGCGAGCTCCCGAGGCCCGAAATACGGGCGAGCAGCGAAGCCGATGCGGTGTTGAGATCGACGCCGACGGCGTTCACCGCGTCTTCGACCACACCCTCCAGCGAGCGGGCGAGGCGGTACTGATCGACATCATGCTGGTATTGGCCAACGCCGATGGATTTTGGCTCGATCTTGACCAGTTCCGCCAGCGGGTCCTGCAGACGGCGGGCGATGGAAACTGCACCGCGCAGCGACACGTCGAGCCCGGGAAATTCGGCTGCAGCAGTCGCCGATGCGGAATAGACCGAAGCCCCCGCTTCGCTGACGATGACTTTTAACGGTTTTGGCGACGACATGTCCGAAAGCATGTCGGCGACCAGACGTTCGGTCTCGCGGCTGCCGGTGCCATTGCCGATGGCAATCAGCTCGATCTTGTGCCTGACGATGAGCTTTGCCAATTTAGCCTGTGCCCCGCGCACATCATTGCGCGGCGGGAAAGGATAGACCGTTGCCGTATCGAGCAGCTTGCCGGTGCCATCGATGACCGCGACTTTCACACCCGTGCGGATGCCGGGATCGAGGCCCATGGTAGCGCGCGAACCGGCAGGCGCTGCCAGCAGCAGATCCTTGAGGTTGCGGGCAAAGACATGGATCGCCTCTTCCTCGGCGCGTTCGCGCAGGGCGGTCATGAGATCGATGGAGAGATTGAGCGACAGACGGATGCGCCATGTCCAGCGCACGACCTCCGTCAGCCAGCTGTCGGCAGCACCGCCATTGGCCGGGATCGAGTAGGTGTCGGCGATCATGCGCTCGACCGGCTTGATGGCGGCGGTGTCTTCGGCATCAACCTCGAGGTCGAGCGACAGTATTTCCTCGTTGCGGCCGCGGAGCATGGCCAGCGCACGGTGGCTCGGCACGATTGCCCAGCGTTCGAAGTGATTGAAATAATCCGAGAACTTTGCGCCGGCTTCCTCTTTGCCCGCCACAACCTTGGCGCGCAGGATGGCACGATCTTTCATGTAATTGCGCAGGCGGCCGACAAGATCGGCATTCTCCGAGAAGGTTTCGACGAGAATATCGCGGGCGCCGTCGAGCGCAGCCTTCACATCGGGGACTTCGTCCGTCAGGAAGTCCTTCGCCAGTTCGGAAGGAATCGTGCGCCGGTCAGACAGGATTGTTTCCGCCAGCGGACCAAGTCCGCGTTCGCGCGCAATTTCAGCTTTGGTCCGCCGCTTGGGCTTGTAGGGAAGATAAATGTCTTCCAGCTCTGCCTTGGTGACTGCCCCGGCAATCTTGCCTTCCAGCTCGTCGGTAAGCTTGCCCTGGCCGCGGATCGACTCGATGATCGTGTCGCGGCGTGCATCGAGTTCACGCAGATAGATGAGGCGCTCGTCGAGTGTGCGAAGCTGCGTGTCATCCAGCCCGCCGGTGACTTCCTTGCGGTAGCGCGCAATGAAAGGCACGGTTGCGCCGCCGTCGAGGAGTTCGATCGCAGCATTGGCCTGTTCTGGCCTCGCGTTGATTTCGGCAGCGATAAGGCGAGCGATGCGGGCAGTCTTTGTAACAGTCACTGGCATTCCCATAAATCATAATCGGGCGGCCAACATAGTGGCGCCCGACCATGACCGCAATCGCCTGGGAGCGATGACTTAGTTCTTTTTCAACAGCGATTTGGCTTCCTTGATGCCAAGAGCTTCCGGCCGTGTGCAGCTTGTCTTGATGTCGATGAACTTCTTTTCCTCGCCTGAGCGAAGGATCGAAATCATCACATCAACGCCATGCAGGGCCCTTTCAAGCGAGCAGCGTATGTCGCGTCCCTGCAGGATGGCGACTGCCATGTCGGCGAGGCCAGCCGTGCGGTAATTGGCCATCAGGCCTGCCGCATGTTTCTGGTTGGGCGTTCCGAAAGGATGCGCCCAAGCCTTCACAGGCTTGGCCTTCTTGCCCGGCTTTGCCAATTTGACCTCGCCGCCGAAGAAATTCGGATCCGGAAGGAACAGCGAACCGTCCGTGCCGTACAGCTCCATATTGGGATGATGATGGGCCCAGACGTCCCAGCTTGCCGACAGGGTGACCGAAGCACCGCTTTCGAATTCAAGCAGCGCCTGAATGGTCGTCGGTGTTGTCACCTTGATGGTTTCGCCCTTGCGCGGTTCGCTGGAAATGGTGCGGGTCGGTGTGGCCATTGATGTCAGCGCCGCTACCCGCCTGATCGGACCGATGAGATTGATCAGATTGGCGATGTAGTACGGACCAAGATCAAGGATGGGTCCGCCGCCCGGGCGGAAGAAGAAATCCGGGTTGGGATGCCAGTGCTCCATACCATGGCTCATGACATGGGCCGTGCCGGAGGTGATCGTGCCGACCTGACCGTCATCGACTAGCTTGCGCGCCAGCTGGTGCGCACCGCCGAGATAGGTGTCGGGTGCGCAGCCCGCTTTCAGGCCTTTCTTCGCGGCGAGTTTCTGCAATTCCAGACCGTCCTTCAGCGACAGCGTCAGCGGCTTCTCCGAATAGAGATGCTTGCCTGCAGAGAGAATCTGCTTCGAAACATCGAAGTGAGCATCGGGGACTGTCAGGTTGACGACGAGATCAATGTCGTCACTGGCCAGGAGGCCATCAATGCTGCGTGCCTCGACACTGTATTCGGATGCACGTCCAGTCGCCGCTGCCTTGCTAATGTCGGCGATGGCACGGATTTCAATCCCCTTGAACAGCGGGGCAAGTCTTAGATAGGTCGTGGAGATATTGCCGGCACCGATAATGCCGATCCCAAGTGCTTTAGCCATGTCTGTGTCTTTCTTCAGAATGCCTTGACGGTCGCGATGGAGCGGCGGGCGAACCGCTCATCGTCCGATGGGTTGTCGTGTTCCATGATGAAATAGCGGACTGGGGTACCCTTCAGGACCGTTATCAGGGCTTTCCAGTCGACGGTTCCGTAGCCGACATCGGCCCAGCCATCCTCATTGGTGTTTTGACCGGCGGCCGCGATGTCCTTGACGTGCACGGCGCTGATGCGCGAGCCATAGTTCTCGATCCATTGGAGTGGATCGCCGCCGCCGCGGATGATCCAGGCAATGTCCGCTTCCCAGGATATGCTGGGGGCTGCATCGAAGATCAGCTTTTGCGGGATCGAGCCATCGGCAAGTGCCTTGAATTCGAAGTCGTGATTGTGCCAGCCGAAAATATATCCAGCCTTGCTGTAAGTGGCGTGTGCCGCTTCCAGCCGCTTGCCGAAAGCCGACCAGCCTGCCGCGTCCGTGGGGCGCAGGTCCACAGCCAGATGCGGGCAGTAGATGGCCTTCATGCCGAACGTACCGGCGATATCGAGGACCTTTTGCTGCTCGGTTTCCAGCAGGTCGATGCTGAAATGACCTGTAGGCATGGTGAGGCCATTTGCATCGAGCGCAGCCTTTGTCGCGCGGGGATCGGCATAGACGCCGCCATAGCCTTCAACCTGCGCATAACCATTGCGCTTCAACATTTCCAATGTCTGGTCGAGTGGCGGGAAATTGCGGGAGCTGTAGAGCTGGTAGGAAAGGTCGGTCACTTTATTTCTCCATGATGCTTGGGAAGTTTAAAGCCGGTCTTCGGTCTCGGCGTCGAAGAGGGAGGCCATGGCGGGGTTGAAGGTCAGGAAGACTTTCTCGCCTGGCTGGTAGCGTCTGCCGGAATCGACGCGAACTGAAATCGCTTTTCCCGCGACCTTCAACCAGACGAGGCTGTCAGCGCCCATCGGTTCATCCAGGTCGACGATGGCCTCGCAGGAGCGGCCGGCGGGGCCAGGCGTATCACTGATGATGATGTGTTCCGGACGGAAGCCAAAAATGACGGAATGACCAGGCGCCAGGGACTGCTGTGCCTCATAGCCAGCCAGCGATATGTTCAAATCGGCGGCCTTGAAGACCGGCGAGCCGTTCGTCCCGGTGATCTCGCCCTTCAGGAAGTTCATGGCGGGCGAGCCGATGAAGCTCGCGACGAATAGATTGCGCGGCCTGTTATAGATGGTCAGCGGGTCATCTAGCTGCTGGATCAACCCGCCCTTCATCACGGCGATCCGGTCTGCCAGCGTCAGCGCTTCGATCTGGTCGTGGGTGACGTAGATCATCGTATTGGCAAGCTTGTGGTGCAGCCGCTTGATCTCGACGCGCAGTTCGGAACGCAGTTTCGCGTCGAGATTCGAAAGCGGCTCGTCAAACAGGAACACGTCGACATCGCGCACCAATGCGCGGCCGATGGCGACACGCTGCCGCTGGCCGCCGGACAGTTCGGCGGGCTTGCGGTGCAGCAGGGGCCCGATCTGCAGGATTTCAGCAGCGTGAGCAATTCGCTTCTGGATTTCTGCCGCAGGCAGTCCGGCGACCCGCAGCCCGAAGGAAAGGTTTTTCTCGACGGTCATTTGCGGGTAGAGGGCATAGGACTGGAACACCATGCCGATGCCGCGATCCTTCGGCTCTTCCCAGGTGACGTTCTTGCCCTTGATGAAGATCTGTCCGTCGGAGATTTCCAGAAGCCCGGCAATGCAATTGAGCAGCGTGGACTTGCCGCAGCCGGATGGGCCGAGCAGCACGAGGAACTCGCCATCTGCCACCTCGATATTGAGATCCTTCAGGACGCTGATGGAGCCGAAATTGAGCGAAAGGTCCTTGATCAAAACACTGTGCAAAATGGTCATCCTTTTACGGCGCCAGCGGCAATGCCCCTGACGAAATACTTGCCTGAAAAGAAATAGACGAGGAGCGGCACCGCGCCGGTCAAAATGGTCGCGGCCATGTTGACGTTGTATTCCTTCACCCCTTGCGTCGAATTGACGATGTTGTTGAGCTGTACCGTCATCGGGAAATTCTTGGTGCCGGCAAAGATCACGCCAAAGAGGAAGTCGTTCCAGATGCCGGTTACCTGCAGGATGATTGCGACCACGAAGATCGGCAGGGACATGGGCAGCATGATCTGCAGGAAGATGCGCCAGAAGCCGGCGCCATCGACACGCGCAGCTTTGAACAACTCCGGCGGCAGCGAGACGAAATAGTTGCGGAACAGCAAGGTGAGGATGGGCATTCCGAAGATCGTGTGGATGACGATGACGCCGGTCAGCGTTCCGAATATACCGAGCTCACGCGTGATGATGACGAGCGGATAGAGCATCACCTGATAGGGAATGAAGGCACCGAAAATGAGCACGGTGAAGAACAGCTCCGAGCCCTTGAAGCGCCAGTTGGACAGGGCATAGCCATTCACCGACGCGATGATGATCGAGAGGATCACGCTCGGGATCAAGATCTTCATCGAGTTGAAGAACCCGACCTTGATCCCCTCGCAATAAAGGCCCGTACAGGCGCTGTTCCAGGCGGTCGCCCATGGCTGGAAGGTCACCTCGACCGGCGGCGAGAAAATATTGCCGAGGCGGATTTCCGGCATGCCTTTCAACGACGTCATGACCATGACGTAGAGCGGGATCAGATAGTAGATCGCCGCAACGACCAGCACCGAATAGATCATGATCGACGCGGGCGATACGAAGCGCTTGGGACGATGGCCACGCGGTTCAAAGCTGGGGAGACTTGAACTCATTTCGAAGCACCTCCACTGCGGTTCCGGGGGCGAAATTCCAGCAAAGCCCAGGGCACCAGGATGATGAGGACAGTTGTGAGCATGATCGTCGAGGCGGCGAGGCCCTGGCCAAGATTGCCGCGTGAGAACATGAAGTCGTAGACATATTTGGCGGGGACTTCGGAGGCGATGCCAGGGCCGCCATTGGTCAGCGCTACGACAAGGTCATAGACCTTGACGATGGTCGCGGAAATGATGACCAGCGTCGTGATGAAAACGGGCCGCATCATCGGGATGACGATGAAGAGGTAGGTCTTCCACGTCGGAATCCCGTCAACCCGCGCTGCTTTCCATATCTCGTCATCGATGTTTCGCAGGCCGGCCAGCATGAGCGCCATGACCAGGCCCGTGCCCTGCCAGAGACCGGCGATGACGATGGCGTAAATCGTAAAGCGGCCATCAGTCAGGATCGGGAAATTGAAGGTTTCAAAACCCAGGTCCCGGACGACCTTCTGTACGCCAAAGGTTGGCGTCAGAATCCATTGCCAGACAAGGCCGGTGACGATGAATGACAACGCATGAGGATAGAGAAAGATGGTGCGGAACGTGTTCTCGAAGCGAATTTTTTGATCCATCAGCGCAGCCAGGATGAAGCCCAGCACGAGGGAGAAGGTCAGCGATAGAATGCCGAAGATCGCGAGATTCTTCAGGGAAACAGTCCAGCGCGAAGTCCGGAAAAGCCGCACATACTGATCGAAGCCGACGAAATCCAGCGTTGGCAGGGAACGCGAGGACGTAAAGGAATAAACCACGGTCCAAAGCGTACAGCCGACAAAGACAACAAGCACGGTGATGATCATCGGCACAGCCGCGACTTTGGCGTTCAGATTGCGTAGGGGGGCAAACGGGCGTCGGCTCACGGACATCTCCAAACCTTTCGGCTCATGCCGGCCAGAACTGGCCGGCATATCTCAGTGCGATAGGTTCAAGGTCTATTTTGCTTCGCTGATAATCTCGACGAAGCGCGCTTGCGCATCCTCGACCGTCATGTCCTTGTTGGCGAAGAACTCGGTGTTCAGATCCTCGAGCTGGCCTTGTGCGTCGGACGAGAAGGCCTGTTCGACCGAAGGCAGCACATTGTTGCCGTCGGCAAGGATCTTGATACCCTTCTGCATGCAGGCATTGGCCGCCTCCATGTCGATATCGCCGCGGATTGGCAGCGAGCCCTTGGCGAGATTGAAGGCCACCTGGGTTTCTTTGGAAACAAGCATGCTGGCGAGTTTCAATTGGGCCTTGGCCACGTCAGGATCCTTGTTTTTGGGGAAATAGAAGGCATCGCCGCCGGTATCGAGAACGGGATGAACACCGAGACCCGGCAAGCAATCATAGTCGGTACCTGCAACTTTCCCGGCAACGCCGAATTCGCCCTGTGCCCAGTCGCCCATGATCTGGCCGCCAGCCTTGCCGGTCAGCACCAGTGAGGTGGCCTCGTTCCATTGCCGCCCGACATAGCCCGGATCGGCAAGGCCACGTGCCGCGGCAAATGCCTCCCAGACTGCTTTCATTTCCGGCCCGGCAGCGGCATCCTTGTCCTTGTCCACCATGATTTTCATGTAGAGGTCTTTGCCGCCTAGCGTTGCCAGCATGACGCGGAAGATGCCGTCGACCTGCCATGCGTCGCCTGTGGCCAGCGGAATAATGCCTTTTTCCTTCAGCTTTGGCGCATCGGCGACAAACTCATTCCAGTTGGCCGGAACCGCGGCGCCCGCTTCCTTGAAGGCATTGGGGTTGATCCACATCCATTGCCACGAATGGATGTTGACCGGAACGCAATAGATCTTGCCTTCAAATTTGCAGGCGTCGAGCAGCTTTGACGGACGGATGAAATCGGCCCAGCCTTCCTTGGTTGCAAGTTCGGTCAGGTCGGTCATCAGCCCGGCTTTGACGAGGTCTTCGGCATCGCGGCCGGTGTTGAGCTGGGTGGCTCCCATGGGATTGCCGCCGAGAATACGACTGACAATTATCGGGCGGGCAGTGGTGCCGCTGCCGGCGATGGCGCCGTCGACCCATTTGTCGCCGCCGAGCTTGTCGTAGGATTCGGCCAGAACCTTAGCTGCGGCCGCTTCACCGCCCGAGGTCCACCAGTGGGTAACTTCAAGGTCAGTCGCGCCGGCATGGCCGGCGGTAAAGAGCAATGTTGAGGTGGCCAAAGCAGTAAGAATTGAACGGTAACGCATCGCATCCTCCCAAATCTGAAACGTTACAGGTACGCTAGTGCAAAGTTCCCCTCTATGCAATTGCCATATGGGACTTTTTTGCTCCTAGCGTTCGGTGAACCTACCGACGCTGCAAAAAATGACAGGAAATTCAGGGAAATAATCACACGTTAATAAGTATTTTATTGATAACTGGCCGTGATTTCGGTTAGGGTCATTTTGATCGAAGGCGATAATTGCATCGAACTCACGGCCGAGAAATTTGTATTTCTTCGAAAATATTGAAACGATACAGATTGGCAGCATTATGAAGGATGGCCTGACGGCCAATTGGAAATGAAAGCGAAGGAAGGCAACCAGAAGCCCGCGGGAGACGCCGTCGAACTCGCGGAAGGCGAGCGGCCGACCCTGAAGACGATTGCCTTCATGGCCGGTCTTGGCGTCACTACGGTTTCCCGTGCGCTCAAAGATGCGCCGGAGATCGGGCAGGCGACCAAGAATCGGGTTCAGCTGATCGCCAAGCAGATCGGCTACCGGCCCAATCGCGCTGGCGTCCGCCTGCGCACCGGCAAGACCAATGTCATCAGCCTGGTCCTCAACGCGCAGTCGTCGATCATGGGACTGACGTCCAACATGGTCTATGGCATTTCCGAAGTGCTGTCGCAGACACCCTACCATCTGACGGTCACGCCCTATTCGCTGGAGAACGATCCGATGCAGCCGATCCGCTACATCGTCGAAACCGGCTCGGCAGACGGAATCATCATGTCGCGTACCGAACCCGATGATGCACGCGTTCGCTATCTCACCGAGCATGGCATTCCCTTTGCAACGCACGGCCGCACCGAAATGGGCATCGAGCACCCGTTCCATGACTTCGATAACGAGGCCTTTGCCTATCTCTCCGTGAAGAGCTTGCTGGCGAAGGGACGGCGCAAGATTGCCATGCTTGCCGGGCCTTCGCCTGCGGTTACCTACTACCGCCACCTTGATCGCGGTTTTTCGCGTGCCATTGAGGAAGGTGGCGCTGCGGGGGTTGCCTTTTCCGGCATCGATGTTGATACCTCGCTTGGCCGCATCCGCGATCGGATGGAGGAGATCATGTCGGGATCGAACCGTCCGGATGGTATCGTCTGTTGCAGCGGCGGCGCGTCCATCGCTCTCGTTGCCGGTATCGAAGCGGCAGGGTTGAAGATTGGCGAGGATGTCGATCTTGTCTCGAAGCAATCGACGGACGTGCTGCAGTGGTTCCGCCCGCAGATCATCGTGTTCAATGAAGATGTCCGCCATGCCGGGCGCGAGCTCGCGAGAGCCGTGCTGCGGCGTATTGCCGGTGTCGATGCGCGGGAATTGCAAAGTCTGAGCTATCCCGACGAACACGAGCTTCGCTGACGAAGGGTCAGGCTTCTTCCAGGCAGAGCTCGAATGTGATGCAGACGGGATTTTCTCCGCGCAGGAGGGAGCCGTGCGTGATGTTGCCCTTGGTATCGACCATGGCAATTTCCAGAAATGTCCCGGGCGATTGAGCAGAGACGAAGCCATCGGTTACGAAGACTTCAGTTGCGATATCCTCAACCCTTGAACCATCCATATAGCGGGCGCCAATGAGACTGCCGATGCCGCCGCGCAGAAACGCCTTGGCAATTCCATGCTTGCGGCAGATCGCTTCAAGGGCCTCGGTGATGTCCTCATTCGGACCGACCCGGGTAATCACCGTGCGCGCCCCCTTGCTCCCGGCAAGAGGCTCCGCCGGCACAGGATGAAACAGGGTAAAGGCCGTTTCCTCGTCTGGCTCCGACACCATCCGCACTTCCTCGACGCCCCAGGCGGTTACGTGGATCGGCCGGCTGACGAGTGTTTCGTGTGGAAGGATATGCCCGGCGCAATGTTTGCCGTCATGTTCGATCCATATCGCATGGCAATGGATGAAGGGGGCGCCGTCACGCTCGCCAAAAGTAGCATTGCCATTCACGAGCCGCGTTTCGCCAGCTGGCGAAAAAGTCTCGCTGTACCAGGCAGCATGATAGCCGTCGGTCGAGAGCGCAGGCATCAGGTAATGGAACGGGGCGAACGCGCCACCTTCGAGGACAAGGGCAGCTGCCCCGATCTTGCTACCGCTGAGCTGACGGGCAATGGCCGCGTTGAGGCTGAGGCCAGGCTCCAGGATGAAGTCAAACTTTCGTCCAACGCCCTCGAAGCTTTCGAAGCGCTCAGCAGCCGCGTGGCCGGGCTGCTGCAAACGGGGCTCAGGCACAGGCAATCGCCGGAAAAATGCGTTCGTTTCGGATCGGAAACGTAACGGCGTCCATCAGGTCATCCATATTTCGAATACGTTCTCCTTCGCTCCAATCAAAAAATCTTAATCGAACGCAGCATGCTTGCAATCGATTTTGCTGCATAGTTTTATAACGTGATAGAGTGATCCATAATGTGGATCGATAAAGAGCGCGGATATGGAGCAAAAAGTTTCAACGAAAGGTCTCAGCGGATCCCAGAGCGTCGACAGGGCGCTCGGTCTCTTGAGCCTCGTCAGCTATTTCGGGGACGTGGGCGGTGCACTGAGTGACATCGTCGAGCAAAGCGGCCTCAACAAGCCAACCGCGCGACGTCTGCTGCTTGCCCTCATTCGTTCCGGTTTGCTGGAACAGGATCCCCTGACCCGGCGCTATTATCTCGGTCAGGAAGCCTATGTGCTCGGCACGCTTGCCACACGGCGTTACGGCCTTTTGCAGATATCGCGCGACAGTCTCAATTTCCTGTCCGCGAAGACGCAGGACACCAGCTTTCTGTCAATTCAACGCGATAATCATGCGGTTTGCCTTCACCGGGAAGAGGGCACTTATCCTATTCGCACGCATGCCTTGCAGGCAGGCTATCGTCACCCTCTGGGTGTCGGAGCCGGATCTCTCGCCATTCTTGCCGCAATGCCTGATGACGATATTGAAACCATTCTTGCGGCCAATGAGACGGAACTCCTGGCCGAATTCCCGGACCTTGCTCCGCCGCAGATCCGCGCCGATATCGCGGCGGCGCGGGAAAACGGCTTTTCTCTCAATCCGGGGCGTATTCTCGCCAATTCCTGGGGTATTGGCCTTGCCATCCGTTATCCAGACGGACGGCCAGCAGGCGCACTCAGCATTGCGGCTATCGATAGCCGCATGCAGCCGGTACGGCAGGTGGAACTGGCGTCTCTGATGCGAGCAGAGGCAAAGAAGATCGAGGCGCGGCTGGCGCATCTCCAGCCGCTGCATGACCGGCCAGCACGTCCTGTCGCTCCCATAGCCAAGAGGTGAAGCCATGACGCACAAGAACCGACTGGTCATAGAGCCCATGTCGAAGCGGGTCATGAATCTTTCCGGTTTTCTCGTGCAATCGGCGCGGCGCTTTCCTGACGAAATCGCCTTGGTCTGGGGCGAGAACTCATGGACCTGGTCGCAGATGCAACGCAGGGTCAGCGCCATGGCTGCCGCTTTGCAAAGGGAATTCGGTGTTGTCATGGGTGACCGGATTCTCGTCCAGTCGCAAAATTGCAACCAGATGCTCGAATCGATGTTCGTCTGCTTCAGGCTGGGTGCTGTCTGGGTCCCAACGAATTTTCGCCAGACTCCCGACGAAGTTGCGTATCTTGCCCAAGCGAGTGGTGCGAAAGGCATGATCTGCGGCCATTTGTTCCCGGATCATGTGGCCGCCAGCCGAGAGGCAAGTCCGGAACTGAAATTCGTTATTGCTACCGGCAAAGCGGAATTTGGTGAAGACTACGACGCCATCATCGATCGTTTCGATGGCGAAACAGTGCCTCTCGCCGCTGTTGAGCACGATGATCCGTGCTGGTTCTTTTTCACCTCCGGAACGACCGGCCGGCCCAAGGCTGCGGTACTGACTCATGGCCAGATGGGATTCGTGGTCACCAACCATCTGTGCGATCTGATGCCCGGGACGACACATCGGGATGCCTCGCTTGTGGTCGCGCCGTTGTCGCATGGCGCGGGTATTCACCAACTGACGCAAGTGGCGCGGGGAGCGAAGACCATCCTGCTGCCAACGGAAAAGTTCGATGCCGCAGAGGCTTGGCGTCTCATCGAAAAATGGCGGGTGAGCAACATGTTCACGGTGCCGACGATCCTCAAGATGCTGACGGAACATCCTGCTGTTCATGCGCGGGATCACTCGTCGCTGCGTTATGTAATCTATGCCGGTGCGCCTATGTACCGGACCGATCAGATCCACGCATTGAAAACGCTGGGATCGGTCATTGTCCAATATTTCGGGCTGGGCGAGGTAACCGGCAATATCACCGTGCTGCCGCCGGCTGAACATCACGTGGAGGACGACGCTGATGCACGTCCGGGCACCTGTGGTTACACGCGCACCGGCATGCAGATATCGATCCAGGATGACGCCGGCAATGAAGTGCCGTCCGGTATAACCGGCGAGATTTGCGTCATCGGTCCGGCGGTTTTTGCTGGCTACTACAACAATCCCGAGGCCAATGCCAAAGCCTTCCGGAATGGCTGGTTCCGCACCGGTGATCTCGGTCACATGGACGCGGCAGGGTTTCTCTTCATCACGGGGCGGGCGTCGGACATGTATATTTCCGGGGGCTCGAATGTCTATCCGCTGGAAATCGAAGAGAAGATACTGACGCACCCGGATATCCGTGAAGCAGCGGTGATCGGCATTCCGGATCCGGTCTGGGGTGAGGTGGGGCTTGCGGTCTGTGTACCCCGTCCGGGCAGCGCACCGGATGCGGACGACATCATCGCCTGGCTCAGCGGCAAGATGGCACGCTACAAATTGCCGAAGCGTCTTGTCTTCTGGCCAGACATGCCGAAATCAGCCTATGGCAAGATTGCCAAGAAGCTGATCCGCGAGGAACTGATCAGGCGCAATGAACTGGACGGCCCGCTCTGATCCGCTCGAAATCGGGCACTATTTATTTCTTTTGTTCCCCGGAATTTTAGCAACACGTTCTTTGACCAAACGCCCGATTGGATAAAATCTGGTCGCCTCTGAAACGAAGTCTCATCCGATAGTGGATGTTCGCTTCAATCGTATGGAGGCCATACCCCAAAATGGGCTATGAACTGAGTCTGCTCGACAAGAGCCCAATTTTCGAAAACGAGACCGCAAACGCAGCGCTGAAACGCACTGTGACTCTGGCGCGCCAGGCGGAACAGTGGGGGTTTCATCGCTTCTGGGTGGCCGAACATCACGACACGCCAGGCCTCGCAAGTTCCTCGCCCGAGGTGCTGATCGCCTTCCTGCTGGCCAATGCATCGCGGATCCGTATCGGCTCCGGCGGTGTGATGCAGCAGCATTACAGCCCCTACAAGGTGGCGGAGAATTTCAATGTTCTGGCGGCACTCGCGCCCGACCGTGTCGATCTCGGTGTCGGCAAGGCGCCCGGCGGTCTGCCCTTCCCGACACGCGCTCTGCAAGGGCTGCTTCCCCGGCAGGAGAAACAGGATTTCGCCGCGCAATTGGCACAGCTGAGTGCCTTTCTTATGACACCTTGCCTTCCGTTCATCCGCTTGCAACACCGCTGACCTGATACAGCCTGACATCTGCGTCGTTGGCGGCATCAGTGAAATGCGACGCATCGTGGACGCTCGCCGAAGCTTACTTCGTGGGTATCGCGCCCCATAATCCCATGGGCCCGTTGGCGACTGCGGTCAACGTTCACTTCTCGGCAGCCGCTCAGAACTTCCGCATACTCGAATACCGGCTCCCGAAGGGCCAAGCCTATGTCTACGGCGGCAACGATATAGAGAAGCGGCAGGATGAGACACGTTACGTCGTCGATCCCTACCTACCAAAAGACGGCTACCTTGAGCTCAGGCCCGATCGGCCTGGCTGGGGTGTCGAAATGGACGAAAAGGCGATGGCTGAAGAAGGCTACGTTCATTGGCAAAGGCGCGTTCCAAAACGGCCAGATGGATCTTACGCCTTTGCCTGAGGGTGCTGTCGGCTCGGTGCAAACGACTTTTAGCCGCCTGAAACGGCACGCTTGCTGGCTGTAGATGGCGTCTCGTCGCGCTCTGCGCGCTCCAGCTTCTCGAGATGCTCCTTGCAGATTGTCTCGACGAGTTCGTGTAGAACTTGTGTGCGTTCTCCGAGCCAGACAAGCGCTTCCTCGCTGATCTCGTAGTGTTCTGAGTACCGTGCTTTGACGTAGGCTTCGTTGATCGTATTGAACCATGCGCGGTACCTTTGCTGGTCGCGTGGCCAAGCCTCCGCGAGACGTCTGTCTCGCCCCTCTGCCAAAGTGCGGAGGAAATTCAGATTATGTGATGCGGGGCCGTAATTGGTCAGGGTCAGCAGCAGGGCCGAATAGGCGTTCTCAATGGCTTGATGCAATTCAAAAGCTGCGTGTTTGGGACGCCCTCTACTCAGCACGTAGCTAGAAGCATCCAAGAACCCGATTGAGGCAGCATATCTGTTTTGGAAATGTCGTTGTGCTATCTGAAACTCATCGATTGGAGATAACGGCCTCGGCTCCGCCAAGGGTTCGTCATCAAGCTCGTAAAGGACTATGCCTTCGCGGCGAATATCTGAGAAAAAGTACTGGCCTTCCTTGAGCGCCGTGTTCACTTCACGCCTCGAATGAACGATGAAGCCGATCTGCGTGGTGACGCCGCGATCGTGTAATAGCCGGTCGGCTGCCTTGTACCAATAGCTGGCAAAGTCGGTCAGCTTCCTGTTGTTGACGATGATCAGCAGGTCATAGTCCGAACGATAGCCTTTCATGGTGTGCGGCTCATCCACCCAGTCACCGCGGGCATAGGATCCGAACAGGATGATCTTGAGGATGCGGCCTTTCTTCTTGAATTCGGCTGTCCCGTCCTTCAACGCGTCTTGAAGTTCCTCAAGCAGGATCTCGACAATACGGGCAAGCTCGCGCTGCTTGCGTTCGGGCAGATGATCGAGGCTGGATTTCATCATAGAGCGGAGCGCTTTCGTTATCAGCTTTCAGTCATCCGGAGGTATCGCCTTCCTACTGGGCAAACCGGATACATAGCCAAATCCTCTGTAGCATCCGCTTCCAATATATCGCAAGAAGAGCAGGGTACTGCCATATCGAGCGCGTGTCGGCCAGAGCGAATGCAGTTTAGGCTCGGGGGCGCCGACTTTGGCCGCTGGCAAGGCAATCCCATTGCCCGAACCGCCTGGCAGCCATTTGCAGATCGATGAGCCCAACGGTTCTCGTGGCGGCAATACTGATGGCGATTGAGCAAACAGCAATCGCGCGCATGCATTCCAAGACGCCGAACTCCGGCCACAACATCTTCCGAATGAACATCGGGGAGTGACGAATTTGCCCAGACGATCCTCGCAAGCTCAAACACCTCTCTCCCTCTTCAGGCTCTGCCGAGCGTCCTTTCGGGCCCGCCTTGGGTGGACGCTGCCGCGATTTTCAAACTCAGGACGACGATCAAGCCTGTCATTTCGCCTCGCCCGTCATGCTTCCGGCTCGCTTCATTTGGCTTGATTATATGTGTTGCGTTTGCCGTTTCATCCCGTCGCACCATCTCAAACGAAACCCATTCTGGTGTCTGGTTTTCGCCAGGACGCTCGGGACAACGGCTCACTTCTGATCTATAAGCCTATCTCCGTCGCGCCTTCTATCTGATTCCAAGCTGACCTTCGGCTCGACCAACGAGGTTGGTATTTGCCTTGGTCTGATCGCTTGGGATAGAGTTCGCTGCTATAGGCTTCTAAATGGCAGGATAGGACTTCTGGTGCCAGAAGTGCGTTTCGCCCGCGGGGCGATAAAAGTACTGAGCTCTTTCAGGAGGGATGCGAGGATGGTTTTGCTGCCGTAATTCTCAGATTCTCAAACTATCAGACAATGAGATTCTGAGAATCTCAGACTCGCATATCGTCGGAATCTCAACCTCTATCAGACGAAGCAGAAGAATGCCCGTCCGCCTATGTCCCCGGCCTGCGGCCCGGCGGCGGGCATCGCGAAATTGCTGACGAAGAAAGGTACGAAAACCTCTTGGCATGGATGGCTTTTCACTATCCGCATCTGCTGCCTCAATGACAGCGGCGGCCTTCGAACTTGCCATCAATGTAAATGAAGCCGCCGGGAGGCCGTGGTGACCGGACAAGCATATATCATCCTAACCGGCGACGGTAATGAACTATGGGACAGATGTCTCGGCGAAAGCCTCGTGGCTCTCGGATACGACCGGGCCTATTACGACGCCTGGAAGAGCGGAGACTATGACGCGTTTCTGGCGCTGGACATGGCCGCGCCCCGCGGTACCCCCGAGAGCGAAATCAAAGCCGGTGCCACGTTGTGGTTCAATCGCGCCACCCGGCTGTCAGAAAGCGCTGGGGATATCTGGTTCCACCGCCAAGGCAACGACCTTTACTGGGCGGAGAGCACATCAGCGCCACCCGTATTCCATGAGTACGGTGACAAAGTGATGATCGCAAAGCCCGTTACGGGATGGTCGCGGCGTAATAGGGGCGGGATCGCGCTAACCTGGAATTCCATTCACCCGAGAGCAAAAGAACAGCTCGTCACCCAGCAGGCAATGTTTCGTGTCGCGACGGAAGACATGAAAACGTACCTCCTCGCGCTGGTCGGAGGAGAGAGCCTGTCACACTGGCATGACCGTAAGGACTGGAAAGAAAAGCTTGGCGATGGCAAGCCGCTCGGAAGAAATCTCGGGCAGACCGAATTTGCGATAGCGCGGATGATGATCCCGATCAGAGATACGGTGCGAAATTCTAATGGCCAGCAGGTTTTCACAACACTGAGGGATAAGAAACTCCTGTGTTCTGAAGCAGAGATGAAGGCACATCTCGAAGCACTGATGCGCGATCAGAATGGGCTGTGCGCTGACTGCCGATGCATCTGGATGGTCAGGAAAACATGGAACCGGATATGTTGGCATCCGCCGACCGTATCGACAGCAACGGGCATTATCAGATCGGCAATGTTCAACTTGTCTGCCGCCTCGTGAACATGTGGAAATGCGCTCAAGAAAATGGAAAGTTCGTTGAGCTGCTGGCCAGAATCGTTTCCCACCGTTTAGCGGGTACGGACCCTGCGATCTGAACAGATTTCGGACGTACAACTCGTTGCGTCACAATCAGGAATAGCAAAACGCTCGCGGCAAGCCACGCAGTACTCGTTCCGGCGACTTTCTGAACATTTTGGTGCCATCTGTTAGAATGACACATGCAAAAGTTTGGTGATTCGATCGTCCTGAGTGCCTCCGACCTGGTTGGACACCTTTATTGCGGGCACTGACCGGTCTGGATCGCGCTGATTCTGGGGAAATGGCATGCAGACAAACCGCACTAAACGAATTGCCATTTTCCTTGATGGCACTTGGAATGTAACTGGCGACAACACCAACGTCTGGCGGCTCAAGTCGCTATGCGCAAAGCAGTCAGCCGACGGAAAAGCACAGGTCTTTTACTACGATAAAGGTGTCAACGGATTCTGGGGAGGCGTGTTTGGGAAGGGCCTGGCGGACAATGTCGTGGAAGCTTACGAGTGGCTTGTCGATAATTACGAGAACGACGATGAGATATATATATTCGGGTTCAGCCGTGGTGCTTATACGGCCCGAAGTCTTGCCGGGTTCATAGCAAAATATGGGATTCTGAAACCCGGTGCGCCTTTAGGCGTCGGCAAATGTATGACCGCTACAAGCGCGCGAACGACAAGACGATACGACAACTGATCCAACTGGCTCAAGAAGCACAGCTCCAAAGTGCTACTCTCGAAGAGAAGTGGATGCTGAAATACTCCATTGCCGCACCCATAAAGATGGTGGGCGTATGGGATACAGTTGGCGCTCTTGGCATCCCCTTCTGGAGCATTCAGGGACTAAGTCGATCCACATTTCAATTCCTCCATACCGGTTTGCGCGTTCCTATTGAAAACGGCTATCACGCCTTGGCGATAGACGAGCACCGCGCATCCTTCTCGCCCACACTCTGGTCAGTAAAGAGCACTACTCAAGCTGCCCCAAGGCTTCTTTCCAATGTTGAGCAACGATGGTTTGTAGGCGCTCATGCCAATGTCGGGGGGCGGCTATCACAGCGATCTGCTGGCGCAAACCCCGTTAAACTGGATGATGGAAAAAGCACGTAATCTTGGACTAGGCTTCCGGGATCGGGTTGACCTCGATACAAATTCCTATCAAGCGCCGATCGCCGATTCCTATAAAATGTTCATGGCCGGCAATTATTCGCGTATAAAGAAGCCGTTTGACCGTGTGATAGGCGGAGAACCTGTAAAGGGCGATGATTTTACAGAAAGTAATATCAACGAAACGATCGACGGATCTGTTTTTGACCGTTGGCGCGCCGACCCAAACTACCGACCTCCAAGTCTTATTCGTTGGGCAAACTCACGTGCCGTGGATCTGACCACGATCTTGGGTGCTGTCAGAGCAGATCCGTCACTTGAAAAAGTAGGCTAGCTGGATGATGGAGCCTTCTGCCGGATACGAGAAACGAGGGGCTGCAACCCGACACTATTTACCGAATGGCCATCCGCGATGGTGTTGATGCTATCAACACATCCGTCTACGCGTGCATTTATCGCCCCCAGGGCCGCGGCTAAAATTTCATGTGTGAAGTCTGCTTATACCTCAAGTCATCGAAGGACTTGGTATGCGCTTCGCTGAAATTCCTGCCAAAATGGTTAATTTGCGTTAACTATAAAGTTCTTGACGCGACTCGGTTCTTTCCTCAGTTTGGTTACGGTTTTGAGGGGTATTGGGTGAAATAAGCGTTACAGATATTTTGCGGTGTTAGTGCCGCAAAGCAGCGTTAAATTGTTGTCCAGCGTTACCCCTTTGGTTTTTCTATCGAATCGGCGCATCCTTTCCTTGCGTCGATACGATTTGATTTAACAGGCGCACAGGATCAACACGTGACCATGATGAATGCGGTACAGACAAATCAACCGGATGGCGTGCAATTGCCGGCCGCGCCATCGCTGTCTGTTCCCCTGTCGGCCGACCGCGCCATAGCGGCGGATGCGGAGATGCTGTCGGCGCAATTGCAGGCGATGCGCAGCCGCTTGTTTCCGCCCACGGCACAAAAGACCCTTCGCAAATTCACCAGTGGTGAAGCCGCTAAGCTGATCGGCGTCTCTGACGGCTATTTGCGTCAGCTTTCGATTGCTGGCGAAGGCCCCCAGCCGGAGACCGGAAGCGGGGGACGCCGGCTTTATACGTTGGCTGAGATCAATGCACTGCGCCGCCATTTGGCGGAAGCCGGTGGTGCCAAGGCGAAGACCTATCTGCCGCATCGTGATCCCACCGCCAACGAACATATGCAGGTCATCGCGGTCACCAATTTCAAGGGTGGCTCGGGCAAGACGACCACCAGTGCGCATCTGGCGCAGCATCTGGCCATGGCGGGCTTCCGGGTCCTTGCGGTTGATCTCGATCCGCAGGCTTCGATGTCTGCGCTGTTCGGCTATCAGCCGGAACTGGACCTGACGGGCAACGACACGCTTTACGGTGCGATCCGCTATGATGGCGAACGTCGTCCTTTGCGCGATATCATCTGCAAGACCTATTTCGATGGGCTCGATCTTATTCCCGGCAATCTCGAATTGCAGGAATTCGAACATACGACACCGCAGATGCTGGCCGACCGGCAGCATGGTGCGCAGCAGAGCGTCGAGCAGCAATTATTCTTCGCGCGCGTTCAGGCCGCGCTGGACACGGTGGCAGACGACTATGATGTCGTCGTCATCGACTGTCCGCCACAACTCGGTTTCCTGACGCTTTCAGCGCTTTGTGCAGCGACATCAGTGCTGGTTACCGTACATCCGCAAATGCTTGACGTTGCGTCGATGAGCCAGTTTCTGTTCATGACAGCGGATTTGCTTGCTGTAGTGCGCGAAGCCGGCGGCGAACTCAATTTCGATTTCATGCGCTACCTGATTACTCGCTTCGAGCCCAACGATGCTCCTCAGCAGCAGATTGCCGGATTCCTGCGCTCATTGTTCGGTGACCGCGTTCTGACCTCCTCGGTGGTGAAGTCGACGGCTTTCTCGGACGCCGGTCTGACCAAGCAGACACTTTATGAAGTCTCCCGCGACAGTTTCACTCGGGCCACTTACGACCGCGCGATTGAATCGCTGACTTCCGTCAACTCTGAAATCGAGAGCCTGATTTTCAAAGCCTGGAATAGGCCGGGGGTGAGGGCGTGATGATGGCAGACAAGAACCGCCGGGATCAACTGAGGGCATTGTTCGGAACTGTGGAGGCAATCCCGGCACCCGAGCAAACGCCAGCCGAGACTCCTCCAACGCAACACAACACGTCCGTTGAACCGCTAAAGCCGCGAGCCGCTTCTGGCGCTGTCAAAGCCATGGGCCTTTCCCTGGGTGGTATCTCGCGGGAAATCGAGGACGCCCGACGGTTGAAGGAAAGTTTCGAAGGCACTGAACGTGTCGTCGATATCGAGCCAGCGCTGATTGAAAGTTCCTTCATCGAAGATCGGCTCAGTCACGCGGCCGGACTTGATGAAAGTTTCGAAGAACTGGTCGAAAGCATCAGGGTGAACGGCCAACAGGTGCCAATCCTGGTTCGGCCGCATCCGGAAAAGCAAGGGTATTATCAGACTGCTTACGGTCACCGCCGTCTGCGTGCGGCGGCCCGCGTGGGCAAACCTGTACAGGCCATTGTCCGCGACCTGAGCGACGTACAATTGGTTCTGGCGCAAGGCAAGGAAAACACCGAGCGGCGCGATCTCTCGTTCATCGAACGTGCCTTCTTTGCCCGCAACCTTATAGAACGCGGCTTCGAGCGCGGATTGGTGCAGGATGCGCTGTCGCTCGACAAGGCGGAGATGACGCGGTTCCTGCAGGTGGCAGCAGCTGTTCCGGCCCCGATCGTAAGGGCCATCGGCCCGGCGCCGAAAATAGGCCGTCCACGCTGGATCAGGCTTGCGGAATTGCTCAAATCGGAGAGCGCGCGCCAGGCAGCGCTGAACGAGATTGCCCTTGATGCGTTCAAGGCGGCGGACAGTAATTCGCGTTTTAACCGGATTTTCGAGCGACTGTTGAGACAGGTGGAACCTGTCGCAATGCCGGCGCGAGAAGTGCCGAGTGCTAAAATCAGAGACGTCGAAATCAGTTCTATCGCGCAATTGCGTTCGGACAGGGGACTACACGTCCTCACCTTTACCGAGCATGCGCCGAACGGGTTTGCGGAATTTGTCGCATCGGAACTCGATAAGCTTTTAAGCCGCTTCGAGAACCAGGGCTGAGGCCCGACATCGTTGAGTTTTGTGTAAGCGTTGAATCAAGCGAGAAGAGAAAAGGAATAACGGCAAGAAAAAAGGCCCCCAGAACGTTACCGCCCCGGAAGCCCTCTTCAATGTAGCAATTCGAGAGAATCACTTCCACGCAGACTTGTCAAGAGTCGGACGCGTTCCGGCAACAGCTTTTGCTTGCCTCAATTTGAGGTAGAGAAACATGACTGATCGTTTTGCAACGACGCCATTTGGCAGGCGATCGCTATCGCACGCCATGTTTGCGGTGCAGGAAAAGACGGCCCGGGCTCGCGAGAAACTGGCGGGGGCCGATAGAAATCATCCCGAAAAATGGACGCTTTTGCGATCCTTGACGGAAGCCCGCGCTGCGTTCTTTCTTTCTGACCGGACCATTGCCGTTCTGGAAGCGCTGTTGAGCTTTTATCCGGACACATTGCTCGACGGCAGCACGCCGCTGATCGTCTTTCCGTCCAATGCGGAGCTCTCCATGCGTACCCGGGGCATGTCTTCCGCGACGATCCGCAGGCACTTGGCAACGCTTGTTGAGACAGGCCTGATCATTCGCCGCGACAGTCCCAACGGCAAACGCTATGCACGGCGAGGGGAGACTGGTGAAATTGAGAATGCCTTTGGTTTTGACTTGTCGCCGCTGGCGCTGAGGGCAGATGAAATCGAAGGCCATGCCGTAGAGGCACGAGATCTGGCACGAGCCATTCATAGAGTCCGCAGCGAGATCACTATTCATCTGCGCGATATCTCCAAGACCATTGATGCTGGTTTAAGCGAAGAGCGTCCTGGCGACTGGGAGAACTATGCGGATGAATTAGCCTCCCTTTCGGGGCGTGTGAGCCGCCATCTGCCATTGGAAGCGCTTCAGGCCCGCTGTAGCGCGCTCACAAGCTTGAGGATCGAGGTAGAGAAAGCCTATTTGGAATCCTTGTCAGATAAAGAAATGAGCGCCAGTGACTCTTCTTTTGAGCACCATATTCAGAATTCAAATTTAGATCACCAATTTGAAAGGGCTCAAGAAAAAGGCCAGAAGCAAATGGCTGGGCAACAACGTGAAGATACAGAGCCCGGCCGAATAATCGCATTGACCAAAATGCGCAAACGTCTGGAAGCGGCGCGGCGAACCCAAAGCCTGGGCCACACTGGTAGCGACGCTGACCGGCTGAACCTTGAAACGAAATCCGTTCCGATGCCGTTGGAGGCGGTGTTGAGCGCCTGTCCGCAAATCAGGGATTATGCCCGCGATGGCATCGGGGATTGGCGTGACCTGATGCAGACGGCTGGACTTGTCCGGTCAATGCTGGGCGTTTCACCCGATGCGTGGGAAAGAGCGCGCGAAGCTATGGGCGAGATCAATGCAGCGATCACGATTGCCGCTATTCTTGAACGTGTCGGTGAAATCCGTTCGCCCGGCGGTTATCTACGGGCACTGACAGATAGGGCCGAGATTGGCCAGTATTCGGTGCTTCCAGTGATCAAGGCACTTAGAGGAGAAAGCCGTACGTAACGGCAGCTCCTATTGCGGCAGCCAAGCGGGCACCTGCGTGATCGCGTTCACGTTGATGCCCTCCCTGACGGCCGTGCCAGACGGCGTTGGCTCAAACGGAACAGTTCCTGCAAGTTTACTTGTCGACCCGTTTCGTTTGCTGTCACCCATTGCCCTGGGCACGGTAGAAACGGAAGAGATTGAACCTTGCAATTATGCGTTGCAGGGAATACGCATGAACGGACCGGCACCTGTACTTGCAGCGACTCGCATCAGCTTTCGATGCATTACGACCGCGCGGGAATGGGAATTTTGAAATTGATTATAACGTTGCGTGGCATTTCGATAACAAGCAGAGCGCGTTGATTGATACTTAATAAGTGAATTGAGTGATCATTGCCGGGCTCGTCATGAGCACATTCCAGCTTTGGGTTCCATTCACCGGATGTTCGCTCAAAAGTATACTTTATCGATTTTTCATGCGTTTTTAGGAACGAGTTCCATGAATATTGTGGACAGAAACGCAAAACAACGTCCTGACAATTTACTTCGGAATAATTTCGGTATTCCGGTGATCGCGATTGTCGGGCTGCCGCTTTTGGCTCTGTTTGTCGCGTTGTTTCTTGGATTCGGACTTGTTCTTCAGAGCCAGCGGACAGATTTGACCAGGACCTATTCCGAACGCACGGCCGAATTCCTCGCCCGCGATCTTGCCAATCAGTTGGGAAAGCTGCTGACACCTGCGGCGCAATATGTTGATAACCTGGCAGCGACGATTAAGCGGGCTGAATGCAAGACAGCAGATTGCATATTCGCCATAATCCAGATGCAGCGCGCGAATCCCGGCGCTGTTCCCTCACAGATTTTCTACATTCGTTTTGGTGGGAGGAGCGGGCATGTCTTCAGTATTTTTAAGGTTGCTGAGAACGATCAAGGTTTTTCCGGCACGGTCAAGACGTCGGAACCGGACCCGAACCAGCTTGTTGTTCTGGAACCCGGCAAACTGCCTAGAGCCAAGCCCTACAATCTGTTCACGCGGGGATGGTATCAGGGCGGTATGATTGATGCCGTCAAGTAATCGGAAACAGGGACTCTTATCATGACCAAACAACATTTCGGATTGTCGCATGTGCCGTTGTCGCCGGCGGTGCGGGCCGGGGATTTCATCTACATCTCCGGTCAGGTTCCGGTTGGCGGCGACGGAACGGTGATCATCGGGGGGATTGAAGCCCAGACGAAGCAGGTGATGGAGAACATAAAGTCCGCGCTGGCATTGGCGGGTGCCGAGCTCTCCGATGTGGTGAAGACCTTCGTCATTCTTGAGGACGCGCGTGAGTTTGCCGCCTTCAACAAGACCTATGCCACCTATTTCCCGGAAAATCCGCCAGCTCGTACCACCATCGAATCCCGGCTGATGATTGACATCAAGATCGAGATCGAAGCCATCGCCTACAAGCCCCTCTGATACACAGTCTGAAAGCATATTATGCGCATTTTTACCGCCTCCCTCGCGACCGAAACCAATACATTCTCCCCGGTGCCAACGGACCGCGCCAGTTTTGAGATGGCCTTCTACGCCGGACCTGGTGACCATCCGGAAACGCCGACACTGTGCTCGGCGCCAATGGTGGTGCTGCGGCGCCGGGCAAAAGCGGAAGGCTTCGAACTGGTCGAGGGGACGGCAACCTGGGCGGAGCCGGGCGGACTTTTGCAACGGCAGGCCTATGAAGGTTTGCGTGACGAGATTCTCGGTCAGCTGCAGGCGGCAATGCCGGTCGATGGCGTTATCCTCGGCCTGCATGGCGCCATGGTGGCGCAGGGTTACGACGATTGCGAGGGTGATTTGCTTGAGCGGGCACGCGGCATTGTCGGTCCCGAAATTCTCATTGCCTCGGAACTGGATCCGCACAGTCATCTCACCCTCAAACGGGTGGAGAACTCCAACATTCTTGCCGCCTTTCTCGAATTTCCACATACGGATTTCTATGAGCGCGGCGAGCATGTGGTCGACCTCGCCTTGCGGGCTCTCCGAGGTGAAATCAAACCGGTGATTTCTACCTTCGATTGCCGCATGATCGGGGTCTATCCGACGAGCCGCGAGCCGATGCGCTCCTATGTGGATCGCCTGAAAACGCTGCAAGGCCAGGATGGGATCCTCTCTGTCTCGCTCATCCATGGCTTCATGGCGGGAGATGTGCCGGAACTCGGCACGCAGCTCATGGTCGTTACCGACAATGACGCGGAGAAGGGCGCCAAACTGGCTGAGAAACTCGGTATGGAGCTGTTTGCGATGCGCGGGACGACGGCAATGCCGATGCTCGACACCGAAGCCGGGCTTGACGCGACGGTTGCTCTTGCTGCGACCAAGCCGGGCAAGCCCGTCGTGGTTGCAGATGTCTGGGACAATCCTGGTGGCGGCGTCGCCGGCGACGGTACGCTCATCCTGCGGCGGATCATCGAGCGGGGTATCGGCAACGTTGCCGTGGCGACGATCTGGGACCCGATTGCGGTAACGTTCTGCCTGGCTGCAGGGGAGGGTGCATTTATCCAGCTGCGTTTTGGTGGCAAAGCAGGGCCCGATGGCGGCGCACCCATTGATGCTCGTGTCGAGGTAGTTAGGGCCGTGGAAGAAGGCTGGCAGAGCTTTGGCAAGAGCCGAGTCACACTCGGACCCGCGGCGGTCGTTCGCCTGGAAGGAACTGATATCGAGGTGATCCTCAACACCAACAGGACGCAGACTTTCGAACCGGATATCTTCTCCAATTTAGGCATCGATCCCCGGTCGAAGGATATCCTGTTGGTCAAGTCAACGAACCATTTCCACGCGGGTTTCGAGCCGGTCGCAGCCGAGATCATCTATATCGACGCCGGTGCGCCCTATCCATCCAACCCGAAGAGGACCGACTATCGCAAACTGTCGCGCGAAATCTGGCCAAGGGTGGAAATGCCGTTCTGATTATCAAAGAACAGGGTGTGGCTTGCCCTTGCCACGCCCGCTTTTTACGTCTGGCCATTGAATGGTGGGAAAGGGCGATCGTCGACGCGCGTCTTTGTAGAAGTATAATGCGATCCGAAGACCGCCCGTCCGGCGACTTTTGATCGCGTCCGTTCCGCCTGGGGGGCTCGGCAGGTTCGGTCATCCCTTGCGGGTAACCATCGCCGCCTTCGCCCCTTAAAGTGCTCGTCCAGCACACGCCGGTCGTAGTACCGGCAGGGGAACCCTTGGACGCAACTTCCCCCGGACGGCGGGTCCGTTACCCGCCATCGGAGGCGCCGATCCGATCCCCGCTTCGAACGGCTCCGGAAGCAGTTCCCCGTGGAAAGGACGGGAGAAGAATAAACGAGGTTTGCAGGTGTTGGATAAGTTGGCGTGGTTTCTTTTGGAAGTGATTGAATTCGTGCAAAAACCCCTCCCCGGAGCTTTGCTCCGTCCCTCCCCACAAGGGGGAGGGTAACAGCGCCTTGTCCTGCAACGCTCTTCCGCTTGGTGGGCCGCAGTCGTGACTGGCGCGACGTCTTTACCCTCCCCCTTGTGGGGAGGGAAGCTGCGCAGCAGCAGGGAGGGGCGGCGTCGGATGCGGTGGAACTTTTCAGGCGAGCCATGTGCCTGCGATTCTCTAAAAAAGACTTAGGCAAGCATTTGACTCGCTCTCCTTTTCATGCTGAATTGGCACAATGGTCCAACCAATTTAGGTGAAGTGTTTCGTGATCAGCCCGATCCTCTCTCCGGTACATACGCCATCACGCGACGACGCCGTGCTGCATGCGCTGGTGGATTTCGTGACGGGTGAGGGACTGACACCGGGTGACCGGCTGCCGACCGAGCGCGTGCTTGCCGAGCACCTGAAAGTTAGCCGGACAACGGTGCGCGAGGCGCTGACGCGCTGGCAGGAGCTAGGCCTTGTCGAACGGCGACAGGGCAGTGGCACCTATCTGAAAGCGGCGGTCACACGCAATATGCTGCACCTGCCGCTGACGCTGCCATCGGGCAATGACTTCAACAGCCTGATGCACACGCTGGAAATCCGCCGTGGCCTTGAGGCGGAAGCGGCCGTTCTCAGCGCCGAGCGCGCCAGTGATGAAGACATCGCTTTCATCGAGCAGAAGCTGATCAAAATGGAAGAAGCGTTCCATGCTCGCCACGGCATGTCCGCCGATGAGGACTGGGACTTTCACCTTGCGGTGTTCCGCACCTCCGGCAATCCATTGTTCGAACAGATCATCGCGGCCATGTACGAGATGTTCCACCGCTTCTGGGAGCATCCGCTCGGCGTACGGGATTTCGGCCATGCCAGTTTTCCCTATCACCGCACCCTATTCAACGCCATTGCCGCACGTGATCCCATCGGTGCTCGCGCCGAGGCATTGAAATTGATTGCCACCGTCGAGGATGACCTCAAGCGCGGTGCTGCAAACCTGAAAAAGCAGAACAAAAAGAGCCAAGCATGAGCGACAACCCGTATTTCCACGATCAGGACCTGATGGCGCAAGCCGCAACACTGCTTGCCCACGATGATCCGTTCCCCGGCGGTTCGGTGGTTCCGCCGATCTACCAGACCTCGCTCTTCACTTTCGACAATTATGCAGCGATGGCCGATGCCTTCGCGGGACGCAAACGCCAGCCCATGTATTCGCGCGGCGACAATCCGACCGTGATGGAGTTCGAAGCCAAGATCGCGGCGTTGGAAGGTGCCGAGGCAGCCCGCGCCTTCTCCAGTGGCATGGGCGCTATCAGCGCCATGGTTCTCGCCTTTGTCGGGGCCGGGGACCGGATTGTGGCCGTGCGCAATTGCTATGGCGATGCCTACCGGCTGTTCGAGCGGCTGTTGCCGCATCTCGGCATCAAGGTCGACTATGTCGACGGTTCCGATCCGGACGCGGTGGCGGCTGCCTTGCCGGGTGCAAAAATGCTGTACCTCGAAAGCCCGAGCTCGATGATGTTCGAGTTGCAGGATATTGCGCATTATGCACGGCTCGCCAAGCAGCACGGCGTGGTGACCACGATCGACAATTCCTGGGCAACGCCGCTGTTCCAGAAGCCGATCACTCACGGTATCGACCTCGTCATGCATTCGGCCTCGAAATATCTCGGTGGTCATAGCGATACTGTGGCCGGCGTCGTTGCAGGCTCGAAGGAAATGATCGACCAGATCAACGGCCGCACCTATTCCTATCTCGGCGCGAAGCTGTCGCCCTTCGAGGCCTGGCTGCTCCTGCGCGGGTTGCGCACGCTGACCTTGCGCCTGCCGCATCACATGAAGAGCGGACTGACCATTGCCGAGCGGCTGAAAGCACATGACAGTGTCGAGCGGATCATGCATCCGGCCTATTCCAATCATCCGGGCAAGGCGACGCTCAGCGGCTATTCGGGCCTGTTTTCCTTCGAGGTGACCGAGGATATCGACGTGCCAACCTTCATCGATGCGCTCAAGATCTTCCGCATCGGCGTCAGCTGGGGCGGTCATGAAAGCCTCGTTGTACCGGCGCTTGCCTCGTTGCAGCAGACGCCGGATGCCAATTCGATCGGGCGTTTCGGTGTCAGCCCGCGAACCATCCGCCTGCATGTGGGACTCGAAAGTGTAGAGGAGCTTTGGGCGGACCTCACCCATGCACTGACAAAAGCAAAACGCTGAACTTACTAAAATGGGAGCTTTATGATGCAAAAACGAATGGGAACATTTTTGGCAGGCGCGATTGCCGCACTGTCCATGACCGTCTCGGCGGCCTTCGCAGACACGACAATCAAGATGGTGGAGGTCATTTCCAGCCCGCCACGCACCGAACTTTTGAAGAAGCAGATCGCCAGTTTCGAACAGGCCAATCCGGGTACCAAGGTCGAGCTCGTCTCGCTGCCCTGGGGGCAGGCATTCGAGAAATTCCTGACCATGGTGCAGGCCGGCGATACGCCCGACATTGTCGAGATGCCAGAGCGCTGGATGGGGCTTTATGCCAATAACGGCCAGCTCGAGGATCTCGGGCCCTATATGGCCAAGTGGAAGGATGCGGGAACGCTGGGCGACCGCGCCAAGCAGTTCGGTTCTGTCGTCGATAACAAGCAGTACATGATCCCTTACGGCTATTATGTCCGGGCCATGTTCTGGAACAAGAAGCTCTTTGCGGAAGCCGGCCTCAAGGAAGCGCCGAAGACGCTCGACGAGTTCATGGAAGCCAACAAGAAGATCTCGGCGATCCAGGGCAAGTATGGCTACTGCCTGCGCGGTGGTCCGGGCGGCTTCAATGGCGTGCAGATGTTCATGAATATTGCCAATGGCAAGGGTGGCTATTTCAACGAGGATGGTACCGCGACGCTCAATGAACCGGGCGCGGTCAAGGGCCTCGAAATGCTCGCCGATATCTACAAGAACGGCTATGCGCCGAAGGACAGCGTCAGCTGGGGCTTCAATGAAGTCGTCACCGGTTTTTATTCCGGTACCTGCGCCATGCTCGACCAGGATCCGGATGCGCTGATCGGCATCGCCGAGAAGATGAAGCCGGAAGATTTCGGCGTCGCGCCGCTGCCGACGGGACCGAACGGCAAGTCCTATCCGACACTTGGCTACGCCGGCTGGGCCATGTTCGCCAATTCCAAGGTCAAGGATGACGCCTGGAAGCTGATGGGCACGCTGCTTGCTCCAGCGGACAATCTTGAGTTCGCCAAGAATGTCGGCGTTCTGCCGATCCACAACGGGGCTGACAAGGATCCGTATTTCGGTTCCGAAAGCTTCAAGGGCTGGTTCCAGGAACTGAGCGATCCGAAGACCTTCGAGTTCGTCACACCGCCGACGCATCTGGAAAACCTCGGTAATTTCTATGACTCGGTTTCGGTCAAGAATTTCCAGGAAGTGCTGCTTGGACAGAAGACGCCAAAGGCAGTGGCCGACGAATGGGCTGCGTTCCTCACCGAACAGCAGCAGGCCTGGATGGCCAAGAACAAGAAGTGATGTGACGTGAGTCGATGCTCCGGTGCTATGCGCCGGAGCATTTGCCTTTTGCTTTCACCAACCCATCAACCGGGTGGCGAAAGACAGGGAAGGTTTTGGCAAAATGAGGGGCCGAAAAACATGGTGATGCAATCGACGGTGGCAGGTTTGCCGCAGAAAAGCGGAAGGGAACGCGGTAAGCGCCGGTTCTCCGTCGCGTTCGAACCATGGTTCTATTTGAGCCCGGCGCTTGTACTGCTGTTGCTCGTGCTCGTCGTGCCACTGATCTTCGGTGTCAGCTATTCCTTCCGCAAATTCTCGGCATTCAAATCGGAATATGTCGGTCTCGCGCAGTATCAGGCCTTGTTGCACGACAAGGTCCTGGGCGACGCGCTGATGAACACCCTTTGGTGGACCGTCGCGAGCCTGGTCCTGCAATTCTTTCTCGGCCTCGGCCTGGCGCTGCTTCTCGACCGCGACTTCGTTGGCAAGAAATTCGTCCAGGCAATCGTCTTCCTGCCATGGGCCGTGCCTTCCTTCCTTTCCGGCCTGACCTGGGCCTGGCTGTTCAACCCGATTGTCGGTCCGCTGCCACACTGGCTCTTTGCGCTTGGCCTGAAAGCTGAGCCAACGAACATCCTTTCAGACCCGGCAACGGCGATGTGGGGCCCGATCATCGCCAATGTCTGGTTCGGCATACCATTCTTTGCAATAACACTGCTGGCGGCGCTGAAATCCATCCCGGGCGAGTTGCACGAGGCGGCAGCGATCGACGGCGCCAATCCCTGGCAGCGTTTCACCAAGGTGACGCTGCCCTTCCTCGCGCCGACCATCGCCATTACGGTGATGCTGCGGACGATCTGGATCGCCACCTTTGCCGACCTCATTTATGTGATGACTGAAGGCGGACCCGCCGGTTCCACCAATACAGTCGCCACCTATATCTATGTCAGCGCCTTCAAAACGTTGGACAAGGGCTACGCCTCGGCCGTCGCCGTGCTGCTGCTGGCGCTGCTCATCCTGTATGCGATCGTGCTGATCCGCATTCGCCGCTCGCTCGTGAGGTATGCCTGATGATTGCCGGACGCTCCCGCAACGCGCGCATCCTCGGCGGTATCGGCCTCTATGCCGCGGTCGGCGCCTACGTCATTTTCGCACTGTTTCCACTGTTCTGGACGCTGAAGATTTCGGTCACACCGCAGTCGTTGCTCTATTCGGAAGGCATCACGCTGTGGCCTTCCACCGCAACATGGGAAAACTACAAGACCGTGCTGCGCGCCACCGATTTCCCGCGCTACTTCCTCAACAGCGTGATCGTCTCGGTTATCACGGCTCTCCTGGTCACGGTCATCGCCTCGGCTGCTGGTTATGCGATGTCGCGCTTTTCATTCGGCGGGAAGACGACGGTCGCGGTGACACTGCTTCTGACACAGACTTTTCCGCTCGTCATGGTCATTCCGCCGATCTACCGCATTATGGGTCAGCTTGGGCTTACCAATAGCCTGACCGGCCTGATCATCATCTACACGGCCTTCAACATCGCCTTTGCTACCTTCCTCATGCAGTCGTTCTTCGACGGTATTCCGAAAGATTTGGAGGAAGCCGCGATGATCGATGGCTGCAGCCGCAGCCAGGCGCTGCGCAAGGTCATCATCCCGCTGACGCTGCCCGGCATGGCCGCGACACTGGGTTTCGTCTTCACTGCCGCATGGAGTGAACTGCTCTTCGCACTGATGCTGATCAGCAGCGAAAGCCAGAAAACCTTCGCTGTCGGGCTCCTGACCTTCATCGGCAAGTTTGCCGTCGACTGGGGTCAGATGATGGCAGCCTCCGTGCTCGCTCTCATTCCAGCCTGCCTGTTCTTCGCCTTCCTGCAACGCTACCTCGTCACGGGCCTCACGGCTGGTGCAGTGAAGGGCTAATAAAGGACCAACCAATGGCTTCTGTCACCATCTCCAACGTTCAGAAAAACTACGGCGCCATGAATGTGCTTTCGGCCGTGGATCTCTCCATTGCCGACGGCGAGTTTGTGGTCCTTGTCGGCCCCTCCGGCTGTGGCAAGTCCACGCTGCTCAGGATGATCGCCGGGCTTGAAGAAATCTCGGCTGGTGAGATCAAGATCGGCGACCGGGTGGTCAACGACGTGGCGCCGAAAGACCGCGATATCGCCATGGTGTTCCAATCCTATGCGCTCTACCCGCATATGGACGTAGCTTCGAACATGGGCTTCAGCCTGATGCTGCGCAAGACCGCCAAGGAACTGGTCCTCGACCGTGTTGGCAGTGCTGCCAAGCGGCTCGGTCTCGACGTCTACCTGCAGCGTCTGCCACGCCAGCTTTCCGGTGGTCAGCGCCAGCGCGTTGCCATGGGACGCGCCATCGTGCGCGATCCCAAGGTGTTCCTGTTCGACGAGCCATTGTCCAATCTCGATGCCAAGCTGCGCGTGCATATGCGTACGGAGATAAAGGCGCTGCACCAGCAGCTGAAGACCACCTCCGTCTATGTTACGCATGATCAGGTGGAAGCCATGACGATGGCAGATCGCATTGTCGTCATGCACGACGGTGTGATCCAGCAGGTTGGAACCCCGCTCGAACTCTACGATCATCCCGCCAATCTGTTCGTCGCGGGGTTCATCGGCTCGCCCGGCATGAATTTCTTGCCGGCCGTGGTAGCGCGTGATGGCAACAAGGTTTCGGCTGAACTGACAGATGGCCAGATGATACCGCTTCGGCCCGAACTGAAGGTCGAGGATGGCGACAGGGTAACCGTCGGTATCCGCCCGGAAAATATCGAAGTTGGCAGCGCTGATGCGCTGAAGGCAAAGATCGAAGTGATCGAGCCGCTTGGTTTGTCGACCCAGTTCTATACGCAACTCGCAGGACAACAGGTCTGCATTTATGCGATGGGGCGGACGGACCGCGGTCCAGGCGATACGATCAGTCTCGGCATCAAGCCGGCGGATGTCCATGTTTTCCATGGCAAGACAGGCATAAGGCTGGACTAGCGAAAATCAGGGATTGGACGGCCAGATGGCCTGGAATAATATTCCCCCATTTTGGCGATTTCTGGTATTAATTTCACCGTTCTGGGCGCTGCGTCAGCGATGAATGCCTATGCAGCGTCGTAGCAAAGTGACATTTTTCAGTCATTCGCCGAAAGGCATATAACAAACGGATGGAAACAAGATGAACTGGTTGAAATCACTCCTCGTCGTTGGCGCCCTCGCAATTGTGCCTGCACAGGCACAGGCTGCCTCCAATCTCGAGCAGATCAAGGCGGCAGGCGTTTTCAAGATCGGTACGGAAGGCACCTATGCCCCGTTCACCTATCACGACGCCTCGGGCAAGCTCGTCGGCTTTGACGTGGAAATCGGTGAGGCCATCGCCAAGAACCTCGGCGTCAAGGCAGAGTTCCTGGAAGGCAAGTGGGACGGACTGATCGCGGGCCTCGATGCCAATCGTTACGACACGGTAATCAACCAGGTCGGCATCACCGAAGCGCGCAAGCAGAAGTACGATTTCTCCGAACCCTATATCGCGTCCAAAGCCGTGCTGATCGTCAAAGGTGATAATAACGAGATCAAGGGCTTTGCCGATCTGAAGGGCAAGAAGTCCGCGCAGTCGCTTTCCAGCAATTTCGGCAAGATCGCCCAGGAAGCCGGTGCCGAGCTCGTCGGTACCGACGGTTTCGATCAGTCGATCCAGCTGGTGCTCAATGGCCGCGCCGACGCTACGATCAATGACAGTCTGTCCTTCCTCGATTTCAAGAAGCACAAGCCCGATGCCAATGTGAAGATTGCCGCCCAGCAGGAGAACGCCGATTTCTCCGGCATTATCATCCGCAAGGGTGAACCGGACCTGCTCGCTGCCATCAACAAGGCGCTGGAGACGATCAAAGCCGACGGCACCTACCAGAGGATCGCCGACAAGTATTTCGGCCAGGACGTTTCGAAGTAACAGCCGTTTACGATTGATACTTTTTACGCTCTAAGAGGGCAGGGAGCAAAACTCCCTGCCTTTGTCTTTGGAGGGAGAATCCGCTTTGTCCCATTGGCTGACATTGATGCTCGAATCGTTGCCGTCCCTCCTGTGGGCGGGGCTGATTTTCACCATTCCGCTGACATTGCTGTCTTTCGTGCTCGGCCTCACGGTCGGCCTCATCGCTGCGCTCATCCGGCTCTTTGCGCCGGGTCCGTTTGCAGCGGTCATCAAGTTCTACGTCTGGATCATTCGCGGTACGCCGCTTCTGGTGCAACTCTTCCTGATATTCTACGGCTTGCCCAGCGTCGGTATAGTGCTTGACGCTTTTACGGCGGCGCTGATCGGCTTCACGCTGAACATCGGCGCCTATACGTCGGAAATCCTGCGCGCCGTCATCTCTTCAGTTCCCAAAGGGCAGTGGGAAGCGGCCTATTCGATCGGTATGAGCTGGTCGCAGGCCATGCGCCGCACCATCTTGCCACAAGCAGCAAGGGTTGCGGTACCACCCCTGTCGAATACCTTCATTTCGCTGGTGAAAGACACTTCTCTGGCGGCTGCAATCACCGTGCCGGAACTGTTCCAGGCGGCGCAACGCATCGTTGCGACCACCTACGAGCCGCTTATTCTCTATGTCGAGGCGGCGCTGATTTACCTCGCCCTGAGTTCGGTCCTGTCATCGCTGCAAGCACGGCTTGAGACCCGGCTCAATCGCTATGGCGGGTTCCTGGAGGCACGCTCATGATGATCGAACTGAAAAACATCGTAAAGCGCTTCGGTGATCTGACGGTTCTCAACGATGTTTCGCTGAGCGTTGCCGAAGGCGCGGTCATGGCGCTGGTTGGCCCGTCCGGCGGCGGCAAGAGCACGCTGCTGCGCTGCATAAATCTGCTTGAAATTCCGACTTCAGGTTCAGTGGAGATCGCAGGCGACAAGCTTGAGTTTCATCCCGGCGCCAGGATGAGCGGGAAGCAGGTACAGCTGCTCCGGCGCCACACCGGGATGGTCTTCCAGAACTTCCAGCTGTTTCCTCACCGCACCGTGATCGAGAACATCACGGAAGGCCTGACGACGGTTCTCAAATGGCCGAAGGAGAGGGCGCGGGAGCGGGCGATGGCGCTGCTCGAGAAGGTGGGGCTGGCGCATAAGGCCGAGGTCTGGCCATCAACGCTTTCCGGCGGGCAGCAGCAGCGCGTGGCTATCGCCCGCGCCCTGGCACCGTCACCGAAAGTTCTCTTGTGCGACGAGCCGACGTCAGCGCTCGATCCGGAGCTTTCAGGCGAGGTGGTCGACGTGCTGGCACAGCTGGCGCGCGAAGGCACGACCATGGTCATGGCGACGCATGATCTCCGTTTGGCCTCAAAGATCGCCAATGAGGTCATCGTGCTGGATGGTGGCGTGATCGTCGAAACCGGCACGTCGCGCGATATCTTCACGCAGCCGAAGCGGGAGCGCACCAAGCGGTTCATTGCGACACTGATCCATGAAGAAGGCCACACCTACGGCGAGGGGATTTGAGTAGGCGGCCGAGGGCGAAGATGATCAACCAAGATCAGCCTTCGCGGAAAGCTCGTTTCGCCTGGTCCATCAGGGGCTTGATGAAGTAGGGCGCGACGATCCGGTCGCCAGTCTTGATGAAGGTCTCGACTGGCCTGCCTGGAACGAGCTCTCTTCAGAGTAAGCACTCACCTGTCAAGCAACGTCGTCTTCCACCAGCTTCTGGCGACCAGCTTCGACGGCTTCTTCTTCGGAATCGTAGGGGCCAACGCTCGATCCCTCGATCCCGTCCATGGTGATGACATAGTACCAACGGCCATCGTCGTTCTTCTGGGTAGCCCTGACGGATGCTTCGGGTTCCTCGACCATGTTTTGCTCCTGTTTCCTGATCATGCTCCAGTCAATGTATGCCGTAAATTGTATCGATGGTGTGACAAGTGCCGATCTGTGGAGCTGGGCAATGCACCGTCCATCGCATTACCTTAGTGCACTTCCTCGCGAAGTTTCTTCCCTTTATACCCAGGCGGTATTCCGGTGACTTCGTGAACCAAAGCGAGGGTTTCCAGCCAGGCGGCAATGTGCTCCGGGATTGGCTGTCCGCCTTCAGCCCACGCACGCACAAGGAAGCGGTCGCAATCGAGTATGTCGGCGAGCGTCTCTTGCGACCAGAACAGATAGGCCAAGCATTCGGTAAAACGGATATGGTCCATACGATGTCCAAGGTTAGGGGCGCCATCATACCAGTTCTGTATAGCAGTTTTTGGACAGGTCACATTTGCCTGTCCGCAAAAGGGCTATTTGCCAATCTTGATGGTCTTGCCATCGCTGCTCGATAGCGCTTTCTTGATCGCGTTGAGAAATTCTTCCGGATCATCAATCGAGATGTTTACGCTCTTAGGCGCATTAAAGGGATTGAGGCCCGACAGTTTCAAATTTGCACTTTGTTCTTCATATCTGATTTCCTGAAGTTCCCGGATACGCATCAGTATTTTCTCCTGTATCGCCGCACGGCAGAGTATTCGACGACACGTCTCATCAATTCTTCTGTCATAATCAATCGACAATAGGAGTTATAGGGCCAACAGCTCTGTGGCTTGCAAGATGGTGGCGCTAGGCAGTTTGCCTCCGGAAGGCCAAATCGCTTTGTTCCTGCCGCAACGGTGGAGCTTCAGCAGCCTCATCCTACTGGACGCAGCCCTGCTTGCGACCGGTAGCTACATTCATGGCAATTCTGCTCATGACAGTTCCATCCGCAGCGGCGGCCTTGACCTTTGCTTCGAACTCCATTCGAATCCCCTCGAGCCGCTTTGCGGGAAGTTGGGCGAGTTTGTGCCACGCCGGATGCACGATGGATTTGGCCCACACCGCCAAAGCATCGTCCAGGTGCATTTCATGCTCCTGCAGAAGCTCCTCACTGATTTCCAAAGCGTCGAAGCCCGACGATTCCAATAGCTTGCCGCATTTTTCGGGCGTGTTGGCGGCAGTGGAATAGGGAAGAAATATGCCGTGGCTGGACGCAATTTCTGCGATGATGCTGTTGATGCCGAATGGCTCGCCCGGTGCGTCGAAAGCGACGATCCCGCCAGGCTTCAGCCACTTGTTCCATGTCTTCAGCGCCCTCAACGGGTTTGAGAGAAGCACGAAAGCCGAGGAGCACAACACCCTGTCAAAACTTGCGTCTTCCAATTCGATGATTTCCGCATCACCCTGGATGAACTGGATGTTGGTCAGACTCTGCATGCCAGCCTTGAAATGCGCCTGCGTGAGCATTTCTGACGAAAGGTCTATGGCGACGACCGAACCTTCGTTGCCGATGAGTTTGCTTGCATGCAGCGCAATACGCCCGGTCCCGGTTCCGATGTCGAGCACCGAGAGACCCGGTTCAAGTCGCGCGTGCTTGATGACAATTGATGCGAGCTTCGGATGAATTGCGTCCTGATCGTAGGTTTCGCTCCGGCGATCGAAATAGTCGGCAGTGAGGCCCTTATAGTCGGAGCTGTCTTCAGTCTCGTCGCGCATACGGCAGTGCCCGTGTTGTCAGTGACACCAGTACCAGGATCGTTTTGCCGATCCTTCCGCGGTGTATGAGTTCACTTGATTTCGAGCATAGGGTGTCTGGCAATAGTTTGAGTTACCTTTTGTTTTTAAGTTGGCTCAACACAACTCCACAAAACGTCAACTGTTCCAAACCTAAACCAAAAGGGTTAGGATTAGTTAACTCGGCGAAGGGCCGGACGTAAGCGCGAAGCGGCCTTGCTCGTTCCGAATAAAAGATCACGTCCGACAAAAGTCTTGGCGAAGCGGCCCACAAACGAACCGCACGAAACTTCATAAAACTGTCATCTTTGGGAAACGAAAAATTCAAGGGTAGGCGGGAAGTATCGATCCGTCAGTAGCCTCTTCCTACCTGGAGTTCTTCATGAGTTTCCGCCCAGCCGAAATGTTGGTCTTGCGCCGTTTTGGCGACGATCAGCTTGTCACACTCGCCAAACTCGCGATCGAAACCGCGTTTCAGCCTGTGGTGGAAGCTGCAACGGGCGCTACGTTCGGTTATGAATCGTTGATGCGCGGCTATGATCGGCTTGGTTTCCAATCGCCGCTGGAGCTTCTGGACAAAGCTTACGATGTCGGTCAGCTCCTGGAGCTCGAGCAAATGGTCAACAGCCGAGCCTTTGCAAGCTTTTCCGGATTGCCCGGCTATGCCCAGCGAATGCTGTTTATCAATATCGACGCCAGGCTTATCGGTACTGGCGGCGATATCATCGAAAAGCTGACTTATCATCTGGCCAAAGCCAATATACGCTCTTCATCCATCTGCTTTGAGTTGTCGGAGCGTTTCGACAATGCGCAGGACCCAGCCTTTGCCGACCTCATCAAGAAGTTGCGTCATTCCGGCTTCAAGCTGGCCATCGACGATTTTGGCGTCGGTTTCAATGGCCTGAAGCTCCTTTGCGACTTTCCGACCGACTATATCAAGATCGATCGTCATTTCGTCACCGGCCTCGACATCACGCCGCGCAAGCGACATATCGTCAAGCAGATTGTTCAGACGGCTCATATGCTGGGTGCCCGCGTCATAGCGGAAGGTGTTGAAACGGAAGCGGAATTTGTGATTTGCCGCGATCTTGGATGTGATCTCGTCCAAGGCTATTTCATTGCTCGTCCGACCATAAATGTCGGTGAGTTGCAGGATTCATATCCGCATCTCGAACAGGCGGGTTCCGCACGCAGGCAAACCGCGACGCTGGACAGCATTCTCATCCGCGCGCAGATCCAACCTCTGCCTGCTGTCCGCGAAAACGAGGACCTCGACAAGGTTTTTGAGCTTTTCCGCAAGAATCCGCAGCAGAGCTTCTTCCCGATCCTGAGTGCCAACGGCGAACCTCGCGGGGTTTTGCACGAGTATCATGTCAAAGGAATGATCTATCATCCGTTCGGCCGCGACCTGTTGAAAAACCGTATTTATCAGCGCGGGATCGCACATTTCGTGACCGATGCCCCGATCGCCGATCTCGATACGCCAGCGGAGCAGATGCTGAAGATTTTCGCGGGCATGGATGGCAGTGATTGTGTGATCCTGACGGAAAATCTTCGTTATGCGGGAGTGCTTTCCGCTTCGTCGCTGCTCAAGATCATCAATGAAAAACAGCTCAAGACTGCCCAGGACCAGAATCCTTTGACCGGTTTGCCAGGTAACCGGTCCATTCGCGATTACGTTCAGGATGCCATGCGCGACGGATCGGAGAAACGCTTCTTCTGCTACTGCGATTTCGACAATTTCAAACCGTTCAACGATCACTACGGCTTCCAGAAGGGCGACCTCGCCATCGCCCTCTTTGCCTCCCTGCTCAGGCACCATTTCGTCGGGGAAGACAAGTTCCTGGGGCATGTGGGCGGCGATGATTTCTTTGTTGGCGTGACCGGAGGAACTTCCGCGGAACTGGAAAAGGTTCTGACCAGTTTGCTGCAGGGTTTTGCTGCCAGCGTGCGCGAGCTCTATACAGCGGAAGACCGCACCGCCGGCACCATTCGCGCCCATGATCGCGCTGGCGGCGAATGTCAGTTCCCCTTGATGCGTTGCAGCATCGCCGTACTGGAGATCAGCGAAGATCATGTTTATTCGGATGTAAACCGTGTCAGCGCGTCGATTGCCGCGATCAAGGCTTCGGCCAAGGCCAGCGCCACGGGTCTGGTGTTCAAGACGCTCATCGAGACAGCTTAGCCGCCACAAGTGCACGCGGTACCTCAACCCTTCTCTTCGGGAGATCCTATGTTGCATGGCAGCATTTTGTTGCATTGCAGCAAAATTAGCGTACCTTATCGGGGTAGGGGGGAGCAACTGTTCACAGAGGGTGCCGACAATGCTCCAAGTTGTAATACTTATCTGCTCAACGAGCCTTTCACCTGCTGATTGCCAGACCGATACGGCGCTGGACGTAATCGTGGGGCCTCAGGCGAGCAATGCGATGATGTGCGGCCTGCAAGGTCAGGCCTACGTGGCAAGAACAGCCATCGTAGGACGCTCGCCAAACGAATACATCAAGATCAGATGTTCGCCGCCAAAAGCTGTCAAAGCTGCCCAGCGTCAATCGCTCTAACAGCGCTGCAGCATTTGGCGCGCTGTCATTGAACGTCGGCGACGCCTTGGGAAGTATTGTCCCTGTTGCCAGTCAATATTTCGCGCTTGCCCACATGATTGGCCGGGCCAACGAGGCCTTCCTTCTCCATGCGCTCGACCAGCGAGGCGGCACGATTATAGCCGATCTGCAGGCGGCGCTGGATATATGAAGTCGAGCATTTCTTGTCGCGCAGTATGACCTTGACTGCCTGGTCGTAGAGTTCGTTGCCGTCTTCAGCAGCCACATTTCCCTTGTCGAAGACTGCGCCGTCATCGGTCTCGACGTCTTCTTCGTCGCTTTCGTCCGCCGTGACCGTGTCGAGATAGTCGGGCCTGCCCTGAGCCTTGAGGTGCGCGACGATCTTCTCGACCTCTTCATCGGAAACGAAGGGGCCATGGACACGGGAAATGCGCCCGCCGCCAATCATATGCAGCATGTCACCCTGGCCGAGAAGCTGCTCTGCGCCCTGTTCGCCCAGAATGGTCCGGCTGTCGATCTTGGATGTTACCTGGAACGAGATACGCGTCGGGAAATTCGCCTTGATGGTACCGGTGATGACGTCAACCGAGGGGCGCTGCGTGGCCATGATCAGGTGGATGCCAGCGGCACGAGCCATCTGGGCGAGGCGCTGGATCGCCCCCTCAATGTCCTTGCCAGCGACCATCATCAGGTCAGCCATTTCGTCGACGATGATAACGATATAGGGCATGGATGTGAGATCCATGGCCTCCTGTTCGTAGACAGCCTCGCCGGTTCCCTTGTCAAATCCGCTTTGCACTGTGCACATCACGGTCTCGCCGTTAGCCCGGGCAGTTGCAACACGGCTATTGAAACCGTCGATATTGCGTACGCCGAGTTTCGACATTTTCCGGTAGCGGTCTTCCATCTCCCGTACCGCCCATTTGAGAGCCATCACGGCCTTCTTGGGGTCGGTGACGACCGGCGTGAGCAGATGCGGGATGCCATCGTAGATCGACAGCTCGAGCATCTTCGGGTCGACCATGATCAGGCGGCACTCATCCGGGGTGAGCCGGTAGAGTAGGGACAGGATCATCGTGTTGATGGCGACTGATTTGCCCGAGCCGGTGGTGCCGGCGACGAGCAAATGCGGCATCTTGGCGAGTTCGGCGATCACAGGCTCGCCGCCGATCGTCTTGCCGAGGCAAAGCGCCAGCTTGAACTTGGTCTTGTCGAAATTTTCCGAGGCAACCATTTCGCGAAGATAGACAGTTTCGCGGGTCGCGTTTGGCAATTCGATGCCGATGACGTTGCGGCCAGGAACTACGGCGACGCGTGCTGAAAGTGCCGACATGGAGCGGGCAATGTCATCGGCGAGGCCGATGACGCGCGAGGATTTCACGCCCGGCGCCGGTTCGAACTCGTAAAGCGTCACGACAGGGCCAGGGCGCACGTGAATGATCTCACCGCGGATGCCGAAATCTTCCAGCACGGCTTCAAGGAGGCCGGCATTCTGCTCCAGCGTTTCCTGTGAAATGGTAACAGCGTCCTGAGTGACTGCTTCCTGCAACAGCGCCACGGGCGGCTTTTCGTAGCCTGCGTGCACGGCCGGTGGCATGTGTGCCTCCGCCGGATTCGTGATCGCGAATTGTTTTGGCCGGAGCGGAGGCCGGACCGGGGCGATATCGCGACGCCGCGCGATGGTGCGTTCTGGAGCTGTGATGGCGGGAACGGGATCCGGATCGGCAGCCGGGCTCAAGTCGGGGGTGTCAGCAATGTTCAACACTGGCTCAGACGGCGCTTGTACTGCCTGGCTCGCTTCAACTGGCATTGGATCAAGAGGCGGCGCGGAAACGTGCTGTTTGGCCACGTCATAACCGGGCTGGATCTTCTTGCATTCTACGACGCGAAACCGTGCGGTGATTTCATCGGGACTGAACTGTGGACGCGGCTTTAAAGGCACTGCGGTAACAACAGGCAGGATGTCGCCCGCAAGATCCATCGACTCAAAGAACGCGTAATCCGACACATAAGCGAACGGCGAATTATCCTGCGGTGGCTTGTTCGACTGCCGCAAATCAGGAGTGGCACGAGCGGCGTTCGATGTTCTCGGTGGAGCTGCCGGAGTGGGCGCTTTTGGCGGGGCAGCCGGCGTGCGCGGTACAGGAATGCGGGAAGGTGCGGGCTTATCTGCAGGATCGGCCGCCTTGACGGATGCCTCGCTCGTTGTGGAGCCCTTGCCCTTCAGAAGTTCGCTATCGGGCGTACGGGTGAAGCGGACATTTTCGGAAAGCGAGAACATGCGTTTCGAAATCGGTGCGGAAGATGGGTCCATGTTCATCTGTTCTGCTGGCTGAGGGCGGCTCGCCGGGGCCGCCGATCTGCTCTGGGTGGGCGGCGCTACCGGACGTTTGACAATTACGGGCTCATATTGTGCCGGCTTTTGAGGGCCGGCGTGACCAGTCGCTGCTTCCCGACCTAGGGAGGGGCGAATCTCGGTTAAGTGTGCAGGGTGCGCCGATGGGACCGGCTCGCGAATCGGCCGTTCTACGAATTCGTCCTCAAACCCGTATTCGTCTGTTTTAATTGGAAAATTTGTTCTGGGGATACGCATGATGCCTGCAAGCGGAATGATGTGAAGTTACCCATAGGGCTTGCTATTTGAATAGAAAGCCAAGGTTAACAAGTCGCTACTTTTGCGGCTGCAGGTGATGGATTTTGAAGCGTGGGCTTGTGGGCCCTACTTCCAGACCTCGATTTTTGCGATTGTATTTTTTGGGGTCATGGTCAGTTTGTATTGTTCGTATCGCGTGCGATCGTCACATGTCACACGCACGACCGTCGGACCGGATGCCGAAAGGACCTGGTCAATCTTGGCTTCGCTTACCTTGTCGCACCAAAATCCGGCACTGCGAATTGCCCTTGCGGCCTGACGTTCCAGCGTGCGTGTCTGTACCGTTTCGGCCGCCGCAAAACCCGGCATTGCGGCCAGCATCAGAAGAACAGGTAAAGTGCGTCGCATGTCTAACCTCGATCCAGCCAATTCACATGCCTGTGTTAGGCATAAACAGATGTTCACGTTTACAAAGAATGCTGCACAGCGTTCGGTAACGCAATGATAACTGTAACAACTTTGACGAGGCGATGTTTTTATCCAACAATCATCTGGCCGATGGTACAAAATGGTTGCTGCACTGCCACGCCGGGTAAAGCAACGTTTCGCTCCGTTCGGTGTGACGAATCCGGGCCAGGAGGCCGCGCCAATGTATCGTGATTTCATCTCAACGCGATTGTTCGTGACATGCGCGGTCGCTTTGTGGGTTTGCGCAATGTTCATCTCTGCCGGGCTGGCGCAATCGGCAACGCCTGCCCCCCCGCCGGAAAAGGTTGAGCAGCTCCTGAAGCTCCTGGATGATCCTGACGTCAAGGCATGGATCGCGACAAAGGGCGCGCCGGCGGCGGCAGAGACTCCGGTCGCGCCTGCAGCGGATGAGTTTATGCTTTGGTCGAATGCCGTTCGGTCGCATTTGCGGGGCCTTGGACAAGCCATTCCGGCGATTCCTGCCGAGTTTTCAGGGGCGAGCTCTACGATCATGACCGAAATCAACGGGCGAGGGCCGGGAGCAATCCTGGTTCTGTTCGGCGCATTTGCGGCGCTCGGCTTTGGCGCCGAATTTGTCTTCCGGCGACTGGTCAGCCAGGCAATAAGGCGGAACGTTGCGCCCGTTACGATCGAGGGAGGCACGCCCTCGCGGCATCACATGATCGGCCGGTCGATCTTCGCAGCCATCGCACCCTTGGTGGTCTTTGCTTTGGCCAGCATCGGTGCTTTCCTTGCTTTCACCTGGCCGCCGCTGCTGGCCATGCTTGTCCTTCCCATGCTTGTCGCCCTGATTGCTTGGCGTGTGATCACGCGATTGACCGCCATTCTTCTGGGATTTCATCGCGAGCAATCGACGCCCGGCGCGCAAAACAAAATGCGTCTTATTCCGATGGATGATGTGATGGCCGCCTTCTGGTATCGACGGGTTGCTTTGTTCGCAGGCATCTTTTTTACGGGATGGGCGGCGGCCAGAGTGATGACCGCACTCAATTTCACGCCCAACGCCAAGAGCCTGATCGTTTACATCATGGGCCTTGGTCTGCTGGCGGTCGTACTGGAAACCGTTTGGAACCGCCCGGAAGCCCCTATTGCTTCGCGGGCCTATCGCGTCAAGGAGTGGCTGCTTACATTTTATCTGTGCCTGCTATGGCTCTTATGGGTCGCCGGCATGAGCGGGGCGTTGTGGGTCGGCATCTATGCGCTCATTCTGCCGCCGATTTTAAGGACCACCAGCACAATCGTGAAGTCGTTCTTCGCCGGACCTGACGATGCGCCAAGGCCCAGGAACCCGATCCTCGAAGTGCTCATCGAACGCGGCGCAAGGGTGGTCATCATCGCCCTCGCAGCCGCCTGGCTTGCCGCAGTCATTCGCTTGCGTGCAAGCGGATTGATGGAGGATGAAGCCGCCAGCCGCATCATCCGCGGCGTACTGAGCGGCGTGGTGATCCTGCTTGCCGCCGACCTCATCTGGCATATGGTCAAGGGCCTCATCAATCAGCGTATCGAGCGTGCCCGCATCGAAGGTGGCGATGAAGCTGCGCTGGCCCGCAGCGGACGGCTCATGACCTTGCTGCCGATCCTGCGCAATTTCCTTGCGGTGCTCATCGCCGTCATCGCCGTCATGATGGTTTTGTCCGGGCTCGGCGTCGCAATCGGTCCATTGATCGCAGGCGCTGGCATTTTTGGCGTCGCAATCGGTTTCGGCTCGCAGGCGCTGGTCAAGGACATCATCAGCGGCGTGTTCTATATGACGGATGATGCGTTTCGGGTGGGAGAATATATCCAGAGCGGCAGCTACAAGGGCACTGTCGAATCCTTCAGCATCCGCTCCGTCAAACTGCGCCACCATCGCGGTCCGATCTTCACTGTCCCCTTTGGTACATTGGGTGCGGTCCAGAACATGAGCAGGGATTGGGTCATCGACAAGTTCCTGATCTCGGTGAACTACGACACGGATATCGCCAAGGTCAAAAAGCTCGTGAAGGGTGTCGGTGCAGCGCTGCTTGAGGATGAGGAATTCGGGCCGCAGATCATCGAGACGGTAAAAATGAAGGGCGTGGAGGCCTTCGGCGACTATGGCATTAACCTGAGCTTTGCCATGATGACGAAACCCGGCCACCAATCCACCATCCGGCGCCGTGCCTATGCGATGATCCGCGAAGCCTTCGCGGAGAACGGTATCGGGTTCGCGTCGCCGACGGTCCAGGTTGCCGGCAATGAAGATCATTCAGCCAGCGCGGCGGCAGCGGCCACCAGAGACACCATGGCTCGCAAGAAAGCTGCATTGGAAAAGCCGCCGGAGGAAAGCTAAAAATCCGCCGGGTCCCCACGGGCGTCCGATTATGTAATTAATCGTGCTGTGGCTGAATGTAGCATTGCACAATATTCATGCATGCGCAAAAATAAGGCATGAAGGCTGCACTATCCATCATGATCTTTGACGAAAACCGCATTCGCGCCTCCATCATTGAAGAGGGGTTGCGGGAGGCGGGCCATGATCAAGTGGTGGTGCTCCACGATATTGTCGGGCTTGCACGCCAGATCGAAATCATTAGCCCGGACGTCATCGTCATCGATATCGAGACGCCAAACCGCGACATGCTTGAGCATTTGTTCCAGCTGACGCGCTCGGTGCGCAAACCCATCGCCATGTTTGTCGATCGCTCCGATACATCGTCCATCGAGGCAGCGGTGGAGGCGGGTGTTTCGGCCTATGTGGTCGATGGCCTGAAGAAAGAACGTGTAAAGCCCATCCTCGATATGGCGGTCAGCCGGTTCAAGGCCTTCAGCCGGCTCCAACAGGAACTGGCGGATGCCAAGAGCGCGCTCGAGGAGCGAAAAATCATCGAACGCGCCAAGGGAATTTTGATGAAATCCCGCAAATTGACTGAAGATGAGGCCTATGCGCTTTTGCGTCAGACGGCCATGAACGAGAAGAAAAAACTTGCCGATATTGCCCAAAGCGTCGTCATGGCGGCGGCAATTCTGGGAAGTTAGGAGCAGTCATGAGTTTCATTCGAACCGGGATTGATCGCAGCGACAGGAATGGGCTTGCCGCGCCAGCCGCAATACGGCGTGAAGGGACAAGGCTGGTTCGCGCAGGGTTCATTCCGCTTGTCGACGCCTCCGTGCTCATCGCTGCTGCGGAATTCGGCTTCGCCGCACGCGAAGGCATTCAGCTTGAGCTGGCCAAGGATGTCTCCTGGGCCAATATCCGCGATCGGCTGGCATTCCGGCAGTTCGATGTGGCACATATGCTTGCACCCATGCCGGTTGCCTCCGCGCTGGGACTTGGTTCCAACCCGTCGCCAGTGATCACACCTTTTTCCCTTGGCCGCGGCGGCAACGCCATTACACTTTCGGTGCAGCTCTATCGCCGCATGCAGGCCAAAGCGGAATTGACCGGGCATGAAAATGCACTGGCCAACGCCAAGGCGCTCAAGCTGGTGATCGAGGAAATGCGGGAGAAGGGTGAAGCCCTACCTGTTCTGGGCATGACCTATCCATTTTCGTCGCACAATTACGAATTGCGCTACTGGCTGGCCGCCGGGGGCATTCATCCCGATCGTGATGTGAAACTCGTCGTCGTTCCGCCGCCGATGACATCGGATGCGCTTTCGGCTGGTGCAATCGACGGGTTCTGTGTCGGTGCGCCGTGGAACATGGTGGCAGTTTCGCGAGACGTGGGCCGGATTGTAGCGGTCAAGGAAGACATCTGGCCATCTAGTCCGGAAAAAATCATCGGAACGCGGCCCGAATGGGCCGAGCAGAATCCGGAGACCTTGTCACGGCTCATCGTTGCGCTCGATCGTGCTGCAGCCTGGTGCGATATTTCCGAGAACCGGCGCGAATTGGCGCAAGTACTCGCTGAGCCGCGCTATCTCGATGCACCATTCGACATTGTTCATCGCGTCCTGCTCGGCAGCTTCACTACGGATCCTGACGGAACCGAGCGGACGGTCCCGGAGTATTTTTCGTTCCATCGTGAAGGCGCCAATTTCCCCTGGATCAGTCAGGCGCAATGGATTTTCAGCCAGATGGTGCGATGGGGGCAGGCAGCCTATTCGCCGGAGACCAGTCGACAAGTATCTTCGGCCTTCCGTCCAGATCTGTATCGGAATGCTCTGGGATCGCGTTCCGATATCCCGTCCGATGATTTGCGGATCGAGGGAAGTGCGACGGATGATGGATTTATCGATGGTGCCGTATTCGATTCGCAGAATATTCCCGGCTATCTGCAGGGGTTCAATATCCAGACTTCGGATGTAGGTTCTCCGGAACAAGGTGAAATTTGAGGCGGCATAAATTTTGTGCTGTGCACAATAAATTTGCATGGATTCGGTGCATTTGCACAAATCGCTCGCTTTGGGTTCCTCACCACGCAGTTAAGCCCATTGGGCAATTCACATAAATAAGCAATCTATAACAACAGGTTATATTTTTATCGTCAATCTGGCACGCGGTTTGCATAACTAATTTTGTTCCGTCAATGACGACAGGAACCGCAGGCACCAATATCGGGTGCTTCAAAGACATCGACGTCGCTTGGGCAAGTTCATTCCACTGGTTCATTTCCAGGAGTGTGCGGCACCCAGCGGCGTTTTTTTATGGCTCAACCGGCTGGAAAGGCCGAAGCGTTTCAGGGGAAATATGATGAAAGACATTCTGTCGACTGGCATATCAAGACGAAAGCTTCTGAGGGCAGGCGGAACGCTGGCGCTCCTTGCTGCTGCCAAATCTGCCTTTCCTGCCGGCGCTTATGCAGCTGCTGCGGGTCCGGAGACAACAAAGGCAACACTCGGCTTCATTGCGCTCACCGATTCCACGCCATTGATCATCGCCAAAGAGAAGGGCCTGTTCGCCAAATATGGCATGCCTGATGTCGAAGTGGTCAAACAGGCTTCGTGGGGCACGACACGCGATAACCTGGTGCTGGGATCTGCCGGCAATGGCATCGATGGCGCGCATATCCTGACACCGATGCCTTACCTCATCAGCACCGGCAAGGTGACCCAGAACAACCAGCCTTTGCCCATGGTCATTCTTGCACGCCTCAATCTCGACGCTCAGGCCATTTCCATCGGATCCGCCTATGCCGATCTGAAGGTTGGCTCCAATTCCGGTGTTCTGAAAGAGGCTTTTGCCAAGAAGAAAGCAGAGGGCAGCGCGGCCAAGGCTGCGATGACATTCCCCGGTGGTACACATGATCTGTGGATCCGCTACTGGCTTGCCGCAGGCGGCATCGACCCGGACAAGGACGTCGAAACCATCGTCGTTCCACCGCCGCAGATGGTTGCCAACATGAAAGTCGGCACAATGGATTGCTTCTGCGTTGGTGAGCCGTGGAATGCGCAGCTCGTCAATCAGGGCATTGGTTACACTGCAGTCAATACCGCGGAAATCTGGGCCAAGCATCCGGAAAAATCCTTCGCCATGCGCGCCGATTGGGTAGAAAAAAACCCGAACGCCACCAAGGCGCTGCTGATGGCAGTGATGGAGGCTCAGCAATGGGCTGATGACATGGCGAACAAGGACGAACTGGCGGCAATCGTCGGCAAGCGTGCCTGGTTCAATGTTCCAGCTGCGGACATCGCCGGACGTTTGAAGGGCGACTACGACTACGGCTCCGGGCGAGTCGAAACAGCGAGCCCTCATCTGATGAAGTTCTGGCGCGATCATGCCTCCTATCCGTTCCAGAGCCATGAAAAGTGGTTCCTGACCGAGAACATCCGCTGGGGCAAGTTCGCTCCTGATACGGACATCAAGGCGCTGGTCGGCAAGATCAACCGTGAAGACCTCTGGCGTGAAGCCGCGAAGGAACTCGGCGTTGCGGCGGCGGATATTCCGGCCTCGACGTCGCGGGGTGCCGAGACCTTCTTCGACGGCAAGGTCTTCGACCCGGATAACCCGCAGACCTATCTCGCCAGCCTCGACATCAAACGTTTTGCGTGAAGGAAACCGGCATGACAGCCAGCCCCGTTCGGATCAACCCGAAAGACCAGCCACATATACCAGCAAAGGTCGTAACGTTGACCACTCCTAAAAAAACCGTTGCGCGGCGGGCTCTTCCGCAGTGGCTTACCTCTTTGACAGGACATGTCGTGCCGCCGCTCATCACGCTGGCATTTTTGCTGGTATTCTGGGAGATCATCTGTTCGTCACCGACAGCGAGCATTCCCGCCCCTTCGCGCGTTGTTTCCGAAACCTGGGAATTGATCGCTCATCCGTTCTATGTGGGGCAGGGCATTGATCAAGGCCTTTTCTGGCACATTTTCGCCAGCCTCAGACGCGTGGCCCTTGGCTACTGTCTTGCGGCGGTTGTCGGGATTGCGCTTGGAACATTGGTTGGTCAAAGCCAATGGGCCATGCGCGGTCTTGATCCGATCTTCCAGGTGCTGCGCACGGTGCCGCCGCTCGCGTGGCTGCCGCTGTCCTTGGCCGCATTCAAGGACGGCAATCCGTCGGCAATCTTCGTGATCTTCATCACTGCGATATGGCCGATCATAATCAACACGGCGGTGGGTATCCGCAATATTCCGCAAGACTACCTGAATGTTGCGAAAGTGCTGCGGCTCAACCAGTTCGAGTATTTTACCAAGATCATGATCCCGGCCGCGGCGCCTTATATTTTCACTGGCCTGCGCATCGGTATCGGCCTGTCATGGCTGGCCATCGTCGCTGCTGAAATGCTCATCGGCGGTGTCGGCATCGGGTTCTTCATCTGGGACGCCTGGAATTCGTCGCGCATCAGCGACATCATTCTCGCCCTCATCTACGTCGGTATCGTCGGTTACTTGCTCGATCGCACCATCGCCTTCGTTGCCAAAGCCGTTACCCGCAACACCGCAAGCGCTTAAGGATAATATCATGTCAAAACCCTATCTCTCGCTTGAACAGATCGACATGGTGTTCAGCCGTGGTGGCACCAGTACGCAGGTTCTGAACCAGGTTTCCCTGACTGTCGAAAAAGGCGAATACATTTCGATCATTGGCCATTCCGGCTGCGGAAAATCCACGCTGCTCAACATCGTGGCGGGTCTGACGGAGGCAACGCGCGGTGTGGTTTTTCTTGAAGGCAATGTAGTCGATGCGCCCGGACCGGACCGCGCTGTGGTGTTTCAGAACCATTCCCTGCTGCCTTGGCTGACAGTCTATGAAAACGTCAAGCTTGCGGTCGACAAGGTGTTCTCATCGACCAAGAGCCGGGCGGAACGGCATGAATGGACCATGCGCAATCTCGAACTGGTGCAGATGGTTCACGCCAAGGACAAGCGTCCGTCGGAGGTGTCCGGCGGCATGAAGCAGCGCGTCGGCATTGCACGAGCCCTTGCGATGGAGCCGAAAGTCCTGCTGCTCGATGAACCCTTCGGCGCGCTCGACGCCCTGACCCGCGCGCATCTGCAAGATCAGGTCATGCAGATCCATGCCGAACTCGCCAATACGGTGCTGATGATCACCCACGACGTGGACGAGGCGGTGCTTCTGTCCGACCGTATCGTCATGATGACCAACGGACCTTCAGCCAGGATCGGAGAGATCCTCGATGTCCCGCTGGCGCGCCCGCGCCGCCGCATCGAGCTGGCGTCTGATACCACCTATATCCGCTGCCGCTCGGCAGTGTTGAAGTTCCTCTATGAGCGTCACCGGCTTGTGGAGGCCGCGTGAGATGGGAGCAATCATGAAAAAGCAGAAACTCGTTGTGATCGGCAATGGCATGGCGCCGGGACGGGCGCTTGAGCATCTGCTTGAACTCGCGCCCGATGCCTATGACGTAACAATTTTCAATGCGGAACCGCGCGTCAATTATGACCGGATCATGCTGTCGCCGGTGCTTTCCGGCGAGAAGGAATTCGAGGAAATCATCATCCATGGCGATGGCTGGTACATCAAGCATGATATTACGCTCTACAAGGGTCACAAGGTCATCAACATCGATCGTGAGGCAAAGACCGTCACCTCCGATGCCGGAACAACCGAGCCCTACGACAAGCTCCTGATCGCCACCGGGTCAGTGCCGTTCATACTGCCCCTGCCAGGCAAGGATCTTCCCGGTGTTCTGACCTATCGCGACCTCGACGATGTCAACGCCATGCTGCTTGCCGCGCAGTCGCGGGCGAGGGCGATTGTCATTGGTGGCGGGCTGCTCGGTCTCGAAGCAGCAGCGGGCCTCAAATCGCGTGGCATGGACGTTACCGTCTTGCATGTCATGCCGACGCTGATGGAGCGTCAGCTTGACCCGGCCGCGGGCTATCTCCTGGAAAAGGCCGTTGAACAGCGCGGCATCCGCGTCATGACCAAGGCCAGCACCAAGGAGATTATTGGTGAAAAGAAGGTCGAGGGAGTGCTGCTCGCTGACGGCACGATCATCCCGGCTGATCTGGTTGTCATGGCTGTGGGCATTCGCCCCAATGGAGCGCTTGCCAAGGAGGCCGGACTGGAGGTCAATCGCGGTATCGTTACGGATGCTGGAATGCGCACTTCCGATCCCGATATATTCTCTATCGGCGAATGCGCGGAAGTCGGAGGCCAATGCTACGGTCTTGTTGCGCCCCTCTATGAAATGGCGCGGGTGGCGGCGGCACAACTGGCCGGCACGAGCGATGCAGCTTTCGTCCACAGCGAGACACCGACCAAGCTGAAAGTCACGGGCATCAACCTGTTCTCGGTCGGCGATCTTGGCGAGGGCGACGACCGGCAGGAGATCGTCCTGCGCGATGCGGCAGCGGGCGTCTACAAGCGTCTCGTGCTGAAAGATGATCGCATCATCGGCACCGTGCTCTACGGCGAAACCTCCGATGGTGCATGGTTCCATGATCTTACCAAGAAGCGCACCGACATTTCCGAGATGCGCGATACCCTGATTTTCGGCCAATCCTATCAGGGAGGGTCCCCCCTGGACCCTATGGCGGCCGTTGCAGCCTTGCCAGATGATGCAGAAATCTGCGGTTGCAACGGCGTTTGTAAAGGTAAAATCACCGGTGCAATCACCGGAAAAGGGCTGACATCGCTCGACGATGTACGCGCCCATACCAAGGCCTCCGCTTCGTGCGGAAGCTGTACAGGTCTCGTCGAACAGCTTCTGTCGCTGACGCTTGGCGATACCTACAATCCCTCCGCAGTGACGCCCATGTGCAGCTGCACGAGCCTCGGCCATGACGATGTCCGCCGTCTGATCAAGGCGAAGCAGCTGAAGTCAATTCCGGAAGTCATGCAGGAACTCGAATGGAAGACCTCCTGCGGCTGCGCCAAGTGCCGCCCGGCGCTGAACTACTATCTTGTGGCAGACTGGCCGGACGAATATGCGGACGATTATCAGTCGCGCTTCATCAATGAACGGGTTCACGCCAATATCCAGAAGGACGGCACCTATTCGGTCGTGCCGCGCATGTGGGGCGGAGTAACCAATTCCAAGGAACTGCGCGCCATTGCCGATGTCGTCGACAAATTCGACATACCTGCAGTGAAGGTAACGGGTGGCCAGCGCATCGACATGCTGGGCATCAAGAAAGAAGATCTGCCGGCTGTCTGGGCTGATCTCGGCAAGGCCGGGTTCGTGTCGGGTCAGGCCTATGCCAAAGGCCTGCGTACAGTGAAGACCTGCGTCGGCACGGACTGGTGCCGTTTCGGTACGCAGGATTCTACCGGTCTCGGCATCCGCATCGAGAAGTTCATGTGGGGGTCCTGGACGCCCGCCAAGGTCAAGATGGCTGTCTCCGGCTGTCCGCGCAATTGCGCCGAAGCAACCTGCAAGGATGTCGGCATCATCTGCGTCGATTCGGGCTACGAGATCCATTTCGCCGGGGCCGCCGGTCTCGATATCAAGGGCACCGAGGTTCTGGGTCTGGTGAAAACCGAGGACGAGGCGCTGGAGCATGTCGTGGCGTTGACGCAGATGTACCGCGAGCAGGGCCGCTATCTCGAGCGCATCTACAAATGGGCAAAGCGCGTCGGCCTGGACGAAATTCGCCGCCAGATCATGGGCGACGCGCAAAAGCGCAAGGCCTATTTCGAGCGGTTTGTCTTCAGCCAGAAATTCGCCCAGGTCGACCCATGGTCGGAGCGTGTGTCGGGTGTCGACAAACATGAATTCCAGCCCATGGCCACCATTGACTTTCACCAGGCAGCGGAGTGAGTGTCATGAATGACTGGATTGAAATCGGATCGATCAACGATATTCCTCGCCGGGGCGCGCGCTGCGTAAAGACCCCACAAGGCAAGATCGCCGTCTTTCGTACCATGGAAGATCAGATTTTCGCCATTGACGACCATTGTCCGCACAAGGGCGGACCGCTCAGCCAGGGCATTGTGCACGGAGCCGCGGTGACGTGTCCGCTGCACAATTGGGTGATTTCCCTCGAAACCGGCAAGGCACTCGGCGCCGACGAGGGAAGCGTCAAGACCATTGCCATCAAGCTCGATGGTGACCGGATCCTGGCGCTGCTCGAACTTGCCGCCGTGGCGGCGGAATAGACTGCATGGAAAGCATATCTCCCAAAAGCGTTCGCACCACCTGCCCATATTGCGGGGTAGGCTGCGGCGTTCTCGCCACCAGGGAGGAGAGCGGAGCCATTGGCATTGCGGGTGACCCCCATCACCCCGCCAATTTCGGGCGTCTTTGCTCGAAAGGCTCCGCTCTTGGCGAGACCGTCGATCTCGACGCAAGGCTGATCGAGCCGCAAATTGACGGCATGCCTGCAAGCTGGGACGCGGCGCTTGATCTGGTAGCAGACCGCTTCGCAGAAACGATCAGGGAGCATGGGCCTGACAGTGTTGCGTTCTACGTTTCCGGTCAGCTTTTGACGGAAGACTACTATGTTGCCAACAAGCTGATGAAGGGTTTCATCGGTTCCGCCAATATCGACACCAACTCGCGTCTGTGCATGTCCTCTTCCGTGGCCGGGCATCGCCGTGCCTTTGGGTCGGATACTGTCCCAGGAACTTATGAGGATCTGGAACTGGCCGATCTCATCGTGCTCACCGGTTCCAATCTGGCCTGGTGCCATCCGGTGCTTTACCAGCGTATCGCAGCAGCAAAAGCCAGGCGCCCGCACATGCGCGTCGTACTCATCGACCCGCGCCGGACCATGACCGCAGATATTGCCGACGTGCATCTGAAGATCAAACCGGACGGAGATACGGCACTGTTTGTCGGGCTGCTTGGGTTTCTTGCCGCCCAAGGGGCGGTGGACCGAGGCTATGTCGATCGACACACGTCTGGCTTCGACGCGGCATTGGCGATCGCCAAGAGCCATGATCTGCGCAACATTTCCGCGCGAACAGGACTTTCCCCAGAGGAATTGCGGGACTTCTTCACCCTGTTCACGCAGACCGAGCGTTGCGTGACGGTCTATAGTCAGGGCGTGAACCAATCCACGAGCGGAACCGACAAGGTCAACGCCATTATCAACTGCCATCTCGCGACAGGCCGCATAGGCCGTCCCGGCATGGGGCCGTTTTCCGTTACCGGCCAGCCCAATGCCATGGGAGGGCGCGAGGTCGGCGGCCTCGCCAATATGCTGGCAAGCCATATGCATCTGGAAGACGAAGATCATCGACAGCTGGTTCAGGGTTTCTGGGCTTCGCCAACGATCGCCTCCAAGCCGGGGCTTAAGGCTGTTGATCTCTTCAATGCGGTACGGGAAGGAAAGGTCAAGGCGCTGTGGATCATGGCGACCAATCCGGTCGATTCAATGCCGGAAGCCGATCTGGTCGTGAAGGCGCTGAAAGCCTGTCCTTTCGTCGTGGTCTCCGACATCAATGCGGCGACCGATACGACGTGCCATGCCCATGTGCTTCTGCCCGCAGCCGGTTGGGGCGAAAAGGACGGTACGGTCACCAATTCCGAACGGCGGATCAGCCGGCAGCGGCCCTTCCTGCCGCTGCCCGGCAAGGCGAGGCCGGATTGGTGGATCATCACGCAAGTGGCCAGGCGCATGGGTTTTGCGGCAAGCTTTGCCTATGAAAGCCCATCGCAGATATTTGCCGAGCATGCGGCCCTATCGGGAACCGGTAACCGGGGCAGCCGGGATTTCGACATCAGCGCCCATGCTGCCATATCCGGTGAGGACTATGACACTCTGCAACCATTTCAGTGGCCGCAAGGGCAGGGGGAACCAGCAACCGAGCAACGTTTTTTTGCTGAAGGGGACTTCTATACGCAGGACCGTCGCGCTCGCCTTGTCGCAGTGCATCCTGCGAATGACGAAGCGACCGACCCCCGACATCCCTTTGTCTTGAACACGGGCCGTATCCGGGATCACTGGCACACGATGACGCGCACGGGAAAGAGCGCGCGCCTATCCGGTCATTTCGCCGAGCCCTTCGCCGAGATACATCCACTCGACGCTGCCGAGCAGGGCCTTGGCGACGCCACCCTGGTAAGGCTCACAAACGACCATGGCACAATTATCGTCCGGGCGCTGCTCACGGACCGGCAGGCGCGGAGCAATGTCTTCGTGCCCATGCACTGGACGGGGCAGTTTGCCAGCAAGGCGCGGGTCGATACTCTGGTGACAGCAAACGTCGATCCAGTTTCCGGTCAGCCGGCGCTCAAAATGGCACAAGTTGCCGTCAGGCCATTTCAGGCAAACTGGTATGGCTTTGCGGTCATGCGCGTAAAGCCTGCATGTGTGGAAGATTATTGGGCGCTCGCGCGAACAAAAGGCGGCTTCCGGCTTGAGCTGGCAAGCTGCGCGGAACCCGAGGACTGGAGCGCCTATGCTCAACAACTGTTCCGCACCGGCGCCGAGGTGCCGCTGCTTGCCTATCACGACCATCGGCAGGGCCAGCACCGCATCGCAATGTTCGAGGGCGAGACGCTTGCCGGCGTGCTCTTTGTGGCGCGCGAACCGGTCACCGTTTCGCGTAGCTGGGCGAGTGAACAGCTGACACGGCAATTCACCGACGCGCATCAGCGATTTCAGCTTCTGGCGGGAAGGCCCGGCAAGGACATGCCCGACAAGGGCGCAATCGTCTGCGCGTGTTTTTCGGTTGGAAAAAACGAGATTGCGGCGGCGGCCCTGAGTGGCAGCCATACCGTGGAAGCCATTGGGAAGACGCTGAAAGCCGGAACCAATTGCGGCTCCTGCCGCGCCGAGATCAGGGGTATAATCGATGCAAATATTGTCAAAGCCGCAGAGTAATCCCCTTCCAGCGAGCATTGGCAGCCTGGCTGTGCTGCCGGTCTTCTTCAATCTCAGAGGCAGGCGCGCACTTCTCGTTGGCGGCAGCGCAGCAGCGACATGGAAAGCCGAATTGCTGGCAGCTGCAGGCGCGGAAGTTCATGTATATGCGCGGGTGTTGAGCGAAGAAATGTCGGCGCTGATTTCCGCGTTGTCGCTCGTTCATCATCCACGTGACTGGTGCCCGACAAGCTTTGAGAACGCGGCAATCGCCGTCGCCGATTCGCCCACGGACGAGGACGCGCGCAACTTTCTCCACGCGGCCGTTGAGGCGGGTGTCCCATGCAACGTGATCGACCGTCCTGACTTCTGCCAGTTCCAATTTGGCTCGATCGTCAATCGTTCGCCGGTGGTGATCGGTATCTCGACCGACGGAGCAGCACCCATTCTCGGTCAGGCACTCCGGCGGCGCATCGAAGCACTTCTGCCAGCCTCGCTTTCGAGTTGGGCACGCTTGGCGAAAGCCGTGCGCGGTCAAATCAGTGATCTCTTGAAACCGGGCGCGCAACGCCGCCGCTTCTGGGAAGAATTTGTCGATCGCGCCTTCTCTTCGGGCACCGCGCCAAATGAACTGACGCTGATGAATTCGGCGCATATGATTGCTGCCGCCACTCCGGCGAGCAGACCTGTGGCCAGCATTACGGTCGAGTCCGATGAACCCGAATTGCTGACACTGCGGGCTGTACGGGCAATGCAGATGGCCGACGTGATCTTGTTCGACAGGTTTGTTGCAGTTGCGGTTCTGGAACTTGGCCGCCGCGAGGCTGTAAGGGTCTGCATAAGTGAGGATATGGATCACAGTCTTCTGGCAGAAAAATTTCGGTCAGACGGCAAACACGTGGTCATCGTACGGAGTTCCCTTGCTGATTAGATAGCTCTTCTGCCGCAGAGATTTCCACGGTACACCCGAATGTACCGCATCAATCTCATTTCGCTACGGATCCGAACGTTATCAAACCAACAGCTATGACGGCGAACACGATCCCGAACGATTGGATCAAGGGGAGCCTTTCGCCAAAGAAGGTGAGGGCAATCAGATTTACCGCAATGAGCTGGATGACCGCGGACAGGCTGAAGGCCGAAGCCATTCCAAACTCGCGTACCAGTCGCAGCATGATGAGATTGCCTGCCGAATATAACAGGATTGTCAGGATCAATTTGACGGTGCTTGGTCCGAGGGCCCAGGACTTCGCACATGTTGCAGCGAGCAGGAAGATCACCGTCGAAGCGGTCAACTGTAAGAAGCCGGTTAGTGTCACGTCAGTCTCCGGTAAGGAAAGCGAGGCATGTGCGCGCGCTGCTATAAATCAGAAAAGGCTTGGCTGCGATAGGCACGTCAGCAATGACGGCTAAATCCAATCGCAACCTTTGAATCCAGTATTGCTATATTGTCGACAATCTGATTTCCTGCATCTGCATACAGGATTTCAGTCATGATGAGCAAGACCGATTTTGATCCGATTGTCGATACGACCCGCCGCGCTGAGATTGTCACACTGCTCAAGCGGGCGATTCTCACGGGCAAGCTGGAGCCCGGGCAGAAGCTGAACGAGCTTCGTATTTCCGAGCAGATGCGTGTCAGCCGCGCGCCCTTGCGCGAAGCAATGCGGGAACTGGTTCAGGAGGGTATCCTGACCAGCATCCCCTATGCGGGAACTTTTGTCATCGAAGTGACCGCCAAGGATATCGAGGACGCCTATTCGCTCAACCAGGTGCTCGATGAATTTGCCATCGAGAAGACGTGGCCGAACAGGACGGACCAGTTTTTTGATGAACTCGATCGCCGGCATGATGCGGTCAAACAGGCGACGCTCGCTGTCGACACGACCCGCCAGATCGAGACCGCGCTGCAACTGCATGGGTTGATCTATGAATGGGCCGACAATGCGTTGCTGCTCGACACATGGCAGCGACTGACCAGCCGGCTTCAAATGTATTTTGCTTTGCATCAGCGCGCGCGCAACGAGCCGGTTCCATCCCTCGATGTTCATGAAGAATATGTGCGCCTGCTCAAAGGGCGCGATATGAAGGCCGCCCAGTGCCATGCCCGTGAGCATATTGCCCTCGACTTCGAGGAACTGGTCGCTTTTGCAGCAAGTCTCGAAAAGCGGAACGGCGGTAGCAAGACACCTGACGGGCGTAACGGAGCTAAGCAGAAACCCATCGACCCCTGATCGCTCCCCACGCCCCATTCGGCCCCGCTTTCTGTTTACCAGTCATAGGATCGTACGCCGTGCATATCAACACCATAAAAGCCTACCGCGTCATGCAGCCTTTTGTTGATGGCCGTTACAACATGTCCAAGGGGCGCGGCGCGGAGGGGTTCGATGCTGTTCTGGTATCGGTCACCTCTGACACCGGACTCACTGGATGGGGTGAAATGGCACCGCTCGGCAATTTCTATTCCGCTGCGTTCGCCGCGGGGGCGCAGGCGGGCGTCGCCGAAATAGCACCTCATCTTCTCGGACAGGATCCGCGCGCACTGACCCGCCTAAACAGGTTGATGGACACTGTGTTCAAGGGCCATCCCTATATCAAATCCGCGCTCGATATGGCTTGTTCGGATCTGACCGCCCGCGCGGCCGACGTGCCGCTTGTGACGATGTTCGGTGGCCAGGAAAGCGACATGGCGGATCTGTACAGGGTCGTCACGCATGGCTCGGTCGAGGTGATGATTGCCAATGCAAAGCGAATAGTCTCCGAAGGCTTTCATCGTCTGCAGGTCAAGGTGGGCGGCAAGGTTCACGACGATATTGAACGGGTTGCCGCTGTTGCAGCGTCCGTTCCCAAAGGCACGGTGATCTTTTGCGATGCCAATGCCGGGTGGTCGGCTTATCAGGCGCGGCAGTTCGTCGATGCAACCCGGGAAATCGACTACACGATGGAACAGCCCTGCGTCTCTATCGACGACTGCCTTTCGGTCAGGCGCTCCCTCAACAAACCCATGATTCTTGATGAGTCCGTCACATCGCTTGAGGAAATGCTGGACATTCATCGCAAGGGCGCAGCGGATGGGCTGACGTTGAAGATTTCTCGTCTGGGAGGCGTAACAAAGACCCGCCAGATCCGTGATCTTGCTGTCGATCTCGGCTTCATGGTCACCGTCGAGGATACCGGCGGAGCCGAAGTCGATACCGCCGCAATGGCGCATCTTTCGCTTTCGACGCCCGAGGAACGGCGATTGCACGCGATTGCCTTTCACGAATGGGTCACGGTCCGCACCGCCAGGAACACGCCGCCCGTTATTGGCAGCCGCATGGGTATCCCGGATGGCCCCGGCCTTGGTATTGACGTCGATCCCGGGCTGCTCGGCGCGCCTTTCCTAGACCTGAGCCATTGATATGAAAATTCGCCGTATCACTGCGACACCGATCAATCTGACCCTTGAAGCTCCCTATGTCTGGGTATTCGGGGAACTGGACGGCTTTTCGCCGACGATCGTCGAAGTCGAGACCGAGGATGGATTGATCGGCCTCGGTGAGGCGCCGAGCGCCGCGGCGGCTGCCATCATTAGAGACGTGCTGGCGTCGAGGCTGATCGGACGCGACGCGTTCGATATAGCCGGCGCTGAAAATGTCTGCCTGCCGTACTGGACCGGCGTTCAGAGCATCAACGACCGCAATCGCATCATGGCATTCGGTGCAATCGAAATGGCACTATGGGATCTGCGCGGCAAGGCGTGGAACCAGCCGCTTTACCAGCTGCTCGGTGGCGCGGTGCGTAAAGCGATACCCTTTACCGATTATTTCTCGCTGCGCGGAGACGGGCCGGACACGATTGGTGAAAAAACCCCGGAAGAAGTTGCCGATTATTGTGTCGAACTGCACGAGACGTATGGGACTACCTTCTTTGAGGGAAAGTTCTCCACAGAAGATCCGAAGATATCGCTGCGAGTGATCGAGCTGATCCGCAAGAAACTCGGTGACGATGTGATGCTGCGGATCGATTCCAACCAGGCTTATTCACTTGCAACCGCGCGACAACTTGTGCGACCGTTGGAAGAACTGAACGTTCGCAATTGGGAAGATCCAGTCGCAACAATCGAGGAAATGCGTGAATTGCGCCGCCATTGTTCGATACCGTTCTCAACACACAATATCGACATTGCCCGTGCCGTCGAATTGCGGGTTCCGGATGCGATTGTCGGCAATCCGGCCGTTCACGGCGGAATCGGTCGGCTCATCCGTTTCATCGGCGCATGTGAACATGCCGCCATCGATTTCTGGTGCTATAGTGGCGACTCCGGCATCGGGAGCGCCGCCTATCTTCATCTGTGCGCGGCATTAGGCTGGATCAGGGAGCCGAACCAGTCGCTGTTTCGCATGCAGACGACCGATATCATCGAAGGCGGGCCGTTTTCACCGCTGAACAATGTCGTCCCAGTGCCAGAAGGTCCCGGCTTGGGTGTAACACTGGCGCGAGACAAACTGGCCGCCTGTCACCGGGATTACATGGAACGCGGGCCAAAGAACAAATATCACAACCCGGCAAGTCCGGGGACCTATCGGCGTCTGCCGCTGAATTGACGGGAGGACGTTAGTTTGATGCCAGTCCGGCAAAAGACCGGACAGCAAGGTGACCGGAGGAAATGGCATTCCAATGTTTGTCGGTTACGGACGGTCCGACAACTCAGCGACAAGGAGCGCTGATGAACCTCTCGTCCGGCAAGAACCAGAACACAGGGGAAAGAGCAGAAGCCATGAAGAACTACAAGATTCTCGACATTCTCCGGCGTGGCCGGACTGATCTCGAAAACCATCTGATCGACGGTCTCGTGGACGGCAGGGTCAGCCGCCGCGAATTCATTCGTCACGGGAGCCTGCTGGGTCTGTCGCTGCCTTTCCTTGGAAGCGTCGGCTTTGCAGCAGGGTTCGGGGGGATGCCAAGCCTCGCCCGCGCACAGGGAACGCCCGGTGCAACCATTCGTGTGGCCAGCAGTGTTCCCGCCGCGGCCATAGAGCCCGTCAGCGTTGCCGACGCCGGCGGTCTTTTGATGCTGCAACAGGTAGGTGAATTTCTCTGCCTTGACGGTCCCGATCTTGTCTTGAAGCCGATGCTCGCTGAAAGCTGGAAGCCGAACGACAAGGGTGACGTGTGGACCTTCACCTTGCGCAAGGGTGTGAAGTTCCATAGCGGCGCCGAAATGAAGGCTGACGATGTGGTGGCCAGCATCGACCGGCTGGCTGATCCAGCCAATTCTTCGAATGCCTTGTCGGTTTTCACTGGGTATCTGCAGAAGGGCGCGACAAAGAAGATCGACGACTACACGGTAGAGTTCCATCTCGATGCGCCGAACGGCAATTTCCCCTATATGGTGTCGTCGGACAATTACAACGCGATCATTATTCCGGCTGACTACAAGGGCGATTTTGAAAAGAACTTCAACGCGACCGGACCGTTCAAGCTTGAGAAGTACACGCCGAAAGTAGGCGCCTCATTCGTCAGAAACGACGACTACTGGGGTGAGAAGGCCCTGCCTGACCGGACGGAGTTCACCTTCTTCGCCGATATCCAGCCGATGATCCTGGCGCTTCAGGGCAGGCAGGTGGATGTTATCAACCAGCTTCCGGTTCTGGCCGGCGTCGGCCTGCTCAACGATCCCAACGTCGAAATTCTCAGTCTCAAATCCGTTGCGCACCACCAGGTGCACATGCGGTGCGACATGGATCCCTTCAAGGATGCGCGGGTGCGCCGTGCTATTGCACTCAGCATCGACCGGAACAAACTGCAGAAGGGTTTGATGCGCGGCCGTGCATCATTGGGCAATGACAGTCCGTTCGCTCCGGTGTTCCCTTCGACGGACACAAGTGTTGCGCAGCGGCAGCAGGACCTGACGCAGGCCAAGCAATTGATGGAGGCAGCGGGCGCCGGCAAGGGTTTCAAAGTCACGCTGACGACGGAACGCTATCTGGAGATTCCGGAATACGCAGTGCTCATCCAGAATGCGGTCAAGGAAATCGGGATCGATCTCGAATTGAACATCCTTGATCAGGGAGCCTATTATGGCGATGCCGTCTTCGGTAAATCGAACTGGCTCGACTCGGTCATGGGCATTACCGACTATGGCCATCGGGGCGTTCCCAATGTCTACCTGTCGGCTCCGCTGAAGAGCGAAGGCACCTGGAATTCGGCTCACTTCAAGAACAAGGACTACGATCAGCTGGCTTCGGGCTATATCGCGGCCCTCGATCTGGAAGCCCAAAAGCAGACCGCCGGCAAGATCCAGAATCTCCTGCTTGAGGAGACGCCGGTTATCTTCGGTTACTTCTTCGACTATCTGACCGCAACCGCGAAGGGGGTAACCGGCGTACAGCCGACGGCCATGTCGCAGAACTATCTCGACCGCGCGTCGAAAGCCTGACGGGGAGGAACGGAATCCGGCAACAGCCAGCTCCATGTTTGTGGGGCTGGCTCATCAAGGAGCATAAGCCATTCTTTCCTTCCTGTTAAAGCGCATTGTCCTGTCGCTGGTTACGCTGTTTCTGCTCAGCATCATGGTGTTTCTGGGAGGCCAGGTGCTGCCCGGAAATGTTGGCCGTGCCATATTGGGACCACTTGCCGATATCCGCGCTGTTGACGCGCTCAATCATTCGCTCGGCCTGGACCGGCCACTTCTTGTGCAATACTGGGACTGGATTTCCAATTTCATCCAGGGGGATATGGGCACATCCTATATCTTCCGGGCTCCGGTGGCACCATTCGTCATCGACGCATTGGGCAATTCCATGAAGCTTGCGCTGGTTGCGTTCATCATGGTCGTGCCGTTGGGGATACTTGGCGGTATCATCGCCGCATTGAATCTCAATCGCCCCATCGACCGCATCATCAGCCTGGGGGGATTATCGGCAACGGTGCTGCCGGAATTCGTCACTGGCATCATTTTTATCCTGATCTTCGGTGTCTGGCTGAACTGGCTCCCCATTGCGGCAACCTGGCCCAAGGATGCAGGTTTCTTTACGCAGATCTATTATCTCATCCTGCCGGCCCTGCCGCTCTTTCTGGTGTTGTTCGGCTACATCGCTCGTATGGCCCGCTCCGGCATGATCGAGGCACTCGATTCCGACTATACGAGAACGGCAGTCCTGAAGGGCCTCCCCTGGCGCACCGTCATCTGGCGGCACGTCCTGCGCAACGCTCTTCTTCCGACCATCACGGTTATTGCAACGCAGACCGGCTACCTGATTGGCGGCCTTGTGGTGGTCGAGACGCTGTTTCGTTACCAGGGGATCGGCTCGCTGATCTTTACGGCAGCGCGCGGCAAGGATTTTCCGATCCTCGAGGCCGGAATTCTGACGATCGGCATCGTCTATTCGGTGGCGACGCTGGTTGCCGACATTCTCTACTCGGTGCTGAACCCGCGCATTCGATTGGGGACGGAACAATGACTGCAATCGAAATCAAGCAACCCGAACTACCCAGCGCCCCCAGCACGCGCAGTCCTGTGACCGAAGTCCTTGCTTCGCTCAGCCGTTCGGGTTCCTTCCTCTCCGGACTGACCATCGTGCTCTTCTGGGTTGTCTGTGCACTGTTCGGCGAACATTTCACCCCCTATGATCCGCTCGCCGACGATATCATCAACGCGCTCGTGCCGCCCTCTGCGGAACACTGGTTCGGCACCGATCAGCTCGGCCGGGACGTCTTTTCGCGTGTCATTGTCGGCTCGCGCGACATCCTGACCGTCGCACCGCTTGCAACGCTCCTTGCCACGCTGGCCGGTACCACGCTGGGCCTCTTTACCGGCTATTTCCGTGGTCTGGTGGACGACATCATAAGCCGCATCCTCGAAGCGTTCATGGCTATCCCTGTCGTCATCGTCGCGCTGCTTGCCATCGTTGCGCTTGGTACGTCGAAGGCCACGGTCATCATCGTCATCGGGCTCAGCTTCTCGCCGATTATTGCCCGTACTGTGCGATCTGCAGTTCTTTCCGAACGCGAACTTGACTATGTGGCAGCTGCGCAGCTGCGCCGGGAAAGCGCACTTCACACGATGTTCGTCGAAATATTGCCGAACGTGATACCGCCCATTCTCGTCGAAACGACAGTCCGGCTTGGCTATGCAATCTTTGCGGTTGCGACATTGAGTTTCATGGGCTTCGGCATCCAGCCGCCATCCCCCGACTGGGGTCTGAGCATCTCCAGCAATTACGGCATGATCGGCGGCGGGTTCTGGTGGACTGTGCTGTTCGACGCGCTGGCCATCGCATCGCTCGTCATCGGCGTCAATCTTGTCGCCGACGGGGTTCAGGGAGCTCTCAATGACTGAACCTTCCAACGCAGAGAATGCACTCGAACTGCGCAACCTGTCCGTCGCCTACCGCGTTGGCAGACGCAACAGGGCTGTCCTGCGCGACCTCAGCCTGACGATACGGCCGGGAGAAGCCTATGGCCTCGTCGGTGAGTCGGGTTGCGGAAAGTCTACTGTCGCCCTTTCTGTCGTGCGCTACCTCCCGAGAAACGGCGTAATCACCGCAGGAGAGATTTGGCTTGCCGGCCAGAATGTCATGAAACTTGACAACGAAGCGCTGCGCCGGATGCGCGCTGACAGCGTCTCGATGGTCTATCAGGATCCCGGCAAGGCGTTGAACCCGTCCATTCGCATCGGGCGTCAATTGACGGAAATTTTTGAGCTGCGCGGCATCTCCGGGCAGCTGGCGTCGGACCAGGCAATTGCCATGCTGAACCGTGTGCGCATTTCCGACCCGGTTCGGGTGATGCAGCGCTATCCGCATCAGCTTTCCGGCGGCATGCAGCAGCGCGTTGGTATCGCCATGGCCCTTGCCAATGACCCTACGATGCTGATCCTGGACGAGCCCACGACGGGTCTTGACGCGACGGTCGAGGCGGAAGTGCTCGACCTGATAGCCAAGCTGCGGCAAGAACTTTCGGCCTCGATCCTTTTCATCAGCCATAACCTCGCTGTCGTTTCGCGCATGTGTGACCGGGTGGGCGTGCTCTATGCCGGCATGCTGGTGGAGGAGGGACCCACAGAACAGGTCTTCAACGATCCTCGCCATCCCTACACGGTTGCCTTGCTGCGCTGCCTGCCGCGCGGTGGGCAGCGCAAGGACCAGATACGCCTCGACACAATTCCAGGCTTCCTGCCCGCGCCGGGGGCGAAAATCAGTGGCTGTGCTTTCGCTGATCGCTGCGCGCTCGCCGACAACCGGTGCCACAACGAACTGCCGCCACTCCATGATCTTGGGGGGCGCCTTTCCCGGTGCCACTATCACGAGAAAGCACAAATGCTTCCGCGCACAACACCGGGCAACATCGGGACGCCCGCCGTGAACGCATCGCCGGAACCTGTCCTGCGCATTGAGGGGCTCAACAAGACCTATGCCAGCCACGGCCACGCCTTGCGCGCCGTGAATGATATTTCGCTGGATCTTCTGCCCGGCCAGACGCTCGGCCTGGTCGGGGAGTCCGGCAGCGGCAAGACCACTTTCGCCCGACTGCTGCTCGGTCTCGTTCCCGCCGACACTGGCGGCGCGATGCAGCTCGAGGGCAAACCGCTGGCACCAAGGCTCGAAAGCCGGTCGGCTGATCAGGTAAAGGCGATGCAGATCGTTTTCCAGAATCCCGACTCGGCGCTCAACCGCTCCCATTCGATCCGGCATATCATGGGCAGGGCGCTGCGGACGCTGGCTGGCCTGAGGGGCGCCGCGCAACAGAAACGTCTCGTCGAACTTGTGCGTTCGGTGCGTCTGACCGAACGGCATCTGAGCGTAAAGCCACGTCAGCTTTCTGGTGGACTGAAGCAGAGGGTGGCGATCGCCCGAGCCTTTGCCGGCGATCCTCGAATTGTTGTCTGCGATGAACCAACCTCCGCACTCGACGTCTCGGTGCAGGCAGCAATTCTCAATTTGCTGGCGGATCTGCAGACGAAGGAACGTGTCAGTTATATCTTCATCTCGCATGATCTGGCCGTTGTCCGCTATCTGTCGGATCACATCGCAGTGCTGTATTTGGGCCGCATCATGGAGATTGGCCCCTCGGAACGTGTGTTCTCAGGACCGCACCATCCGTACACCGAAGCGTTGCTCTCTGCGGTTCCAAAACTGGATGAAGCCGAGCACGTCCGCGTTCGGCTTGACGGCGAGATTCCAAGTGCCATCAACCCGCCAATGGGATGCGTTTTTCATACACGGTGCCCCCGCAAGATTGGCGCCGTCTGCGAGGACCAGGAGCCGCCCCTGATCGACGCGGAACCCGGCCACAAGATCCGGTGTCACATTCCTTACGAGGAACTTGCGAGACTGCAGAAAAAGACAGAATACGCACAGGAAGTCACCCTATGAGCGATATCCGGACACTGACATTCGATGAAATTGAAGCCCTGGCGACAAAGGCCCTGATTGCCTCCAATGTCAGTGCGCAAAACGCCTCGGCAGTCGCCAGATCGATTGCGGCGGCAGAGCGCGATGGGCAAGCAATTGTCGGGCTTTCATATCTGCCGACCTATTGCGACCATGCGGCTTGCGGCAAGGTCGATGGCCATGCGCGCCCACGCCTTGAAACGCTTTCAGCCGCTGTTCTTCGAGTAGATGCCGGAACCGGCTTTGCCCATCCTGCGATTGCTCTGGGACTGCATCCGCTCACCGAAGTGGCGCGGCAGTGCGGGATCGCCGCATTGTCGGTCGGTAATTCCTATGCGTGCGGGTCCCTCGGTTACTTTGTCGAGGAATTGGCTGGGCAGGGCCTCGTTGCGCTGATGACTGCCAATGCGTCGCCGTCAATAGCGCCATTTGGCGGAAAGACGCCGTTCTTCGGCACAAATCCATTGGCATTTGGCGTCCCACGAGAAGGACGCGAGCCGCTTGTCGTCGACCAATCATCCAGCGTGGTTGCCAAGGTTGCCGTGATCGATGCCTATAATCGCGGCGCAGCGCTGCCGGATGGCTGGGCCATCGATGCGAATGGCGTGCCAACCAATGATGCGGCCGCGGCCATGGAGGGCAGCCTTTTGCCCATTGGCGGCTATAAGGGCTTCGGGCTTGCCCTGATGGTGGATATTCTCGCAGCGGGCCTTACCCGTTCCCATTGGTCCTTCGAGGCCTCATCCTTTGGCGATTGCGAAGGTGGACCACCCCGCACCGGCCAAATGATTATTGCGCTTGATCCGAAGCTGTTCGCTGGCGCTGACTTTTCAGCGCGCCTGGAAGAAATGCTCGGTGCTGCCCAGGAAACGCCGGCGGTGCGTCTTCCCGGCGATCGCCGGCTTGAAGCACGTAAGAAGCATCGGGAAGGAATTTCCGTGCCTGCAGCTGTGGTTGAAACGGTCGAACGTTATGCCCGAGAGGGCTCGCCGAAGCTTCCAAAACAGTAGGGTCTTTGAAATCGAATCCAGAATCTGAATCCCATATCTCGTTTGCGTCGAACGAAAAGGTGACACGCGGACATGTCTACTTTGCAGAAACAGGAAATTTTAACTTTGCGGGTGTGAGTTCTCGCTGAGGTGCGACTTTGGAGCATCGGCAGGCTAACGTATTCATCTCCGCCTTGCCATGACCTTTTGGCGGAAGACCTCCGCGGGTGTCCTGAAGCCCAGACATTTGCGCGGTGTCGCATTGAGATGATCGCAGACGCGACGCAGTTCGGTATCGCTGACGGCGAGCGGGTCAACCTCCCTCGAAAGCCATCTTCGGGCCCGGCGGTTGGTGTTCTCGACAGTGCCTTTCTGCCAGGGCGACTGCGGATCACAAAACCAGGTCTGCGTGCCAAGTCCGGCCTGGAGATAGGGCCAGTCGGTGAATTCGGTGCCACGGTCGAAGGTGATTGAGCGGCGGGCCGTTGCGGGCAGGGCTTCCAGCGTGCGGATCAGCCGCTCCATGATCGGCCGCGACTGCCGGTCATTGTTGCGCAGAAACACGGTAAAGCGGCTCACTCGCTCGACCAGTGAGGTGACGTTGGCTTCACCGAACTTCTTCTTGAACTGCATCAGATCGCACTCCTAATGCCCAAACTGCTGGCGCTCCCGCACAATGTCCGGCCGATGCAAAATGCTCAGATGCGGACTGAAACGGCGGCCATGGCGACGCCGGGCATGCCGCGGCCGGCGGCGCGCTCGGCGTTCCGGCAGGTGATGCCACAGCTTGATCGCCTGGCCATCCTTCGAATAGGCAAACCGGTAGATTGTCTCGTGACAGACCGTCATGCCATGCCGTCCGCCTTCCAGCTTCAGACGGCCGGCGACTTGCTCGGGCGACCAGCCATGGCGAATCCGCTCGATAATCGCCTCGCGCAGTTGCGGCAGCCGAACCAGCTTGCGTCGATTGCCCCGCCGATCCTTGGACTTCGTATCGGCGATCGGACCGTAATAACCAGCCAGTTCAAGCATCTCGGGATCATCGAAACGATTGCGCTTCAGTTCGCGAAAAATCGTTGAGCGATGCCGTCCGAGTTTCTCGGCAATAACGTCGACGCTGATCTTCGCAGCGTGCCAGCGTTCGATCTTGCGGCGTTCGTCGAGCGTGATTTGGGAGTAGGTGCGCCGAAACGGTTGATCCATGGCGATTCCTTTGTTGCGATAAGCCATTGTTATCGCTACAAAGTCGCGCTTCGAAATAGAACCCACCCGGGTACACGCCAAAAGTCACATAACATAGCTTATGGAACTGAACCTGGTTATTCGTTCAAAGACGAAACGATTTCTGAAGGCGCCACCTTGAGCGGCACATTCGATGAAGACACGTTGGCAATTATCGCTGCGACAGCCGTCGGTTCGCGCGGGTCGGTGTCATAGGCGCATGGCGATGCAAGGACTGCAATACCGACAAGGCATTTGATGGCGAACGGCATGAGAAGTCTCCTTAGAAGCGTTGGTGGCGCAATGGTTTTCCAATCGGAAGGCTGCCGCGAACATTCGCGACACCCTTCTTCAACCGGCAAAGAGTAGCTTTGAGGTTTCCCAGCTAAGCTAGCCGCGCCCGGCTTGGTTCCCTGCCTTCTGGCTTTTGGCTTCGGCCAACAGATCCTGAATGACCTTTTCGGATTGTTCGTAATCACCTTCGCCGAAATGATGGTATCTGATCTGGCCCTTGGCATCGATGAAGTAGTGGGCCGGCCAATAGCTGTTCTGAAATGCCTGCCAGATCTTGAAGTTGTTGTCGACCGCAACCGGATACCCGATCTGGAGATCCTTGATCGCCTTCTTGACGTTGTCGATCTTCTTTTCGAAGGCATATTCAGGGGCATGCACGCCGATCACCACGAGGCCCTGATCCTTGTACTTTTCCGCCCAGGCCCGAACATAGGGAACGGTGTGGATGCAATTGATGCAGGAGAACGTCCAGAAGTCGACCAGTACGACTTTGCCTCGCAGCTGTTCGGTCGTAAGCGGAGCTGAATTCAACCATTCGACGGCCCCATCGAGCGAAGGAAACTGGCGCTCAATTGGCAGATCGCTGCGAAACCCCGGATGAGGGTCGCCAGCTGCCTGCATCGTGCTGTTGCCTGCAGCCGCAGCGGGTGCAAGTTGAGGCATGTTTGAATTGAAAGCATCAAGAAGCGACTGCTCGACCTTGCTGGTACCGGAACTGGAAAGGCGGGCGAGCAGGCCGGTATCGGCACCAAGGCCGATCGCGACGACACCCGCAAGAACGGCGATACCGAGGCCGCGGCGTACCCATTCACCGGCGCCCAATGATTGTTTCATGGCGGCAAAGACCCGTCCACCGATCAGAAGGGCAATGGCGAGCGACGTCGCAGCACCCGCCGAATAGGCCACCAGAAGTAGTGTTGTCTCAACGTTCGCGCCCTGAAGAGCGGCACCCGTCAGCACCAGGCCAAGGATCGGTCCGGCACAGGGCGCCCAGAGCAAACCCGTTGCGATACCAAGAATCAGCGAGCTACTGGCAGTCGGAACTGAGCGCGGCCCACCGGTCGAATTCAAAAGCCTGTTTGCGAAGGCAACGATCGGCCGCGTCAGGACAGTGGCAAGCTGTGGCGAGACGAGCGTCACACCGAAGACGCCGAGCAGCGCGATCGCGGCGTAGCGGCCATATTCATTGGCATGGACTGCCCAGCTGCCGCCCACGGCGGCAAGCGTGGCCACTAAAGCAAAGGTAATTGCCATACCGGCAAGCATCGGCATTGTGCTTCTGACGAAAGGCTGTCCCGCACGTGCGAAGACGAAGGGTAGAACCGGAAGAATGCACGGACTGAGTATAGTCAGCACGCCTCCGAAGTAGGCAATAGCGAGAAGGGTCATCATCGTTCCCTTTGTAGGATTGATCGGGCGCCGAGGCGCAACGGCTGAACCAGCCATTGACCGCATCAAGTGGGAGCGATGTATCCCGGATGTGTCCTTATCGAGTGCAAGTGTAACGAAGTGTGGGCGGGACGCGGCCCGGTACATTGCCATACAAAGCAGGTGCTGCTTTTCAGGAAGGGATGGAGATTTCCGCCGAGAGGCCGCCACCCTGGCGGTTGCACAATTTGAGTGTGCCGCCAATTGCAAGCGCAAGCTGATGAGCAATGGCCAATCCTAGTCCAGTCCCCCCTGTTCCTCGGTTTCGGGACTGTTCGAGCCGGAAGAATGGCTGCATTACAGCTTCGAACTGGTCTTCCGGAATCCCGGGACCTCGATCGAGCACTTTTATGATCACTGACCCCTCGGCATCTCTTTGCACAAATATTTCTGCAGTGCCGCCGAACTTGAGTGCATTGTCGATGAGATTTGTGAGGATGCGGCGAAGCGCATGAGGCCGGGTCACAATTGCGCCGTCGATCTTTTCGCCCACCGTTACGGCTTTGCCTGTGTCCTGATAATCGTAAGCAAGGCTCTCAATGAAAGAGCCGACGTCGATACGAGAGGATTTCTCGGTATTTCCATGAGCGCTGCGGGCATAGGCAATCCCTTCGTGGACGAGGCGCTCGATCTCGGCCAAGTCATGGACCAGTTTTTCCTTCTCGGCGGAATCGTCTGCAAATTCGGCACGAAGCTTCATCCGTGTGATCGGCGTTTGAAGATCATGCGAGATTGCCGCAAGGATCTGTACTCTCTCCTCCAGATATTGTGCGATACGATCGCGCATTGAGTTGAAGGCTGTCGCGGCATACGCGACTTCGCTCGGCCCCGTTTCGCTCAACCGCGGCGTCTTCTTGTTCGGGTCCAGCGCATCCGCGGCGTTGGCGAGGTCCACAAGAGGACGTATGGCCAGTCGCACCGCAAACCAGCTGCAAAGAACGAGAAGAATGAGCTGCGCAAAAAGAACGTATGGCAGCCATTCAGCAACCGGCATGATCCCCGGGCGTACGTCGATCGTCAGCGGATTACCGTCGCTCAAGGTCAGATGCGCCTGAAGGCGTTTGCCATCACCCGGTATGGATTCGACCCTCAGAGGAAAACGCTGCCCGCTGGCCTCCCGTATTTTCGCAGCAATCTCGGCCCCCCGTGCGGTCATGTCAGGGACACCGGGCAAGCCGGGGCCAAGCACATATCGATAGGTCCCCCGGTCGAGCCGCGCCAGCCAATCTGGTCGCTCACCAGCCGGCAAGCGATCCAGAATGGCGATTGAGGTCGCCACATCGTTCTCCAGTGTACCAAGCATCACCGCCTTGGCCGTCATGTAGCGTTCAAGAAACAGAACGCCGAACGAAAGGCCATGCGCAATAGTTACGCCGGCGAGAAGGATCAGGAATAATCTCGACCCCAAAGTGCGGGGCCATAGTCGTAGCTGATGGAACACTGCGGTGGCGCTCATTGCCGGATCTCGGAGATTTCGACCGGCATGGAGAAGACGTAACCCTCGCTGCGAACGGTCTTGATGTACGCCGGCTCGCGCGCGTCGTCGCAAAGCCGCTGGCGCAGCCGGCTGACGAGAAGGTCGATGGACCGGTCGAACAGCTCGGCTTCGCGCCCTTGCGTGAGGTTCAAGAGCTGGTCGCGGTTGAGGACGCGCTGCGGGTGGTCAATGAACACGCGAAGCAAGCGGTATTCGGCGCCGCTGAGAGCGATGGCGGTCCCATCGCGGTCGAGCAGATGCCGGGCGGACGTGTCGAGTTGCCAGTCGCCGAAAGTCAATAATTGGCCAACCTCCGTAATCTGAAGATTGGGAGGAAGCATGCGAGTCCTACGAAGTACGGCCTTTATGCGCGCCAGCAGTTCCCGCGCTGAAAAGGGCTTTGCCAAATAGTCATCCGCCCCCATCTCCAGGCCAACTATCCGGTCGGTTTCGTCGCTCCGGGCTGTCAGCATCAGGATCGGCGTCGCCTTGTGTTTACCGGCGCGCAGCTCGCGACATAAAACCAGGCCGTCATCGCCCGGCATCATCACGTCGAGAATGATGAGATCGACGGAGTTTGCCTCAAGAAATGCCCGCATATGCCGCCCGTCTGCCGCCACAGTGACACGCAGACCATTCTTCTTCAGATAGCTTGAAACCAGTTCCCGGATTTCGCGATCGTCATCGACGATCAGGATATGGTCGATGTGATCCATCGAAAGGTGCCTCAATTCCCGTTCATGGCGCGCAGCAACATTCTACTATCTGCAGCCTGGTCAGTTAATTATCACAATAATGATAACGCCACCTATGGCTGCAATGATGGTGGATTCGGATCAATATCCGTCGACTTCGACGATGGCCTGGGCAAAGGCCCGCGGGGCTTCCTGTGGCAAGTTGTGGCCAATACCGCCTTCGAGTGTCCGGTGCATATACTTGCCCGAGAATTTCTTGCGATAGGACTCAGGATCTGGATGCGGCGCACCATTTGCATCACCTTCAAGGGTAATGGTGGGTATCGTGATCACCGGAGCTTCGGCGAGGCGTTTTTCCAGGGCATCGTATTGCGGTTCGCCTGTTGCCAGGCTCAGCCGCCAGCGGTAATTATGGATCACAACCGCGACGTGGTCCGGGTTTTTCAAGGCCACGGCAGATCGGTCAAAGGTGGCATCGTCGAAGTTCCATTTCGGCGACGCGAGCTGCCAGATGAGCTTTGCAAAATCGTGCCGGTTGTTTTCATAGCCCTGCCGGCCGCGCTCCGTGGCAAAATAGAACTGATACCACCAGGCGAGCTCCGCCTTTGGTGGCAGTGGCTTCTTGTTGACCTCCTGGCTGCCGATCAAATAGCCACTTACTGAGACCATGGCCTTGCAACGCTCTGGCCAGAGCGTTGCCATGATATTCACCGTGCGCGCGCCCCAGTCGCAGCCGGCGACGATCGCCTTGGGTATCTTCAACGCATCCATCAATGCAATCATATCGGTGGCGATCACGGATTGCTGGCCGTTGCGAGCCGTGTCGCCTGAAAGGAAACGCGTGGTGCCATAGCCGCGTAGATATGGGATGATTACCCGGTAGCCTGCCGATGCGAGCAGCGGAGCGACATCAACGTAACAGTAGATATCATAGGGCCAGCCGTGCAGAAGCAAAACCACTGGACCGTCGGCGGGGCCAGCTTCGGCGTATCCGACATTCAGGATGCCGGCATCGATCTGCTTCAGTGCACCGAATGAGGTGTTCGTCCCCGGCTTGATCGCGGGCAGATCCGGCGGATTTGCGTTATTGGACTGTGCTCTCGCAGAACCGATCAAGCCGATCTGGGCGGCCGAAATGGTCATGGCCGCAATGCCAAGAAAACCACGGCGACGATGGTTGATTCCTTCGAACATTGATCTCTCTCCAATTGAATTCGGTACAGTCGTGACATGGCGATTTCCATGTATCAGCGATGTGTCCCAATCCACTGCATTTGAATGCTGATGTAGCTTTTGGGCCACCAGATACATTACGCTACAATTGGTCGGGTGGAAGCGGGCTGGCTTGACTAACTCAGCTTCATCATAGCGCGATTGCGAGAGATTTTCTGTCAGTTTCGGGCCTGTCGCCAGAGAATGGCTTTGGCTCCTGTGAGCAGAAGCCGGAGATTTGCGGCTTGCAGATCCCCGGCTCCATTCAACTACTGTGCCGCCAGGCTATCAAGCGCCTGGTTGAGGGCCAGGACGTTGACGACAGGCTCGCCCATGAAGCCGAGCTCGCGGCCCTGGACATTCTGATCGACCAGCTCGCGGATGCGCGTCTCGTCGGTGCCACGGGCCTTGGCGACCCTTGGCACCTGGAAATAGGCGGCTTCCGGTGAAATGTGCGGATCGAGACCGCTGCCCGAGGTGGTGACGAGATCGATCGGTACCGACGCGTCAGGATTGGTCGCTTTCAATGCAGCCGTGTCCGTCTTGATGCGTTCAATCAGTTTCGGATTTGTCGGTCCGAGATTGGAACCGCTGGAGGCAGCGGCATTATAGCCGTCGCCCGCAGCAGACGGCCTCCCGTGGAAGTAAATGTCGCTCGAGAATGCCTGACCGATCAGTTCCGAACCAATGACGGTGCCGTTCTTCCCGACGAGGCTGCCATTCGCCTGGCGCGGGAACAGCATTTGCGAGATCCCGGTCATTCCGAGGGGATAGATCAGGCCGGTGATGACCGTCAGGGCGATTATCATGACAATCGCGGGTTTGAGTTGTTTCAGCATTGGGATGATCCTTTAAGCGAGCCCAAGGCTCGTGATGACCACATCGATTGCCTTGATACCGATGAAGGGGACAATGACGCCCCCGAGGCCGTAGATGAGGAGATTGCGGCGCAGCAGCGCGCCGGCACCGACAGCGCGGTACTTGACGCCTTTGAGCGACAGCGGGATGAGCGCGACGATGATGAGCGCGTTGAAGATGATTGCCGACAGGATGGCGCTCTGCGGTGTTTGCAGCCCCATGATGTTCAAAGCACCCAGCTGCGGATAGAATGCCAGGAACATGGCCGGGATGATGGCGAAGTACTTCGCGATATCGTTGGCGATGGAGAACGTCGTCAATGCCCCGCGGGTCATCAGCAACTGCTTGCCGATCCCGACGATCTCGATAAGTTTGGTCGGATCGCTGTCAAGATCGACCATGTTGCCGGCTTCACGCGCCGCCACAGTACCCGTGTTCATTGCCACGCCGACATCGGCCTGTGCCAATGCGGGGGCATCGTTCGTGCCGTCACCACACATGGCGACGAGCTTGCCTTTCGACTGTTCGTCGCGAATGAGCGACAACTTGTTTTCGGGTGTCGCCTGGGCGAGGAAGTCGTCAACGCCGGCTTCCGCTGCGATAGCTGCGGCCGTCAGAGGATTGTCACCCGTAATCATTACCGTGCGGATGCCCATGCGGCGCAGTTCGGCAAATCGTTCACGGATGCCGCCCTTCACGATGTCCTTGAGGTGAACGACGCCCAGCAGCCTACCGTCACGCACAACAGCAAGCGGTGTACCACCCGCCTTGGCGATCTGGTCGGCAATAGCCTGCAGATCGCGCACCGTCTCGCTACTGGCGCGCGTTGCAACGACTGTTCCACCCGTTGCAACGGCTGCAAGTGTCGTCTGATTGACATAGGCGAGAACGGCATCGACAGCCCCCTTGCGGATCGACGATCCGTCAATGTCGACACCGCTCATGCGGCTTTGCGCGGTGAAGGGCACGAAGTGGGCATGCAATGTTGCCATATCGCGTGCACGGATGCCGTACTTCTCCTTTGCCAGCACAACAATGGAACGGCCCTCAGGCGTCTCATCGGCCAGCGAGGCGAGCTGGGCGGCGTCGGCAAGTTCCTCTTCGGTGACGCCTTCTACCGGGAGGAGTTCGGTGGCCTGACGATTGCCAAAGGTGATCGTACCGGTCTTGTCGAGAAGCAGCGTGTCGACGTCGCCGGCGGCTTCGACCGCACGTCCTGACATGGCGAGAACATTGAACTGGATCAGCCGGTCCATGCCGGCGATACCGATTGCCGACAGCAGCGCACCGATCGTCGTCGGGATCAACGTCACGAACAAGGCGACAAGCACGACGACCGGAATGGCGCCGCCCGCATAGGAAGCAAAGCTCGGAATTGTTGCTGTTGCCAGGACGAAAATCAGCGTCATGCCTGCAAGCAGAATGTTGAGCGCAATCTCGTTCGGTGTCTTCTGACGCTCCGCGCCCTCGACAAGCGCGATCATCCGGTCGATGAATGTCGAGCCTGCCGCTGCTGTGATACGGACTCGCAGCCAGTCGGACAGAACCTGCGTGCCGCCGGTTACGGCCGAGCGGTCACCACCCGATTCGCGGATGACGGGAGCGGACTCGCCAGTGATCGCCGATTCATTGACCGAAGCCACGCCTTCGATGACTTCGCCATCGGAGGGGATGATGTCACCCGCTTCGACGAGGACAAGATCACCGACTTTCAAACTGGTGCCGGGCACCAGTTTGAACTTGGCGTCTTTCTCGCCGGAAAGCAGTTTCGCCTGGGTTTCCGTGCGGGCCTTGCGCAGCGAATCCGCCTGTGCCTTGCCGCGCCCCTCGGCGACGGCCTCCGCGAAATTGGCGAAGAGCACGGTGAACCACAGCCACACGATGATCTGGAACGTGAACCAGAGGTCTTGCCCCCCGGTCGCGATGTCTTTCAGGAAAAGCACCGTGGTCAGCGCGGAAACGACGGCGACGACGAACATCACCGGATTCCTGGCGAGGCTGCGCGGATTCAGCTTTTTGAAAGCCCCGCCGATGGCGGGCAGTAATATCGATGAGTCCATCAGACTCGCGGATTTGGACTGGCTCATGAGAGACTCCAGTTGTACATGTGAATGAGGGCGTATGCAGCGAGCCACACGAGCAGCATTGTCAGCGCCATGCCAAGAATGATGTCGGAAGCGCGCATGCGCCTGGCTGCTCCCCGCGCCAGCTTTCCGGCGCGGGACTGAATGTTGAACTGCAGATGACCGTGACGCATGGAGCGCTCCATCAGAATGTCTGCCCGAGCCCGATGGCGAGGTGTTCGACGATCGGACCGACGGCCAGCGCCGGGAAGAAGGTGAGACCACCGACGATCAGGATGACACCGACGAGCAGGCCAACGAAGAGCGTCCCGTGCGTCGGGAACGTGCCCGCTGATTCAGGAACAGTCTTCTTCGTCACAAGCGAACCGGCGATCGCCAGCGCGGGGATGATGACAAAGAACCGGCCCATCCACATTCCGACACCGAGGGTGATGTTGTACCAGGGCGTGTTACCCGTCAGGCCACCAAACGCCGAACCATTGTTCGCCGCAGCGGAGGTATAGGCATACAGGATTTCGGAGAAGCCGTGCGGACCGGCATTGGCAACGGACGCTACCGCAGACGGCAGAACCGCTGCAACCGCCGTGAAACCGAGCATTGCCAGCGGCAGGCACAGAACGGCCAGCATGGCCATCTTGACTTCCTTCGCCTCGATCTTCTTGCCGAGATATTCCGGCGTCCGGCCGACCATAAGACCAGCCACGAAGACAGCGATGATAACGTAAAGCAGGATGCCGTAGAGGCCGGCACCGACGCCGCCGATAACCACTTCGCCGAGCATCATGTTGATAAGAGGGATCATGCCACTGATCGCCATGAAGCTGTCATGCATCGCGTTGACAGCGCCACAGGATGCGGCCGTTGTGATTACGGCGAACAGTGCGGACAAGGCTATGCCAAAGCGCGCCTCCTTGCCTTCCATATTGCCGCCGTCAATCCCTAGAGCATGGACCAGCGGATTGCCGGCGGCCTCGCCCCAGTAACAGACGGCCACGCCTGCCAGGAACAATACGCTCATGGCAGCAAAGATTGCCCAGCCCTGACGCTGGTTGCCCACCATCCGGCCGAAGACGTTGGTCAATGCCGCACCGATCGCAAAGATCGACACCATCTGGATGAGGTTCGAGATCGCATCCGGATTCTCGAAAGGATGGGCGGAATTGACGTTGAAGAAGCCGCCGCCATTGGTACCGAGCATCTTGATGGCAAGCTGCGAGGCAACCGGACCGACAGCGATCGTCTGCTTGGCACCTTCCAGCGTCGTGGCGTCGACATAGGTTCCGAGCGTCTGCGGCACGCCGAGATAGACGTAGACAAGCGTCAAGACGATACAGATCGGCAGCAGGATATAGAGCGTGCATCTGGTCAGATCTACCCAGAAATTGCCGATCGACTTGCCCGATGCGCGTGCAAAGCCGCGGATCAGCGCAATTGCGATGGCAATACCGGTCGCCGCCGAAACGAAGTTCTGTACGGTGAAGCCGGCCATCTGCACGAGGTAGGACATCGTGCTCTCGCCGCCGTAATTCTGCCAGTTGGTGTTGGTTACGAAGCTGACTGCGGTGTTGAACGCCAGGTTAGGCTCGGTCGCGCCCATTCCAGCGGGATTAAAGGGTAGGACACCCTGGAGCCGTTGCAGGAAATAAAGAACGACAAACCCGGCCAGGCTGAAGAACAGCAGCGCCGCCGTATAGGTGGTCCAATGCTGTTCTTCGCGTTCGCTCGTCCCGGCGAGGCGATAGAGGCCGCGCTCCACGGGAACAAGAATAGGCGATAGAAATGTACGATCACCGTTAAAAACACGCGTCATGTAGCCGCCGAGCGGCTTGACGAGCAGAATGATGATCCCGCAAAAAACGAGGATCTGTATCCAACCGTTGAGAGTCATGGGATTAGCTTTCCGGGCCTGGCGTCAGAAGCGATCAGAAGCGCTCTGGCCGAACGAGGGCGTAGGTGAGATAGGCGAGAAGGAACAAGGTCACAGCGCCGCCGAGAATGTAGTCGATAGTCATCTGGTAATCCTTCCGGTCAAAGATTGTCACAGGCTTTTGTGTAAGCCAGTGACAGGAGGAAGAACAAAATGCCTATCCCGAGAACAACAATGTCCATCGAAGTGAGATCCTTTTCCATTACCGTGTCTATATTCAAATTACTTCATGTGCTGTCAGGAAGGATCGCAAGAACACGAGTGAAGACAATCAGTTACTGCAATGGCTCGCATTGTTCAGGTTCGCTGATTGTGCGGAGTATGGCCTAAAGCGCCATAAAAATTCGAGACAGGACACACAGGAAAGATATAAAAATACTATAAGGATTTGGGATTGGAGCGGCGCGAGCATCAAAGCTGAAGCCGACTTGAGCTGGCCGCTTTTGACGAGTGGTGGTATTCCTGAAACGAAGCTACCGTTTGGCATTGAGTAGTGAGCTTACACAAGGGGGGCACATGACCGAGACATTCGTAATAGCGCAGGGCGGCGGGCCAACTGCGGTGATAAACCAAACCTTGATTGGTGCTGTGCTCGAGGCGCGCAAACGCTACCCTCGCTCGCGGATACTCGGAGCACGACACGGTGTGCGCGGTATTCGCGACGGCGATTTCGTCGATCTTTCGGCTCTGAACGAGAAAGAGCTTCAACTTATCGCGGCAACGCCAAGCGCAGCATTGGGAAGCACTCGCGACAAGCCGGATGCTGCTTATTGTGAAACCATTCTGAAAGGTCTGCGCCAAGCCGGAGCCACAGCGTTCATCTATATCGGAGGAAATGACACGGCCGGGACACAGCAGATTCTCGCCGAAGCAAGTGGGAATGATATCGCGTTCGTCCACGCGCCAAAGACGATCGATAACGATCTCGTCGAAAACGATCACACGCCGGGATTCATTTCAGCCGCTGAATTCGTTGCCGGGGCCTTTGTGAGCGTCGATCTTGACTTTCGCGCCTTGCCAGGAATCTATGTCGGTATTGTCATGGGCAGGCATGCCGGCTTCCTCACTGCCGCTGCGGCCGCGTGGCAGCTGGACGAGGACAGCGGGCCTCACCTGGTTTATGTGCCGGAGCGAGCGTTTTCGCCTGCGCGGTTTATAGAAGATATACGCGAGACGCTGGGCCGGCATGGACGATGCATCATCGCGATGTCAGAAGGTGTTACCGCAGAAGATGGCCGTTCCGTCGTCGAAGGTCTTGTCCCACCCGAGCGGCTCGAGCGTGACGCGCACGGTAATGTCCGGCTGTCAGGTGGCGACCTTGGAATGTCGATCGAACGCTTGATCAACGACGGCTTGCCGGGGACACGGGCACGGGTTGACACATTCGGCTATCTGCCCCGTGGCAGCGTCAGCACAATCAACGCGACAGATGCGCGTGAAGCATTCGAAGCCGGCGTCTTTGCGGTCGAAGCGACGTCAAGCGGCGGCGGATCAGTCGCGCTGCAATGCGACAACGGCGTTACGATCCCACGGCTGGTTTCACTTGGCAGCGTGGCTGGTAAGACACGCCACATGCCAGCAGACTTTCTCCTGCCCGAGAGCAACCAGATATCATCGTCCTGCAGGGCGTATCTGGAACGATTGCTGCCCAGACGCTTCGAGCTTGCAAGACCATTTGTCTAATTGGGCGGGCTTGCAGTCGGGCTTCGTATATCGCTTCAAAGGTAGAGAGCGTATACTGCTTTTGAAGGCATCAATGTTCGTCTCGGTTCCGGATTGGAACGCTTATGACTACCGAAGAACAGGTTGCAAAACATTACACGCATGGTGCTCTTGAACGGACAATTCTCGAAGCGCTGATCGCGAGCGGCAAGGATATCGACACGCTTGTCGCCTCGGATATGTCGGTGCTGGACGAATTGCATCTCGGTTGGCGCGCGGCGACTGTAGAACTTGGAAAGAACCTTGGCGTTGAACCGCATATGCGCCTGTTGGATGTCGGTTCCGGTATTGGCGGTCCAGCGCGATACTTTGCCGAAACCTACGAGTGCCGCGTCACCGGCGTCGATCTCACGGATGAGTTTGTTGAGGTAGCGGAGGCTTTGACAAGTCGTTGCGGTCTCGACGACAGGGTTTCGTTTCACCAAGCAAGTGCGCTGGCGCTTCCCTTCGAGGATCAGAGCTTCGATGCCGCGACCATGATCCATGTCGGAATGAACATCGAGGACAAGGCAACATTGTTTGCCGAGGTGCATCGGGTGCTGAAGCCGGGTGCGCGGTTTGGCGTCTACGACGTTATGCGCATGCTAGATGTCGCGCTCGCCTATCCGATGCCGTGGGCCGAAACCAATGCCACGAGTTTTGTTGAAACGCGCGAAACATACCGGCGGCTATTGATGGCTCATGGGTTTGAGATCGAGCAGGAAAACAGTCGCCGTGAGCTTGCATTGAAGCTCGCTCAGGAAATGCGTGAGAAAGCTGCGATAGATGGTCCCTCACCTCTTGGGCCGCACGTCATCATGGGGGCCGCCGCAAAACCGCGACTGGCAAATGTGTTTGAAGCACTTCAGAACGGTGTGATCGCGCCGATTGAAATTATCGCCAGGGCATGAGCCAGGACGCAGCAATGTGAGACCGGTCGAGACCAGATACGCGCGAAATGGCGATATTCACATCGCCTATCAGGTGATCGGTCAAGGATCGTTCGATCTGGTTTTCGTGCCAGGATTTGTCTCCAATCTCGAAATTTTTTGGGAGGATCCAGGTTTCGTCCATCTGGTCGAACGCCTGTCGGCGTTTTCAAGACTTATCCTGTTTGACAAACGCGGGACAGGACTGAGCGACCGGTTCAATTCGAATGATCCTCCGAGCCTTGCAGCCCAACTTGACGATATGCTTGCTGTACTGAACGCTGCCGGCAGCGGCAGAACCGCCTTGCTTGGCGAAGCTGACGGAGCGGCCATCGCGGTGCTTTTTGCAACGGCCCACCCGCAACGCACGCGGGCACTGGTCCTGTTTGGCGGATATGCTCATTTTCACAGCTCAGTGCTGCCGCCAGAACTCTTTGCCGAATTTTTGCGAAAACTCGATGCAAGCTGGGGGCGCGGCATCATGCTCCCCCGCTTCTCGGCGACCCGCACGGATGATCAACGTTTCAGTGCATGGTGGGGACGGTTTGAGCGCCTGTCGGCCAGTCCCTCATCGGCTATGACGCTGGCGCGGATGAACGCGGGGATCGATATTCGCGACAAACTGCCGAAGGTCCAGGCTCCGACAAGGGTCATTCACCGGATGGACGATATCCATGTGGCGGCAGAGGGCGGTCGCTATCTTGCAGCTAATATTCCTGGAGCAACGTTTACGGGTCTGCCCGGCAATGACCATCCAATCTGGATGGGTGACGGTGATATCGATCGCATAGCGGATACGATCGAGGAGTTTCTGACCGGCGAACGACGGGCCGTGAGCGGTGAACGCGTACTCGTAGCATTGCTCGTCGTACGGGTCCTCGCCCCAAGACAGATGCCTACGGGGATAAACGACCATCAATGGCGTGAACAGCTGGAGAATTTCCGTGAGTTGGCGGCCAATCTCTTCGCGTTGCACAGCGGGCATGTGGTCAGCTGGGAACCGGAGAAAATCATCATTCGGTTTGATGGAACTGCCCGTGCGGCGCAATGTGCCCTGGCCTTGCGGGATTTTGCCGGAGTATCGCCGCTACGCCTCGCCCAAGGTCTCCACGCCGGTGAGATCGAAGCATCGGCGGACCTCGTTACCGGATTTGCCATTCACGTGGCCGAGCACGTTGCCGCCGCTGCCCAGTCTGGCACTGTCCTTGTGTCCAGTGTGGTTGCTGAGTTGGCGGTGGGGTCGAGCCTGCGCTTCACCGAGCATTGCGCAATCGACATCGACGGATTGGATGCGCCGGTGCGCCTCTTCACTGTCGCTGCCGAGCAGCACCTCGAGCCGGCCAGGACCCACAAAGGCGAGCCTTCACTGGATGCGCTGACAATGCGGGAGCGAGAGGTTCTGAGCTTGGTCGCCGACGGCATGAGTAACGCAGCCATCGCCTCGCGGCTCGATCTCAGCGAACATACGATAAAGCGGCATGTTGCTAACATGCTGCTTAAACTGGATTTGCCAACAAGAACTGCTGCCGCCGCTTTCAGCGCGCGCCATGCCAAGGATTGAAGTCAGGATCCAGAGATTGGCCCTTTTGAGCCATTGCGGATTTGGTTCTTTCGGGCGAAGTTTATTGGTGCCGAACATTTTATCGTTTGCTCATCGGGCTCGGAAAATTTCCGAAATCCAATAGCAAACAAGGAGGAGAAAATGTTCAAGATCAGTTTGCCGAAAACATTGCTGATTATTGCGACGGGTATCTGTGCGGTTTCAGCAACGGTTCCAGCGTTCGCTGAAGATGTTGCGCAAGCAGCTTACAAGGATATCGAAAAAACCCTTGGCTCGGTTCCGACCATGTTCAAGATTTTGCCGGAAACGGCCGTCGCCGGGGCCTGGGCCGAAATCAAGTCGGTCCAACTCAACCCGGAGACGCAGCTTGACGGCAAGACCAAGGAGTTGATCGGGTTGGCCGTCGCGTCGCAGATTCCATGCCAATACTGCATCTATTTCCACACGTTGGCCGCCAAGGCCAATGGTGCGACGGACGAGGAAGTTCGCGAAGCCGTTGCCATGTCTGCGATCGTGCGTCATTGGAGCACAATGCTCAATGGAATGCAGGTCGACGTGGGCACGTTCAAGACCGAAACCGACGCGCTGCTTAAGCACGCATCGGCGAAGAAATAGCAAGTTCAGCATGAACGAACTGATTGGAGGTAGAAATGCCTGTTCAAACAATGGAAAACGTCGGCGCTTCTCTCAAAACCGCAATCGAGGGGCGCGATGGCCGCAAGCTGGCCAGCCTGTATACCAATGATGCAGTCCTGCGCGTGATGGACCGCAACAATCCGCCGAGCAAGCCGCGGGTAATCAAAGGCAGGACGGCGATCGGAACCTTCTGGGATGATATTTGCAGCCGGACCATGACTCATAAAGTCGATACCAGAATTGCTGAGGGTGATCGTCTCGCCTTTACGCAGGACTGCACCTACCCCGACGGAACGAAGGTCTTCTGCGTTGCTATTGTCGATCTGAAGGACGGATTGATCGCAAGGCAAACCGTTGTTCAGGCCTGGGACGAATAAATGGGCTCTTGCAACTGGCGCAGTCTGCATTGCAGGGCTGCGCCAACAATTGCGAGCCTTGTATTCCTGCCATAGACATAGTTGATTACTGCCTAAGGCAGTCGTTTGCAGGGGAGCGGGGATGAATCTCAAAGATGACGACGAACACCTTATTGAAACGCTTTTTCGCAACGGCACCATTACCGTCGTTGGTGTCGTGCTTTCGTTTTCCCTCGGATTTCTTACCCAGTGGGCAAGCAACCCGATACCCTGGAAGCTTGCTGACCTGCCGACCCTCATCCTTATTTCGATCGGCATCGTTCTCCAACTGCGATCGCTTGCGTCCCTGTTGAAGACCGACTCACTGAAGAAGGTGGTCTATGACCGGGCCAGCCGGCTGTTCCTCAACGGCGTGATTGTCACCGGGTCCGGCGTCTTTCTGGCAATTATCATCGACACATTCCGGTTGCTGGCGGAGCGTTAACCGATACTTGCGATCACCCCTCGCGGCCACTTGATTTGCCGCCAAGAGCCTGTTGAGTTGCGGGTCCTTGAGGAGAGTGAAATGCGATTAGAAAGTGACTTGTCCGATACCAGAAACGGCCGGTTTTCACGGGAGTCTGTACCGCCGCACTGGCCGCGTGAGGTCAAACAGCTTTCGCTCAAGGGTAGCGCTTTGTTTGGCATTCACGAGGAAACTGGCAATCTCTATTGGGATGGTAAACTGGTGCAGACCAGCAACCGTCTTGGCAATTTCGAGCGTGGCCTGGGCATGGTGCTTGTGGCATCCCTGGTATCATTGGCGATATTCGACGCGATTCGTTTCTTTCTCGGTCACTAGAGCAAGTTTTGTCTATTTAGAGTCGTTCTGCCGGAGGGAATTCGCGGACAAGGTCAAGGGATTTGGCGAGGCCGATGCTCAAACATCGGACTCGCTACCTTCAGCGTGGATTGTCTCGCCATCCGAGAAACAGAACTGGCTCTAGACGCACCTCACTCACATTTTTGCTGGGCTTCAATTGTCTCCTAAATGGCTTGTATCGGCCCTGATGCACCATGACGGGAGACCGCGCCAATACATGGTGTTGCAAGAATTAGTACAAATAAAAGCAATCAAACTAACACGGTATTAAGCAAATATTCCGGTGACGTTCTGTCAACCATATTCCTTAAGAAGCCCGCAATCGCTGGCGGTCTAAATTCACGACGGTTCAACGAAACCAAGTCAACGAATGACCAGCCAAACAGGGATACATGATCATGAACAAACTTTTCGCACGCTTCCTTAAAGATGAGTCCGGCGCAACTGCTATCGAATACGGCCTGATTGCAGCCCTCATCTCCGTCGGCATCATCGCCGGTGCAACCGCCCTCGGTTCCAGCATCAACACGACGTTCGAGAACCTCGGCAGCACAATGACAACTGCCGCTCCGAAGTAATGAATGGAGTGGGGCTGCTTCTCTGGAGCGGCCCCAACACCATACCATCGCTTGCACACCGGTATTGGTATGGCGTTGTTTCCATGAAAGGGTCACTCTAGGGTGATCCTTTTTTGTTTCTTGCATAACCATATTTCATAATGGATTACTGTTGAAATGCCGGCGTCACAGCGAATAATTCGTGATCTGCGGTGTTTTCAACGCATCAATACATAATTATCTGACGGGCTGTGAGCGGCGCCTGTTGCACGGAGGACCCATGGAGAGATTTCAGCCACCGGTTGCACTGATTGCGAGGCTGTTTCTCGCCTACATTTTTGTCGTCGAAGGATGGGGCAAGATCAGCAATTACGCCGTGACTTTGGACTACATGGAAACCAACGGGGTTTCTGCGAAGTTGCTGCCGCTTGTGATCCTCACCGAACTGGGCGGTGGAATCCTCATTGCCGCTGGCTTCATGACACGCTATGCAGCCGTCGCGCTCGCCGGGTTTTGCCTGTTGACGGCCATGCTGTTCCATACCGATTTCGATAATTTTGAGCAGGTCATCAACTTCAACAAGAATATCGCCATGACAGGTGGGTTTCTGGCGGTCGTCGCTTTCGGTCCGGGTGCCTGGTCAGTCGATGGATGGCGGCGACGGAACTAACGAAACTTTGCCCGCATGGCATCGATGCCGGGAATTTTCGCCATCAGCGACCGATGCGCTTCCTCGAAGTTCTGCACGAGTGAGCGCTGCGTCTTGCCGACGAGAATCGTAAAAATGTAAGATGCGTGGCCGGGCGAGGTTGCGGTGGGATGATAGCCCGTCGAGAACGCGAATGTATCGCCGCTTCGAGTCACGTGCGCATGGGGCTCCTCCCCTTCCTCATACCAGAGTTGTGTGCCAAACCCCGATGGGGGATCGAAGCGCCAGTGATATAGTTCCTCATGCGCTGTCTCGCCGGGCTGGTCCGTATCATGCTTGTGCGGCGGATAGCCGGACCAGCAGCCTTCATCCGCATAAAGCTCGCTGACCAGCAGACGTCCGACGCGATCTGCCTGCCTGTTGCCAAGAATGTGAAAAATACGCCGGCGCGATTTGGTCTCGTTGGATCCGACATCGACCATGTCGACTTCTTCGGGCGCAACGCGAAACGGCGCCATTGCCTTACTCCAGCGGCCTCCAGCAATGGCGATCTCGCAATCACCGAGAGCGGTGATTTTCACCTGGGTACCAGGACCGGCATAGACGGAATCCGCCGGCCCGGTCCAGACACAGGTACGACCGCCGACACCACCGAATTTCATGCCATCGACATCTACGTCACAGCTGCCGGCGAGCGGCACAATGGCCGTTTCGAAGTCAGCCAGTCGATATGAATGCACGCCATCGGCCGGCAACTTCACCAGATTGAAATGAATGAGTTTGGCCGGCTCACTCGCGCTGAGAATGGGTTCGTTGCCATTGTCGAAGGCGCGGATCATTTTTGCCGACATATTACCGCGCCTCGCTGTTCAGCACCTGAAGCAGCGCTGCGATATAACCATAGGTGAAGGCGAAGGCCGTATTCTGCGGATCACGCCCGGAGATCTGCGGTACGTGATCCGGCATGATCATGTATTGATAGCCGACTTCCGCATAAGTCTTGAGCGAGCGCCACATGTCCATGTCGCCCTCCTCGGGGAATGTCTCCATGAAGGAAAGCTTGCCGCCGCGAATATTGCGGAAATGGACATTGAACAATTTGCCGCGTTCACCGAACCAGCGAATGACATCTAAGATTTCCTCGGCAGGATTGTCGAGCATTTCACCCACCGTGCCCTGGCAGAAATTCAGGCCGTGATAGGGGCTTTCACGCATCAGCACGAATTTCTTCAGCCCGTCGACCGTACCGAGGACGCGCGTCACGCCTCGATAGCCCGGCGGCGTGTAGGGATCGTGCGGATGGCAGGCGAGACGCACCTTGTTCGCTTCGGCGACCGGCACGACGCGTTCGAGGAAGTAGTCAATACGCTCCCAATTCTCATCCTCATCAACCACGCCAGCAATTGTTGGCGGCGCATCGTGATCTGCCATGTCCCAGCGAAATGCATCGTTGCGTGATCCGCCCCGCCCCGTTTCGAGTTCCGTGCGCGGAATGCCGATGATGTTGAGGTTATATTTGACTGCCGGAATGCCAGCTTGTGCAGTGCGCTCGATCAGCCGGCAGATCGAGTCGATCTGGCGATCGCGGTCAGGGCCGGCAGAGAGGATATCCGGGCTGTACTGCTTCTCGATGACATGCGAGCTCAACGGCAGCTGGATCATATCGAGGGCAAGGCCGAAACCCGCCAGGTGATCCCGATGTTTTTCGAGAATGTCCAAGGTCCAGTCGTGCGGATTTCCGGCGGGATCGGCACAGACATGTTCGATACCCAACTGCGCCATCACCCGATAATCATCATCGTCGCGCGCACGAAATTGAGTGCCAAGTAACATACCCTGCTCCCTGTTATTTGCTGGAAACGCGCGGTTGAGCAATGTCCTGCGGGTCTTCCCCATAGGCTTCGCTCGCTGCGATCAGTGTTTTCGTATAGGCCTTCGTTGCACCGCCGTTGACGAGTGCATCGACGTCCAGAGTTTCGACGATCAATCCAGCGTGCATCACCGCCGTGCGTTTGCACATATGGGCGACGACACCCAGATCATGGCTGACCATGAGGTAGGTCAGACCGCGCTCATCCTGCAAATCGCAAAGAAGGTTGAGAATTTCCGCCTGAACCGAGACGTCGAGCGCCGAAGTCGGTTCGTCCAGCAACAATATATCCGGCTCAGACATCAGCGCACGGGCGATGGCAACGCGTTGCCTCTGGCCGCCGGAAAGCTGGTGCGGGTAACGCCAGAGCAGTGCCCGGCTCAACCCGACCGAGTCGAGCGCCGCGTGCCCCCGGGCTTCCGCGTCAGGAATATGCTGGATGCGAGCAGGTTCCATGAGCTGGCGCCAGATGGTGTGGCGCGGATGCAAGGCCTCGTAAGGATCCTGAAAAACCATCTGGACCTTGCGGTAGAAATCTCTGCCGCGTTTTTTTCGAACATCTTCGCCGGCAACGCGCATGACATCGGCCTCATTGGCGGCGAGCCCAGTGATCGCCCGCAGGATCGTTGATTTTCCCGAGCCGGATTCCCCAACAAGGCCAAAGGTCTCACCGCGATTGACAACGAAGCTGACGCCACTGACCGCACGGCGCTCGTCCTCCCCTTCCCCGAAAGTGACGACGAGGTTCTCGATTTCGATGATCGGCGTTTCGCTGTTCATATTGTCGTTTACCATGCTGCGTCACGCTGGAGGACGGGCAGTCGCTTGCGCTGCGCGTGAATGCGCGGCATCGCATCGAGCAGCCCCTTCGTATACGGGTGCGTTGCCTGGTCGAGTTCGCTTGCCTTCAGGGTCTCTACCACGCGGCCGCGATACATGATCAGCACGCGGTCGCAGAAGCGGCGCACCAGATTGAGGTCATGGCTGATGAAGATCAAACCAAGGCCCCGCTTTTGCACGAGTTCGTTGAGAAGGTTGAGGATTTCGAGGCGCACGGTTACATCCAGAGCGGACGTTGCCTCATCTGCGATCAGGATTTCGGGTTCCGAAACCAGCATCATGGCGATCATGATGCGCTGTCCCATGCCACCGGACATTTCATGCGGATACATGCGATAGACGCGCTCCGGATCGCGGATCTGGACCGCGCCGAGCATTGCAACTGCCTTTTGGCGTGCTTCCGATGCGGAAGATCGTGCATGGATGCGGTAGGCTTCGGCAATCTGTTCACCAACAGTGACGACGGGATTGAGCGAGTATTTCGGATCCTGCATGATCAGGCCGATACGGCGTCCACGAATGGCATCCATGGTCTTTTCGGAGGCTCGCAGGATATCGACCTCGCCGAGCTGGATACGTTCCGCCTGGACGATTGCTGCGGGCGGCGACAGGCGCATGATTGCACGGCCAGTCATGCTCTTGCCGGAACCGGATTCGCCGACAATGCCGAGTTTTTCCCGTCCAAGGTCGAAGGAAACGCCGCGCACCGCGTCGAAGATACCGGCTGCGCCGTGGAAGCTGATCCTCAGGTCACGTACGGAAAGCAGAGGTTTGTCCATGCCGCTTACTCCTGCCTCGGATCGAGTGCATCACGCAGCGCATCGCCGACAAGATTGAAGGCCAGGCTGACAGTGAGGATGGAGAGACCGGGCATCGTCCCGACCCACCAGCTGTCAAGCATGAAGCGCCGGCCGGTGGAGACCATCGCACCCCATTCCGGGCTTGGCGGTTGCGCGCCGAGGCCGAGAAAGCCGAGACCGGCTGCGGTCAGAATGATACCAGCCATGTTGAGCGTGATGCGGACGATCACCGAGGGCACGCATAGAGGCGCGATGTGGCCGAGCACGATGCGCAGGTTCGACGCTCCCATCAGATGCACTGCCGAAATATGATCGCGCTTGCGCAGGCTGAGGGATTCGGCACGCGCCAGGCGGGCAATTGGCGGCCACTGCGTCAACGCAATGGCAATGATCGCATTGTTCAAACTCGGGCCCAACGCCGCCACGAAGGCCAGTGCAAGGATGAGGCTCGGAAAGGAGAGGAACGATTCTGTGATACGCATGAGGATCGTATCGAGCCAGCCGCCATAGTAACCCGCGAGGCACCCGACCATGAGCCCGATTGGCGCGACAATGACACTGACGATCGCGACGATGGACAGTGTGATGCGGCTTCCCCAAAGTATGCGGCTCAGAATATCCCTGCCCAGTTCGTCTGTGCCGAGAAGGTGCTGGCCGTTTGGCGCCACGAGTGCTTCGCGCAGGTTCTGATCGAACGGAGAATATGGGGCAAGCCAAGGCACAAAAATGGCAACGAAAACCAGAAGCAGGATGATGGCCAGACCGGCGATGCCAAGGGGATTGGAAGCAAATCGCGTCCAGACATGCCAGGCATTCTGAAAGGCTGCGTGAGTTGCACTGCTGGGCTCTTCCGTCGTCAGCCAGGCTGTCAGCCCCTTGCTATCGGTACTCATTGAATCCTCGGATCGAAAAGCTTATAGAGCAGGTCGGAGATCACGTTGAGCGCGATGAAGACGCACCCGATGATCAGTGTGCAGGCGACGACGACATTCATGTCGCCAATGACCAGTGCATTGGTCAGATACTGGCCGAAACCAGGCCAGCCGAACACAGTCTCGATCAGAACCGCGCCCTCCAGCATGCCGCCATAGGAAAGCGCCACAACCGTCACAAGCTGAACGCGTATGTTCTTGAAGGCATGACGCCAGATAACGCTGTTGCGCGGTACGCCCTTGGCTCGCGCCGTGGTCACATATTCCTGGCTCAGTTGTTCCAGCATGAAGCTGCGCGTAATGCGGCTGATATAGGCAATAGACGCATAGGCAAGCACTGAGGCAGGCAGTATGATGTGCGATACCGAACTCCAGAACACATCCATGTCCCCGGCCAACAGCGAATCGATCAGCAGGAAACCGGTCACATTTGGAATGATATCCTCGTAAAAGAGGTCAACCCGTCCGGAGCCGCCAACCCAGCCGAGCTTGGCGTAGAACAGCATCAGTCCGACCATGCCAATCCAGAAGATGGGCGTTGAATGGCCAAGCAAGGCGATAAGGCGCACCGCATGATCGGCGAAGCGGCCACGATTGACGGCCGCATAGACGCCGAGCGGAATGCCGATTCCGGCGCCAAGGATGATCGTCACCGTTGCGAGTTCTACCGTCGCAGGCAAGACGCGGGCAATGTCTTCCATGACTGGACGGCCGGTCAGCAGGGTGCTGCCGAAATCACCATGCAATAGATTCCTGAAGAAGATCCAGAATTGCTGGAGTACCGGCAGATCGAGGCCAAGTTCCTGGCGAACCTTGAGATAAGTCGCGCTGTCGGCATCCGGGCCAACAACGGCAATGACGGGATCGACCGGCATCAGCCGCCCGATGACGAAGGTCAGG
>NZ_CP017943.1:300000-586378 GCF_002764115.1 Phyllobacterium zundukense | reverse complement strand
GGTCGCTCCGACCAGCAGACCGCCAATGATCGCACCGGAATGGAGGAAAAGCCGCCGATGATGAGCACCGGCAATGCCTTCAGCGTCACCAGGGAGAGCGAATACTGTACGCCCTGCCGCGAGCCCCAGACGAGGCCGGCAACCAGTGCCACGACGCCTGCGACGCTCCAGACGATCCGCCAGATGACCGGCAGGCGGATGCCGATCGACTGCGCCGCGAGCGTATCGTCGGCGACGGCACGCAACGAAATGCCCATACGCGTCTTGTTGAAGACGACTGCCAGCACCGCGACAAGGCTGAGCGCGATCAGGGACGCAATGATGTCGAACTGGCTGACGAAGATACCGCCGACCTCCGTGGCCACGTCCGGGATGCCGATGTCCAGCATGTGGACGTCCATGCCCATGATCAGCTGAGCGAAGCCCTCGATCACGAAGCTGAGGCCCAGCGTGGCCATGAAGAGCGTCAGCGCATCGCGGTTTCGCAGAGGCCTGAGCACCAGCCATTCAATGAGAATGGCGAGGGCCACCATCAGGGCGCTGGTGATGACGAAGGCAAGCGCGAATGGCACGCCCGCGCTCGATCAGCGTCACGAAAGTGAGCGCCGCAAAGAGCAGCATGGCGCCCTGGGCGAAGTTGAACACGCCGGAGGCCTTGTAGATCAGCACGAAGCCGATCGCGACCAGCGAATACATGACGCCTGCAAACAGACCGCCGACAAGCGTCTCGATGAAGAATGACATGGCGGCTCCTAGTGAACCGTGCCGAGATAGGCGGCGATGACCTCGGGATCGTTGCGCACGTCTTCCGGCGCGCCGTCTGCGACCTTGCGGCCGTAATCGAGCACCACGACATGGTGGGCGAGGCCCATGACGATGCCTACATCATGCTCGATGAGCACCACGGTGGTGCCGAATGTTCGGTTGACCTCGGCAATCACGCGGCTCATCTCCTGCTTCTCCTCCTGGTTCATGCCCGCCATTGGCTCGTCGAGCAGCAGGAGCTTTGGATCCGCCACCAGCGCCCGCGCCAGGTCGACCCGCTTCTGGATGCCATAGGGCAAGGTAGAGACGATGGTGTCGCGATGGGCCTCGAGCCCGAGGAAGGCGATGATCCGCCTCGCCCTCGCCTCGAAGCTATGCCGCTCCTCGGTGTCGCGCCCGAAACGGGAAGATGTTTTCGAGGAAGACCGTACGGCCATGGCCGCGCCAGGCCGGCCAGCACGTTCTCCTGCACCGACAGTCGCCTGAAAAGGGCGTTGTGCTGGAAGGTCCGGCCGATGCCGAGATGGGCCGCCTTGCGCGGATGGATGGATTCGAAGCGCGTGCCGTCGAACAGGACGTCGCCGGACTGGGCGCGATAGACCCCGTTGATGACATTGAGCAGCGAACTCTTGCCGGCGCCGTTGGGCCCGATCAGCGCGCAGATTTCGCCCTTGCGCACCTTGAAGCTCAGCGCGTTGAGCGCCTTGACGCCCTTGAACGAGAGTGAAACGTCGTGCAATTCGAGGATCTCGCCCATATCAGGTGCCCACCGATCGAAGCTGCGGTTGGTGCGTGGGCGGCCCCGGACCGCTTGACGGCCTCGATGTCGCGGTAGCGATCGGCCGGGTGGTGCTTCGGCAGGTATGGGCCTTCGCCAAACAGCTTCTCACGCAGCGTGCCCGGCTTGTAGGCCGTGGCATAGGCGCCGCGCCGTTGCAGTTCCGGCACTATGTAGCCGACGACGTCCTCAAAGCTGTCGGGCGTCACCGCATAAGCGATGTTGAAACCGTCTACATCCGTGTCGGCGACCCATTCCTGGAGCGTGTCGGCGATCTGGTCATAGGAGCCGACGAAGACCGGGCCGAAGCCCCCAATGCCGCCGAACCTGGCGAGCTCGTCGATGGTCCAGGACTTGTCGCCGCCGGCAATGTGCTCCACGAAGGAGTGGATCGCATTGGTTTCGATCCTCTCCACCACGTCGGTCGGCGCATATTGCCCGAAGTCGATGCCGCTCCAGCCGGACATGAAGGTCAGCGAGCCGTCATAGGAGACATAGCTCTTGTAGTCCTCGAACTTCTTATGCGCCTTCTCTTCCGTCTCGTCGGTGATGATGGTGACCAGCGTATAGATGAACACCTTCTTCGGATCACGGCCAGCGGCGGCAATGCGCTCGCGAATATCGGCTACATAGCGCTTGAGGACGGATTTCGTCGGCGCGGCAACGAAGATGCACTCGGCATGGGCTGCGGCAAAGGCCTTGCCGGGACCCGAAGCGCCTGCCTGATAGAGCACCGGCGTGCGCTGTGGCGAGGGTTCGGACAGATGATAGCCCGGGACCTCGAAATATTTTCCCTTGTGGCCGATCTCGTGAACCTTGGATGGATCGGTGAAGATACGGCGGCCACGGTCGCGCTGCACAGCACCCTCTTCCCAACTCCCCTCGAGAGCTTGTAGAGCACCTCGACATATTCGGCCGCGACTTTCATAACGATTATCGTGCCGGCGAAGGTCCGCCCTGCCCGATATTCTTCGCGCCACTCTCCAGATAGGAGGTGACGATGTTCCAGCCGACGCGACCCTTCGTATGATGGTCCGCTGTCGAAAGGCGGCGCGCGAAGGTGTAGGGATGCTCGAAGGACGTCGAAGCCGTGATGCCGATGCCGAGATGCTCCGTCGCAAGCGCAATGGGCGCTGCAAGCTGCAGGGGATCGTTGACGGGGATCTGCGCCGCCTGCTCGATGGGCGTGATAGTTCGACCCCTTGTAGACATCGTAGTAGCCGATGACATCGGCGATGAAGACGCCATCGAAGATGCCGCGCTCCAGCGTGCGGGCGAGACCCTGCCAGTAGTCGAGATCCTTGTATTTCCAGGACTTGTCGCGAGGATGCGCCCACAGGCCCGGCGACTGATGCCCGACGCAGTTCATGTCGAAGGCATTGAAACGAATTTGGCGGGTCATGGGTCGCTCCGATCCGGTCTTGATGAATGACAGGAACGTAGCGGCCCGAAAGGCATTAATACAGTTTGTCCATATTTTTAATGTAATAATTAATGAAACAACTTTCCAAGATCGAGCCAATGGGGAGAACAGGAATAGGAAGATCGCCGATATGCCATGTTTTGGCTGGGAGACCGCTTATCATGGATCTGTTGCAACGTTTTGGTTACCGACAGCATGGCAAGTAACCCTTCGATTGTTTTCGGAGAGTTTTGATGTTCAAGGGCCGTCAGTTCGACCAATCAGTGATCCTGTTATGTGTACGCTGGTATCTTGCCTACAATCTGAGCCTGCGCGATCTTGAGGAGATGATGGCCGAGCGCGGCATTGCGGTTGATCATACGACCATCCATCGCTGGACCATTCGTTATTCGCCTTTGTTGCTGGAACGCTTCAATCGGCGCAAGCGTGGCGTCACCAGCAAGTGGCATATGCATGAAACCTACATTAAGGTTCGAGGCCAGTGGATGTATCTCTACCGCGCCATCGATAGCGTTGGCGATACGGTCGAGTTCCTCTTTAGCCGCATCGGGATCTCGCTGCGGCAAAGCGCTTCTTGAGGAAGGCGCTGGCGCGCCATGGCCGACCGGATCGTGTCGTCATCGACGGCAGCCAGACCAACCGGGAGGCTATCATTTCCTGTGACACGACAAATCGCTTGCAGGATCGCTCCCGGCGTCAGCTGAAACCGATCACGGTCAGGAAAAGTCCATACTTAAATAATCTCATCGAGCAGGATCATCGGCGCATCAAGCGCCGCGTGCGACCAATGCTCGGATTCAAATCGACGGGAACTGCCCGCATCATCTTGTCTGGCATCGAAATGGTTCACATGATGCGCAAGCGACAGGCGAGGTATAGCTACAATCCGAATCCATCTTTGGCTGAGCAGTTCGCGATCCTCGCCGCATAACTGTTCGGCATCAAGCCTTCAGCACACCCCAACTCAGCCGTTGCAACAGAGCCTCAGCAGAAGCTGCTGTTTGCCGAAGTCCTGAAGGGCACGCGTTTTGGCGATCCCTTTTCTGAATTCGGATCAAAGCGCGCAGCCGATTTCGAGACACGGTTTGTCGACCACGGCGACCATGTCATCGTCAACGGTCAGAAATTCTATTCTTCCGGCGCTACTGGCACATCTGGTTCCGATTGTCGCCCTCGATGATGAAGGCCGTGCCTGGTATGCGATCGCCGAGCGCGATGCGCCGGGTCTGACCGTCATTGATGATTGGTCAAGCTTTGGTCAACGCAGCACACTGTCCGGAACAGTTATCCTTGACAATGTCAAAGTGCCAAAAACGCATCTGGTGCCAGGCTACAAGGGCTATGACAAACCAACCGCCGATGGTGCCATTTTCCAGATTATTCAGGTGGCTGTCGATACGGGCATCGCCCAGGCGGCGATCGATGAAACGGTGAGCTTCGTGCGGACGAAAAGCCGTGCCTGGGTTGACAGCGGTGTGGATCATGCCTGGGAAGATCCCTATACGCTCCAGGCGGTGGGTGATCTCACTCTGCGTCTGCATGCAGCGCAGGCGATTCTCGAGAAGGCGGGCTATGCCATCGACCGCGCGGTGTTGAACCCGAATGCAGAAACGGTGGCCGAGGCCCAGATTGTCACGGCTGAGGCGAAGATACTGTCGACAGAAATCGCTATTGCCGCCACAAACAAGCTGTTCGAACTAGCGGGTACACGCTCAACCCTAGCCGAACACAATCTGGACAGGCATTGGCGCAATGCTCGGACCCATACCTTGCATGATCCGGTCCGCTGGAAATATGCGATCCTTGGAAATTATTTCCTTAACGGCGAAAAGCCTCCGCTTCACGCCTGGAGCTGAACGACGCCGTTCGACAGACTTTGCGGGAGCAAATTTTGAGGGCCGGAATGGCCCTCAATTCCTTTTCTGTGATGCTACCGATTTGTCCTGACGTGCTTCAAAGGCGCTTTCTTTTACACGTTCGGCAATGAATTCCGCGTACCGTGTGACTTCCGGGACGCCCATCAATTCACCGAAGGTACCACGCGCCAGCGGCCCGCCGATGAAGAGTTTGCGGGCGATCTCGCCCTTCTTGCCAATTGCTTGCCCGGTCTTCGCCGTATGAAGGCCAAGCCCGACAGGGTCAGAGGCGAGCAGGCCTTGATTGAACAGCGACCGAACCACCGGATTACTTTGGTCAATCGCGGCATGGGCAGGCCCAGTGGTGATGACAATGGCATCGAAGCCTCCGTTTTCAAGGCTCTGGGTATATCGGCGTCGATATGAGACTTTGAATCGCCTGCTCGCTTGGTGCGCTGAATGCAGTGAAGCTGCGACAATCTCAAGTGTGCCCTCACCCAAACGGCGATCAAGCACATCCTCCACTTGTGGAGCCACGCGAAAGCGGTGGACATCCCAAAGTGCCCTCAAATGCCGCACCAGCCGCCGTCGCTCGTCGGAAGGCAATGTGGCCCAGATCACCGGTGCCTGATCGCGCAGGGCATCAAGGACGGGGTGCCAGGCCAAGTCTTGGTTTTGCGCTCCTTTTAATACCTGACGCACTGTCTTCAATAAACTGGATGCGGTTTCGTCATTACCAAAACTGCCGAATGGCTCAGCGGCTTGTGTGGCGTGTCCACGAGAGCGATAACCGTGACGTGAGAGAGCGACGATGTCACCGCGATGCCCGTTTTTGTCGAGGGAGGCGATCACGTCTGCGGCGGTAAGGCCTGTGCCGACGACAAGAACCGCATGATCCTGTTCGATCTTGTGAAGCGCATCCTCAGCATAGGGGTCGGCAATGAAGCGGGGCGAGCCAATCAAGGGTCGCAAGGCATTTGGGATGGAGGGGAGCGGATGCGTGGTGGCGACGACAACAATGTCGGCGCCGACATTGTTGTCACCGGTCAGGGCAATCGAATAGCGCTCGCCGACGGATGTCACGCTCAGTGCTGCTGCGCGCTCGTGACGAATGCGGCCCGTTTCGAGGTAAGGCTCGATGTGATCACGGATATAGCGCCCGAATATGGAACGCTGCGGGAACTCATCGCCCTTGGCCGTCCTCGCCAGAACATCTTCGGCACTGGCCACATCGTTTGCCAGCCACCGGGTAAAATGATCTGGTTCCGCAGAGACCATCGTCATCTTGGCTGCGGGGACATTGATCCGGTGGGCTGGATCCTTGCTTGAATAGGCGAGGCCACCACCGAGCCGCTCCCTCGGTTCAATGACGACAATCTCGACATCGATACGCTGTGTCTGTGCCGCCAAATGATAGGCAATGGCGGTTCCGGAGAAACCGCCGCCGATGATCGCAACGACAACTGGCTGTGTCACGATTGGCTTGCCCTCAGGCTTGCGGGGCGATGGTCGCCGGCAACAGTTTCGCCAAACGGCCCCATATTGACCGATGTCGAACTGGATCGAATTTCATGATCGAGCGGCAAGTTTGGAAGCACCAGCTCGCCGAAACGATAGGCCTCTTCCAAGTGAGGGTACCCGGACAGGATAAAGGTATCGATGCCAATTCGGCGATACTCGTCCATGCGTTCTGCCACGGTTGCCGGATCACCCACCAGAGCAGTTCCCGCGCCGCCGCGTACCAGCCCGACGCCTGCCCATAGGTTGGGGCTGACTTCCAGCTGGTCGCGGCGGCCGCCGTGCAGCTGGCTCATGCGTGACTGGCCGACCGAATCCATCCGGGCAAAGACTTTCTGCGCCGCGGCGATGGTGTCGTCGTCGAGCTTGCTGATCAGTTTATCTGCCGCGGCCCAGGCGTCTTCACTGGTTTCGCGCACGATGACATGCAGGCGGATGCCGAAACTGACCTTGCGTCCGGCTTTTTCGGCGAGAGCATTGACGCTGTTGATCTTTTCCGCCACCGCCGCGGGCGGTTCGCCCCAGGTCAGGTACTTGTCGATCTGTTCGGCGGCAACAGTATTGGCCGCTTCGGACGAGCCGCCAAAGTAGAGCGGCGGGTGCGGCGTCTGATGCGGTGGGAAGAGAAGCCGCCCGTCCTCGATTTTGAAATGCTTTCCCGTAAATTCCACCGTCTCGCCGCGCAGCACGGCTTTATAGATGTCGAGGAATTCGCATGTGACCTCATAGCGCTCATCGTGCGAGAGGAAGATGCCATCTCCCTTGTTCTCGACCGGATCGCCGCCGGTGACGACATTGATCAGCAATCGCCCCTCGGAGATGCGATCGAGCGTCGCTGTCATGCGCGCCGCAAGCGTCGGGGATTGCAGGCCGGGACGCACGGCTACGAGAAAGCGCAACTGTTTAGTCAGCGGTGCCAGCGCCGAGGCGACGACCCAGCTGTCCTCGCAGCTGCGACCGGTCGGCAGCAACACACCATAGTAACCGAGCGTGTCGGCTGCTTGCGCCACCTGATTGAGATAGGGAAGGTCAACGGCCCTTCCTCCCTCCGAAGTGCCGAGATAGCGGCTATCGCCATGCGTAGGTAGAAACCAGAGTACCTTGATTTTGTCTGAAACAGCGATGGTCATCGTCGATCCTGTTCTGCTTTAGGAAGCAATCTTGTGCGAGGCGAGGGTGGCGTTGAGTGAGCGCAGGATGTCACGTTTCGTTGCCTCGAATTCGGGTGAGCTACGGTCGCGCCGCCGCGGCAAGGCAATGTCAAATGTCTGGGCGATGCGGCCGGGATGTGGACGCATGACGGCGACGTGATCGGCGAGAAACAGCGCTTCTTCTAGGTCATGGGTGACGAGCACGAGGGTTGGCCGGCTCTCGTTCCACAGATCCAGCAGATGATCCTGCAATTCGGCGCGGGTGAAGGCATCAAGCGCCGAGAAGGGTTCGTCAAGCAGCAGGACGCGCGGACGGTTGACCAGTGCGCGGGCAAGCGCAACGCGTTGGGCCTGCCCACCGGAGAGCTCCTTGGGCCAGCGCGCAGCGTAATGGGAAAGCCCGACCTTTTCGAGTGCTTCGCCGATCCGCTGCCCTTTCTGTGTGGTATCCGGTTCATGGAGGCCAAAGCCGACATTGTCGGCGACATTCAACCAAGGGAGAAGGCGGGGTTCCTGAAAGACCAGGCCGATATAGGGATGCGGCTCGCTGATCGTCACACCATCGACGCTGACGGTACCCGTCGTTGCGCGGTCGAGCCCGGAAATAAGCCGAAGCAACGTGCTCTTGCCGCAACCGGAGCCGCCGACCACCGCAAGAATCTCACCGTCATCGACGTTGAGCGTCACATTTTCGAGCGCCCGAGTGCCATTTTGATAGACTTTGCCGATGGCGTTGACCTGAAGCATGTTTCAGACCTCCCGACCGAAGCGGTCTTCCCAACGCAGGAAGGGCGCAGCGACCGCAGCGAGCAAGCTGTCGGACAATTTGCCGATAATGGCGAAGGTGATGATGGCAGCGAGAATCTGGTCCGGCTTGCCGAGTTGCTGGCCATCCACAAGCAAATAGCCGAGACCTTCCGATGCGCCCATGAACTCGGCGGCGACCACGAACATCCAGCCAAGTCCAAGACCGGAACGCAGCGCGATGACGTAGCTCGGCAGCACGGCCGGCAGAAGAATACGCCTTACCAATTCAAAGCCACTCAACCGGAAAATACGCCCGACCTCGACGATCTTGCGGTCAACAGACAGCACCGCACCGCTGACGCCGAGATAGACCGGAAAGAACACGCCGACGGCGATCAGGGCGACCTTTGATTCTTCGAAAATACCGAGCCACAAGATGAACAGCGGCACCCAGGCGATGGAGGGAATGGCGCGCAGTGCCTGCAGCGAGGGGTCGAGTAGACGGCGCACGAGCAGAGAATAACCGGTCAGAGCCCCGAACAACGTCCCGACGATCGCGCCCAAGGCGAATCCCAAGAAGACGCGCAACGTCGTCGCGGCAATATGCGTGGTGAGGTCCCCGCTCTGCCAGAGGCCCCAGAGCGTGGTGATAATACGTGACGGTGGTGGCATCAGCCGCCCCACTGTGAGCCCAGTTCGCACGCTGGCCTCCCATAGGAGTGCCAGCAGCAGCGGCAGAAGAATGCCGAGCCAGATGGATTTCAGGCGCGGCCTGTGGATGCGCGGAGTACTGGGCGTCGCCTCCACAGCCTCCGGCAAACTGATTTCCGTTGCGCTCATCGCTTTCAGGCTTTGCGACTATTGGCTTGCAGGCGCGAAATTGACATCAATCAACTTGTCGGCGGTGGCTTTGACATCCACGTCGGCGGCGATGACGCCAGTCTTCTGCAAGGCGAGTCCGGCTGCGACGATCGTATCGCGCTGTTCGTCGCCGATGCGCGAATGGCTGATATCGGTGCGTTCGATCTGTTTGGCGATAACGCTCTGCGGCAATTTTGTCGCTTCGATCAGCACCGCCTTCAATTCATCAGGATGAGCTATGGCCTCGGCGCGGGCCTTCTCATAGGCGGCGATCACACGGCTGACGATGGCAGGATGCTCAGTTGCAAAAGTCTCGCTTGTGTTAAGAACACCCCAACTGTTGTTCTCAGGTTTGCGATAGAACAGTTTTGCCCCGTCTTCCACTTCTGCTGCAGCCATCAGCGGGTCGAGTCCGGCCCAGGCATCCACATCGCCGCGCTGCAGTGCCAGCTTGCCGTCGGCATGCTGGAGGAGAACAAGCGTGACGTCCTTTTCGGTAAGACCGGCATCGGCAAGTGCGCGTTCGAGGAAAATATGCGGATCCGTGCCGCGTGTTACGGCGATACGCTTGCCCTTCAAATCAGCGACCGTGTTGATGCCGGTATCGGGACGCGTGACGAGCGCCGTCCATTCGGGACGGGAATAGACGTAGACCGATTTGACAGGATTGCCATTAATCCGCCCGAGAAGCGCCGCAGCACCGGCTGTCGAGCCGAAATCGATGGAACCAGCATTCAGAAATTCCAGCGCCTTGTTGGAACCGGCAGACTGTACCCATCGGATTTTAATGCCATCTTTCTCGAATTCCTTCTCGAGAATCCCTTGCTTTTTTAGAAGCAGGCCAACGGGATTGTACGTCGCCCAGTCGATACGCAGTTCGGAAATCTCCGCCGCATAGGACGCAGCAGAAAGGAGGGAAAAAGTAACGGCGGTGAGGCTAATGATGAGCGATCGGGACGTGACCATCGGGATTATCCTTGTGAAATGAACTACACAATGCGACCACGTGGCGGCATCAAATGGGAACCGAAAGAATAAATCGGGAGGCTGTGGCTAAGAAGGAATGATTTGCTAAACTCGCGGCTTGGGCCGAACTGGAATTTTGAAAAATGGTACCGCGACTGCAGGACACCACGCGTGGCCCCAGCATGGTTTGGAAGGAGCTACATGTCGGAAGCGCAGCCGCCTACTTCGGCTTCCTCATAAATTTCCTCAAGTAAATATTACGTTTCATGGATGTCCTCCCCTATGAGTGATCAGTGCTCTGCAGCTTCAGAAATGAAGGCAGCCAGTTCCGGTGTAGACGGGGTACGAAGTATGTCCGAGGAGCCCACCTCATGGACCTTCCCGTCCCGCATGTAGATGACGCGGTCAGCCACCTTGCGCGCAAAACCCATTTCGTGGGTAACCAGGATCATAGTCATACCTTCGGTGGCCAGTTGCTCCATCACTTTCAACACCTCGCCTGTAAGCTGCGGGTCGAGAGCGGACGTCACTTCATCGAACAGCATCAGTTTTGGCTCCATTGCCAGGCTTCGGGCGATGGCGACGCGTTGCTGCTGACCGCCGGAAAGCTGTTCGGGGTACGCCTCGAGCTTTTCGTGAAGCCCGACCTTTGCAATTACTGCTTCCGCGACGGTTCGCGCTTCAGCACGCGAGACGGCCTTGACCAGGCGCGGCGCAAGCATCACGTTTTCGGCGACTGTGAGATGTGGAAACAGATTGTAGCTCTGGAACACAATGCCGACATCGCGCCGCAAGGCCTTCAGATCGATTTTTTCATCCTCCAGCCTATGCCCGCAGATCATCATCGATCCACCCTGGATAGTTTCGAGCCGGTCCATGCACCGAAGCGCCGTGCTTTTGCCCGATCCGCTCTGGCCGATGATGGCGGCGACTTCACCCCTGTTCACTTCGAACGAGACGCCTTTCAGGATTTCGAGATTGCCGAAGCTTTTGCGGACGTCCTTGAGTTCAACGATTGGCGACATTGAGCTTCCTTTCGAGTACCCGGCTTTGAACGGAGAGCGGGTAGCAAATGGCGAAATACATCAGGGCGGCGATCCCGAAGTAGAGGAACGGCTGAAAAGTGGAGTTGTTGATGATCTTTGCGTTGTACGACAGTTCGGCGTAGCCGACGACGAGTGAGGCGATCGATGTATTCTTGATGATCTGAACCATAAAACCGACCGTCGGCGGTGTGGCGATGCGCAGTGCCTGCGGCAGGATGACGTGACGCATCCGGTGCCAACGACTGATGCCCAGGCATTCGGCGGCTTCCCATTGGGGCTTGGCCACGGACTGAAGGCAACCGCGCCAGATCTCGCCCAGATAGGCGCTGCTGTAGAGTGTAAGGGCAAAGGTGGCAGCCTGCAGCGGGCTCAGGGAATCGTACCCGAAAATACCAGGTCCATAGAAGCATAGGCCCATCAACACCAGCAGCGGCATACCCTGCAAGATCTCGATATAAACGCTGGTCCCTCGTGAGATCACCGCAACCGGAGAGATTCGGGCCAAAGCGATGATGAAGCCCAATATTCCGCCAAATATGAACGTCAGCATACTGAGGATAACTGTGCCGAAAAGGCCCTCCAGCAGAGAAATGATAAAAGCGTAATTCATTGCATTACCTCCAATCTCACAGCGACGTCCCGAGCTTGCGTCGGCGCGGGAACAGCGCAAGACCCAGCAGCGAGAAGCCCGTTCGCACGACCACAGCGAGGATGAGATAAAGGACGCCAAGAACCACGAAGACCTCGAAATTGCGGAACGTGTCGCTCTGGATTCGGTTGGACATGCCGAAAAGCTCTTCCACCCCGACAGACGATAGAATGCTTGAGGCCAACATCAGGAGAACATACTGGCTGGCCAAAGCGGGATAGACTCGCTCCAGTGCAGGGCGAATGATGATGTGGAGATATGTCTGGACCTTGGAAAGCCCCAAACATTCCGCCGCCTCCAGCTGACCCCGATGAATAGATTCGATTCCGGCACGAACGATCTCGGTCGTGTAGGCGCCGATATTGACCGTCAGGGCAATGGTCGCGCCGACAAGGATCGGGAGACGCAAACCCATGCTGGCAATGCCGAAAATCAGGAAGTAGGACTGGATCAGCAATGGTGTGTTGCGGATAAATTCCACATAGAGTCCGACGATCGTGCGCGCCCATTGCGGGCCACCGGTTTTGACCAGGGCGCAAAACGCCCCAATCAGAATGCCGAACACGGTCGAGAAGAGAGTGAGGCGGAGAGTTGTCCATGTGCCTTGCAGCAACAATGGCCAATATCCCAATACAGCCCCAAAATCGAATTCATAGGTCATGGATAGCTTTCTGCCTCACTTCTTCTGGGTCATTGCGATCCGGCAATGACGGCCTCGGGAAGGTCGGTGCCCTGGAATGTCTTGTAGATTGCCTGCAGCTTGCCGTTGGCGATGTTGGTCTTCACCCATTGGTCGACCCACGTCTTAAGCTCGACATCGCCCTTGCGCATGCCCACGCCCATGGTCGCGGTACGCAGCGTTAGTTTTGGCTCAAGGCTCAGGCTGGGGTTTTTCTTGTTGATGAGGTCCACCAGCGACTGCGCGATCGCGACGATGTCGACTTGATTCGATACGACGGCGGTCATGGTAGTGGCCTCGTCTTCAAACCGGATAATTTCGGCATCAGACGGAGCCGACTTTGTAATATCACCGTCGTTGGTCGTTCCACGTGTTACGGCAATGCGCTTGCCGGACAAATCGGCGAAGGACTTGATGGGTACATCTTTTGACGCGAAAACGGAGGTTGTGTTGCCAGAGTAAGGCAGCGAAAACGCGATGGTCTTCTTTCGTTCGTCCGTTATGGACAGCGCCGACATGATTATATCGGCGCGATTCTGCATCAGATAGGGAAGACGGTTCGCACCGTTGGTGCTGACGATCTCCATTTTCACGCCAAGATCCGACGCCAGCAGTTTGGCGGCCTCGACCTCCGATCCGGTGGGATTGAGACTGTCGTCCTTGAATGACCACGGCGGCACGCTGAGATCGATGGCGATCCGAATCGTGCCCGCCGATTTAATCTTGGCGAGTGTATCCTCGGCAAATGCGTGGCTTAAAGATGCGCCGACCATAGCCAGCGCCGCAAGTAGAGTTGTGACTTTGCGCATTTTCAATCCTCCCGATTGATGTTGGCAGTTACATAGATGCTGGAAACTCTTCACCGATCCGCGCGAATAGTGGGGTAAGACCTTCCACAATGCTCCCATCAAGGTAGACGCCGGATTTGCGTGCCTCCTGCACGCGTGCCCGTGCCCGATCGCCCGGAACGCGCACCGCATCGACGCCTGGCCGAGGCGGATTGGCGTGGCACGCGTTCGTGAGCCACGTCGTTTCATCCAGGAAGTTGGTCGAGCCGCCGAATGCAGCGGGATCGATAACCTGAAGGAAGGTATTCATTGCAATGCCGGAGAGATGGTCCTTGCGGCCGACGCCGCATAGGCCCTGGGTTAGGGCTTCAACCAATAGAGCCATAGCATAACCCTTGTGGCCGTGGTCCAGTCCGCCGACCGGCATCAGCGACCCGCCATGCGACAGGACTTGAGGATCGGTCGATGGCCTTCCCTCCGCATCCAGCGCCCATTCGCCCGGATAGGATCGCCCTGCCTGTGCCAGCTGCCCAGACCGCTTGATTGTCGTGATCGAGCAACTGATATCGAGAAGGATGGGATCGGCCTGCGTGGGAATTCCCGCAGAAAGCGGGTTGGGGGTGAACAGTCCGACGGTACCGCCATAGGGCGCAACACCGGTCGAGGCTGGGCCCGAACAGGCCAATATTACCATGAGCCCTCGGTCAGTCAGACGCGGCAGATAAGTCGCAAGCGCTCCAGTATGGTGTCCATCGGCGATCGTGACGGTCACGACACCAAATTGCGCAACCCGCTCCAGGGCGCAGTCGATAGCACGATTGACGAGCCAGGCCCCCGGAAGTCGCCGACCATTCCACGCCACACAAGCGCCGCGGTCCGAGATCTGCTCGAAACTTCCGTCAAGACGCAGACCGCCGCTTCGGATTTCATCCAGATACCAAGGGGCAATGACCAAGCCATGGGTCGAGTGCCCCATCATGTCTGCCGTAAGCAGGCACTCGGTTACGTCGCGGGCTTTTTCGCCATCCATGCCGGTTGAGCGAAATAGTCTCTCGACCGCTGCGCGCACCGTGTCAACGTAATACCGGCCCGAAGTGTCACTGTTGCGTTTGTTGAGGTTATTTTGCATCCGTCACCTCTGGCGGAAGATCGAGACCAAAATGCCGCTTATAGATGGCATTGAGACTACCATCTATGATGCTGGCATTGATCCACTGATTGAGCTTATCTTGAAGCGTGGTTTCGCCCTTCTTGACACCAATGCCTGTGACGTTCGTTTTCAATACGATCTTCGGCTCAATTTCCGCGGACGGGTTCTTCTTATTGACCGTGGTCAGCAGTGCCGGCGCCGTGACGTAGTAAGAGGCCTGGCCGCTCAGCAGTGCTGTAATTGAGGTCGCGTCATCTTCAAACCGGACAATGTTCGTTCCAGGGATTGCGACCTTGGAGATCTCGGCATCATTGGTGGTTCCACGCGTGACCGCGACCTGCTTCCCGACAAGATCCTCCAGCTTCGAGATGGTGTCAGTCTTGGGCGCACCCACGACGATCTGGATCGCGCTGTAGGGTTTGGAAAAGTCGATGACCTTCTTGCGTTCATCGGTGATCGAGAGCGTTGAAATCACGACGTCTGATCGATTGGTGACAAGGTAAGGGATCCGATTTGCAGGAGAGGTCGGGATCAGTTCCAGCTGAACGTTCCAGTCTTTTGCCAACTTCGCTGCAATCTCGACCTCGGATCCGGCATATTTGCCGGCCTCGCTCACAGAAGAGTATGGCTGCGCGGCCGGATCGATCGAGACACGGATTTTGCCGTTCGCGGTAATATTCGCCAAAGCATCCGCACTGGCTACCCCGGATGTCAGAATGGTCAATGCCACTCCGACGCCGAGCAGTACTCTTTTTCCATTGTGAGATGAAATACCCATTTTTGTCCTCCCAGATCGAACATCTCAGCTCTCATATTTTGAGACGTTAAGATTTGTTGTGGCTAAACTAAAGCTTCTTTATCGCCATCCCGAATCGGCGTCTCACGTTGTGAGAATCATGTCGATGAGAGCAGGAGAAGACGCAGCGGTAACCCGACGACCAGCCAAGCCAGTCGACTTACCCGGCGTTTGCGAGCATGAACTCAAACAGCAGCTCTATCTGGCCATCGAGCATGTGGGTTCCATCGCGTGTAAGGCAGCCGATTTGGGCGGCTTCCTGCAGAAATCGTGTGGGCACCGGATCGGTAATGACATCAGCCGCAACCATGTTGGCAGAGAGCTGCGAGGCGTCGACCGGCAGGGGATCAGTTGCCTTCATCCCTGCCGATGTGGCATTTAGGACAATGTCGCAGTCCTTCGGGACTGTCGTCGACACCGATACCCTGCCGGGATAAGCGCCATTCAGTTTTTCGAGAAGCGCTTGCTGGTTCGCTTTGTTGATATCATGGAAAGTGAGGTGACGAGCGCCTTCCTCAAGCACCGAGACCGCGATCGATGATCCAGCGCCGCCGGCTCCAACCATGAAAACGCTTTTCCCCCCGATAGGATGACCGGCTTTCAAAATGCCGGTGATCAGTCCTGCTCCGTCGAAATTATCTCCAAACCAGCTGCCATCCTTTTCACGACGCATCGCGTTGATTGCGCCGAGAACCTTGGCGCGATCAGACAGGCGGTCGCAAAAGGCAGACGCTCCAAATTTGTGAGGCAGCGTAATGAGAATGCTGTCGACGTTGGGCATGGTCTTTAGCACCGGCAAGGCGCTGGCAAGGTTGTCCTTCTCGATATGCAATGGCACCAGTATGCCGTCGTAACCGGCCTTCCGCATTCGCTCGGTAAGCCAGCCAGGCGCAAGAACCTGTGCGATCGGCGAGCCAATTAGGAAGTGGACGCGGGTTTTCCCAGTTATCGTGGGTTCCTTCATCGTAGTATTCTCTCTAAGCCAGCGTGTAGGCCGTCTTGACGACGGTGAAAAACTCGCTCGCATACTTGCCCTGCTCGCGTGACCCGAAGGACGATGCCTTGCGACCGCCGAACGGTACGTGGAAATCGACACCCGCCGTCGGCAGATTGACCATCACCATGCCGGCTTCCGAAGTGCGCTTGAAATGTGTTGCATGTTTCAGGCTCGTCGTGGCAATCCCGGCCGACAGACCGAATGGTGTGTCGTTGGCAACGGCGAGCGCTTCATCATAATCCTTGACGCGAATGACCGATGCGACAGGTCCGAAGATTTCCTCGCGGCTGATACGCATGTCGTTCGTCGCTTCCGTGAACAGAGCAGGCTGCAGGAAGAAGCCGGGCGTATCGCGCTTCAGCACTTCGCCGCCAAACGCCAGCTTGGCGCCCTCCTTTTTGCCGATCTCGATGTAATCGGTGTCCTGCTTGAGCTGCTTTTCATCAACGACCGGGCCGATATGCGTTTCCTTATGAAGCGCGTTGCCGACATTCACCTTGGACAGGCGCTCCGTCAGGGCAGCAACGAACTTGTCGTGAATGCCTTGGGTGACGATGATGCGCGAGGATGCAGTGCAACGCTGGCCGGTGGAGAAGAAGCCGGAATTGACTGCAGCTTCGACGGCAACACCGAGATCGGCGTCATCGAGAACGACGAACGGGTTCTTGCCGCCCATTTCCAGCTGGAACTTGCGGTTGAACGGCAGCGAGGACGCAGCAACGCGCTGGCCTGTGCCGGTCGAACCGGTGAAGGTGATGCCTGCGAGATCCTGGCTGTCGAGTATCGCCTGCCCAACGACGGAACCACGACCCATGACGAGGTTAAGAACGCCCTTCGGCAGACCTGCGCGGTGCAGGATATCGACGATTGCCCATGCGCAACCCGGTACGAGGTCGGCAGGCTTGAAGACGATGGTGTTGCCGTAGCAGAGTGCAGGCGCGATCTTCCAGGCAGGAATAGCAATCGGGAAGTTCCATGGCGTGATAATGCCGATGACGCCGAGCGGTTCACGGGTGATCTCGATGCCAATGTTCGGACGAACCGACGGCAGGACTTCGCCAGCCAGGCGCAGCGTTTCGCCGGCGAAGAAGTCGAAAATCTGCGCTGCGCGGATGGTTTCGCCGATGGCTTCTGGAAGGATCTTGCCTTCCTCGCGGGCAAGTAGTGTGCCGAGTTCGTCCTTGCGGGCGAGGATTTCGTCGGAGGTCTTCCTCAGAATTGAATGCCGCTCCAGGATGCCGGAGCGCGACCAAGCGGGAAACGCGGCCTTGGCGGCGGCGATCGCCTGCCCGGCATCCTCGGCGCTACCCTGAGCATATATTCCAACGACATCATTCGTGTCGGACGGGTTTATGTTCTTGGAAACCTCCGTACCAACCCATTCGCCGGCAATGAGATTTTGATACATGGTCATTTCTCTTCGATCCTGTTCTATCGCCATTGAACGCGGCGGAAAGGAAGGACTTCGATGTCCTTCCAAACGCCATCGACATGGTAGATTTCGCTGTCGATATAAGCCTGCAGCGCTGCGCGATCGGGGAACTCGCAAAGGACGATCGAGCCAATCATCTTGCCGTCGTCGTTGAGAAGGGCGCCGCCGTCGATGATCGTTCCTTCCGCCTTCATGGCGTGGATGCGTTCCATGTGCTTCTCGCGTGCTGCGAGACGCTTCTCAAGCGTCCCCGCGGTGGTATCGTCGCGGGCGATAAGGGTGAACTGCATGTGCTGTCTCCTAATCAACTTTTGGCGCGGGCGACGGGGGTGCCAAGGCGTAGCCGCGCGCCTCGTAATCGAAATCGTGAAGCTTGTTGACTGGTTCAGCCTTGTTGACCGGCGACGCATAGTAGGCGCGGATTTCCACGATCCGCGTTATGTCTTCGTTGAAGATGTACCACTCGTCACCGCGCAGCACTTCACCGATAGCTGTCTTCCAGTGGGTCCACTCGATCACAGCTTCGCGGCCATCCTGAGAGGTCAGCACCTTTTCGATAGTCCAGCGCGACCCCATGTTCTTCACGCACCAGACCCAACCATCGGCGATCGCCTCGGCGCCCCGCCAGGGCGCGCCGGGGAGACCTGGCGGAAAATAATGGACGCCATCTTTCGTGAAGCTGTCAACCAGACCTTGATGGTCCGCGTCGTTACAAGCTTGGAAATAACGCCGGATAAGCGCTTCGGCCTTGGCCACAGGTGTTAACTCCGACATAGTTTACTCCGCTGCGTTCTGGCGAGCGCGCCAATCGGCATATTCTTTCAGGGTTTCTTCGTTCGGAGGATAAGTGCCCCAGAGCGGCGCACCGGCATCGATCTTGGTGAACAGGAATTTTTCCCGCATTTCCTGCTCATAGGAATCGTTCGCCAGTTCCTCGGCAATCGAGCGAGGGATAACCACGACACCATCGCTGTCTCCAACCACGATATCGCCTGGATAAACGGCGACCCCTGCGCAGCCGATCGGCAGTTGCATGTCGACGGCGCGGTGATAGGCGGGGCGTGTCGAGGCGGTGTTTGCTGTGCAATAGGCCGGAAACGGCATTTTCGAGATTTCCGTGCCATCGCGGAAAGCACCATCTGTAATCGCGGCCATAACGCCTTTTCGCATCATTCGCGTCATCAGCATGTTACCGGCGGATGCAGCCCGAGGATCATTGCGACTGTCGATTACCAGCACCTGACCGGCTTCGATGGTCTCGATGGCCTCCCACTGCATGTTGTCCTCGCCGCGCTTCTTCAAGTCACCGAGGTCCCAGTCCTTGTCTTCCCGCGAGGGTATGAAACGCAAGGTAAACGCCTCACCGGCAAAGGAACCGGCATTGGGGTTGAGCGGCGATATTCCGACGAGGAACTGCTGACGGTAGTTGCGTTTGAAGAGCTGGGTGGTGAGCGTTGCCGTAGAACATGCCTTCAGCTTGTCGAATGTCTCGGTGGAAATTTTGGTCATAGAGGCGTCTTTCTAGGTTTTCAGAAAAGTGGCGTCAGGAGGCAGCCGCAACTGCTTCGTCGACCATGTCGAACATCGAATATTGAGGCGCGAAGCCGAGGATCGAACGGGCCTTCACACTGCTACCATGCGTCTTGCCGAGTTCGACCGGTATCTTTGCCTCGACAAACCGGCGGCCGGTCTTCTCCGCCAGATAGGGAATGAATTGGCCCAAGCTGACAGGAGAAACGGGCGCCAGGTTGAAAGTCTCTCCGATAGCTTCAGGCTTGTCGAAGATCAGCAGCAGGCCCTGCACGATGTCACGCACATCGACCAACTCCTGGGTATGGGCAAGGCCATTGGCATCGACCGGCAATAACAATGGTTCATCTGGACTCACCAACGGTTCCAGGATCGACAGGATCTGCGTGAGTTCGGAGTTCGAGGTAGCCCCGGCATGATGCGTGCTGCTTGCCTTCAGGCTGCGCACGCGGCTGTTCACATAGAAAGCCGGGCCAGCATATTCGCCATTGGGATCGATGAGTTCACGAGCCGCCTCCGTGTGCGAGAACACCGCGGTGCTGATATCAAGTTTCTTCTCGGACCGGTGGTAAAACTTCACCATGTCCTCGCCGAGAACCTTGGTCATGCCATAGAATGTGTATGGTTCCTTCGGGTGGTTTTCATCGGTTGGACGGTAACGCGCAAACCGCGTCGGGTAAACCTGATCGCTTGAGGCGAAGACCATACGGATATGCCGCTTCTGGGACTCCACCGCAGCGGCGCGGAGAACATTGTACGTCCCGGCGACATTCACGTCCCAAAGGAGGTCCCTTGCAGTCGGCTGGAACGAGATGACCGCAGCCATGTGGAAAATGGCATCTACACCTTCCAAAGCCTTGGCCACGTCGTCATAATCAGCAAGGCTACCTGTGTGGCAGACGACACCTGCCGCCTCGGCGGCTGCCTTGTTCGGATCGTTTGGAACGGCAATCGTTCGAACATTGTGACCACGCTCCTTCAAAGCAGCCGACAATACGCCCCCTACCCGACCGGTGGCGCCGGATACGAAAATATTCATGACTTCATCCCTGCAGTGGCGCCGCGCGGATCACATCGTGAGATCAATCCGGCGCGGATTTAATTCAAATCTCGCTCCAGGAACTCTTGTTCCCGGCAAGCTTACTTTATCGCCAAACAGTGTCAGTTAAAGTATTCTTTCCAAGGCGTGGAAGTCTCGTCTCATATATTGAGACTTATAGACTGGCGGCGTATCTTGCCATAACATCCGGGTCCGGTGTGAAGCCGATGCCAAAGTCATCGCCCGCGCTGAGCAACCCGTTGACTGGCTGCGGTGTTGCCGCCAGCCAAGCCTCGGGTTCAACAAAAAGATACTCAACCAAGGTGCGCGGTGACGTCAGCGGTAGCATTGCAAGCGTCGCAAAATATCCAGGGCCAAAATAGGGTGTATGCGGCATGGCGATCTTGCCTGCCTGCGCGCAGGATTTTAGCACGCTGATGAATTCTGAAATTCCGCCCACCTTTGTCACACTCGGCTGCGGATATGTTACGGACTGGATCAGGCGCTGGAAGTCGAACGCCGTTGAGACATTCTCGCCGGCTCCGGTCGCGATGCCCTGACCTTCGATCCTGGCAAGCCCTGTATAGTCATCTGGCGGGAATATCGGCTCTTCGACCCACAGAACATCACACTCCACAAAGGTTTTGCGAAGAGCGATCGTCTCTTCGACCGACCATGTGCAATTCGCGTCAACCATCAAGGGGACATCCGGTCCGACGATTTCGCGAGCTCGGCGAATGACGTCTGGCGCGATCTCATGAAGCTTGACGTGCCTGTAACCGAGATCCAACGCCTTCTGACATTGCACTGCGACAAGATCGGCGTTGCCGTATCGAACAAGGCTGGCGTAGGCCAGACGCTGGACGGCCACGTCAGCGTCCAGCAGCATCCAAAGTGGCTTTCGGGCGCGCCGCGCGGCCAGATCCCAAAGAGCGATATCAACACCCGAAAGCGCAAAAAGGGTGATGCCATAACGTCCAAAAAGGTGAAGCTTTTTCTGGATGTCGATGTTCCATGCGGGAATATCGCTGATGCTTTGCCCCACAACAAATGGTGCTATCATTCGATCAACTGCAGACTTTACCGCCTCAAGGCAGAAGTATGCGAACGCCTCGCCCCAACCGACGTTGCCTTCGTCGTCCTCCACACGGATCAGCACCATATCGAGGACATGCCATCGACTTGGCGTCCCACCGGTTCCAGCCCCCCCATCAACAAAGGGTATACGCACCGGATGGGTCTGCAGGGATATGATTTTTGGCAATTCGGGGTTTGCCTCGGGCATCGGGGACCTCTTAAAGTTTTCCAAGAGTATCGGGCAGTCCGCGCTCGCCGACATCGATCGACAGCAACTGCCCGGAAAGTGGCGCGTTGGTCAGGCTGTCGCGCGACAGACCGCTTCGCGCACTGGTGACAAAAATTTCACAAAGATTGGCTCCGCCGAATGCAATCCCCGTTGGATTTGCAACGGGAAGCGCGATGGTTCGCTCGATCTCGCCGTTCTCGTTGAGCTTGATGATGCTCCATCCGTCGGAGAGCCCAACCCAGGGATTAAGCTCCTCGTCGATCGCCAGCCCGCAAGGCGATCCTGCGACTTTTGGTATATCGGCAAACTTGCGTTTGCGACCACTCGGAGTCTCCAGCAGATATATGCTCTGACGCACTGGCTGTGCAACCATCAGCCCCAATTCACCTGCAAAAGCGATGTCGCTGACATCGCCCGCCAAATCGAAAACAGGCTCCAGACCGTTCTCCCGGGCCCAGGGGCCGATCTTGCTGATATTTGCTTCGGCATCAAAACACGCTGCCCAGATATGCCCATCAGGGTTTGCGCGCAGCGATCGGATTGACAGGTTTGCCGCTCCGGCGAAGCGTTGACGAACGCCATTGCGATCTCCGGCCAGGAGATCACAGCCAGCCGCGCAGACAAAGCCGCCCTCCGTCAGACAAAGCGAATTGATCCTTTCTGATAGGGTATGCAGCGATGCAAAATCTTCGACGTCGCCTCCCACCCTGATTGAAGGAGCGAGAAGATCCGCCCAGAAAATCGACTGCGTCCTCACGTCCCACCGCGGTGCTGATCCGATAAAGGCCGGGTTGCGGCTCCAGACCTTACAGTCACCAGAATACTGAGCCGATGTTCTTAGCGACGGTGCGAGCTGGCTCGAAATCCGCTTTGCGGCCTCTGCCAACTCCTTGCCCAGCTGTTCCGCACGTTCCGGATGCATGCGGAACGTCGGTCCTGCGACACTGATCGCAGCAATCGGCTTGCCATCCGGATCAAGGATGGCGGCGCCGACACAGCGTGTTCCTAGAACGATCTCCTCGTCGTCCATGGCATAACCTCGCGCCCGCACGATCGCCAGATGTGCTCTCAGTTGCTCGACGTCCGTGATCGTATTGTCGGTAAAGGCGGTAAGTCCCGATGTCAGGACGTGCTCAAGCTGAGCTTCGGACAGATGTGAGAGGATTGCCTTGCCCTGGCTTGTGCAATGCATCGGCTTCAAGGCGCCGAGTTTTGCATTGGATCGTTTGTCATGCGCGCTTTCGAAACGCCCCAGCGCAAGTACATGGCTTCCTTCCTGCACGGCCAGGTAAGAAGTCTCGCCGGTCAGATCGCGCAACCGCCTCAGTTCCACCGACGCAATGGAAGCCAGATCCGAAGAAGACCAGGCGTTTTGGGCAAGTTCCAGGAAGCTGAACCCGAGCGTGTAGTTTTGGCTAAGCAGGTCCTGCCTGATCAGGCCACGCGATATCAGGGCTGCAAGGATCCTATACAAAGTAGCCCGCGGGATTCCTGTTTTCTCTGCCAGCTGCGCCTGCCCAACCAGCCCCGGAGAGTGCCCGATGATTTCGAGTATATCGCATGCCTTGCCGATCAGGGCTGTCCCTGCGACATTTTTCGGCGATATCAAATCTGAAGACCACTGTAATTCATTCATCAGCATGCCTCGCTTTTAGGCTCAATATGTAAGTCATTCCACACGAGGGATCGCAAAAGCGCTCCGCTATCAAGCAGAATGTCCACATATTGAGATTTTGCAAATTTGCTGGCGCGAACGTTCAATTGTATGGGATCTACAGGGTCACAGTGATCTTGATCTCGCCTGTCAGAGTATCTCCAGGCTGCAGGACGCGAGCTCCGGTGCTGCTCTTATCAGCATCCAAGTTCCAGGCATTGGTGATATGAGTTACCGGCTCAACGCAGATGTGGGCGGTGTCTCCGCGATGCACCACAAGATAATCAAGTGGCGCCGCCGCGGTCATGGTCACCCGAACGCCGTCGGCGCACGTAATGGTCGCCTGGGTCCAGCTGTCCAGATAGCTGGTTGGCTGCCGTTCCAGCGCCTCGCGTTCCGTGATCACATTGCGGTTGCCGACCGGAAGATAGTCATGCGCATGGGGCCAGTGAAACGCAGCATCCGTGTCAGCCGGGTGAGTGGAGGCAAAATACGGGTGCCATCCGAAGCCTGCTGGCATTGGCCTGGTGTCCCGGTTGGATAAAGATACCTGTAATGTGAGGACGTTGTCCTTTACCAAAAATTCCTGCGATGCGTGAAAGCACCATGGCCAATCCGGATCGGCATTATAATTTATCTCCATGGCGAACCTGTTTGTCTCGTGCCTTAGGACGCGCCATGGTCGACTATGGCTGGGACCATGCAAGGTATTCGGTTTGGCCGCCGGATGCGCCTGAAGGGATATGGCTTGTCCGCCGACGTTGACCGAGGCATCGGCGAGCCGATTATGGTAGGGTATCAGTGGGTAGGCGCCGGCGCGTGGCCAATGCAGGACATCGAACCGATGCGGATTGAACGGCACAACGATATCGACGCTATCGCCGTACTTCAGACCGAGAAGGCGTCCCCCCATCTCTGGTGAGAAAGTCGCTCGGAGATCACGCGACAATATAGAATAGGATTGTTCGCTGTGTAAGCACCGTATCATCTTCGTGCCCCAAAATCGCACCACGCCAGCCAATTCCGGCATGAATCCGGCTCAAACTAGCGATGCAAAATTCCGGATCAATAAGATTAACAACGCGCTGCCCACTATGTGAGAAGCGCAAGGCGGGCCACCCCAATACGTACAGCCCGACGGCTTCTTACGATGCAACAAATCCTGTCAAAACGTGCCCGGCACATCTCCTCGAACAGCATTTATTCCACGCGCCCAGTTCGATAATCGGTCCCAAAGGACATCATCGACACCCAGTCCTTCTCTCAATTGGCTAGCCTTTTCAGCCATCGCCCGCTCGCCTGGCAACCGGACGCCCGACTGCCCTCGGCCGCGCGACTTTCTTTGCACTGCCGCACGAAATCCGTCGTTTCTTGAAGAAAAGCCTCCCGCCCTGAGAAGAACGACGGGTCGATAAACTGAAGAAAGACTCCCTGTGCGCCGCGCTGCTTTGGCGTAAACCGACCGTGTCCCGACAGCGCCAGTCCACAATGAACGACGTAGGCGAAAATCGCAGATGCGGGCAGGTTCACGCAGGCCGGCGTCCGGCTCGGCATACCGAAATCAACGGTCAGCCAGCCGGTGCGTCTGATCGCCTCGGCGTTCGCGCGAAATTCGGTCGATGTCGGATTGATATTCGTAGACAGAGGCATCGGTCAGTTCCGGCTCCCGAATGCATTCTGATCGCAAGCATTGAGTGAGGATGGCGCCCGCTTACCCAACGCCATCCTTAGGGTTTCAGGCCGCGCTGTTCACCACGATCGTCTGGGAATTCGTATATTCTGCCAGCCCCTCGAGGGCGTTTTCGATGCCGATCCCCGATTGCTTGTGGCCGCCGAATGCCACGTGCGGAGAGAATGTGTGGATCTCGTTGATCCAAACGGTGCCAGCTTCGATACGCTCTGCTGCTTTACGCGCAGCATCGATATCCCGGCCCCACACCGACGCGGCAAGCCCGTACTCGGTGTTGTTGGCGCGCTTGATGACGTCATCCAGGTCCTTGAACTTGAGCAGTGGCAATACGGGTCCGAAAGCTTCTTCCATCACCACCCGGCTATCTTCGGGCGGATTGTCCACGATCGTCACCGGCACGAAGTACCCCGGTCCCTCGCCGATGTCGCCGCCCAGAAGAACGTTCTGGCCGCGATCCTTGATGTCAGCGAAGAGGTCCTTAAGTTTTTCGAATTGCATCCGATTCTGGATAGGGCCGAGGTCGGTGCCCTGATCGGAACCGTCTCCAACCTTGACCGTGCGAGCAAAAGCCACCAGTTCGGCGGCGAGCTCATCGTAGATGTCCTCGTGGATGTAGAGCCGCTTGGCGGCGACGCAGAATTGCGCACTGTTCTGGAATGCGGCCCAGAACAGTTTTTGAGCCGTTTCCTTGATGTCGACGTCGGGCAAAACGATCGCCGGGTCATTGCCGCCGAGTTCCAGAGTGATACGCTTCAGATTGCCTGAGGCTGCCTCCATGATCTTCCGACCTGTCGCCGTGGATCCTGTGAAGCTCACCTTGCTCACCTTCGGATGCTTGGTGAGCCAAGCCCCCAGTTCATTGCCGCCCGAAACGATGTTGAAAACGCCAGGAGGCAGGATTTCGCGCAGCAGTTCGCCAAGCTTCAGTGTGCACAGCGGTGTGTAGGGAGACGGCTTTAGAACGACCGTGTTTCCAGCCACCAGCGCCGGAGCGATTTTCCAGACAGCCAACAGCACAGGGAAGTTCCATGGCGTGATACAGCCGATGACGCCAAGCGGGACTCGACGGGTCTCGACGCGGCGGTCCGTTGACAGCTCGGTTACATGGACCGGCAACGACTGCTTGGCGATCTCGCGACACCAGTAGGCAGAACCACCGATTTCCCATTCCGCGCCCTTTCGCGCCTTGCCCTGCTCGCGCGTCAACAGGCGCATGAAGGACTCGGCATGTTCTTCGATCACATCGCCGATCCTGGAGACCAGCTGTTGGCGCTCTTCAATCGGCCGAGCGCTCCACTGGGGAAAAGCCGCTTCGGCTGCGGCCACCGCGGTATTCAGTTGCTCGAGGCTGGCTTCCGGAACCGAAGCAATTCGCTCCTCGGAAGCGGGATTGAAGGCGTCGAACATACCTGAGCCGCCAACGGCCTTTCCGCTGATCGTCATCGAATAGTCGTTGAAGAAATCAATACTCATAAGCTCCTCCTCCTAAGCACTTGGTTTCGTGGACTGGTTGCGTGCATCCTCCCGCAAAGTGCGGCGCAGGATTTTGCCGGTGCTCGTCTTCGGTAGGTCCTCAACGAAAGCAATGCGGCGCGGGATCTTGTAGGCTGCCAGATGCTGCCGGCAGTGGAGCAGCAGTTCGGGTTCCTCGAGCGTGACACCTGCATGGAGGACGACGAAGGCTTGGGCGATTTCGCCCTTTTCTTCATCTGGGACTCCAGCGACCGCGACCATCGCTACACCGGAGTGCATCGCGACGACCTGCTCGAGCTCTGCTGGATAGATGTTGTAGCCAGCAGTGATGATCATGTCCTTCTTTCGATCGACGACAAAAACGTAGCCATCGCCGTCCCTAACAGCGACATCGCCGCTGGCAAGCCAGCCTCTTTCATCGAGCACCAGAGCGGTAGCAGAAGGATCGTTCCAATATCCCTTCATCACTAGCGGTCCACGGACCATCAGTTCGCCAGGCTCCCCGTTTCTCGCATCGTCGTTCGGATGTTCCAGCGAGGCGATCCGAACTTCCATCGCGGGAAAAGCCAATCCGATAGAGCCGTGCCGGGCTGGCCAGAAGGGCGAATGGCTGACCGCGGGTCCGGCAACCTCTGTCATGCCCCAGAGCTCCAAGAGTGGGCATCCAAAACGATCAACAACGGCTTCCATTTTGGCCGTCGGCATGGTCTGGCCGCCGACCGTGCATCGATTGAGGGACGATAGGTCGGCCGTCGCGATGTTCGGATTTGCCAGCATCTGATAGTACATCGTCGGAACACCGTCGAAGAGTGTCACATGTTCTGCAGCAATGAGTTCGAGCGCGCGGGCGGGCTCGAACCGGGGCAGCAATACCAATCGCGCTCCGCTCTGCATTGCGGAGTTCATGACGATGTTGCCATAGACATGGGGAAGCGGCAGCGCGGACAGAATGACGTCGCTCCTGTGACGGACATGCACTGTCGCGGTCGATGCCATGCTCCAGAAGACGTTCGCGTGGGTCAGCATCGCGCCTTTCGGCCGCCCCGTGGTGCCGGAGGTGTAGCCAATCTTGAACAGATCGTCCGGATCGCGCGCCACGGGGGCCAAGTAGTGGCCGCTCAGAACTTCGCCAAAGCCTCTGTCGCCACCGTCCGGAGCAATAAAGAGCCTCCCCTTCGTATGCTCGACCTGATCCAGACGATCCGTTGGCAAAATCACCGCTCGGGCGTCCGAATCCGAAGCAATGTAGGAAACTTCGTCCGGGCTCAGCAGAATATTGGCTGGGACGACGACAGCGCCCAATCTCGCGATTGCATGATAGGCGACGATCCACTCCCAACCGTTAGGCAGGTAGAGAACGACGCGGTCGCCCGACGATATGCCGAGGCTTAAAAGGCCGCCTGCGAACTGTCCTGCCCGGAGATCAATTTCCTTGAATGTGAGGCTCTCGTTGCCAGGGAGGGTAAGCGCGATTGCATCCCCAAACTTTTGCGAAGCTTCGGATGCCACGGTCGTCATGACAGCGTTTTCCATTGCCCTAACTCCGATCGCGATGTGGTTGCAGAGCGAGAAATAGGCGGCCTATCCGGCACCATGGTGCCGAAGGGGATAGTTCCTGAATCATGTGCTCCTCCCTGTTTTCAGTCCCTTTTCAGTCTTTCCGAACAAAGATCCGATCGCATCACCGGCTCCTCTCCGGCGGAGCATCGGCAAACCAATGTCAGCGCATCAACGATGGGCTGAACACCATAAGGCTCAAGATCTCGAACAAGACTTGTGCGCCGACGTGAGCGGTGTTCGTCGTGGCGTCGTATTGCGGGGCAACTTCCACAACATCGCCGCCCACAAGATTGATGCCCTTGAGGCCCCTGATCAGTTCGAGCGTTTCGCGCGTGGTGAGGCCGCCGACCTCCGGTGTGCCTGTGCCTGGCGCAAAACTCGGATCGACGCTGTCGATGTCGAATGAGAGGTACGTGGGTCCATCACCCACGACCTTCCGTGCCCTGTCGATGATGGCTGGTATCCCGGTGGAGGTGATTTCCTCCGCATGGGTTACCGTCATGCCGGAATCGTAGCTGAACTCCCAAAGATATTCGGCTGAGCCGCGAATGCCGATTTGAATCGTCCTCTGCGGATCGAGTACACCGTCCAGAACTGCATTCCGAAATGGTCCGCCATGATGGAACTTCGTTTGGTCGAAAGCTCCTCCAGTGTCGCAATGCGCATCAATGTGAATCAGGCCAACTGGTCTTTCGCGGCCGACTGCCTTCAGTATCGGGTGCGTTATCGAATGATCGCCACCAACCGATAGAGGCAAGACAGCGCGCTCGACGACCTTGGAGAAGAAAGCCTCGATATCCTGATGGCTGTGTTCCAGCCGATACCGGCTTGCGAAAGGAACATCTCCGATATCCGCAACTCTCAACTCATGCACCGGCGCGCAATCGAGCACGTGATTGTACGGTCCGATGCGCTCTATCGTGCGCAGCGCCCGCGGACCGAAACGGGACCCGGGACGGTTCGTGACGCCCAAATCCATCGGTACTCCGATGAGGGCGACATCGAGGCCTGAGAGATCGAAGTCTTCGCCCAGCGCACGATATGGTGCGGTGAGAAATGTTGGCAGGCCAGCATATGGCGCAACGCGCGTCCCAGTGCTGGAAAACAGCTTATCTGCCACTCGCTTGAAGCGGGGATCGTAGAAGTTGCCCCCCGAAGTGTCGCCGTACTTGGCGCGCAATTCTTCCAACTTGCTATGTCCGGTCATCCCTGTCACCTGCTCACCCCAAGCTTACGGTCAACGGCGCCGGAGGCGTTTCGCGAGCCTCCGAGGATATTGTCGGCAGCCTGAAGACCCGACCAATGTGACTGGCCTACCGTGCTGTTGATCATATAGTCTCCAGCAAACGCGATCCCGGGGAGGTCGGGCATTTGACGGAACGCAGCGAGGCGCTTCACGAAGCCAGCTTCGCGGCGGCAAATCGCCAAGTCGTTTCGCTGCAGATGCCGGTCAACAAAAACGGCATTGGCGATCTTCGGCTCGACCCTGGCGTAATCGTCCCATGCTTGGTCGAGTATCGCGTCCTCGCTTTCGCCCAGCGTGCTGGCGCAAAAAGCCCCCTTGAGTTCTCCGCTTGCAAGAAACCGATTGTTGCCCTTCCGCCAGAAGTGCAGGTTGGAAACGCGCTCAAAACCGTCCTTTGTGGGCAGGAGCAGGGACGGCGGCAGTTCGTCCATCTGCGCGTCGAATAGATAGTGCACGATGTGGTGACCTACGTATCCAACGCTGCGAAGGAAGTTCAGCCTTTCGTCGTCGAGCGTGGGCATCATTTTCGGGACCAGCGGCGCAGGGACGGCAAATATCACCGCATCGGCCTCGATCTTTCGCGTTGTCTCGCCTTGCAGGATCGTTGCCCGCACCTTGTCTGCTTTGGTGACGTCGACAACCCTCGAACCAAGCAGGACTTCGCAGCCGGCATCCTTCTCGAAGTGCTGGCCCATGGCATAGGTGAGCATGCCGACCCCGCGCTCCTTGAAAGACCACCAGCTCCCGCTCCAGGGAAAGCTGGCCATCAGCCACATCAGCCATGCGACGGAGTAGTCATCCTTCTCATAACCACAGAACATCTGCATGGTCGGCTCGAGGATGTAGTCCGCAAAATTCGGAGAGATGCGCTTCATGAAGTCGTATGCACTCTCCGTGTCGAGCGCCGACGCGGACGTCAGGTCACGGGGGTCGTTCCGCCCGATCTGCTTGGCAAGAGATGGGAGCATCTTTGCAAGCGACGCCTTTTCCCCGATGGACAGGAGTGGGTTCCTCAAAATGTCCGCAGGGGAGAACGAGGGCTGTCTTACAATGCCCTTGACGTGATGAAGAAGGTATTGCTCATGAGCCTCGGTGAGGTTGGTAAGACCGTCTGGCTTGTAAATGCCAAGTGCCTTGCTCTGTTCGATGAGGTTGTCTTCCGTCCCAACGAAGGCAAACGCGCCGCGGACGCGCCACCCGTCCTGCCAATAGTGAGTGCGGCAACGGCCCCCGACTTCGCTGTCGCTTTCGACAAGCGTGACTTCCGCCCCGTTTTCCCGAAGGCGCCATGCTGCCCCGAGGCCCGCAATCCCTGCACCGACCACAATGACTTTCATTCTTTCCTCCAGCTGCATTTGCAGGTGCCAATGATAATAGAGCCAATTCTTTTATAGAGTCAACTCTATTTTTGTCTGGTTCGATAATGGTCTCGTCACCGAGGTTTCGCGCTGGGACGAGCGCTTCGCGGAAGAGCAAACTCCCGCGGAGTAACCATCAGTTATCTATTGAAGATGGATGCGCCGGAATGCCCCGGCGATGACGGGTTACCCGCAGCTAAGCGGCTGAAACCAGGATCGCATCACCGGCGTCCCATTCTATTCGCACCGGACTTCCGACAGAAAATGCGTCATCGCGCATCGACGACGGCATGCTTACGTTTATTGGACCGAATGGGGTTTCTACCATGTAGACGCTTTGCGGGCCGAGAAACGCCGATCCGATAATCTTGCCTTGCAGCGCGCCAGGTTCCGACGCCACACCGGGTCGCAACCGAAGCCTTTCTGGCCGCAAGACGATATTTACATCACGATCATTGCCCGCGTACGCCGCTTCTGGAACGACAAACTGAAAATCCCGGCACTGCACGGTGATCAGATTGTTGTCATTCGCGACAATCGAGCCAGGAAGAATTGCGGCATGGCCCACAAATTCGGCAATGAAGCGCGAGGACGGTCTATTATAGACGTCTTGGGGCGTACCCACCTGCTCCAGTTTGCCATTGCGGAGAATGGCAACTCGGTCGGACATTGCCATCGCCTCCTCCTGGTCATGCGTGACGTTGATAAAGGTCGTACCAAGCCTTTCGTGCAAGCTTTTCAGCTCGAACTGCAGTTCGCTGCGCAATTGTTTGTCCAGTGCGGAAAGTGGTTCGTCCAAGAGTACCACGCTTGGCTGGAACACGAAGGCCCGAGCTAAAGCCACGCGCTGCTGTTGGCCGCCCGAGAGTTGCCGGGGCTTCCGATCCTCCATGCCCGCAAGTTTGACAAGATCGAGTACCGCTTTCACAAGTCGGGCAATCTCGGCGCCCGGCAGCTTTCGCAGTTTGAGAGGGTAAGCGACATTCTCAGCAACCGTCATATGGGGAAACAGAGCATATCCCTGAAACACGACTCCGAGCGAACGCCTTTCGGCTGCGAGCGGCGTAATGTCCGACCCATTGACCAATATTTGGCCGCCGTCGCATCCGACGAAGCCCGCAATTGCCATCAACAAAGTCGATTTCCCCGAACCAGACGGCCCAAGAAGGCTTATGAATTCGCCCGCCCTGACATCCAGAGACACGTCATGCAATGCGCGAACAGATCCGAAATGCTTGCTGAGCGATCGGATCTCGACCGAGTGGCCGGATTGGGTGAAGTGGTTCATGTCAATGATCCTGTCGAATGGGATCGGATGCTCGCAGGAGGTTTCCTACGGCCAGAACGATCAAGGTGAGAATGATGAGCAGCGCGGAGACGGCAGCGACCGAAGGATCGACATTTTCCTTGATGCCGTCCCACATTTTGCGCGGCAGCGTGTAGACGACCCGATTTGCCACGAACAGCGTCAGGACGAGTTCGTCCCACGACATGATGAACGCAAACAAAGCACCGGCCGCGGCCCCGCCCTTGATGTTCGGCAATATCACATCAACGATCGTGCGTAGCCTCGATGCTCCGAGGCTACGGGCTGCTTGCTCAAGCTTCGGATCAACCAGGGCGAGTGAGGAAGACACTGTTAGCGCCGCAAACGGCGTCGCCAGGATCGAATGAGCGAGGATGACGCCAATCCAGGTGTCATAGAGGCCGATTGCAGTCCACATCTTATAAAGTGCTACGGCCGACACGATCGGCGGTACGATCATCGGCGAGACAATCAAGACGGTAAGCGCCGTCGTCCACCGAGCTTTGACGTGCCAAGTGCCGATGGCGAAGGCTGTGCCGATTGCAGTCGAGATGAGAGCTGTGGCTGTGGCTACGATGAAGCTGTCTCGCATGCCGGTCAGCCACATCGGGTCCGTGAATACGGTCACGACATGCTGCATTGAGAGATGTGAGATACTATCCGGCATAACGACAAATCGACTGTCGTTCAGGCCGATTGGGAAAACAATGAGTGTTGGTGCGAGGAGGAAGAGGCCGAAAAGCCATCCAAGAGAAAGCAGGACCAGACGGGTGCGACCGTTGAAAAGCATAAGCATCAATCGCCCTCCATCAGCCGGCGAAACCCGACCAACCTTCCGACCAATCCCATGAAGCATATGGTCGCAAGCAGAATGGCCACGGAAAGCGCGGCGGCAGCTGTCCAACGCAGCGTCACGAGGACCGAGAGGCTCACATACTCACTCACCATGACGACCCGTCCACCGCCGATGATTGCCGGAGTGACGAAAAATCCTAGACAGAGCACGAAAACGAGGAAAGATGCAGAGATCACCGAGGGTAGGGTCAGGGGGAAATGTACGTCTTTCCAAGCGTGGAATTGAGTAGCTCCGAGGCTCTTGGCAGCCATGAGATGCCGCGAGTCTAAGGCGTTTATCGCGCCTAAGATTGGAAAGACCGCGAACGGGACACAGAAATGAACCATCGCGATCAGGACCCCGAGTTGGTTTCGAGCGAGCTTTAGTGGCTCTGACACAAGGCCTAGCGAAAGAAGCGTTTCGTTCACCAGCCCGTTGTTGCGAAGCAATATAAGCCAGGCAAGCGCACGCACGAGCGCCGATAGCCAAAACGGTATGATCACCAAGGCAAGAAGAAAGGATTTGGCGCCGCCTTTCGAATGGATGATCGCCAAGGCGATGATATAGCCGATCACCACCGAAATGACCGTGGTGACGATAGAAACCTTGAACGTGATCCAGATGACATTCCGCACGGCCGAAGACGCGAGCATGTCTGTGTAGGCGGAAACGCCCGGCGAACCAGGGATGCCGAAAGAGGAAAGGAATAGCCCGGTCATAGGTATCGCGTAGAGCACAGCGATTAGGCTTGCTGCCATCCAGGCAAATGATTGATACGGTGCCTCCGCGGCCCGCTTGTAAGGAAAAAAGCGGTCAATCATGGCATCAACTCTGCCCGATTGCATGAGCGCATGCCTATGAAGAAGTAGCGTGGCAGGTCACCATTCAACCCGGATTTAAGATACATTGTGTTCCCCTTTATGAGCGTGTTTTTGTCGCTACCGCGTCGTTACCGTCGCTTTTTTTATTCGGCCCCATAGACACATCACCCAGTAGGATACTGATTTGTCGGGTTGCATCTTCTTTCGCGGATGCCAGGCTCGTCTTCCCTGTCAGAAACAACGACCAATGCAGGTTTCCAACGGATAGCCCCAGTTCAGCGAGATCCTCTGAGGAGATGGGGACCTTAACCGTGCCCGTCCGCTGAAGAGCCTCAAATAGCTCTCGCATTTCCTCATAGACAGCGTCATCAAAAGCGCGGACCACTCCACCAAAGCGTGCCGGTGGTCCGGCATAGCTTTCCGCGTAAGCTTCTCTCCAAAGCGCGGGCGAGAGATTCCGCATGGAACGGTCGAAAATGGTCGTAAAATACCGGTCTATTGCGACAATCGGGTCGGATGGAGGGCACCGGATCAGTTTCGACACGATCGTGCGCGTCACAGCGCTGTGACGTCGAAATACCTCCAGAAGGAGGGCTGCCTTATCGCCGTAGTAGTTATAGATGGTTGCAGGGGATACTTCTGCTCGGGCCGCTATCGCGTCAACCCTAGAGGCGGCAAAGCCCGCGAGCCGGAACTCGGCCTCCGCGGCCGTTACAATCGCGGTCGCTCGCTTTATGCGCCGCTTTTCTCGAAGATTATTCATAGAGTCAACTCTATGAAAGAAATTTATCTAAAGCAAGAGTTATGACTAAGTTTGTCGCGCGAGTCAGTGATAGCAAGTTCCCTCGTAAAAACAAACAATTAGCCTAAGATCGGCCAAGAAGCCGTTAAGGTGCAGTGAAACACGCGAACTTAGCGCGACACTGCAGATGTGGGTTTGACGTTGGCTCGATCAAGGAGGATACGAATTTGGCGGATCGCCTCCGTGCGCGCCACCTCAAGATCAATTTGCCCGGTAAGGAAGCGGGACCATTGAAGGTTCCCCACGGCCAGGGCAATTTCGGCCAAGTCGGATGCGGCGATCGCGCTACCGAGGGATTTTCGCTCTTGAAGGGTACCGAACAGCGACTTCATGTCTTTGAAAAGGCGTGCATCCGTTTCAGAGACGATGCCACCAAGTGTGGCCGCAGGGGCAGAGTAACTCGCTGCGTATGCCTCACACCACAATTCTCGTGAAAGGTCATGCATTGAGTGGTCAAACACCGCCGCAAAATATCGATCGATAGCCTCGAGTGGATCGTCCGGAGGGTTTTGCACCGCCTGAACCATCAGCCCCCGGGTTTGCATGCTATGGTCCCGGAACATTTCGAGCAGCAAGCCCGCTTTGTCGCCGAAGTAATTGTAAATGGTTGCGGGTGCCACTTCCGCCTTGGTCGCGATTACTTCAATCTTGGCTTCGCTGAAGCCGACGTTCCGGAATTCCTCCCCGGCGGCCGCCAGGATCGCCTGAATTCTTCGTTCTTTTTGTAATGCTCTAAGTGCGGCCATAGACTGAACTCCAAAAGAAGATTCATCTCTAACCTAGCCGGCGCCTGTAGACAACCATGCGCATGACCGAGCGTTGTCCACTGAGTTTGCCAAAGTAATTGTAAACGCACGCCTCAATGGTTCGTGGCCGGTCAGCCCAAATCTCGAAATGCGGAGGCTGCACAGCAGCCTCCGCCCGTCCGTCAGTTTGCGATACCGTCGTACCACGCAGCGACCGCAGCATCGTAATTCTTCGCGTACCAGTCCTCACCTCGCACGATTTGCTGATCGAGATTGGGTTGATACCCCGGATCGACGCGTTTCATCTCGTGGGTTTCCAACGCAAGGGTCGCAGGATTGCTCGGCCCTTGTGCCAACATCTCGAGGGCGGCTAACTGCCGCTCGGGAACGAGGATAGAGGCCAGGAATTTTTGCGCCTCTTTGGTGCCAGGTGCGCCCTTTGGAATCACGAGGGCACCCGGGCAAAACAGTCCCTGCTTCCAGGTCCAGGTTACCCTTCCACCGGTGTCCTTTTCGAGGTTGGCTGCGCGGGACGACCAGATCACGCCCATGATCACTTCTTCGTCGATGAACATCTGCTGGCTATCGGCTCCAGAGTCCCAGTAGATGATATCATCCTCCAGGGTCTTCACCTTCGCGAGCGCCTTTTTAACATGCTCCTGGGCAGACATCGAGTACAGCTTATCGGGCGTCACGCCGTCCGCAAGCAGGCAGGGCTCCGTCGCGCCGCACTGATATTTCCACAAGGTACGTTTGCCTGGATATTTCTCGCGGTTGAAGAAATCCTCGAACGTCGGCTCGCCGTCTGGAAACTTCGTTTTGTCGTAGGCGAGCACGTAACTGTACGTGTAGTTATGAACGCCGAACGGAAAAACAAACCCCGGGCGGATATTGGCCTTATCGACTACAGAGTAATCGATCGGCTCCAGAACGCCGCTCTCTCCTAACTGTTGGCTCGTGAAACCATCGGCTTCACAGATATCCCAGACGATGTTTCCGGACTCCACCATCGCCTTTATTTTTCCCGGAAGGGGGGAGGCGCCGTCGACACGAACAGCGATCCCAGTCTCCTTCGTAAAGGGTTCGCCGTAGGCGATCTCTGTCGCTTTGACAGCGTCCCCTCCGAAATTCGCCAGCGTGATTTCTTTGCTCTGCGCCCAGAGCGATGATGGAAGGGCGCTCAGGCACAATGCGCCCGTACCCATCTTGAGCAGATCTCTGCGATTCATCTGAAGCATGTCGTTCTTATGCGCTTGCAGTGGACTGAAAATCATTTGTCGTTCCCCTTTTTGCCATTGCTAGAGTGAACTCTATTAAAGATTTAACTCTACATCAAGAGGTCATTTCAGGCTTTGTAGGGAAGAAGAGGACGAGCGCCAAAGGGCACTGGCTATGAATTCATAGTCAGGGCTCTAAAAAAGAATTGACTCTATAATTTGATCAGATACCCTCCCGCTGTCATCGAAATGGGAGAGATCCATGGCGAAGGTGATCGTCGTCGGCGCCGGAATTGCCGGACTGTCGGCAGCCTACGATTTGAAGAAAGCGGGCATGGACGTAACGGTTCTGGAGCGCGATGAGTTTGCCGGTGGGCGTATGGCCGACCGTATCATCAGCGGCGTAAATGTCCACACCGGCGCATCGGTGCTTTTTTCGTTCAACAAGGTCATGTTTGATCTTGTGAAGGAACTCGGACTTACGGAGGACCTCTATGTGTTTCCCGATCGCAACGGTGGATATAAGGTCGACAATGGAAGCCGCGAATATAAGCTCAAGCTGACGTTTGATCCGGTTTTCCTGCTCACTCATCCGGCCTTTGGTCTCAAAACCAAGGCCAAGCTAGCCAACCTCTTGCCTGACATGATTCAGGCCGGCCGGAAGACCGATCCATGCTTGATGCATACTGCTGCGCACATCGACGACGAGAATGTCGCCGACTATATTTCCCGCAAAGTCAGTAAGGAATTCCTCGAAAACTACATCGAGCCATACTTCCGAGCGCCTTGGCACTGGGAGCCAGAACAAATCTCGAAGGCGTACCTTCTCAGTCTTCTCGGACACGTCGTGAACGCTGATCTTCTATCGTTCAAGTCCGGGATTGGTCATCTCACGAGGACACTGAGCAGCAAACTGAGGGTCAAATTGAAGGCGACCGTAACATCGATTGCAATCGACGATCCAGGGGTTTCGGTGACGTATAGGGACGAGAATGGTCACAGCTCGACAACGCAGGCTGATTTCCTGGTGTGTGCAGTTCCCGGCACGAAAGTGACGGAGATCGTCGATGGGTTGACCAGCGCGCAACGCGGCTTCTTCTCGAAGGTTCGCTACAACAGGGGTGCCCGGATTTACTACGCCTTGGAACCAGGCCCGCTCGAGCATCATTTCCGATGGTTCACACGGCAGTCCGAATGCAAATTCTCTTTGTTTTACGCGATGCCGCACGATGACCTTGTGCCTGATGGCCATCACCAGCCCCCGTACCTGCAGTGCGAAATCACTCCCGAACTGTCTGAGCAGATCGAACGGGAAGGTGGGCAAAATCGGCTCGATGAGTACGTGCGAGACGAGGTAGAAAGACTGTATCCGGGTATCAGCAAGAGGATTAGCGGGGTTGCAGAGCAATGGTGGGATGACATGCTGCCACTCTGGTATCCAGGCTATGCAACAATGGTGGGCGGCTTCCTTAACCAGCAGCAGGATCACCGTTCCCGGCTGTACTTCTGCGGGGATTATCTGTCGCAGTCCCACACAGGCGGCGCCTGCGCGAGCGGGCGACATATCGCGGCTCTGCTTCAAAACCATTGGCCGGATCGAGCCAGATAGGCGTTTTTGGTGCCATTGGTGGGCGCAGGGACAAGGCCACGTCACTGAGGTCTGCGCCCATCCCTACTCCGACCACGACGATATCAGCCGCCAGAAACTCCTCCAGAACCGCGGCACTCTGGGCGAGATCATGCTGAAGCGCGCCGTCATGCTGGCCGGCCGCAGCGGTGGAAGCTGCGATATACTCCCCCGAAAGATGTGGAATCGGGTTTGCAGCAAGGTCACGATAAGTGACGGAGGTGGCGGGACTCTCCGCCTTCAATCTTTCGACGATATCTTTGGACAGTTGTCGGCTGACAGATGCGGTGGCGAGAATGCTTGAACAAGATGTAGCAAGTTCACGGATGTCTCCAATTCTGGGGATGGGAAGTAAAAAAGGATTCGGGTCCGGAAGCTGCGAACCGTCAGATTGCCTCATAGACGCCCAACGCTTCTTCGAGTTCGGTTTCCTCGTAACCGAAATGCGAGCGCACGACGTTACACCGGAGAAATTGGCGTCTTCTCCTTGCAGCAATGCGGGGTTCAATCCGAGTGCAAGTGCGCCTGCTCCGAATGCCAGAAACTGCCGGCGATTGGCATTCCAGGAAATTGATGTTCGGGTAAGTTTTGTCATGAGCAATATCCAGAAGAAGGAACAGGAGGGAAACAGCTATCGCTTAGTGGTTCAGCCACGTTCGCCCGGCCAGCGCTGAATCGCCAACGCCAAATGGAACAGAAACGGGCTGATGGGTTTGCTTGTCGTGCAGCGCAGCCCGCGGTGCTGCCCGGCGGTCTTCGCCCGTCTCCTCCACGCCAAGCTCGGCAAGGAGGCGGGCTCGCAATTTGGCAAACGCGGGATCCGAATGGCGGCGGGGGCGCTCAAGCCGAATATTGATATCAGCGGCGATCTTGCCGTCGGCAAGCACAACGGAACGATCGGCAAGCCATTAGGCGGTTGTATATAGCCTAGCGGCATCAAAAGTGGAGTGGTGTCTCAGCATATCCCTGCTCCGGTGCCAATCGACGCAGTATCAGGCAGGGTTGATCAGTTTTCCGTGACCGCGAAATTCCGATTTGCGGAATGCATATCGATCTGCTGACTGCGCTTAATCCAGGTTCGCATTTCGTCCCTGGAGAGACAGTCCAGGTGGCAATGCCGGGTCCCCCGCGCCAAGGAAAGGTGGCCCGCATCGAAGCCGACAAGACGGCTGGGCAAGTCACGGCTTACGATAATCGTGATGTCATACTAGCGGCGTACCCCGCGACGGTTGGCAGCGAGGACAATCCTTCTCCACGGGGTACGCACAAGGTGAAGGGCGTCGCGCGGATGCCCGTCTTTAGGTACAACCCAAAGGTCAACTTTAAGCAAGGGAAGAACGACAAGGTCCTCACCATCCCCAAGGGCCCCAATGGGCCGGTCGGAAGTGTGTGGATCGATCTAACCGAGCCAACCTACGGCATTCATGGAACGCCTGATCCCGAGCTTATCAACAAAGTCGGGTCGCATGGCTGCGTTCGTCTGACGAACCGGGACGCCGAGGAGCTAGCTGGAATGGTGAAGCCGGGCGTCGTTGTCCGGTTCATCAACTAAAGGTATCGGCGGCCGAATTCCGATCGAGTTCTCCATGAGCCAGTATGCGATCTTCGAAGCGCATACGCGAACGAAACCGAAGTTCATCATTCCAAAAATGAGAAATAATCCGGACACCATCAGCGAACTGATTAGAGAAGCTGTGTCAGGTCGGATGGATGAAACTGAACATCGCGAACAGGCGGCTCTTGTTGCCCACGGTACATATCAAAGGTAGTTCTATCATCGACATTAGAGATTGGCTTTTGCCTATAGCTAACCTGTTTTCAGGCTGTTACATCTCCTACACGGAATCGTTGCGAAGTAGGCATTGCGGCCTGAGCAGTGCTCTTCGATGACGAGGTCTATCATGATACCAGTTCCAGATTCGGTTGAGGATCCGGCCCGGTCCAGACTTCGTATATACCGCCGACGAGGATGCGTCGATTGTAGTAAAGGTCGGTTTCCAAGTTGGTCGTCCCGCTGATGCATGCCGCGACTTTCATTTCGGGCGAGGCCACGCACCCAGCATCGCTGCCGTTTCGCGTGCGGAGCGGGGCTTCATAACCGACGCTCCTTGCTTTAGGCGACAATTGCTGTTGCTGCAATTTCAACAAGAAAATCCGGGTCGATGAGACCACCTGCCTGTACCATCGTTGTCGCAGGGCGCACATTAGCAAAGACTGCACCGTGTGCCTTCCCCACGACCTCCCAATCTGACATGTCGCGCAAGAAGATTCTAGTCTCCACGATATCGGCGAGCCCAGCACCAACTGTCGCAAGAGCCTCACTGATGCGAGCAAGAATGACTTCAGTCTGCCTAAGTGCGTCGCCTGGATGCAACGCCCCATCAGGGCCCGAGGCCGCCGTGCCGGATACAAAGATTTGGTTACCCGCGCGCACGGCGCGGGAGTAACCAATTAAATTACCCCACTTATTGGTGACTTCAACGCGATCGCGGATCATCTTAATTCCTTTTAAAGAACGAGCGTCAGTGCGCTGCTACAGTTTTAAGGGCTCGGTCGAAGCCTGAAAGGATCTCATCAATGTCGTCCTTTCTCATGGGTGTCGAGAACGCCATGAGACCATTGCCGGCGATCATCACTCCTTCGTCGAAAAGCGCTCTGGCGAGCGCCGCTACACGCTGCGGACCTTCAGCAGCTGCGAAAGTCGACCGATAATCGCTCAGCGGAGCGTTCGTCATGTGGACTCGACGCAAGGAGCCGATGCCTGTCACCTGGCCGTCAACTCCGTGCATCTGAAACAGCTGGCGGACGCCGTGTTCGAAGCGGTGGCCTAGATTCTCGAGTTTTTCGAACGCTTCGGGCGTCAATTCTTCAACGGCGGCAATGCCGCACATCATCGACATTGGATTTGCACTGAAGGTGCCCCCGTGGGGAACGGCTGGCGCGCCTTTGCTCGGATCGAAAACCGACATCACCTCTGCGCGGCCACCGATGGCCCCGATCGGAAAGCCCCCACCAATTACCTTGCCCAGCGTTGTAAAATCAGGATCGGCGTCAAAACGACCCTGGGCGCCATTATAGCCAAGCCGGAATGTGATTACCTCATCAAGGATCAAGAGAGCTCCGAACTCGCGGGTCACGCGGCGCAGCATCGCCAGGAAATCCGGTCTGGCCGGAACGAGCCCTGCCCGGTTGGGCATGACATCCACTAGAACCGCAGCTAGCGCATGGCCCTCCGCCCGCAGGATTTTCTCCGCCACCGTAACATTGTTGAACGGAATGACGACGATGTCGTCCAGGACCCCCTGTGGAGTTCCTTTTGCAGTCGGTACGCTTTTCGGCTTTTCGATATCGCCCCAGGTCGAAGGACCGGCGTCCTGACTTACTTCGGCAGGATCATAGGTGCCATGGTAGGCGCCTTCACATTTAGCAATCTTGGAGCGTCCCGTATAGGCACGCGCCGCTTTGATGGCATTCATGACGGCTTCGGTGCCCGAATTGGTGTATCGAAGCTGCTCCACGGAGGGAAGACGCTCGCAGAGCAGCTCCGACAACCGGATCTCGCTCTCTGTTGACATGCCGTAACAGGGACCGACCTCGATCTGGGAACGGGCTGCATCCAGAATACGTTTATTCCCGTATCCATGGATCAGGGCGGTAAAGTTACCGACAGCGTCAATGCGGACGTTGCCGTCCACGTCTGTGATGCGGCAGCCGTCGCCCCTCTGGGCGTAGAATTGGTGCGGCGTGCGGAAGACGGTTGTCCGTGTGTTTCCCCCAGGCATGACTCGTTTGGCGCGCTCGTACAGTTCGGCCGATTTTGTATTCGTTTTATTTGGCATGGTGTTCTCCTCAACATGGCATGGATCGACGCCTTCTTGCGTGAGACGGCTCGTCGATCCTGACTAAGGCGGTCAGCAGTCGGCAATCGCTCCCGATTTAATGAGGTCGATCCGCTCGCGGCGCAGCAGCGGAGTGTCGACGTCGAATTCCTCGGCAAACCGGTGCCCGGAATAGACGGCCGCATAAATAGCTGCGGGCGCGTTGCAATCGCCGATGCGAGATACTTTCGGATTGCCTTCTGTATGGCCGTAATGACTGCTAACCGTGTGGAAAAGCTGGCTATTCGGGAGACGCGAGGTGACCAGAACCAAGGCGTCGGCAGAATACTCCGCCCTTGCCCCCGTTCGCACATCACCAACGAGCACCGTATCCTTCTTACCCTCGACAAGGCTGGAGTGCGTTATCATTTTGACGTTGCGGTCAAACAACCTCCGTGCCACCCGAATGTTTTCGAGCGTGTTTATTGAGAATGACGAAACGTCAGACGCTGGCGTGATAAGAGTGACATCATTTCCCTCCAATGCCAGCTTCTCGGCAATCACCGAACCCATGTAATAGTGATCATCGTCATAGACGGTGATCCTTCCCTTAGGGCTGACGCCGCGCATGATGTCATCTGGAGTAAAGACCCGCATTGCCGTTGCCATTTTTAAAGGAAGATGGGAGGCGCGACCTATACCGTCAGCTCTCCAGTGCGATCCCGTTGCGATCACTACGTGATCTGGATCAAATTCGGCGACGTCCGCAGCGGTCAGTTCGCTTCCGACATAGACCTCGACGTTCGCAAGCTTGTTTAATTGCGTAACACGCCAGTCGCGAACCCGCAGCCATTCCCGCAAACCAGGCAGTTCGCCTTCGAGCGTCACTCTGCCGCCGAGCTTCGTTTCGCGCTCAGCCAAAGTAACTCGATACCCGCGCTCGCCCAAAGCACGGGCACACTCGAGTCCGGCCGGACCGCCGCCTACCACGAGAACGCTCTTGTCCTGCTTCTTTGGTGCGATCCGCTCAGGATGCCAACCGCGGCGCCATTCTTCGCCCATCGTAGGGTTTTGCGTACAGCGCAGGTTCGTCATGGCGAAATGGCTGGATACGCAAATATTGCAGCCGATGCATTCGCGAATGTCTTCGTATCGTCCTTCCTCGATTTTTTTGGGCAGAAAGGGGTCCGCGATAGACGGCCGCGCCGCGCCAATCATGTCCAGAACGCCGCGGCGAATAAGGCTGGCCATTGTGTCCGGGGAAGTGAAACGGCCGACTCCGATGACGGGCTTAGTGGTGACCGCCTTGACGCCGACCATGAACGGCTCGTGATCGTTTTCAGGTGCGAACCGTGATGTGGGGGAGTCGTCCGCCCACGTGCCGATCACGAGATCCCAGAGATCCGGCAGTTCTGCAAGCATCCCGATGGCTTCAATACCTTCATCCGGTGCCCGCAAGCCCAAATTTCCAAAAAGCTCGTCCACAATGAGACGGACGCTGACGGCACATTGGTCGCTTCCGCCCTCGCGGGTGACCTCGATCAGCTCTTTCAAGAGACGGATACGGTTCTTGAGGGAGCCGCCATATTCATCGGTACGCTGGTTTCGTGGCGAAAGGAACTGGAAGGCAATCGTGGAAAAATTGGCGTCAACATTGAGGATGTCGAAACCCGCTTTCCGCGCCCTGTTGGCCGCTGCCTTCCACCAGCCAAGAAGATTCCGGATATCCTGCTTGTCCATCGCCCGAACCTGGATAGGATGATGACCGCTGACAGGACGGTCCATTGGGCCAAGCGGAACGTCGCGGGTGAGCCTGTTAGCGTTGTAATATGCGGGATAGGCAAGCTGGACGCCCGCAAGTGAGCCGTGCTCGTGAACAGCATCAACCATGAGCGCGAGCGGCGGAATGTCCCCGTCATCCCATAACATCTGAAGGACTTCGGGCATGAGGTCGCCCGAGGGATGTACCGAGCAGTGTTCCGTGTTGACGACCGCCCAACCTCCCTCAGCCTTCACGCCGCGCATGGCGGCGTGGGCCTGGGGACGCAGATTGCCCATGCCGTTGCAGTGCGGAGTCTGGTAGAACCGGTTACGCGCCGTATGGGGTCCGATCTGGACCGCTTCAAACAAGATATCAAAACGCGGATCGCGCACTATAAGCCCCTAATCTATCTGCTACGGAATGTGACCGGCTGTTGAGTGGTCGCCTGAATCAGGCGCGGATCTTGATCCAAGTGGTCTTAAGCTCGGTGTATTTGTCGATCGCATGAAGGGACTTGTCCCGGCCAAACCCCGACTGCTTGTATCCGCCGAACGGAACGGTGATATTGCTTTCGTCAAAGTTATTGACCCATACGGATCCTGCCCGAAGGCGGCGTGCGGTCGACAGTGCGGTGTCAATATTGTCTGTCCACACGGCCGCCGCGAGGCCATATATCGTGTCGTTGGCGATCCTGACGGCTTCGTCCGTATCGGCAAATGAAATCGTCGCGAGCACCGGTCCGAAGATTTCTTCCTGCGCGATGCGCATCGAGTTGGTAACGCCGTCAAACACGGTGGGCTCAACGAAGTAGCCGCCTGTCTCGGTGAGATGCTGCTTGCCGCCGGAAAGCAGCGTCGCCCCTTCCTTGCTGCCAACCTCAATATAATCCAGGACGCGGTCCAACTGGTTCTTGCTGACGATCGCGCCCATCTTGGTCTGCGGGTCGAGAGGATCGCCGGGGATTAGGGTCTTTCCGACAGCGATGACTTTTTCGACAAACGCGTCTTTGATCTTGCGGTCCACGAGCAGGCGGGACCCGGCGTTGCACACTTCACCCTGATTAAAGAAGATGCCGAATGCGGCCGCCGTCGCTGCCTCGTCGAGATTGGCGCAGTCCGCCATGACGATATGCGGGGTTTTACCGCCGCATTCCAAGGCAATGCGCTTCAGGTTGGATTGGCCCGAATAACCCATGAAGAGCTTCCCGACCTCTGTCGATCCGGTGAACGTGACGATGTCGACGTCCATGTGCAGGCCGAGCGCCCTGCCTGCAGTTTCGCCGAGACCGGTCACCACATTGAAGACGCCATCGGGAACGCCAGCCTCACTAGCCAACTCTGCCAGACGAAGTGCTGACAGAGGAGACTGCTCCGCTGGCTTGAGGATCACCGAGTTGCCAGCCGCAAGCGACGGGCCGAGCTTCCAGCATGCCATCAACAGGGGGAAATTCCAGGGAACCACCGCCGCAACAACACCGACCGCTTCCCGTGTGATCATTCCAAGCGCGCCGTGTCCCGTAGGCGCGATCTCGTCGTAGATTTTGTCGATAGCCTCGGCATACCAGGCGATGGTGTTTGCGGAACCGGGGACATCGATCGACCGTGCATCACTGATGGGCTTACCCATGTTAAGGGTCTCGAGCAAAGCGAGCTCGTCAGCGTGTTTATACATGAGTTCGGCAAACCGCTGGAGGACCTTCTTGCGCTCTGCCGGGCTGCGACGCGACCATACGCCCGCCTCAAAGGCCTTGCGCGCTGAATGCACAGCGATATCAACGTCGGCCACATCGCAGGACGCTACTTTGGTCAATATCTTTCCGTTTGCTGGATTGATTGCGTCGAACACATCACCGGATTGAGCGGAAACGAATTTACCGTCGATAAAAGCATTGTTGCGGAAAGTCAGATTGGCGGCTTCACCATGCCAATTGATCGGTTGCGAAGTCATTGCGTGCCCTTTCTCATTAATCGGTAATTGATATCGATTAATGAAATACAGAACCCTACGTTTTGTCAACTCAATGGTGCGAAATTTTCTGCAATTTAATTAGGAAAATCAGCTACTTAATTTAGAACACACGAATGCGCCGTGAGGGTTGGCCGCACGGCTGAGAATCCCAAAATTTGTGCCAGTAGTGCCGACGGCAACTAACTTGCTTGGCGAAACGAACCCTTGAATTTCTCCTTTAAAAGCTCCGCCATTTCGCGTGCTGCATGCTTAACCGCCAGAATGTTTGCATCTCGGTTCGTTTCGATAATTCCCGTGGTTGTACCCGTAATGCAGACGCTGTGCTGGACAGGGTGCCCCTCCACCACCACCGGGGCAGCCAAAGCAGAGAAACCTTCAACATCCTCGCCCACACAATACGCGATGCCGACTGACCTGACTTCGTTCAATTCTTCGCGCAGCGCGACGAAATCGGTCTTCGTGTCAGGCGTATAACGCTCCAATGGCCGATCCAATAGATCTTCAATCAACGAGGGGTCCTGATAGGCCAGGATGGCCTTTGCCGATGCCCCCGCATGCAAAGGAATTGCCTGCCCGGGGATGATGTAGGCTCGAAGAAGATTGTCCGGGGCCACCATATCAAGGCTGCGTACGATATTACCTTGGAACCGCGCAACAAAGCACGCTTTTCCTACGGATTGTGCAAGCTCCTGGAGGATAGGATGTGCAACAACCTTGAACCAATCGTCGTCGGCATTCGCAAAGAGCAGCTGCTCAAGTCGCTTTCCAATCCTGCATGTCGCTGTCGGCGGAGCCGACAATTCCACCAGCTGGACCTCTGTCAGGCTCCGGATAAGTCGGTATGCAGAAGCTTTCGGAAGCCCTAGCATCTCCGATACCGTTATCGGAGAAACGCCATCAGGAAACCCTGCGATGATCTCGAGGATACGCACATATCTCTCGAGCGGTTTTTCGGTGGATTTTAATAATTTCGTTGGGTTGGACATGAAACTCTCATTGATGGGTGGCGATTCGTCTATCTTGCCAATCAAAATAACGCATAGCGAGCGGCAAAAACCACGGGGAGCCCCGATAAAGGGGAACTGAGGGGAAGTTCTCTACGTCGAATACTGTCCCCGTATTTCCGCGTTGCAGAATTCGAGCTGCGATGAGTTTGCCAAAATGCGTGCCGAGCGGAATACCGGCAAAGTTATAACCGAGCGCAAAATGAACTCCATCCCTCAGCCCGATATGGGGCATGAAATCAAATGTGCCAGCACAGTGACCGGTCCATGCGCGGCTCAAGCGCACGTCTTGAAGATCGGGCAGGATCGTGACCATCCGGGCGTGCAACGCGGCTGCAAGTCCGGTGCCCGTTTCGCAATTTGTGCCAGTCATGCCGCCGAAAAGAATGCGGTTGCTGTCGGGAGCCGGCCGGATGAAGTCGATGTTCATCTTCGTGTCCAAATAGGTTCGCCGGTTTGGCAGGACCTTATCAATGGTCGCCTCAGGCAAAACTTCCGTGGCGATCACAAACCCCCTGAACGGAATCACCCGACGGGCGTGCCAGGTTAAGTCTTTGGTCGTGTAACCGTTCGTGGCGATGACGACGTGGCGCGCTTCCAGGACGCCGCGGTTGGTGCGGACATGTTTCAAGCCGTCGCCGCCTTCGATACCCCGAACCACCGTATGCGAATGGATACGCACCCCAGCTTCCAGGGCTTTTTTCACGAGACCGGCATGATAAAGGCCCGGGTGGATAGAGCCGAGATCGGGAATGACTGCACCGCCGTGATAGCGATCGGAAGCAAGTTCTTTGTGCATCTCATGTTTTTCGATCACGGAGAAATCAAAACCAAGATTTCGCTTCATGGACTGGAGATCTGCAACCGTACTTCTGAAGTGAGCAGGTGAATTGGCGGAGACAAGGCGCCCACAAATCATATGGTAGCAATCGATGCCTTCCGCGTCGACGAGAGCCTTCACCCCCTTCAGTGCAGAATCGAGCTCGCGGTAAACGCGAACAGCGTGATCGCGACCTTCCTTTTTCGAGATCCACTCGACGGAACGCTTTAGCGTTCGGCCGACGAAGCCTGCATTGCGCCGTGCGGCGCCCTCACCGATATTCTGAGCGTCAAGAATAAGAACATCAGCACCGGCTCGCGCCAGGTACAGCCCGGCGACAAGCCCGGTGATCCCCCCGCCAACTATAGCAACCTCGGCTTTCCCCGGCAGCCGCGTCTCTGACGACGGGCCAGTGGCAACCGGCGACGCGGCCGTCCACCAATATGGCTCCTCTCGAAAGTCGTCAGCGAACACACCGCTTGAAACCCGATGTTCGAGCTGCTTTGCACTCATTGCATGTAACATAATGGTCCTATTTCTTGTTCAGCCGTAGTGCGGCCAGCATGAGGAATGTCGTGAGAAGGATCATCAAAACCGCGGCGGCGATGATTGTCGGATCGAGCTGTTCTCGCAGTCCGGTGAACATTTGCTTCGGTAAAGTGCGTTGCTGGGGGCCGGCAACGAAGAGCACCATAATTACCTCATCGAACGATGCGGCGAAGGCGAACACGGCCCCTGCCGCTACGCCTGGCGCGATAATCGGAAGCATAACAGTTCTGAAGGCCGTAATTTTGCCAGCTCCCAAACTGGCCGCCGCGCGCATCAGGCGAAAGTCAAAGCGTGTCAGCGTCGCTGTCACCGTTATCACCACAAACGGCGTCGCAAGCATCGTATGGGCAATGACAATTCCAACAAAAGTGTAATTAAGGCCGAGAGATGAGAAGAATATAAAGAGGCCAAGCCCCAACACGACAACGGGGACAACCATTGGTGATATGGCGAGCGCCATGACGCCGTTGCGAAGCGGGAAACGAGGATTGACGAGACCTATTGCAGCAAGCGTTCCTATCGACGTTGAAACGAATGTCGTCACAACCGCAATAAGTATGCTGTTGATGATGGCTGCTTGCCACATTGGCGACGCCAACAGCTGCTCGAACCAGCGCATGGATAGCCCGCTGAATGGATAGGAGAACCATGGCTGTGCGTTGAGTGAAATCGGTAATGCAACAGCAAGAGGCACAATCAGCAGCGCAAGTGCAGCTGCCGTAAAGGCATAGAGCGGTATACGGATGTAGAGTGGAAGGTCGGCGTACTGGGGCTGGCTCATTGGTCAGATCCGTTCCGAAGAGTGTTTCGCGACATAGCGAGCGAAAGGAAAGGCAATGATGCCGGCGCCGACAACGAGAACCACGCTTAGAGCGGATGCAAGACCCCAGTTCAATTCCTCGTTGGTGAACCGGGCGATGAAGAAGCTCACCATTTGATCGGCGGGCCCGCCGACCAACGCTGGGGTGAGATAGAATCCGAGACAAAGAACGAAAGTTAATAGACCACCGGCGGCAATGCCCGGAACGGCTTGCGGCATAAATACGGTCACATGCGCGCGGATAGGTCCAGCGCCAAGGCTGCGTGCTGCTCTGACATGACTTGGTGATATCGCCTTCATCACACTGATCATCGGTAACACCGTAAATGGCAGCTGGATCTGGATCATGGCCAGGACGGTGGCCAGCCGGGTATAGAGCAACTTCAGAGGTTCTGCGGAAATACCCGAGCCGACCAGAACACTGTTGAGGACGCCGTTTGTCTGCAGCATGACAATCCAGGACATCGTTCGAACCAGCAATGAGGTCCAAAAAGGCAGTAGAATAAGGAACAGAAGAAGTGCCGCTGTCCTGCCCTTCGCGTTGGATATGACGTAGGCCAATGGATAGCCGATTAGCACCGTCAAGGCGGTGACAAGAACACTTATGGCGATGGTGCGCAGATAGATCGAACGGAAGTCGTAACCCTGGTCTGGCGCGGCGGTGCCGTCAATGTCGCGTACGACCTGAAACCCCAATGCCCAGCGCAGATAAAAACTGCTGTAGTTTCCATCATACTTCGAAATAATCTGCCAGATGCCAGGTCGGCTCCAGGCGTCGTTCGATGCGACGAGCACGTCTTTCCAGGTCTCAGGCGACGCAGATGCGGTGTCGATCTGCCGGACAGCACGCGAAGCGTCCAGGACAATGTTAAGTCCGCGCGGCAGCTCATACCCGATACGTCGGCCGAGAGGCCGCAGCTTGCCTGATGTCGCGGCCGCATCCAGATCCTGCCCGAGCGCCGCAAATGCCGCGGCGGGCGGGATTCCGTTGAAGTCTGAACCTTTCAGGCTCGAGAGCGTACGAGGAAGCGCAACTACGATGTCATTGTCAGATACCGACGTTTTGAAGATAAAAAACATCGGGACGACAAGGAATGCCATCATGAACAGGAGTAATGGAGAAGCCGGCAATATCGCCATGATTGTCCGAAGGCGCTCGTCCGTTTTTGCGGTCCTCACCACCATCGGAGTAGTTTTCGAGGAAACCGTAGCAGTTGGCGCAATCGCCAAGGTTTTTTCACCGGCCATCTTATTAACTCGTCACCTCAATTTCCAACTTACTGTGAAATCCAGCTGGAAAACCGCGCATTCAGGGTCTCACTGTTCTTGCCCCAGAACGCGCCATCCTGAGCGAGCGCGCCTTTGCTGTTTTCAGGCGCAGACGGCAGGTTCGGCGCAATCTCCGCAGGGACAAGCTTTGCCGCGGCCTCGGTGACCGGGCCATAAGCGACGTATTTGCTCAATTCAGCATTCGTTTCCGGCTCGAGAGACGACAGAATAAATTCACGCGCGATATCTGCGTTCTTGGCCCCGGAGGGAATTGTCCACATGTCAAAGCCCCGGATCTGGTCTGACCAGCCAATGCCCAGATCAGCCTTTTCTTTTGCATTGGCATCGGCAATTCGGCCGTTCCACGCCAGCGCCATCTTGACCTCACCGGACTTCAGCATTTGTGCTGGCTGTGCTCCTGCATCCCACCAGACGATGTCCGACTTGATTGTGTCCAGCTTCTTGAACGCGCGGTCCACACCTTCCGAAGTCGACAGAGTGTTGTACACTTCGCCTGCCGGAACGCCGTCCGCCACAAGGGCGAGTTCCAGAGCGTCCACCGGGCTCTTGCGCATGGCGCGCTTTCCCGGAAATTTCTTACTATCAAAAATATCCGTGGTGCTTGTCGGCGCCTCGCTGAAGGCCTTTTTGTCGTAAGCAAGCACGGTCGCGTAGGTGCTGGTCCCGACAGCGCATGGCGTTAGACCGCCAGGTACCAGATTCGTGGCCTTGAATGCCGCTTCCTCGCCTATTCTCTCCAGAAGGCCGGATTCGCACGCAGCGGCGGCGGTCTGTGGATCCATATCGACGACATCCCAGACGACGTTGCCTCCATCGACCATCGCACGCAACTTGGCAAGCTCACCACTCCAGCTATCCTGTGTGATTTTCACGCCTTTTTCTTTGGCGAACGGATCGATGAAAGCCTTCGTCTGAGCATCCTGAAGGGCGCCGCCCCAGGACACAACGGTCAGTTCCTGAGCGGAGACGGCCGACGATAAGGCAAGTGACACGATGGCGGTAAGTGCATAGGTTTTCATGGTATTCCCCTTTTCTTGTTGGAGTTAGTTGACAGTCCTGCCGTCGAGCGCCCACGCGCTGTCTGGCTGCCAATGCAGGTGGACTTCCGCTCCGACCTCCATTCGCGTTTCCGCCGTCGAAGCTGCGCTTTTCACGAAAAGCCGCTCACCGCCGGCAAGCTCGACATGTGTTCTGAATTGATCGCCACAATAAATCACGTCGGTGATCCGGCCAGGCACCGAATTTCGCTCAGTTGCATCAACGAAAGAGACGTTCTCAGGCCTTACCGCGATTGTTGTCTTTTCGCCTTTCCTCGCATGCAAGGTGGACTTCGCGTAAACGAGATGACCACTGGCCAGACGGGCCGTGACCAATGTGCCTTGAATATTGGTGATCTCCGCATCGATGCAGTTGTTGTCGCCGACAAATTCGGCCACGAACCTGTTGTTGGGGCGAGCGTAGATTTCGTCGGCGCAACCTACCTGCTGGATGCAGCCGTCGTTAAAAATCGCAATGCGATCCGACATGGTGAGGGCTTCATACTGGTCGTGCGTCACATAAACGACCGTCAGATCAAACCGGTCGGCAATTTGGCGAATTTCCAGCTGCAGATCTTCACGCAGCTTTTTGTCTAGTGCGCCGAGTGGCTCGTCCATGAGGACAAGGCTGGGTTCAAACACCAGCGCTCTCGCGAGCGCAACCCGCTGCTGCTGACCGCCGGACAGTGCTGACGGCTTGCGGTCGGCGAAAGCCGAGAGCCGGACCATGGCAAGCGCCTCAGTGACCCGGCGATCAATCTCGGCCTTCTGGACACCTCTCACTTTTAGCGAGTATCCGATGTTCTCAGCCACTGTCATGTGGGGAAAGAGCGCGTAGTTCTGAAATACCATTCCGATATTGCGTTTTTCCGGCGGCATGCTCTGGATCGGTTTGCCATTGACTGAAATTTCACCGGTCGTTGGAAACTCGAAGCCTGCAAGCATCATCAAAGTCGTCGTCTTGCCGGAGCCCGACGGTCCGAGCAGCGTGAGAAACTCACCCTTGGCGATCTGCAGATTCAAATCTTTAACGACGAAGCTCTTCCCGTCGTACGTTTTTGAGATGCCTTTGAATCCGACGTGTGAGTATCCTTGAAAATTTAACGCAGCCTCTCCCATCTCTACCTCCCTTTGCTGTCTCGATTTTCGATATCCAGTCTTACATATCAATACTAAGCACCGCTTTTGATTTCCGTCAAGCGCGGTTGATGATTTTTGTCGCTTGTCATGGGAGTGCTAATACTTTGTGCAATGCACCATACTTTTTTTGCAGGGCGGCGCTTAGGGCAGAGATTTGAGTTCATGAAAAATGCAGAAATGCCGGCGGCACGGCAGCGTGTCGCGCGGAATAGTTGTGCAGTCGGCGTGGATATCGGCTCGCACCTGGAGGTGACGCCATAGATGGCAGGCGTCAGCTATTTCTCGCCAGCCGCAAGGTCGTACTTTTCCCACACCAGTGTGACGACGCTCTCACGTCCATCCCCGCTAAAAGCGAAGGGCTCGGTCGTATAGACGACTTGCTGGCCGCTTAAAACGAGATTCCGCTTCATTTGCGTGCCGCTCCAGGTCTCGTTCCAGGAAGTGTCGATGTAGTGGACGATTGAGCCCTCCTCGAGATCGTAGGTTCCGGCATATGCAAAGAAGGTTTTGAAGAGCGCCGCCTGCTCAACGTCCGTCAGACTTAGGGGGTCGGCCAGTTTCGGACGGCCGTCATGAGCGACCACCACCATCATCCGCCCATCTCCGCCGTAGTTAATCCAGCCATTTGGCCGACCGCCATAGGAATTGACGACTTCCCCGGTGTCGAGAATCGTCCGCGTGCTGGAGACCAACCGCCACGTTCCGATAAGTATCTCTTTTTTCAACTGAATTTCTCCTCACGTCACCCAGGAATGATCGATGTAGCTGTGGCCCGCCTTGTCCGTTAACTCTCATCCTAGAGAAATTTAGTCTCGATTTCTATCACTACTTCTCAATTTTCGACTTGCGAAACGGAACGAATTGCGTTTTTCTCTGCTCGGAGTGGGCGCGAACTTGATGTGATCGCCGCGCCGGGAAGCCGCAATCAATCCTGTGGGAGGAGCTTTTGCTAAGAGATGCGCTATCACGCCTGGGTGCTTCACACTGGTTCGCGAGGACCGATGAGGCAAATGTACCGATTTTCAACCCCGCCAGCGGTGAGGAAATAGGTCGCGTTCCGGATCGGGAGGCCAATTTCGTGGAAGAGGCGATCGAGATTTCGCAGGAAGCCTTCCGGGACTGGTCAAGGTTGGCGGCTAAGGAGCGCGCCGCTCATCTCCGGCAATGGCACGCCCTGGTGATCGAGAACACCGACAGTCTTGCCGCAGTCATGACCGCAGAACAAGGCAAACCCTTATCCGAGGCTCGCGCCGAGATTGACTACGCTGCCTCATTCATCGAATGGTTCGCCGAAGAGGCAAAACGCGTCTATGGCGACGTAATACCCTCCCCCCAGACGGATAAACGCATCATCGTGCTCAAGCAGCCGGTTGGCGTATGTGCCGCGATCACGCCGTGGAACTTTCCGGCCGCGATGATAGCCCGTAAGGCGGCGCCTGCACTTGCTGCGGGCTGCACCATGATCGTGAGGCCCGCGCAGCAGACCCCCTTGACCGCGCTGGCACTGTCGGAACTCGCAAACCGGGCGGGCATCCCACGCGGCGTCCTTCAGGTCGTTACGGGAGACTCCCGCACGATCGGTGGCGTGCTCACGCAAAGCGAAGTCATCAGGAAGCTTTCCTTCACAGGATCAACCCAAGTGGGACGGGTCCTGATGGCGCAATGTGCGCCGACCATAAAAAGGTTATCCCTTGAACTGGGCGGGAACGCGCCATTCATTGTCTTCGATGACGCAGACCTTGAGGCCGCGGTCGAGGGCGCCGTTGCCGCAAAGTTTCGAAATGCCGGGCAAACCTGTGTCTGCGCCAACCGGCTCTATGTCCAAAGAGGTATACATGATGCATTCGTCCGCCGCTTGTCCGAGCGCGTGGCCCGGCTGACGGTCGGCAACGGTTTCGACAAAGATGTGCTGATAGGCCCGCTCATCGACACGTCAGCCGTCAGCAAAATCCGAGAGCACATTGCAGACGCCGTCGCAAAGGGCGCGAAGGTGGCGGTGGGAGGAAATACTCACGCAAAGGGCGGGCTATTTTTTGAGCCCACCGTCGTCACCGGCGTTACTGCGAAGATGGACGTCGCCCGCGAAGAAACCTTTGGTCCGCTGGCGCCTGTCTTCCGGTTCGATACGGAAGATGACGTGCTCGATGCGGCCAATGACACTGAATATGGGCTCGCCGCCTATTTCTTTACCGAGAATTCGAGCCGCGCATGGCGGGTCGCCGAACGGCTGGAATACGGGATGGTCGGGCACAATACCGGTCTGATCTCCAACGAGGTCGCACCCTTTGGCGGCGTCAAGCAATCAGGTATCGGCCGGGAGGGTTCCAAGTATGGCATCGATGAGTATCTCGAACTGAAATATCTGTGCATGGCAGTGAAATAATGGACCTTTCCCTCCAATTCCCGCGAGCTCTCGATGAAATCTTTTCAGTTTGATACGGTCAACTCCATTCAATTCGAGTGGGGCGCGGCACGGCGCCTCGGCGATATCCTCGGCGCGATACGGCCGGAACGCCAGCTTCTTCTGGTAACCGACAAGATCCTACGACAATTGGGCACCTTGGATCAGGCAGTCGCTTCGCTGCAGCAAAGCGGATTCACGGTCACCATTTTCGACGAGGTCGTCGCCGATCCGCCCGAACAAATTTTGATGAGATGTGCCGCCATCGCACGACAGTCCGGAATTGACATCGTTGTCGGGCTAGGTGGCGGTTCGTCCCTGGATATCGCGAAACTTGCGGCCCTACTGGCGCGTTCCGATCAACCTCTGTGCGAACTATATGGCATCGGAAACGTTCGCGGGGAGCGTCTCGCACTGGTGCAGATCCCAACAACGGCGGGCACCGGGTCCGAAGTTACCAACATCTCCATCCTGACCACGGGCGAGACGACCAAGATGGGCGTCGTCTCCAAGCAGCTCTATGCCGACCTCGTTATACTTGACGGGGAGCTGACGCTGGGGTTGCCGCGGAGCCATACTGCTGCGACCGGGATCGATGCGATGGTCCACGCAATCGAAGCTTTCACCAGCCGGCACAAGAAGAATCCGGTGTCTGACGCTCTTGCAAGGGAGGCCCTGCACCTGTTGTCGTCTCATATCGAGACCGCATGCAACGACGGTCAGAACCGCGAGGCGCGGGAGGCCATGCTTCTCGGCTCAATGCTGGCGGGGCAGGCCTTTGCCAACGCACCAGTGGCCGCTGTGCATGCTCTCGCTTATCCGCTCGGCGGACACTATCACATTCCACACGGTCTCTCGAATGCACTGATGCTGGGCCCGGTTCTGCGATTCAATATGAAAGTGGCGGCGCCGCTCTACGCTGAGCTGGCAGACGTGCTGGCCTTGGACCCCTCTGGAGAAACAGAGCATCGCGCGCTGCGGTTTGTCACCTATCTCGAGGGTCTTATGGATCGCACCGGCGCCCCGCGTCGCCTGCGGGACGTTAAAGTCGAACGACGCGACCTCGGAATGCTTGCGTCCGAGGCGATGAAGCAGCAGCGTTTGCTGGTTAACAATCCCGCCGAGGTCGACCAGGCCGCAGCCCTTAAAATCTACGAAGCCGCTTTTTGAACAGCCACGTTTCGGGGCGTCCCACCGCCATTCATCAAAAAACGAAAACAAACGCCGTAGCACAGCGGCAATTGGAGGAGAATATGAACAACGACGTGAAGAGCGACTACGAAGTCATTGTTCTTGGTGCCGGGTTCGGGGGGCTGGGCATGGCGGCGCAGCTGAAGCTCGCTGGTCGCGACGACTTTTTGATTGTCGAAGCGGGAGATGAGGTCGGGGGGGTGTGGCGAGAAAACTCGTATCCCGGATCGGCATGCGACACCGAGGCGCATCTTTATTGCTATAGTTTCTTCCCCCATCTCCGTGTGAGCCGGATGTATGCCGGGCGGGATGAGCTGCTGGGATACGTTAAAGCCCTCGTTAGGCGATTTGAATTAGAGGACAAGATTCAGCTGAATTCGCGTATCGATGTGGCGGAATGGGATGCTTCAGTAAACCGGTGGCGTTTCAAAACCTCTGATGGAAGCACCCTTACGTCGCGCTTTTTCGTGCCGGCCTGGGGGCAACTAAACCGTCCATCCATTCCGCCTTTCAATGGCCTGGAAACGTTCGCCGGGGAACGATTCCACTCCGCGAACTGGAAGCACGATGTGAATCTGATCGGCAAAAAGGTGGCGTCGGTCGGCAATGCAGCAAGTGCAGTGCAATATGTTCCGGCGATCGCCCCGGTCGTTGACCACCTGACCGTTTTCCAGCGCAGCGCCAACTGGATCATGCCGCGCAATCAGATTGTTTTCAGCGAGGAACAGCTTGAGGCCTACGAAAGTAACCCGGCGCTCTTTGAAGCGAGCCGCAAATCCCTCCATGAATTTAGAGAAACTGGGTTCCAGCGAACACGCCACGGGACCGACGCTCAAAAAGAGGGTATCAGAATCGCGTTGGAACATCTGGAGAAGCAAGTTCCTGATGAGGCACTGCGCAGAAAACTAACGCCCGATTACGAGTTTGCCTGCAAGCGGATCCTCAGGTCTGACGATTATTTTCCAGCCCTCATGCGGTCAAACGTAATGTTGGAAACGAACCCGATTGCTCAGTTTGTCCCCGACGGTATTGTTACAGCAGACGGGACCCATCACTTTTTTGACGTGGTCATCTTCGGGACTGGCTTTGAAAGCCAGGCGTTCAATGGGGACCTTGATGTTTTTGGACGCGGCAAGCGCAAGCTCCGCGACGCATGGAGCGCGGGCGCAGAGGCCTACCTGGGAATGACCGTTCCTGACTTCCCGAACATGTTCATGATCTATGGACCGAACACCAACCTCAATCACAATTCAATCATAACGATGCTTGAAATTCAGCAGCGATACGTGATTGACGCCGTTGAAGACCTCGGCGGCCGCGGGAGTGCCGTCGAGGTCAAAGCCGATGTGTTCGCGTCGTTCAACACGCATCTGCAAGCCGCAATGGAGAATTCGGCTTTCTCTTCGAATTGTTCCAGCTGGTACAAGAATGCGGCCGGCAAAGTCATCAATAACTGGTCGGGCACCGTTGACGAGTATCGCGCGCTCGCAGGGTGGAGTTCTGCCCACTACGTTTTGCATCCCGAACCATGACAGCACAGCAATCCGGCTTCCATGTCGATCTAACTGACGTTGCGCCTGACGCTAGGGCGCTTGTCCAGGCGTTTCGCGACAACGGTGCGGTATCGTTCGAGCACGTACCGGTGCCAGTTGCGCGAGAAAATTACAGGCGCTCCTGTTCAGCCAACGGAGTCGCCAGGGAAAATGTTGAGGCGGTGGAGACCATGTCTGTCCCAGTCGACGGCGGCACCATTCGGCTTCGCCTCTACAGAAACCACAACACTGTAGGAGCCCTTCTCCGGCCTATCATTTATTTCATACACGGCGGCGGTTGGGTCATCGGCGATCTGGAAACCCATGACAGCTTGTGCCGCTTCATAGCGAATCGGACCGGTTGCATCGTCGCCGCCGTTGATTACCGACTGGCTCCAGAGTTTCCGTACCCGGTTCCTCTGGAGGATTGCTGGCAGGCTTTAGGTGTTCTCGTCGACGGAGCTGAAGCCTTCGGCATCGATATGACGCATATCGCCGTCTTTGGAGACAGCGCGGGTGGGAATATGGCCACAGTTATCGCGAACACGCCCGGCCGCTGGCGACCGGGTTCAAATATTGTCGGCCAAGTGTTACTTTATCCGGTGACCGATCTTACTATGCAAACTTCATCCTATAACAGAGTAACGGATGGCTTTGCCCTGACGGCCCCGACCATGCGGTGGTTCGCTGACCACTACGCCCCGGCAGAATTCGATCGGGCTGACGTTTCCCTTTCACCGCTGTTATGTCGCGATCAACGGGCGCAGCCGCCTATGTTCATCGTAACTGCCGGACATGATCCTCTAAGTGATGAGGGAATAGCATATGCTGGTCTTGCAGCTGCCCGGGGTGCGCGGGTCATTCATCACCATCTTCCCCGTCATATGCATGGGATTTTTACCGCAGCAGGAAAAATCAAAACAGGTGAAATACTGCTGAAACAGGCGTGTGAATTTATTCTTAGCCTGTCCGTCATCAAATGATTTGAGACCAGATTGGTCTGGGTGGAGTTTCTGGCTCGTCTGGTTATGGATTTAACCAGCTTGCCGGCTGTGTTGCAAGCGCCTGAGTTTGATGGTGTCGCGTTTGATCCGTTCTCGCTGTAACAGGATGTTTTGGCCACGTCCAAAGTAGACGTCGGCCGGGGTGAGATTGCTGATGCTCTCATGATATCGGCGGTGGTTGTAGTGATCGACGAAGGCGGCGATCTGCGCTTCGAGGTCTTCCGAGAAGAAGTAGTTCTCGAGCAGGATGCGGTTCTTCAATGTTTGGTGCCAGCGCTCGATCTTGCCTTGGGTCTGTGGATGGCCGGGAGCGCCGTTAACCTGTTCCATAGACCGCTTTTCCAGCCATTCGCCCAGCTCGCCCGCGACGTAACACGGGCCATAACACCTACGGAAGGAATGCGTTGCGGACACTGAGACCGCGGTGCGTGCAGCTTCCCGGCTCATGTTGTCAAGCTGGTCATGGCTATGGAGGATCCAGAGAGGCTCTTACCCGATATGGCGCGGTTCGTTTGATACCGCCTGCCTATGTGAAGCCATTTAATGGGATGGACGCCTCTCCCTCCAACGGTCAAGCTGGTTGAGAGAATGTTCAGCCAAAGGAGGAGAAGATGGCAATTGCATTCATAGGTATCGATCTTGCAAAGAACGTGTTCCAGCTTCACGGAACCGATGCGGCGGGCCGGCAGCTATTCAGCAAACGCTTGCGCCGAGATCAGTTGCTGCCTGAATTGGTTAAGCTGCCACCTTGTATAATCGGCATAGAGGCTTGCACCGGGGCATTCTTTTGGCAGCGCCAGTTCGAGAAGCTGGGGTACTCGGTGAAGATCATTGCGCCCCAGTACGTAAAGCCTTTCGTCAAGCACCAAAAGAATGATCAGAACGACGCCGAAGCGATCTGCACTGCGATGCGTCAGCCTAACATGAAGTTCGTTCCGACGAAGAACCAGGAGGAGCAGGACATACAGTCTCTCCACCGCGCACGCAGTCGCTTGGTGAATCACCGAACAGCTCTTGTCAGCCAAATGCGTGGCCTTTTACTTGATCGTGGGATCACCGTCGGCATCACAATCCGTCGCGCAAGGCGGGCCATCCCGGAAATCATCGCGGACATGACCAACGATCTGACAGATATGACCCGCGACGTTATCGCTGAGCTCCTTGAGTTTCTTGATCAAATCGATCAAAGGGTCAAAGCTTTCGATCGACGTATCGAAGCGGTTTTCCGCGCGAATCCGACGTGCCAGCGGATCGCACGCATTTGTGGTGTAGGTCCGAAGACAGCAACAGCTATCGTGGCCGCGGTGGGCGATGGCAGTGAGTTCAAGAACGGCAGACATCTGGCCGCGTGGATGGGCCTTGTGCCCAGGCAACATTCCAGCGGAAATCGGAAGATCCTGATGGGGATCAGCAAGCGCGGTGACCAGCGCCTACGAACCTTACTCGTGCACGGCGCGCGGGCCGTAGTCAGAGTAACAGCCAAAAGGGAAGACGCCTTTAGCCGCTGGGTCAACGCCCTTCGTGAGCGGCGTGGGATGAATCGTGCGATCGTCGCGGTGGCAAATAAGAATGCTCGGATAATCTGGGCCGTGCTCAGGCGAGACGTGGAATTCCAGTCGGCAACCTGAGGCTGGGATAAGGATTGCAAGGAGATCCAAGAAATGTGACCGACCGCCAATATCCGGTTTGTGAGGAACCTGACTTTTATAATGGCCCTTCGAGGCCGACCATTTGTTGAGGCTCACAGCGCGGAATTCCCATTTGGGCGCACCAATCCGGTGACGCCGGATAGATGTTCGCAACCTGGGAGAGCGCGGTTAGTTCAAATCGAGAGAACCTTGCAATGGGAGAGACGTCCATAGATGTAAAACGACAAAAGAACGATGCTCCCGATGCCGAAGCAATCTGTGAGGCAGCACTTCGCCCTACAATGCGTTTTGTTGCTGTGAAGCGAGAAGAGCCAGGCTGCGGCCATTGTGTTCCGCACGCGCGATCTTCTCGTGCGGCAACGAACCCAGATCATCAATGCCCTGCGCGGCCATCTTGCTGAGTTTGGAATTGTCGTCGTGCGAGGCCGCGTCCGGTGCTTGAGGTCTTAGTTGAAATGCTGCGCACATTGGATGAGCGCATCAGGCTACTGGATACCGAGATTGCCCGCCGTGCCAAGGAGGATGAAGTCGCGCGGCGCCTGATGACTATTCCTGGTGTTGATCCTGTCATCGCCAGGGCGCTGACAGCACTGGCACCGGCAGCCGAGACATTCAAACGCGGGCGTGACTTTGCAGCGTGGCTCGGGCTCCACCGCTGCAACATTCCACGGGTGGCAACCAGCGGCAGGGCAAGACTTCGAAGATGGGGGAACGAACCTTGCGCCGCTTGCTCATCATCGGAGCGAGTGCCGTTGTACGGTGGGCAGCACGAAAGGGAGCCGTAGCAGGATCGTGGCTGGCGAGTATGCTCAAGCGCAAACCGCCCATGCTGGTAAGGTTTTGCCAACAAGATGGCTCGTATCGTCTGGGCTTTGACGGCCAAAGGTGGAATTTATCGAGCTCAGATCGCGGCAGAGTAACCCTGCAACGATCGTGAGGCTGTCGGAGATGTAGGAAGGTCAGATGGAAGATATGGCGTACCGGTCGACGAGACGAGACCGGGAAAACCAGATTGCGACAAAGTGCCTTGAGCACGCGGTTGTGAATTGGACCCGGTCTGCGAACTCCCATACAGGCCCGAGGCATGTGGAACGCTGCATCAGAGGCTCACGCAATATCTCTTCTAAAAGATTCTTGTTGCACCCACCGGGGCGTCCATACATGTCGCAAATTTTGATGATAGACGCGATGGATGAAGTGTCACGCTCAGAATGCAGGCAGAATGTGACAATTGCGTAACAAAAGCCGCGTTGATCTAACCATTCGATTTAGAGATTGCCTCAAATTTACATAAAATTATGCCCTTATTTCATGGGACAAAGTCGCTTCAGATGCGGGGCAACTGCCGTCAAAGCACTGACAGAGGTATCCTGGATGGCCGAGATGACCAAACGTAGTAAGGCAGCGGTATCGGTGCAGGTCCGTGACACTGCGTGGCATGCGCACATATCAAACCGATCCGCAGGAAGATACCCTTTTCGCAGGGCAAGGCCCTTGTTCACCAGATTTTCGACGACGCCGAGGTTGCCCGCCCCTTCGTAAAGTGTTTGCCGGCGCATCATCGCACATTGGGATTTGCCACACAGGAACACGAGATCTTCCTGCAGGACACGACGTGGGATGACACCGTCATTCAGTGCGCTGCTGAGCTGTTGCTCGGTCGAGCAGACACTCAGACAGTGGGCGACGCGGATAGCGTCGGACAAGAGCAGCTGGAGAACTACTTGTATCTCGCCACGTGCTACACCGTAATGAATCGGGGAGCGGCGCTTGAAGCCTATGCATTGGAACTCTCTGCGATCGCCGGCCTTGTCGTTCGGCCTCGCCTCACGATCAGCCCAACGCGTTCTTCCTGGGCAGAGCTTAAGCCAGGCGACAGCCTTTATGAAACAGCCATCGGCACTGGCTGCCGGCTCTACAGGCGCTATGGCGAACCGCAGCCGCTACGCGATGCGTAACAGGAAGCTGCGGCCCTTGTCAGACACAAGATTTTCAACAAGGCCAGAACGGAGCCGTGCGCCTGAATTTGCGCCAACTGTTGTTCAGCCGTCTGGCTCCGGCAGGCTCGATATGCCCTTGCCAGCCGATTACCGCGCCGATGGCCCGATGTACGCCGGGACTATCCACATGTTCCCGGACATCCGAAAGCAACGTTCGCGTGGTTCTGATGTCATTGGCTTTGCCCAATGCATCCTGCAGCCGCGACAGTTGCTTGAGATATTTCCTGGTCGACGCCTGATTTGCATAAAGCGGCAGGAAAAACTCCGCAGAGCATCGTAATTTCTTCAAGGTGATCCGCAGCCTGTGGCGCGCTTCTGGCCGGAGACGATGGAAGCGCCGGCCGCGCTTGAGTGCCTTTCGTTCGAGGGGGTCAAGCACGCGCCCGCAAACTTCGCCATTGGTACGGCCATTCCGAGATCCTCGCTTGCAACGTCATTGCGCCAGCTTCTCTGCTCGATGGCAAGCCCCAAGAACAATAGAAAGCGGTTCGTCTGCGGGTCGGCGATACTGTCACGCACTGCATGATTTAAGAAATTTTGATGTCCAGACAGTCCGCTACCCGCAACGGCTATGTGATGGTCCGTTGGCACATAGCCTACGCGCACCGCGGCATTCTACTATTGCCAGCTACTGATCGCCTGACACGAGTCGGGCCGCAGGCTCGCCACGAATGATGGGATCAAACGTCCATCCAAACAACCGGACTACGCGAGTTGCACGAGCAGTTTGCCGAGTGACACCTTCGCATCGCCATAGAACATGCGGGTGTTCTCCTTGTAGAATAGTGGATTCTCGATGCCGGAGTATCCGGTTCCCTGGCCACGCTTGGAGACGAAGACTTGCTTTGCCTTCCAGACTTCGAGCACGGGCATGCCAGCAATTGGTGAGTTCGGATCGTCCTGGGCAGCCGGATTGACGATGTCATTGGAGCCGATGACGATTACAATATCAGTCTCGGAAAAATCCTTGTTGATCTCGTCCATTTCGAGAACGATGTCGTATGGCACCTTAGCTTCGGCAAGCAGGACGTTCATATGACCCGGCAAGCGACCGGCAACAGGGTGGATGGCGAAGCGCACGGTCTTTCCCTGTGCCCGCAGCTTGCGGGTGAGTTCCGAGACAGATTGCTGCGCCTGCGCCACCGCCATGCCGTAGCCTGGCACGATGACGATGGTATCGGCATCCTTCAGGGCCGCCGAAACGCCATCTACATCGATCTCCACCTGCTCGCCGGCTATTTCCATCTGCGGGCCGGTCATAGTGCCGAAGCCGCCGAGGATGACCGAGACGAAGGAGCGGTTCATCGCCTTGCACATGATATAGGAGAGGATCGCGCCCGAGGAGCCGACCAGCGCCCCGGTGACGATCAAAAGATCATTGCCGAGGGTGAAGCCGATGGCCGCCGCCGCCCAGCCGGAATAGGAGTTCAGCATCGACACCACGACCGGCATGTCGGCGCCACCGATCCCCATGATCAGATGATAACCGATGAAGAAGGCGGCGAGCATCATAAGGATCAATGTCCAGCCGCCGGCCCCGTTGAGATAGAGGACGAGCAGGACGATGGAGAGGAGCGCCGCGCTGGCGTTCAAGCCCTGTCCGCCCGGCAGCTTCTTCGCCTTGCCGTCGACTTTGCCAGCCAGCTTGCCGAAGGCGACGACCGAGCCCGTGAAGGTAACCGCACCTATGAAGATGCCGAGGAATATCTCGACCTTCATGATCGTTAGTTCAACCGGCGTCTTGTGCGCGAGGATCGCGGCAAAGCCGGTGAGGGCGGAACGGGAGGCCTCGTCGAGCCCGGCGAGTTCGGCCGCTTCGATATGGGCGTTGAAACCGATGAACACGGCCGCAAGGCCAACGAAGGAGTGCAGCGCGGCGACGAGTTGCGGCATCTGCGTCATCTGCACGCGGGCGGCGACGTAAGCGCCGAGCACGGCCCCGCCGGCAATCATCAGGACAACGACGAGCCCGTTGCCGACACCCGGTCCGAACACCGTGGCGAGGACGGCAAGGCCCATGCCGACGATGCCGTACCATACGGCGCGCTTGGCGCTCTCCTGCCCCGAAAGCCCGCCGAGCGAGAGGATGAAGAGAACAGCTGCCGCGATGTAGGCGGCCGAAACGATACCGATCGTCATGATGAATTTCTCCCGGTCAGGACTTCTGGAACATGGCAAGCATGCGTCGGGTTACGAGAAAGCCGCCGACAATGTTGATCGTGGCGATTAGAACCGCGAGCGCCGCGAGCACCGTTACCAGCCAATTGCCCGAGCCAATCTGCAGTAATGCGCCGAGGATGACGATGCCGGAGACCGCGTTGGTAACAGCCATCAGCGGCGTGTGCAGGGAATGCGAGACGTTCCAGATGACCTGGAAGCCGACGAAGCAGGCGAGCACGAAAACGACGAAATGGCTCATGAAGGCCGAGGGGGCGTAAGCCCCGACGAAGAGCAGGAGGGCCGTGCCGACTGCAAGAAGCGCGAGCTGGCTGCGGGTCTGCGTCCTGAAGGCGGTAGCCTCGGTGGCACGCTTCTCCTCCGGCGTCGGCTCCTTCACCTTTCCCTTGGGCTTTCGCGCCGCGATCGCCGCGATCTTGGGGGGCGGGGGCGGATAGGTGATGGCGCCCTCGAAGACAACGGTTGCACCGCGGATGACGTCGTCCTCCATATTGTGGACGATCACGCCGTCCTTGCCTGGCGTCAAGTCGGCAAGCATATGGCGGATGTTGGTGGCATAGAGCGCGGAGGACTGCGCAGCCATGCGGCTCGGAAAGTCGGTGTAGCCGATGACGATGACGCCGTTGTCGGACACAATGCGCTCGTCGGCGACGGTAAGATTGCAATTACCCCCGCGTTCGGCGGCTAGATCCACGATCACCGAACCGGGCCTCATCGCCGCCACCATGTCGGCGAGCCAGAGCTTCGGCGCGTCCCGACCTGGGATCAGCGCCGTGGTGATGACGATGTCCATCTCGGGCGCCAGTTGGCGGAATTTTGCCAGCTGCTTCTCGCGGAACGCTGGGGAAGACGGTGCGGCATAGCCCCCGCTCGCCGCTCCGTCCTCTTGACCATCATCAAAATCGAGATAGACGAACTCGGCGCCCATGCTTTCGATCTGCTCGGCGACCTCCGGGCGCACGTCGAAGGCGTAGGTTTGCCCGCCGAGCGAAGTGGCGACGCCGATGGCTGCAAGCCCGGCGACGCCCGCGCCAATGACCAGCACTTTGGCCGGTGGTACCTTCCCTGCGGCAGTGACTTGGCCGGTGAAGAAGCGGCCGAAATTGTTGCCCGCCTCGATCATCGCCCGATAGCCAGCGATATTGGCCATGGACGACAGCGCATCCATCTTCTGGGCGCGCGAAATGCGCGGTACCATGTCCATGGCGATGATGTTGGCGCCCCTCTCCTTCGCACGCTCCAGAAGCACCGCATTCTGTCCGGGATAGAAGAAGGAGAGAAGTGTCTGACCGGCTGACAGTCGCTCGACCTCCTCCACCGTCGGTGGGCGAACCTTGACGATCACATCAGCAGCCGCAAACAGAGCCGCGGCATCCTCAACCACGGTAACCCCCGCAGCGCGGTAGGCCTCGTCCGAAATCCCCGCACCTTTGCCCGCGCCAGCCTCAACCAAGCATGCATGCCCGAGCTTCTGCAATTGCTGTGCTGACTCCGGTGTCATCGCAACGCGCGATTCTCCAGAGGCCAGCTCCTTAAGAGACCCAACCTTTTGTCCCATTATTTAATCCGGCGAAGCCGGCCCTCTAGTAGGCGTTTATCGGAATTGACCAAGAGGTGAACTGCGTAGCCAGGAGCAACCCACGGGATGCAGCGTTCGAAGCGGCGGTTTCAACGCGCGAGACCCCGGCGCCTTGCTAGTGTGCAACCAGGACGCCCTTCGCCTCGAAAATGTCGCGGATTGTGCGAACATAGCCGTGATAGGCTTTGTCCTCCTGTATTCTGCCCCAGTGGCGCGGGCGAGGCATGTCGATAACGAGGTCGAGGTCAACGCGGCCGGGTCGTGGCGACATCACCAACACGCGGTCTGCCATAAACACCGCCTCATCAATACCGTGGGTGATGAAAAGCACGGTGTTTCCAAGCCGCATCCACATTGCCTGAAGGTCCATGATCATCTGTTCGCGCGTCAGTGCATCGAGCGCGCCGAACGGTTCATCCATAAGCAAAAGTCCGGGCTCCTGGATCAGCGCACGGCAGATGGCTACACGTTGGCGCATCCCTCCGGAAAGTTCTGAGGGGTATTTGTTGCCAAACCCCTCGAGCCCTACCTGGGCCAGCAACTCTTCCGCGCGGGTTCGGTATTGGGTGACATCCAGCCTTTTAATCTCTATAGGCAACAAGATATTATCGAGTACGGTACGCCAATACAGCAGTAGATCGGACTGGAAAACGACGCCAATCTTGGGATGTGGTTTGCTGACGGCCTCTCCATCGATGGCAATCGAGCCTGTCGTAGCCCCGATAAGGCCAGCAAGCAGCGACAGGAGCGTGCTCTTGCCGCAACCGCTCGGACCGACGACGGCGACAAAGGTGCCTGGCTCAAATTTGAGGTCGATCTTGTCGAGCGCCACGACATCTTCGTCCTCACGTGTCCTGTAGATCTTCGAGAGCCGGGAGATATCGACCGCAGCGCCCGCCGGGGAAATAACATTCATGGGACTACCTCACTGAAGCTTTGATTGTTTTGACCGGTCACACGGATCGCAGCCTATTTGGCGTCGTCGCGCTTGTATGTGACGCGCCTCTCCACGAAATTGATGATGAAATAGAGCATTACACCGAGACCAGAGATGGTAACCACGGTGGCAAAGTTTAGCGTGGTGTCGAACAGAGAGTTTGCCTGGAGTTGCAAGTAGCCAAGTCCGCGTTCGGCAGCAACATACTCACCAATCACCGCGCCGATAACAGCGAGCGACACCGCCACCTTGAAACCACCGAATATGTTGGGAAGCGCGGCCGGCAGGCGCACCTTGAAGAAGGTCTGCCATTCGCTGGCACCCATGGAACGGACGAGGTTTACAAGGTTCTTGTCCAGCGACTGGAGGCCGACGACCGTCGAAATGACGATGGGGAAGAACGAGATGAGGAAGGCAAGCGTGATCTTCGGAGCCCAGCCATAACCCAGATAAAGCACCAGGAGCGGCGCCAAAGCTACCTTTGGGACGGTCTGCAGCGCAACCAGGATCGGATAAATGGCACGCTCGAATGCGCGGGAGTAGAATATCGCGAGCGCCAGGGGAATTCCGATGAATACACCCATCGCAAAACCAGCGATGACTTCGAACAATGTCACGTACGCATGGGTGGCGAGCAGTGGAAGGTCGTTGACGATACGTGTAGCAATGGCCAGCGGCGTCGGCAGGACGAATTCTGAAAGTCCAGAAAGTGGAACCAGTATCTGCCAAGCGGCGAGCAACACGGCCGCGAGAATAACCGCCGAGTAGCGTTCAATCCATGGTCCTCGCGCTTTCTTCCTGCTCATGGCTTTATCCCGTTTGGACTGCGCGCGTCTGGCGCCTAATACATTCGTGTTCGCCACCATAGCCTCACTGTGTCAGAAGTTCATTCGTGTAAAAAGTCGAAGCCGGCTTCGGATCGCCGATTTGCTCGACGCCGCTGACAAGCTTAAGCGCATTGGCGATCACCTTGTCATCAACCCAGCCAATTGGCTTGCCGCTCGGAGAATGAACCGACGCGGAAGTCGCCTCAATCTGCTGCTGGATGACCTTGTCCGAAGGGCCAGCTTGCCAGACAGCCTTGAGCGCGACCGTCGCGGCGGCCGGATCCGACCGCGCCATCTCGATCGCCTTGGCATTGGCGGCAAGGAAACTCTTCAGTGCAGCGCCCTTCTCAGCGATACCATTATCGCTGGCCACCACCGCCATGCCGGGAATAGCGAGCCCGTACTTGGTCATGTCAAGCACCGGAAACTTCTGGCCCGTCTTATCTTCGAGAACGGGCAGATCATTGGTCCTGTAGACGCTGACCACATCGACCTGGCCTTGCAGGAACTGCGGGACTCGCGACTGAGAGTCCATCTGAATTTTTGCAACCTTGCTGCAATCGACCTTGTTGATCTCGCAGAAGGCGCCGAGATAGGACGTGCCGGTCTCCCCGACGGCATGGGCAATGGTCTTGCCCTCCAGGTCCTTTGGCGTGGTTACCGGCTTGTCGGAATGCGATATCAGGACGATCGGTGACTCCGGCTGATAGAGGGCTATGATCTTGACCGGCATTCCTTTCTGAATTGCGGACAACGCAAAAATACCGGGCAGGATGACAGCGTCTTCCTGGCCTTGGATGAGCGAACCGAGTGCTGCCTGTGAGCCGGCGCCTTCGCCGAGCTTCAGAGTTACTCCAGCATCCTTGTAGAGGCCTTTCTGCTCGCCAAGATAAAAGAAACCGTATTCGCCCTTCAGCTTCCAGCTGAAGCGGACTTTCACATCTTCGGCCTTGGCGCTCTGGCTTGCCATAAGCATGGCAAGGGCGGTTGTCGCGACGAGTACGGTACCGCGAATGACACGTGTGGTGTGCAACATTTCACTCCTCCTAGTGACGCACCCTGGCGTCCAATTGGCTTTATGCCTGCTTTATTCCCCAAGGATCAAATCGGCGCTTCCTACCCGCGAATTTAATTCTTGATCTCATAATGTGATCACATTTTGAGATTGTCAAGGGAAGAATCTGCGAGAACTACGCGGCTTTCCCGCGATTGCCACAGTTGGGACGGAAGCCTCACGTTCCGGCGAACCACCAAGAATCGCCCGCAAATTTCAGGCGACGCCGCGTCGCCGCAATCATTCATTGTCGCATGACCGGTTGTTCAGCATGGGAAGTATTAGTGGGACTTGATGAGGGTGCCGTGTGTCATTTAGAGGCAAAAATACTCGGCAGCGAATTTTCAATGGCGGAGCGGCTCAAGTCCCGGGCGATGAACACCAACCAGCCGCCCGAGGAGCCTTCCGGCCAGCGCGGCAGGTACTCCGGCGGGTAGACGACATGCTGGACCCCCTGGATGACTACAGGGCGGGGATCGCCGACCACCGAGAGCAAGCCCTTGACCCGGAGGATTGATTGGCCGCGGCCGGCAAGCAGCAATTCCAACCAGTCGAGAAAAGCCGGCCAGTGGACGGGGTTGTCGATATTGATCGCAAAAGTCTTGATGCCGGCACTGTGCTTGCCGCTGATCGGAGTATCCGGGATCTCGACGTGGCGTGGCTGCCCGGTTCCAGCCGGCTCGAAAATCTCTTTGGAGCTCGGCATTTTCCCCTTACTCGAGACAAGCTGGCTGACTGCGGGATTGATTGTGGCAATGTCTTTCTGAACTGCGTCAAGTCGCCAAGGCTCGGCGAGGTCGGACTTCGTCACGATCACACGGTCGGCCAGCGCCACCTGCTGGACAGCCTCGGCAAATTGAGCGATCGTTCCGGCGCCGCCGACGCCATCGACGGTAGAGACGATATTGCCCGTCCGGTAGCCGCGCCTGAGCTGGAGGTCGCTCATCACCGCCTGCATGATCGGTGCGGGATCGGCGAGACCCGTGGTTTCGACGACGACGCGGCGGAACGGTGTCACTTCCCGGCGACGCACCATCGCCAGCATATCGATAAGCGTAGAAACCAGATCGTCCCGGACGGCGCAGCATAGACAGCCTGATGACAACAGCACCGCGTCTTCGGACACCTCTCGGACCAGCAGGTGGTCAAGACCGACCTCGCCAAACTCATTGATAACGACAGCGGTGTCGGTGAATTCCGGATCCCCGAGCAGGTGGCGAAGGAGGGTCGTCTTGCCACTGCCAAGGAAGCCGGTCAGGACATGGACCGGAATTCGAGCATCCGAAACGGAAGCTGCGGGCTGCACGGTCAGCTGACCTCGAAGATCGCGTCGATCTCGACCGGCACGTTTCGCGGCAGCGAGTAGCAGCCGACAGCTGCACGGGCATGACGCCCAGCCTCTCCAAACACCTCGACCATAAGATCAGATGCTCCATTGATGACCTTGGGGTGATCCTTGAAATCCGGCTCGGCATTGACGAAGCCCCCCAGTCGGATGACGCCGACCACGCGGTCGAGATCACCATCCAGAGCCTGCTTGAGCTGGGCCAGAATGTTGACCGCACACAGGCGCGCAGCTGCCTGCCCCTCCTCAACCGAAAAGTCGGAGCCGAGTTTACCCGTGAATTTGTCCTTACCGCCCTCGGCGGGCACCTGACCGGAGATATAAATTTGCCCTCCAAGACGGCGTGCCGGCACATAGTTTGCCAGCGGAGCAGTTGTTGCCGGCAGCACAATGCCCAACTTCGCCAGCTTGTCGTCGATCTTCCCCACCATGGCGAGTTCCTCCCTTACAAAATGTCAGTAGTCGAATTGCAATTCCAGGCCCTGAGTGAAGGGCAGTTCCAGCCCTTGTGGGCCGGCAACGCTGAGCAAGGCTTCGCCGGTGGTGCGGATGTCATGGACGATCCCCTTCTTGGCTGCTGTAGCGTTCATCTCCTTAAGGGCCACAAGGATATCTTTGTGGTCCGATGCATTCCACGGCATCGAGGGTATCAGCAGCGACATATACATTGTTGGGCCAACCTGCAGCCACATCGATTCGATGAGCGGCATCAGCACCTCGGAGCCCGATGCCTCGTAGAGCGTGAAATGAAACTTCTGATTGAATGACAGGCAGTTCAGGATGTCGCGCTTTTCGATGGCCACCAAAAGCTGCTTGTTTATTTCTGTCAGCTCTCCAATCAGCTCGGGAGTTGCTTTCTTCACGGCAAGTTCGGTTGCCATGCCCTCAAGCATTTCTCTTACCGAAAACAGATCGCTTAATTTATCCGGATGGAGCCTCGGGACCCGGACCGAGCCGCCCCTGGTCTCCTCCAACGCATTGGCCGCGACCAGGCGGCTGAGCACCTCGCGCACCGGCATCGGACTGGTGCCGAGGCCAGCAGCCAGTTTGCGCAGGCTCATTACCTGCCCGGGCAAGAAGGCACCGACCATGAGCCCGCGCCGCATGTAACGAAGTACATTTTCTTGTATGTGACCACGCGCGGGCTTTTCTCCACCGGCCTGGTTTTCCGCCTTTTGGATCGGCATCCTGTCTTCAGACTCCGTTATTTTTCTCAATTGGCAATTTCAGGGTGAACATCGCGTTGACCGCTAACAGTCCCCATCAGGAGTTGCATGTTGACATGCCATGGTTTGTGATCTCACAATGTGATCAATAAAGTACTTTTATACGAACCGCAACCTTTTACTGTCCTGCTGGCCTGACCCCGCGGCCGGTATGGCCAGTTACCCAAAGATTCCGCCGGGAAAACGAGATATGACTGCATCCGCTCTTGACCAGTTTGCCCTGCGTGCACAAATCGCCCGCGCCGCCGACTTCGGCCGATATGTCTTGCGCAACGTGCGTCTCAGCGGTCCGGTGAGAAGAACGGGTTCCGTGGGCGTTGCAAATACAGCGTTCTTTCTGGCTGATGTGTTTGTAGAGAACGGCAGGATTTTGGCAATAACTTCTGTATGCAGCCGCTCAACCGAAGCAAGCAACCCCAACCTCCACTCGATTGATTCCCGCGGCCGTGTCATGGTTCCCACCTTCGTCGATTGTCACACTCATCTCGATAAAAGTCAGATCTTGCCACGCACGCCGGCAGCGGACGGGACGTTTGACGGGGCGTTGCTGGTCACACGGTTTGACCGCACAGCCAACTGGTCCTCCATCGACGTCAGCAGGCGGATGGATTTTTCCCTTCGTTCGGCGTTCCACTACGGCACATCCGCCATACGCACCCATATCGACTCACAAATACCGCAGGCCGGTATCTCTTGGCCGGCGTTTATAGAACTCAGGCAGCATTGGCGCGGGAAGATAGACCTGCAGGCCTCCTGCCTGTTCCCCATAGACATGGTGCGAGATGACGTATTTCTGAGCCAGAATGCAAAGCGGGTCGCCGACGCCGGCGGCGTCCTCGGGGCGATCGCCTATCCGGTGCCCGATATTGATTGTCTGCTCGATAAGATGTTCCGGACAGCATCGTATCACGGACTGAATCTCGACTTCCATGCCGACGAAACAGCGGATCCGGCAGCCGATGTTTTACGCCGTATTGCCGAGACGAGCCTACGCTCGTCTTTCCCGGGGAAGGTATTGGTTGGGCACTGCTGCTCCTTGGCCATGCAGGCAAACTCCGTGGTAGATGCCACGCTCGACAAGGTCGCAACAGCACCTGTCGCTGTCGTTTCGCTGCCAACGTGTAATCTCTACCTCCAGGACCGTCGTCACAACGGCACGACGCCGCGCTGGCGCGGTGTCACTTTGCTGCATGAAATGAAGCGGCGCGGAATCCTCGTAGCCCGTGCCTCGGACAACACGCGCGATCCGTTCAATTCCTACGGAGATCTGGATATGCTCGACACGTTCCGTCTTGGCACTCGCGCCCTTCATCTCGACCATCCCCACGGTGACTGGATCAGGGCGGTGTCCGCAACGCCGGCGGAGATCATGGGCCTGGATAGCCATGGCGTAATCGCAAAGGGGCAACCGGCCAACCTGATCCTTTTTGAAGGGCGCTCCTGGTCGGAAGTTCTGTCTCGGGCGGAGAGCAACCGCATCGTAATCCGCAACGGCGTTCCGATTTCCGCGTCTCTGCCCGCTTACCCTGAACTCGACACGTTGGAAGGCCTGGCGCTACGTTGAAAGCCCCCCGTAAATTGGCGGAGGTTGTTGGCAGTCCTGGCCGCGGCTCCACGGATCGAAGTTTCGACGCAGACATTCGTTGTCTCGATGCGGACACCCATCCTGCGGGCAAGACCGCGAAGCTGCAAAGATCTTGTTGGCTGCATCGCAGCGCGGGCGGCCCGGCGCCGGTCGCGATCTTTCGATCTGGCATGGTGCCGCAGCACCAACTCAATCCGGCCGCCAATAAACCGGGGGCCGAATGCAATCTTCAGAAGTGCCAGGATCAGGCGGTGGCGCCGACCTGGTAGAGCTCGACCTTTGTGCCGTCGGGATCGGCGATGTAGATCGTCAGCCCGTAAGGCCCGTCATGCAACTCATTGAAGTAGCGCACACCGGCCTTCTTCAGCTTGGCGTCCAGAGCGCGGACGTCATTGACCTCGAAGGCGATGTGGTCGAGCTGTCGATGGTCGCTCGTCTTGCCGTGGATGAGGGCGATGCCCTGGTGGAAGGCGGTGAACGGACGACCGTCGGCGAGCGGTTTGGCCTGCCGGATCGTGAAGCCGAGCTGGTTGGTGTAAAACGCCACCGACGTGTCGATGTCGTTAACCATGATCAGCTGGTGGCCGTAGTTCGTGACGCGCGGCTTGACCTGTTCGCCGATCCAGTCGAGCACCTCCGAGGAGGGCGCGATCTCGCAGAAATACTGCTTCCAGATCTGCTTGGCTGTTGCCTCCCACTCGGCGTTGACGCCCGACACGCAGTCGTCGACGGCAATCACGTCGAGATCGCGCAGATAGGCTTCGCGGATCGAGGTCTCGACGCAGGCATTGGTGGTGGCGCCGGTGACGAACAGATGCTGGGTGCCCAGCATCTTCAGCATCATTTCGAGGCGCGTTTCATAGAACGCGCCGAAGCGATGCTTGCGGATAACGAAGGCGGGGTCGAAATCGGCGAGCGGCTTCAGCTCATCGATGATGTGCTCGTCCCAGCTGCCTGCCAGCGCCGACACCTGCTTGCGTCGGGCAGTGTGCCCGAGCAGCTTCTTCTTGGCGCGGTTCTGGTCGACGGCGAAGTGTTCCTGCATCGTCCAGATGACCGGAATGCCAGTGTCCTGGCAGCGCTTGATAAGCTTCTTCAGCGGCGGCACGATCGAGGACAGGCGCTTGGTGTCGACGCCCGAAATGCCGAGCGTGCCCTTTTCGTGGATGAAGGCGTTCTGCAGGTCAATGACCAGAAGCGCCGACTTGCGGTAGTCGAGGGCTTCGAGGCTCATTTCTTGTGCTCCACCATGTCGATGCCGAGCACGCCACCGCGGCCCCAGCTGTCCTTGGGCGTCTCGTGGATCACGACGTGCAGGTGATCGGGCTTGCAAGCGGCCTCTTCGACCATGGCCTTGGTGATGGCTTTAACGAGATTGCGCTTCTGCTCGACAGTGCGCCCTTCCCACATTTCTACGACGACGAACGGCATTTCATTTCTCCTCTCTTTCGGTGGGCAGCGCGCCGGAGGCCCAGACGGGCACGGCGGGCGCGAAGCCCGAAACCAGATCGTTGTTCGCCCGGTCGGTGCCGCAAAGCAGCCACAGCGGGCGGTTCGAGTAATTGACTAGCACCTGCTCTTCCATGCAGGCGAGGTTGGCTGCGTGTTTGGGGTCACGATCGAAACGGCTTGTCGCCGGCATCAGCCGGATTACATAAAGCGGTTCGGCCGCATCGAAGCCGTCGAGCGCCTTGGGGCCCACTTCCTCCAGCCTGATCGCCTTGGCCCTTGGGGTCTTTCGACCGACCGGGAGCAGGACGATCGCGCCGGCAAGCGGGCTCACCGGCCAGTAGCGACCTTCGCGACCTTGTCTCAGGAAGTCAGCGTAGCTGCCCGGCCCGGCGAACAACTCGCTGTCCCAGAGGATGACATCAGGCCCGACGACTTTGCGAACTGCGTCTATCACGAGATCGCTCTCGCACAGTTCAAGAAAGGCCCATGGGTCGGTAAAGGCGATGCAGTGACCCCAAGGATTGTGGATCCCCGACAGCCTCTCCTGGCGGATCGACGCTTTGCGGGCGACAATCCTGGCGACAGCCTCGCGTACCGGCAGGCGTCCCGGTATCAACGATATCCGACCAGCTAGATCAAGGTGATCAGCGATCTCGGTGATCATGATGGCACAGTCACGCAGCGCCCACGACCATAGTGGCGCTCATCGACGGCACCCTTTTCGTAAACCACCTCGCCCCGCGCCACCGTCATTACCGGCCAGCCCTTGAGCTTCCAGCCTTCATAGATGCAGGTGCCCTTGCCCGTGTGTGTGACGGTGCGCTCCTCGTCGAGGTCGACCAGCACCAGGTCGGCGTCGAAGCCGACGTCGATGTGGCCCTTGCGCGGCCACAGGCCGAAACGCCGCGCCGGATTGAACGAGTTGAGCTCGACCAGGCGGCTGAGAGGCATGCCGCGCTGATGGACGCCGAAATGCAGCATCAGCGACAATTCCCACGGGAAGCTGACGACGCCGGGGAATTCGGTCCACAGATCCTCAAGCTTCTTGGGCAGAAATGGCACGTGATCGGTGCCAAGGCTGTAGACCGAGCCGTTGAGCATGCCCGCCCACAGGCCTTCGAGCTCGTTGCGGTCGCGCAGCGGCGGTGAAATCTTGGCGCGCATGTCGAGATCATCGTCATAGCAGGTACGCGTCAGGTAGTGGGGGCAGGTCTCGACCGTGACATGCACGCCGCGCGCCTGCGCCTCGGCGGCGAGCACCGGACCCATGCCAACCGAGGTGTGGACCAGATGCAGCGAGCAGCCAGTCTTTTCGGCGAGAAAGATCATGCGCCGGATGGTTTCGACCTCGCAGAAGGCCGGACGCGATTCGGTATAGGCGCCGAGATCCTGGCGGCCGGTCGCGGCGATCTCCTTCTTGATCCACGAGGCGATCTGCGTGTTTTCGCAGTGAACGTTGATGACGCCGCCCGGAACCTTGGCGAGGATGCGCATCGCGGCATAGACCCAGCCGTCAGTCGCCGGCACGATGCCGATCGGATTGTCGGGCTCGTAGCCGAAATAACACTTGAACGACTTCACGCCAGTCTTGGCGATGATCTCCGGAATCTCTGCGATGTGCTCTTCGCGCTGGATGCCGAAGTGGAAGCCGAAATCGATGACCGAGTTCTCCTCGCCCAGCGCCTTACGCTCCTCGTAGAACGGCAGGTAGGATTCCTTGAGGTTGCGGATGTAGAGCAGTGCGGTCGTCACGCCGCCGGAAGCGGCAGCTGCCGTCTCGGTGCGCATATCCTCGGCGAAGGGGAACTTGACGCCGAGATGACAGTGCGGATCGATCAGGCCCGGCATCAGCACGCGGCCTTCGGCGTCGATGGTGCGGGTTGCGTCCGGCAGTGATTCGTCCGATCCGGTCAGGACGATCTTGCCGTCTTTGACCGCCACGCCACCGTGGTATTCGCCGTCGCGGCGAACCACCCGCGCGTTCTTGATGACCAGATCCGTTTTCATGACTTCTGCTCCAATATACTTTCGATGCGTCGGCTTATGCCGCTCCACTGGCTTCGGCCGACGGTGATGGGCGCGCGTGCGCCCATGCCGCGAGCCCAGACCGTCTTCAGCCCGAGTTCGGCAGCCGCAACCCTGTCAATCGTGCCGGGAGGCGCCGCAATATCAACCAGCAGCGCATGCTTGGGTAAAAGCGCCAGCTGTTCGCGTTCGAGCAGTCGCTTCGGCACGCTACCGATGACGATGTCCATCTTCGGCAGGTATTGCGGCAATTGTTCGAGCGTCAGCGATTCCGCGCCCGCCGCATAGGCGGCCGCGCGCTGCACCTGGTTGCGCGCCGCAACATGGACATGGGCGCCAAGCGCGACAAGCGTATTGGTCAGCAACGAGCCAATGGTGCCCTGCCCGACCAGGCAGATATTGGATTTGTGGATGGTGATCTGGGTGTTTTCGATGATTACCTTGAGCACGCCCTCGACGATCGCCGGGCCGCGCAGCAGCATCAGGTCGACGTCCCACTCATATTCGTGCAGCGTGATGCCGAGTGCTTCGCAATGGCCCTTCAGATTGGCGTCGCCCCAGCCGAGGATGATGTGGCCAGGCTTGTTCATGCCGGCCAGCATCTCGCGCGTCGGGATGATTTTTTCCGGGCACTTTGGCGCAAACAGCGCGCCTTCCGCGGTGATGCCGGGGATCGGAAACAGCGCAATGTCGGCGCCCTTCAGCGCGTCGGCAGCGTTCTTTGCATGGTAGACGCTCTCGATGCCCTCATCCGGCCAAGGGAAACCATGGGCGCGGACGGTCGCGCCGGCACGGACCGCGCAACGGGCGATCTCCTGTTCGCGGGCATCGCCTGCGACGACGGCGATCACTGTGTTCTTCCAGCTCATTTCGCTCTCACCTTTTCGATCAGCTGATCCTTGGACATGCCGGCGATGCCCATCGCTTCGGCGGTACGGCCACCCTTGCGATAGTCGGTGCCGACGGCGATCTGCGCCAGACTGTAGAGCGAATGCGCGACCGGCGTTTCGACGCCTGCGATCTTGGCGAATTCGAGGAAGGGCAGCAGGCCGTGGCCGAAGTCTTCCTTGTAGTAGCGGTATTCGAGCGAGTCCGGCCCCTTGATGCGCTTGTTGGCTTCGCCCCCGGCGATCGCCGTGCGGAAATCGCTGGTATCGACCACATCGGCCTCAACGGTGCCGAGTAGCTTCATCTCTTCGATGAGATTCGGCAGATCGTGACCAAAAGCCCTGGCCACCGCCAGCCGCTCGTCGTCGAGCTGCTTCATGACGCGGGCGACGCCCGGCGTCATGGCATCAACATAGAAGGTGAAGTCGCCGCCTGTCGCCTCGACCCAGGCCGCCGCCAGCACCGCGCCGGGCGGATGCAACACCATGTTGACGTTGGAAAGGTCCGAAGCAATCACATCGGCGACAGGGGTGAGGCCCGGGAACAGCTTGCCGGCAAGCTCCAGCACTTCGGCCCCACCCTTCAGCGCCGCTGCCTTGAGCTGCTTGGCCCGGCCGCTGACAGTAACGCCGTTGGGACGGTATTTGCGCGCCACATAGGTCAGCGTCGAGAACTCGACCACCGGAGGTGCGGCACGGCCGGTGCGTGAAAACGTCTCGGCGAATTCGAGCGCCCCGCCGGTATGGCCGGGGTTGAGCACGACAGGCCTGCTGGACGACCAGCCGGCCGCTGCCAGTGCCAAGGCAATCGCCGAATGCGAAAATGTCGGCAGCACAACGACAGCCACGTCGACACCGTCGATGGCCGCCTTCAGATCGGTGGTGATCAGCGCCGGCTTGGCGACACCTTCGCCGAGCTTGCCCTCGTAAGCGACACCGCCGAGCTTGACATGCGGCTCGATCGTCTCGGCCGAACGCGCCCAGAAATGGACGTCGTGGCCGGCCTGGACCAATTCTGCGACCGATGCGGCACCGCCGGCGCCCGCGCCTAATACTGCAACCTTCATACTCTCCTCCGAGGATTGAAGCGCAGCGATTCTAGCCGCGCGCCCTCAAGCGCCATGATGCTGCGGACTGGTTCCTCCCGAGCCCATGCGCCAAATTCATTCACCAACCAGTTTGATCACACTTTATGATCACAGATGGAATTGTCAAGCGGAAGAATGCCTTCCGCCCGTTACCCCGCGACGGCTTTAAGCCCTGCGGCTTCGATGCCTGTGATGGCCGCGAGTTCGTCATTGTCCGAGGTGTCGCCAGTGATGCCGACAGCACCGAGCAGGTCGCCCGTTGCGTTGCGGATCAGCACGCCGCCTGGCACCGGCACGATGCGGCCGCCAGAAACGGCATTCAGACCGTCGAGTTCGCGCTGAATCTCGTCCGGCGTCCAATTGGGGCGGGCGACGACAGGCACCAACAGGATGTCGTCGAGCCGCGCCTTGGGCCGGGACTTGAGCTCGGCCTGCACGGCATGCACGTCGACTTTGTGGTAGTGGGTGGCATGCAAGGTGGCAGCCGTCGGCGATGGCACCCAGGCGGTGTTGGCGCCAGCGCGCGGGTGGGCGATCTTCTGCTCCAGCATGGCTGCCATCAGGTCGGGCATCGCCCACATGCCCTTGCCGATCTGGGCATGGCCGAAGAGACCGCACTCAAGCCCGGTGTCTACGTTCCAGGCCTCATAGGCTGATATCCACCGCGCCTGTTTCATGTCGCCCTTGCGCACCATCGGCCCGGCTTCCATCGAGCTGTGGATCTCGTCACCGGTACGGTCGAGGAAGCCGGTGTTGATGAATACCACCCGTTCCTTGGCGGCACGGATGCACTCCTTGAGATTGATGGTGGTGCGCCGCTCCTCATCCATGATGCCCATCTTGATGGTCTTGTGCGGCATGCCAACAAGGCGTTCGACACGGTCGAAGATCTCGACGGCAAAGGCGACTTCTTCGGGACCGTGCATCTTCGGCTTGACGACATACATCGAGCCCGCGCGGGAATTGGCGCGCCGGCCGTTGGCGCCGACATCGTGCAGCGCGATCAACGCCGTGATCGCCCCATCCATGATGCCCTCGGGCACCTCGTGGCCGTCGCGGTCGCGGATTGCCGGGTTGGTCATCAGGTGACCGACATGACGCACTAGTATCAGCGACCGGCCGGGCAGGATAACGGCCCCGCCATCGGGCGATGTATAGCTGCGGTCGCCATTGAGCTTACGGACAAAACTCTTGCCGTCCTTGGTGACTTCCTCGGCGAGATCGCCCTTCATCAGGCCAAGCCAGTTGCGGTAGATCACGACCTTGTCTTCGGCGTCGACGGCCGCGACCGAATCCTCGCAGTCCTGGATCGTGGTCAGCGCCGACTCCAGCACCACGTCGGAGATGCCGGCGGGATCTGCCTTGCCGATCGCATTCTCGCGGTCGATGACGACCTCGACATGCAGACCGTTCCTGGCCAAGAGCACGGCATCCGGATTGGCGGCAGCACCACGATAACCAGCGAACTGCGCACCGTCCCGTAGCGAAACCGAGCCGCCCGCGCCGGTAAGGACAAGCTTGCCACCCTCGATCGAAAGCCCCGAGACCTCGACCCAGCTGCCCTGGGACAACGGCGCCGACTGATCCAAAAACCCCTTGGCCCAGGCAATCACCTTGGCGCCGCGCCTGGGATTGTAGCCCTTGCTCTTCTCCGCACCATCGGCATCCGAGATCGCATCGGTGCCGTAAAGCGCGTCAAAGAGCGAGCCCCAGCGGGCATTTGCCGCATTCAGTGCATAACGCGCATTCATGACAGGCACCACCAGCTGCGGCCCGGCGACGGTGGCGATCTCGGCATCGACATTGTCGGTGATGACAGCAAAGGCCGGCCCTTCCGGCATGAGATAGCCAATGTCAGACAAGAACGCCTTGTAGGCTGCCATGTCGTGCGGGGCCCCATGCTTGCGGTACCAGGCATCCAGCTTCAGCTGGAACTCGTCGCGCTTTTCCAGCAGCGCCCGGTTTTTCGGCCCGATCATGCACGATTTGTGCAAAACCTTCCCAGAACCTCTCGGCGTCAACCCCCGTCCCGGGCAATGCCTGCGTCACAACGAAGTCATGCAACTCGCGCGCAACGCGAAGGCCGAAAAGCGTAACAACATCCTCTTTTGGACTGAACATGTTCATCTATTTGCTCCGCTTCCTGGTTTTAAGCCGCAATCGCAGCACCGGATTGAGGAAGGCGCCTGAAATGGTCTCGGCGATCATCTGGGCGGTGGCGGCCGACAGCGTCCAGCCGAGATGGCCATGGCCGGTGTTGTAGAACACGCCCGCCTGGCGGCCCTTGCCGACCCGTGGCATCATGTTGGGCATCATCGGCCTGAGGCCGGCCCAGGGCACGACGCGGTTGGTATCGACGTCGGGAAACAGCATTCGCGTCCAGTCGACCAGCGGTCTGACGCGGTCGTCGCGGATGTCGCGGTTCATGCCATTGAACTCGGGTGCCGGCGACACGGAAGCGCCCCTCGCCCAACCGGCTGGTGACGATCTTGGCGCGGTCGTCGAGCAGACTGACCCACGGTGCTGCCTTCTGGCTGCGCTCGTCGTCGAGATGCACCGTGATGGAGTATCCCTTGACCGGATAGATATTGACCCGGTCGCCCAGCATCGCCGCGAAATGCCGGCTCGCGGCACCCGCGCAGACGACGACGCCATCGGCCTCGACGATCTCTGAAGCCGCGTCCCCCACGGACCCGCCGTTGGAATAGCCGATGCAGAACAAGCCATCGCGGGCAATCCGGTTGACCGTGGCGTCAAAGACGAAACGCGCGCCGCGCCGCTCGCAGGCCTGGGCGAGGCCATAGGTGAACTTGTGGATGTCACCGGTCGAATCCGACGGCGTGTAGAAGCCGCCATGGAAGTCGCCATGCAAGGCCGGTTCGATCGCCTTCACCTCTGAAGCAGTCACCGGACGGCGGTCGAGGCCACCTTCAACCAGCATCGAATTGACCTTCAGCGCATGCTGGAAACTTGGCTTGTCCCAGTAGACGTGCAGGATGCCGCGCTGGACATGGTCGAAGTCGATGTTCTCGCGCTCGGCGATGGCAAACAGGTGCTTGCGCGCGGCAATCGCCAGCCGCGTCGTTTCCACCGTGTTGTCGCGATAGTTCATGATGTTGGAGACGAATTCGGCGAGCCAGGCGTATTTGTGCCAGGTCGGCTTGGGATTCATCAACAGTGGCGCATCGCTGCGCAGCATCCACTTCATGCCCTTAAGCACTGTGGACCAGTGGTTCCACACCTCGGCATTGCTGGCCGAAAGCTGGCCGCCATTGGCGAACGACGTCTCCATGCCAGCGTAGCGCTGGCGGTCGATGACGGTGACGGAATAGCCGCGCTCAAGAAGCGCATAGGCGGTGGTGACGCCGGTAATACCGGCGCCGATGATGGCAATATGGGACATTTCCTTCTCCACGAACAATATTGGGTCGTAACGGGCCAAAACCCGCGGCTCTTCCCCAATCTGTCGCTGTACCTGAGAGCTTAACCGCAGCGACGAGACCGCTACGGCTTTCCCCTTCGGTGGGCGCTCGCAGCGCCTCTCTCCAGATCGTTCAGCTGCATGGTCCCTTTTGCCTGAGAGTTTCCTGGGGGGTTGCTCCGTCGGCGCCGATCGCTGCCAAGTTGCAACGGCCGATCTCTCCCATGCAGGCTATCGAACGCAGTTCATTCCTCATCGACATTAACGATTCGCACCGCCGGTGCTAGCGTCTCGAATCAGTTTCCTTCGTCATAAAGGGTCGTGGTTGTTTCGACATCCTCATGATGCAGCCCGGCCCGCACCACGGCAGCCGCCGCCAGTTCGCGAGCCTTGCTGCGGATCGCCGCTTCATCGACGCCTTGCACCTTGCCCTCGGCATATACCACCTGGCCGTCGACCCATGTCTGGGTAATGGAGGCGGTCGAAGCCGAAAACACCAGCGCTTGCAGCGGATCGTAGAACGGGGTCCATTCGACATGGTCAAGGTCGAACAGGATGAAGTCGGCCTTCTTGCCGACCTCCAACGAGCCGATCTCGTCGTCCCACATCAATGCACGCGCGCCGTCGATCGTCGCCGCGCGCAACGCCTGGCGCGCAGTGAAGATGTCGGGCTGCATGCGGGCATCCTTGAACATGCCGGCCACCACAAGAATCTGCCGCATCAGGTTCATGTTGCCGGCAGCCGAAACGCCGTCGGTGCCGAGGCCAACCTTGACGCCTGCCTTGACCATTTCAGGATATCTGCCGATGGCGGTAGCACCCTTGCCGAGTTTGAACGACGAGCACGGGCAGAAGGCGACGCTGGCGCCGCGTTCCGCCAGCAGCTTGACCTCCTCGTCGGATACGGCCGCGCCATGGGCGATTACCAGGTTCTTGCGGATGCCACCGGCATTATCGACGCGGGTGATCGGCCAGCAGCCATATTTGCTCTCGCAGACCTTTGCTTCCTCTATCGAGGTTGCAAGATGATAGGTTGTGCCGACGCCCAGTTTTTCTGCCAGCGCCACGGCGCCGACATGCAGTTCGAGGCTGCAGGGCTCCTTGCCCTCGATATTGACCCAGCAGCGGGCGCGGCCATTGAGGGTGTTGTTGTAGCGGGTGACGCACTCCTCCAGTACCTTCAGCGCCGACTTCGCGTCGGGGAAAAAGTGGTGCGCGGCCATCTCCTCGGTCCAGCCACGCGGCAGCTCCGCCGGCCGGTTGTCGGCGGCATGGCGGCCGGTGATGCCGCGGATGCCGGCCTTGTCCATCGCGCGAATGACGATGCCGGGATCGTATTGCGAGCCCATGTCGAGGAAGCAGGTCGTGCCGCAACGAAGCATCTCGGTGATACCGAGCAGTGCACCCCAATACTCGTCTTCCTCCGTGATGTGGGCGTAGAAGGGTTTCGCCCAATTGAAGACCCAGGCGCGCGTGTTGAGATTATCGGGGAAGACCGCGCGAGAGAGCGTCTCTGACAGATGAACGTGGCTATCGACGAAGCCCGGGCAAATGCCCAGCATACTGCCGTCGATCACCTTCTCGAATGCCCCGCCTATGTGGCGCGCCTTGACCTCGTTCGCCGCTCCGATATCGGCAATGCGGTCGTTCTCGATCACCACACTGGCATTGCGCAGCACCGTATCGTGTTTGTCGACCGTGAAAGCGAAGTTCAGATTTTCAATTAGCGTGCGCATGCGGCTCCACCCAATGCTCTATCAAAATGTTGTCCAGATCTCCGCCCTGCGTAGGGGCGGGCGATATCTATGGCAGCCGGGCGGAAACCCTCCAGGCAACCATTGGCGCGTTGCAGCGCCCTAGGCCACCGCCTGGGTCTGCATGCCCTGTCTGGCCGTGCCGCAAACGATCAGCTTGTCAGTGTTGGCAAAGTCGGACAGGAGTTCCGAGCCATTCGATGTCACCAGCAGCATATCCTTGTTCTGCATGCCAAAGCCGTAGCCGGTGTTGTAGCAGAGCGGCTCGAAGCCCAGAACCATATTCTCCTCCAGTGGCGCATCGCTGCCTGGTTTGCCAAGCACCGGCGTGACGCCGAGGTATGGGTCCTCATGCAGATGCAGGCCAATGCCATGGCCGACGAAGGAGATGGGCGGCAGGTTGAGTTTGGCGAGCTTGGCAATGAACGCGTCGTAGATCTCGCGGCAGCTGGCGCCCGGCTTCACCTTCTCCATGATATCGTATTTGCACTCGACGAGATGGGACCAGATCCTGTCGGCCATGGGCGGTGCCTCGCCGACGACAGCTGTACGGCAGACGCCGGCCTGATAGCCGTTTAGGACGGAGAAAATCTCGACACGGCAGACATCGCCACGCTTGAGGACGCGGGCGGACGGCCCGACATTCGGCAGGACGCTGCGTTCGCCGGTGGCGACGATAAGCAGCTTGAAATGCTCAGCGCCAAGTGAATAGACGTTACGGGTCAAGTGACCGGCGATCTCCATCTCGGAATCCCCGGCGTCCACCACGGCCAGCGCGTCGGTGATGGCCTGATCGGCAATTCGTGACAGCTTGCGGAGCAGTGCGATCTCCTCGACCGTCTTGATTTGGCGCAGTCGTGCAAGGATTGGTTCTGCATGCTCGAACCTGGCACCGGGCACTGCTGCAATCAGGCGGGCAAAGTCGCCCGCTGGTAGGTAGTCCATCTCAAGGCCGATGCGTGCCTTGGCGAGGCCAAGACTGGAGAGCTGGTCGGCGAGCACCAGCATCGGATCGTCGGAAAACTCGGCCCAGATACGCGACGGAACGTCAGGCAAGCGCCGCTTAATGGTCGAGGCTTCCATGTCGACGCCGAAGATGGCGGTGCGTCCATCGGCGGTGACAATGGTCATCGCGTGGCGATGGCGGATCAGCGGCTGCGACGGAACCACCAAACCCGTTGTGTAGGCGAAATTCTCGGGCGACGAGCAAATGATGGCATCGAGCCCATGTTCTGCCATTGCCTTGACTTGTTTTGTAACGATTTCTGCCCGCATGTTCGTTCCTCTCTCCTGGATTTCCTTGCCAACGCTCAATCGCGCACGCGGTATTTCTCGATCTTTGCCAGGTCGACATCGATGCCCATGCCGGGCCCTGACGGTACAATGATCGCACCATCGACGAAATGCATTGGTGCGACCAAAAGGTCGTCCGTGTAATAAATACCCCCGACCTGGCCATGCTGCTCCACTGCCGGCGTCGATACAGGGATGACGCATGATAACGTTACCGCCGGCGATGCCGCGGCGAGCTGGACATTGGCAAGGTTACCGACGCCGGTCTCGATTGATCCGTTGACGTTGCAGATGATGCCAGCGGCTCGGCACACAGCACCAACTTCCATCGCTTTGTAGAGACCACCTGCTTTGGTCGTATAGATCGAGATAATCTGGATGCCGCCATTCTGGATGATCTGGATGGCATCATGGGCGTTCCAGGCCGACTCGTCCGCCATGACGGGTGCATCGATACGCCGCCCCACTTCAGCGATCCGCTCGATGCCCATCACCGGCTGCTCCACATATTTGAGCCCGTTCTTCTCCATCTTGCGCACGATCTGAATCGCCTCGCCCGGCGTTTTGTAGCCCTCGTTGGCATCAACGCAGATCTCGACGGCATCGCCGGCTACTTCGCGGACGGCATCGACCATGGCCACGTCGCGCACCGGATCGACGCCAATCTTAACCTTGATCGTTTTGACGCCTTCCCGAACCAGCTTGGCGACCTCTGCGCGCGCCTCTTCGATTGAGATCAGACCAATGGAATGGGTGACAGGCACTCGGTCCCGCGCTTTGCCGCCAAGCAGAGTATGAACGGGAACGTTCAGCCAACGACCGGTAAGATCATATGCTGCAAACTCAACCGCTGCCTTGGAATAGGGATATCCGCGGATGATCGCGTCCATGCGGGCGTGCAACTCCACGAAGTTGCCAAGGTCTAGTCCGATTACGGCCGGCGCGAGATAGGTGTCGATGACGGTGCGCGTGATCTTCGCAGATTCGCCGAAATAGCGGCCGAACTCGCCGCCCCAGTCCTTGAGCGCCGGCGCCTCGCCCCAACCAACCCGGCCGTCGCTGTCGATCATCTTGACCAAGACATAGCGGCCGATGACCTCGGTCAGTCCTGCCCATTTGTGTTCGCGCCGCGTGGGCAGTTGGACAATCAATGTTTCGATGGATTTGATCGTTGGCACCTGTCTTACTTTTCCTTGTCGTCGCAAAGGTATCGTTGTACAATGCGATCATCTATTGTGATCACAGTTTATGATCATATTTTCAGATGTCAAGGATCGACGACTAGAATTTCTTGGAAGCGCGGGCGCTGCGTGGGTCAAAAGAAGGAGGGAAAAATGATTGTCGAAGCTACAAACTACTTCGCCAAAGAAGGAGAGGCCGAAGCCGTGCTCGATCAACGCCGCAAAGCAAGTGAGATCAGGCGTGCGCTCGGACTTCAAACGGGTCTCATTTTTTTAAAACTGGAAGGAACAGGTCCGGATGTTCGTTGGGAATGCAGGTTCGCGTCGAAGGAAGTCTATGAGGCCGATCGTGCTGCTAGGGCGGCCTCCCCGGAATTCGAGGAAGCACGCAAATTTATGCATGGCTTGCTAGAAAAATTCGAACGGCATGTCAGCGTCGAAGCAGATTAGGTCATTCGATGCAGAGTGGTTGATGAGCTTTGGGGTGCTTTGGAGCCCCTCAAGACCATACCGGTAAGCCTGTTCTCCGGGACCATGAAGCACCGGAAGAAACATTTTTAACGACTTGCTCGCAATGCGCCGCGCCTTCGTCCGCACCTTTGGCACCCGCCACAGGCGCTACGGCGGGCGGACGGCCTTAGCTGAAATACAATGGAGAGCATATTCTCGTTGTGTTTGCGCTCAAGCGTCATTCACTCAGCTTGCGCAAGCTTGCTCCAGGCGCGCGCTTGGCGCTGGGTGTTGCGGAGTGTTCTATGTCGTCACCTAGCACGGCTGTCCAGCTGTGCTTCCGATGTTCGTAGACGGAAAATTTCGGCGCCGGGAACTGCAGATCGGCAAACGCACCGAGCGGCACCGCCGTGACACCAGGCCAGCCTTCAATCACATAAGCGACTGTCGAACCGCAATTCGGACAGAAGCGATAAATTACTCGATGTCCGCTGTCGGCCACACGCGTCCAAGTCTTTGCTTTACCGATTACCCGAACCCTTTCATCAGGCCAACGCGCCTGTGCCGCGAAGGCGCTCCCGCTCCGCTTCTGACAGTCGAGACAATGGCAGACCGAAACTCGCACCGGATCGCCCTCGCACTCGGCTCGAAGCTGACCGCATCTACAAGTACCCACGTGCTTCGATGCTTTCCTCTTCATATCGGCATTCTTCTCCGACACCGGCGTTGATATTGACAACTCGGCCTGAGCGCTTCCGATAAAGCGCCTACGAATTGTATCGCACGGCAATGGGGAATTCCTCAACCATAAAACCGATTGATCCGTCACGGTGATACCCGCAAGTTTTGTTCAATCAGGAACTGCGCGAGAACCGTTCTTTTGAAAATGCCGATAATAGCGGATTTTGGCCATTTTTAATTGTAGCCCAAATGTCTACAATCCCTCTTCGACCTCCTCAATGCAGCATCCTTGATGTTGCTGTGCCAAGCGTAGTCCCTCGCACCGTCTTCGGATTTGAAGATACGACGTCCACCGGCAAGATGTAACCGACAAAGATCGTCACCCGCTTGGGCCGAAACCGCCATGCGAGGTTCGCTAGCGACGCTAGAGGCTGCCATCCTGAAACGGAAAGTCAGTGATAATTTCTATGGCGCAGGGACGATACCCAGGCCGCCGTCGCCCTTAAGAACCTTCAATCCAACCTCGATGAAATCGTCTCGATTCCTTGGAAAATGGTCGAGTAGTTGTCGTAGTCGCAGCGCGATCGTTCCAGTAAATAGCCCAAGGCTTGGGACCTTACGGAAAGCCAATCACCGTAACAACCTAGAGTAACCTCCGCCGGCACTTATCGGGTCAAGGAACCGACGAGAAGTCTGAGCGGATGTGAAACTTACCTGCTGGCGATGGGCGAGCAATAAGGTAGAATTGTTCGATGGATACGATTCCCCTATTTGTAGACTCCAACGCTTTTATTCAGTTGAGAGACCTCAAGGACATACCTTGGTCCAAGGTCTTCCCAGCTGCGAAGAGAATTGACCTCGTTGTCACGCCGCCAGTTATCAAGGAACTGGAGGGCATGAAAACCGGTCCGAACGAACGTCGGCGCGATCGGGCGCGAGCCGCGCTGGCGCTTGTCGATCACGCGATGGAAGAAGAAGGGTCGTCTATCAAGTTGCGTCCGGACCGGCCGGAAGTCTGGCTGAAAGTGGCCCACCGCGTGAAAGTCGATTGGGACCAGTTCGACCATCTCGATCGGATGAAAACCGACGACGAACTGGTTGTGCTCGCCGCATTGCACGGTAGCGGCGCTACGCTATTTACCCACGACCGCGGCCCTCGGATCAGTGCTCGGACGCTCGGAATACCGACCCTGAAACCGGAAAACGACTGGCTCCTTCCTCCGGAAAAATCTGACAAGGATCGCAAGATCGAACAACTCGAACGGGCAGCGCGGGAGCGTCATCCGTCCATTCTGTTAACCGTCGGCAAGGATGCGCAAGATGGGAGGATCGAAATGCCCTTGTTGCGCGTACCGCCACTGAATCCAGCCGAAATCCAGCTAAAGGTCGAGAGCGTTCTTAGAGAGAACCCGAAAGCCAACGTACGCGGTTCCTCTGCGAGCGATTTTCTCACCATAAGCTCTATTGGTGGCATCACCGACAACGATGTGCACAACTATCACCGGCAGTATGATAGGTACGAGCAAGACCTGAACAAATACTTCGAACGGCTGCATGTCGTAGTTGGTTTGGCAAGCCGAATGACGACAATTTCCTACACCGTGAAGAACGACAGCGGTGTGACGGCGCCTGGCCTGCGGATCGAGTATAGCATCTTGGGCGACGGATTCTTAAAGGCGGATGCAGAGGACGCTTATGAGATTGTATCGCGCCTATGTCCGTTTCCTAGACCTCCAAAGCCGCCAATGCCCCGCAGTTTGTTCAACCATCCGTTCCGGCCTGCGCTCACTTTTCCACGAGCGGACGAACGTGACCCGGTCGGATTCTATTGGGTCGACCGCCCGGGTTCTTCCGACAAGCGCGGTGCACTGCAATGCCAAGATTTTCGAGCACGCCGCTTGTGGGAGGACGAAATTTTCGTTGTCTTCCCGAAGGGCACAAAAAACGGCTCGATCCGCTTGGATGTGCAGGCCAGTAACCTACCGGCTCCTGTCAGCTCGTCAGTCGCCTATGAACTCGTCGAACGAGATTCTAATTGGGATGATCCGATCGTCATGGAGACATTGCGAAGAGCGCTTGTCTTAGAGTCAGAAGACGACTAGCGAGCCCCTGCCCTGAACCATAACGCCAAAACAGCTACCCTTGAGCGAGCAGCCGCTTGATCGAATCGCGACCAAGCGAATACTCGTCAGCGAAAACTCCGGTAAGAACTCTCCACTTCAGCTTGGGGTTGGCGGGATCGTCACTATGTAGCCTATTGTCGAGACCGTAGTAATCGATCTTCAACAAGACGGTATAGCGAGGGCGACTTTCACCTCTGCGTCGCTACGCCTTCCCCGTGAATCGCGTGCACCGCACCACGCCAGTTGGGTGACAGATCATCAAGGGTAACAAGCGGACGTCCGACAGAGTTCATTTAGAAATCGTCACGCACGGCCATAGGGTTGGGCAAATATATTCACGGGAAAGTGGTGGGGTGTCCCTTCCAACCGCCTCAGAATCCGTGCACCAAGGACAGGCAGAGGGTGTATTACATGAATGAACCAGAGAAACCAAAAGAAGAGGCTGCCAACGACACGCCACTCGCCCGATTGTATCCGCTGTTGCGGTTGCTGACGTCAGGCATTGCGACCGGTGCGGTTGTTACGCTGTTGAGCGGTTCGGTATTGGGCTTATGGCACCGCGTCAGTCCAGTGGAGACCGAGAAGGTATGGCAGGTTCCGAACGAGGATTATAAGCGCGTCTTGGGTGTGCTGGAGCAGTCGAACGCTAGCCTGCTGTCGCTGGAGCAGATCGTGGCGACGTATCCCGAGGCGTCCAAACTCGTCGGCAACCTCAAAACTGACATTGCGGAAGCTCAAGCCACCCTGAAACAAGTGCCCTACGTAGAGAAGACCGCCGACGTGGGATTGTCGTTCAGTTTCTTTGCACCGGCAAGCGCGCAGGAAACCAAGACGACGGCGGAGAGAGAGCAGGACCATACCATCGTATACAGCCTGCTCGGGCTGGTGGCCTTCGTACTCGTGGCGTTCTGCCTGCTGTACCTTTTCACACAGGACAAGGCCAAAAAGACCTTTGCGGAGAAGACTATCACCAGCGTGCTGGGATTTGTGTTCGGTCTACTCACCGGTTCGATGACCGGAAAGCTCAAGTAGCTTCCGGCGCCGGAGGGGGAACGACTGGAGCAGTGGCTGCAACAAGTGCTGCTTTCCGCTTAGACATGAAATGCAAGCGCCGACGCCTCTTGCGGGCACCAATGCGCCATGTGTGCGATTTCACGATATCGCAGTAGGTTTCAAATGATGCTTCACCAGCGCCCGTTCTGAACTCAGCATAAAATTTGTCAATGCGCTCGGGTAGCACTTCGGTCTTGCCGTTCTCAAGGGTGCAATTGAAAATGTCGATCTGCGGGGCCGGAGGACGTGTCTTGTCGTCGTTCAGCTCAAATCCTGCCACGTGCGCCGCCGCCAGCAGGCCATCGAACGCGACCTGCAGCGCGGCTTCATCGTTTCCCGACAGGCATATATCGTCCATATAGACGGAAACGGTAATCGTGGGATCGAGGCCACGCAGGTAATCGCCAATAGCAGACCTCGCCAGAACGAGCGTTGCCAAGATGGGCGACTGCACAAATCCGTAAGGTATGACATAGCCGCCACCCGCGAACGGGTTTTTCACGGTGGACCACTTCGCATAATATTCGGCACGGAAGATACCGATGTCCTTGAGGACGCGTTTCAGCCGGTTGCGCTGGACGTTGTAGAAAAAGCGAGCGATGTCGATGCGACAGAAGAAATTGTTGGCTCGGTGCTTATGGAGCGCGACGACGTGAGAGCCGTCCTTGAAATGGTAGATAAAGCTGTCGAACTTGTAAGCCTTGTTGACCTGACGCTTGATATCGATACCAAGCTTTTCCCCGAAGGGATTAGGGGCATATATTGGCTTGCCGTTTTTCCAATAAGAATAAAGAAAGTTTTCGAACATTACGGGCATAGTTGACAACCTTGCTGAGCAGATCAAAAACGGCATTGATAGTCTCGGTAGAGAGGTACAATACAGTCAGCACTGCTACAGCAAGGTCGAGACGCTTTTGAATTTTGTTCATGGGCGAATCCTCCATTGCGAGACTTCAGCAAACTGCAACCCATGTTTAACCATGGAGTCGTCAACTGAGAGAATAGGATATTCCCGAAGCTCGTACATCAGGACAACCCGAAGATCGTACAGTCCGCAGAGCCGTGAGCCGCAGCCTATTGCTGAAATCACCCTTGATATACATATCTGTGTATGAGTTTACAACGGTTATAACCCGCGCCATGAAAATCATTCTTCGGCGGTCCATCCCCAAATGTCCAATGCCTTGCGAATAGTGTCTGCCACACGCAAAGAGGTATGACTACGGAAAATCATAGCCGTCAGCTCAGAGGAAAACCGGCAATCTTCGAGCTTCAAACCGGTCGACTTTACCGGTGCGTCGAATTTTCAAGTTCAGGACGGCCACTTCGCATTCGACATCTTCAATGAAGTCGAGGACAGCCCATTGAATTGCCACTGCCGTTGGCCCCAAAACAGAGCGACCTCCTGGAAAAACCAATATAGTACATTGTTCTTGCTTTGTTCACGGTCGATATTATATTTACCTTTAGACGTATAATGAGTTCGCAACTGCTGAACGGCAAGCCACCCGTCTAGTCTATCCTAGGCGCGAAGTGTGTGGACGCGTGATCAAAAGCCTTTAGACGCGACACCGTTCATAGTAGCATGAAGTTAGAGAGCGAGGCTTCGTGTCCAACACAAAACAAATACTAGCAATGCTAAGAAGTCGGTCCGAAGGCGACGACGACATGTTTTTCTCGATTGCTTTGCAGGTTGCCGCGTCGGAAGCCCGCCAGGGTCACAAGAGCATAGCTGAAGAAATGCGTGCGGAGATCGAGCGCGCCCGGGCACGTAGATCGCGCGGCGCATCTGTACCGATCGCTTTTGGCGCGCCCCGTGGCAACCTTGAGGGTCTTCTTGAACTGCGGGAACCGCGTTACAAGCTCAAGGATGTCGTTTTGAATGCACGGCTGGCTCAGCGCATGGCTGACATTATACTTCAGCAGCGCAAGCGTGACTGGCTGCGCGAGCATGGCAAGGTACCAAGCCGTCGTCTCCTCTTTGTTGGCCCACCGGGATCCGGTAAGACAATGTCGGCCGAGGCCTTTGCTGGCGAGTTGCATTTACCGCTATTTGTCATTCGCCTCGAAGGACTTATCACACGTTTCATGGGTGACACCGCCGCTAAACTGCGTCTCGTTTTTGATGAGACTGCGAGACGTCGCGGTGTTTACTTGTTCGATGAGTTCGATGCTGTGGGCGGACACCGGACTTCGACAAACGATGTGGCGGAGATGCGCCGCGTGCTGAATTCCTTCCTGCAATTCATGGAGGAGGAAAATGCCACCGATAGCCTGATCATCTGTGCGACCAATCATCCCTCGTTGTTGGATCGTGCGTTATTGCGCAGATACGATCAGGTGCTGGAGTTCGAGCCACCGACGCAAACTCAGATCAAAGAGATCATCACGAGCAATCTGAAGCCGATGAAAACTTCGCGATTAGCTTGGAAGAAGATTCTTGAGGCTGCGGAGAACCTGAGCCAGTCCGAACTTGTTCGTGCGGCTGATGATGCGGTAAAGTCTGCCATTCTGGACGAACGCAAAGTCGTTTTGACTGACGACCTGCTAATGCGCCTTGATGAGCGGCGCGAGATGCGCATCGCATTTCGCGACGTGGCGACTTCATAGCGCATGCCAACACGTTTTACCCTACCTCATATCGACATTTCCGTTTTTCACACCTCAAGCGATTATGCCGGTCAGGGCGGCGGCGGTTCGAGCGCGGTTCGGATACGGGAGGAGCATGGCGCGAAGCTGCTTAACGAGCTCAACACGGCTTTCGAAGCAGCCGATAGCGCCCGAGTAGTAGACGACAGACTGCCACCTCCCCAAGGCAGCTATGTCGAAGTCGAACTCAGACGAGGTACGAATCCTGACGTTCTCGCGAAGAAACGGCAGGGTATTAAGCCAACAGCAGTAAAGGACGATGCTGCCGGACGAACGGTTGCTCTCTACGTGCCGGATCATGCTCGCGTGGCGCTGTCTGCCATTCTAGCGGACTATCGATCCGGGCCGCTGACTGGAGCCGGCAAGCCACCAAAAGATGCCACGGTCGGGCCAATTGAAGCCTTTAGGCGTGCGCGCCTTGAAGTGCTTTGGACCGACGACGCTGCGGCCCTTCCAAGTGATCCGCAACATCAGATGTGGTGGGCGATCTGGACGGAACGCAACAACGAGGTTGCGCTGGAAGATGTCTGTCAGCGCCTGGGCTTGAGGGCAGCAGGTCGTGACCGCCGCTTGTATTTTCCAGAAGCCGCAGTCGTACCGGTCCTAGCCACGCGAGCCGCGATCGAACTCATGATGTTTGCGACGGGCGTTATTAGCGAGTTGCGGCGCGCTACAGATAACCCGGTGTTTTTTATGGAAGACGTTCGCGAAACCCAACACGAATGGAGCAACGATCTGGCAGACCGCATAGTATGGCCCGATTCGACGGTACCTTCTGTATGCCTGTTAGACACGGGTGTTAATCGCGCCCATGCCCTTTTGGAACCAGCCATAGCGTCGGCCGACCTATATACGTATGAGACGGAGTGGGGTGTCGACGACCATGATAACCATGGTACGGCCATGGCCGGAATTGCATTGCATGGTGATCTGACGGCTCAACTTGCGGATACTGAAGCACGCATTCTTTCTCATAGACTGGAATCGGTGAAGCTCCTGCCTCCCGAGAGGACCGATGTGAACAATCCAAATTCCTATGGTGCGATAACACAGGCGGCCGTCGCGTTACCCGAGATAGGCGCATCTGAGCGCAGTCGCATTTTCTGCATGGCTATTACCAACGAGAATGTTTCCGGTGCACACCCATCGACGTGGAGCGCTGCGATCGATCAAGCCGCGGCTGGAACCATGATCGGCGATGACGAGAATTCTCCTCAACGGCTGTTTGTCCTTTCGACTGGCAATACCGAATCCGTCATGGAGATGGCGCAGTGGTCGGGTCAAGACGCCTATCCGGCCGAAGATCCCTCTCAAGCGTGGAATGCGTTGACTGTCGGAGGCTATACCGACCTCAGCGAAATCACCGACGTAGGTTACGAAGGTTGGACGGCTCTTTCGGAAGCCGGTGGGCTGAGCCCGCATAGTCGGACAACAGTCGGTTGGATGCCCAGCCGGTCCCCATTCAAGCCCGAGCTTGTCCTTGAAGCAGGTAATCGCGCGTTAAGTCCGGCCGGGCGTGAAATACTGACGGTTGACTCTTTGCGATTGCTTAGCACCGGCAAAGATGTTGACCGGCTACCATTGGTGCCGTTTGATGCAACGAGTGCCGCAACTGCGCAAGCGGCACGAATGGCGGCGCGCCTCGCAGCCAAGCACCCGGAATACTGGCCGGAGATGATCCGTGCTCTGATGGTGCACAGCGGTGAGTACACTGGGCCGATGCGAGCCGCGTTCGAAGCCCAGCCAAATTTGCGCGAGCGCTATGCCCTAGTGAGGCGGTTCGGCTACGGCGTACCGGACTTCGATCGTGCGAGCGCGTCGGCGAGAGATCACCTCGCTTTAGTCGCCCAAAACGAGGTTCAACCCTTTCGGATGGAAGGCACACGGAAGTTCCACGAGTGCCACTACTACTCATTGCCTCTGCCCGCATCAGTTTTGGAGCAACTGGGCAATGAGTTTGTTGATCTCAAGGTGACACTTTCGTACTTCATCGACCCGAATCCAGGATTTTCGGCGAACGTTGATCCGCAGCGCTATCAGTCCTTCGGCTTACGGTTCGACTTGCGCAGGAAAGGCGAGACGTTGGAACACTTTAGGCGGCGTGTGAACGCTTCGGAGCGGGACACTGCCCGCACTGTGGGTCCTAGACACCCAGACGATAACCGGTGGTTGCTCGGCCCTGATAGCATATCCGCCGGGTCGCTGCATTGCGACACATGGAGTGGTCCTGCAGTCGATCTTCTTGGACGAGACAGGTTATGCATCAAGCCTGTCGGCGGCTGGTGGCGGGATCGTGCGCGCCCGGCCGTTGTAAACCGTAGGGCGCGGTATGCGCTCGTGGTAACGCTAAAGGGGCGGCGGAACGATATCGACTTGTATACACCGATCTCTATCATGATCGAGCCGGAGGCCGAGGTAACGACTGAGGTCGAGGTTTAGGACCTCAGTCGTGAGCTTTGATAATCCGCGCTGCGTCAAAGAGCGTCTTACTGGTCGAGGAGAAGGAGTGCTCTGAGTCCGTGGACCGTTGCTCCAGTATCCTTGTGGATAGGTTGAACAATAATGTTTTACCCGAACAGCCAACTCAATTACATGACGGCTGCCGCAATGAGTGCCACGATAAGACCGCCTAGGACAGTTAAGGTCCACGGATGGTTTATTATGTCGACTAATGTCCTACCCTCACCAGGCGGCCCCTTAATGTAGCGAGATGTGACATCCTCACCAACCTCGAGCACGTCGACATCATTCGGCCCACTTATGCGGCCAAGGAAGAACACATGCGAACTCTGATTGAGGCGATCGATCGCATCGCGGTCTCGGCGAAGAAAATCGTCGATAGCCTTATCCTTAGGAACCTCTGTCTCGATAATAGACACTGATACCAAGTCGTGAATGTCGTACAAATGTCGGTCTGCAAGCAGTTTCCGGCCAGCCCGGTAGTAGCTGAGAAATTTCTTCTCTAAGTCAGTCTCCAACAGATCGCCGAATAGGAAAACCGGAGATTCGGCGTCCCCTTTGACCCAAGCCACAACATGAAAGTATCGGTTTGCATCAGTGTCGCCCATTTCTGTCATCCTTCGTCTGGTTAAGACTGATCAATCATTGTTCCTTGCACAAGGGCGGGCGCCGGTGGTTAATGTCGAGCTGAAAGAATCCGTGGGTACAAATTCATTCCCTCCCGCGGTAGATTGAATAACCGAACTCGCCGTGCGGATGTTTATTGGCCCAGGGTCACGACCTCGTCCGTCGGCACGACGAGCGTCGTCTGACTCTTTGGATGGTAGCAGTTCACCCCGGACTTCATTGTGAAGTCGCCAAATCCCGGGACGTTGATGCGGCCGCTTGATGTTCTGCGGAGCTGGATCGTCGACAAAGCGTAAACCAGCATTCCGCCCTGCGTTTGACGTACAGCGGCAGGGGCTCCCTCCGGCTGGTTCCGGTAGTACGACTCGATATCAATTATTGTCTGGTCCACGCATGGCGACAAAGGCGTGGGGTTCGCCTTCCGGTTTTCCTTGAGTGCCTCGATCATCTTCTTCGTGGCTACTGGAACACGGCGGCAGGGGCAATTTGGTCATGATCGCTCTGCTAGTGGTTATCGATTCTCGGAGACTATATGAAGTTCGGCGCGCACGGTATGTTCATCGCTGCCCTCGGGACATTAACGAAATCGCTCCTTAACTGCGGGCTCGTCGCTAAGGGCGCGGCGATCGGCTGGTAAGTCGTACATCTTTCAGTTTGGGCATCTGGTCGGTCGTGGCGCCAAGTGGATTCTTGTACCATTCTATAAAACCGTCTCGTGTTCCAAAACAAAGAGCCGCCACTCTGAAATATGATTCCGCCTGCAAAGAAGCATAGAGCTTTTCTTCAATCTCTCGCATGTAGATGTTCCGCAGATCGAATAGGGACTGGTTCACGAACTTATATTCCGACTCGTTCAACCAAACTTGCAATGCGGTTTGAACAGCGCCGACAGTGTCGGATTTTGCCTGCGCTTCGTCGATCAGCTTTCTATTGTCCGACTTCGGTACCTGATAGTTGGGTTGATAGAACGCAAGAATCTGCAATCGTTCGGACGTTTTGAATGGCGCCACCCAGGAAAACCTGTTGGCACCGCGGCTGAGATCCAATGATTGGCAGATGCGCTCAAATCTTTCACTAAGCTGAGAAACGCCGCGTTCTTTTCGCTTGCGCGAAGCGCCTCCTTCGCGATGTCAGTTTGTTGAGAGCTATGACTCAACGCAATCAACGAAACGATCAGTGCCCCAGCCGATATCACGGCACTTGCAACCGCTGTGTTCTTCTCCCAGCCACCAGAAAACAACGCGCGAAAATCCATTAGCCCCGTCTCCCCCTGCCACCCTTTGGGTAGAATATACAGATCATCGGTTATCAGTTCACATCTTGCACGCGCCTTATTCGCGTAGCTCGCTTTCGCCATCCACTGAAAACTCCTGTGAATTGTCTCTGCACGCGTGACGCACTGGTTGTGACGTGCGATGTATTGCAGCTCGATCTGTTCTCACTCCATTAAAGGATCCATGGCTTTTCGGTTCATCCATACCGCTGACATCCATCTGGACTCGCCTTTGCGTTCATTATCGCTTCGGGATCCGGACCTAGCCAGTTTGATCGGCGATGCCACGCGTCAGGCACTCATTGCTGTCGTGGATCTTTGCCTAGAAGAACAGGTCAACGCCTTGATCATCGCCGGCGATCTTTATGACGGCGATCAGACCTCCATGAAAACCGCCCGGTTTCTAGCAACGCAGATGCAGCGGCTGCATGAGGCAGATATCAACGTCTACAAGATCCGCGGCAATCACGATGCGTTGTCCAAGATAACGCAGGAACTTCTGCTGCCACCGTCGGTGAAGATATTTGGCGCTCGGGCCGAAGCTATCGAACTGCCACACAACGGGTTGAACATCGTCATCCATGGATTGAGCTTTGCCAAACCCCATGCACCAGACAATCTGTTGCCGAAATACAGACCGCCTGTGACGGATGGCGTAAATATCGGGATCATGCATACGAGTCTTGCCGGTGCTTCCGGCCATGATCCTTATGGACCATGCAACGTCGCTGATCTTCATGCTTCCGGTTTCGATTATTGGGCTCTCGGTCATATTCATCTGCGGTCGCATCACCTCGGGCAAAAAACGGTTATTATGCCGGGAATGCCGCAGGGCCGTGATATCAACGAGGCGGGCGAGAAAACCGTTTCCCTGGTGACCATAGGCGATGATCGTTCCATCACCGTCGAAGAGCGCTTGACCAGTATTGCTCAATTCGAACGTCTGACCGTTGATGTGACGGATATTCAGGAGTGGCGGGACGTTGTCAGCAGTATCGAAAATGCCCTTGTTAAGCAGCGCGATCGGACACGGTCGGAGCATCTCGTCGGTCGCCTGAAACTTATCGGCAGCACGCCGCTGGCTTGGCGTCTTCGTCGTGACCTGGATTTGCTGCAGGCGGAGGCCGAACAGCGCGCACAAGGCATTGGCCGAACCTGGGTGGAAAAGATCGAGCTCGGTGTCCGTCCAGCCGACCTGCTCCAAACCTTCGCCGTCGCCGATCCATTGGTTGAACTTGGCGAGCTGATGCAGACGGAGGTTATGACCTCCCACGGCTTTCGCGAAGACATCCGGCTGATGGTCCAGGATCTCCTCGACGATTTGCCGGCTGAAAGTCGCAAGTTTGCGGGAAACAACGAACTTGAATTCGACGCCTTCGTCGATGATCTGATGTCGCAAAGTGGTGACGACATCATCGCCCGCCTCAAAGCTCCCGCAAGGGAGCTACAGTGATGCGGCTACGCAAACTCGAGCTGACGCGTTATGGCAAGTTCACGGATTACTCGCTCGATTTTGGCGAGCCAGTTGCTGGAACACCGGATCTGCATATCGTCTATGGTCTGAACGAGGCTGGCAAATCCACGGCCTTTGCAGCCTATCTCGATTTGCTTTTCGGCATCGAGGAACGCAGCCGCTTCAATTTTCTCCACCAATACAGTGCAATGCAGATCGGCGCCTGTCTGGAATTTGACGGACACGAACACAAGCTTGTCCGGATAAAGCAGCGGACAAATTCGCTACTGGACCAGCACGGGCAGCCGGTCAATGAGGCATTGTTTGGCACACCGCTCGCAGGTCTCAGCCGGGACGCATACCGCACGATGTTTTCGCTTGATGAGCGGTCTCTGGAGGACGGCGGAAACGCCATCATCCAGAGCAAGGGAGATCTTGGCGAATTGCTGTTTTCCGCAAGCGCGGGTCTGGCCGGCCTCAGTCAAACTTTGGCGGCAACAGCAGAGGAAGCGAACCTCATTCACAAGAAGCGCGGACGCAACACGCAGCTGGCAGAATTGAAACAGACGCTTGCCGATCTTAAGGCACAGCGCGATGAGATCGATACCTTCGCTTCCACCTATTCGACCCTGATTGCAACGCACAAACAGGCTGAATCGTCCTATGATGAAGAGATGGGCAACCTTGCTAGCAGCAGGACGAGACATGGTGAACTTGCAAGGATTATGCGCGCCCTCCCCCTTGCTGCTGAGCATGAGCGCCTGACGGCTCAACTTGTTGACTATGCCGACTTGCCCCGACCGCCCACAGACTGGGTTTCTGAGCTCCCTCAGCTGACGAAAGACCAGACCAGGATCCAGACGCAGATCGAGGGCATCGAAAAGGACCTCGCCCGCTTGCAAGCGGAGATCGATTTCATCGACGTTGACGAACCGCTGGGGCCGATGGCCGACCGCATACTTGGATTGGAGGATGGACGGGCGCGGTTCCGAACTGCTGAAACAGACCTGCCTCGTCGTCGCGTGGCGCTGGCAGAACAGGAAGCTGCCCTTTCAATCATCCTTGCTTCACTTGAACAGACTGACAACAAGACCCCAGAAGCGCTGCTTTTGCCTGCCTCTCTCATTGGTGCGTTACGCGATCTCATTGAAACGCGTTCAGGTATTGACGCCACGCTTCAGACAGCAACGCGCGAATTGAAGAGAGCGAAGCAGCTTGTTGATCGAACCGCGGAAGAAAACGCCAAAATTGCAACGACTGGCGGAGTGATAGACCAAGCAGCAACGGCGCCGTTTGAAACAGCACTCACCAGACTGCAAAGCAGCGATCATCAGGCAAGGTTGCGGGTGTCGGAACGCGATCGCGGACAGCTGGCGCGAAATTGCGAAAATCTGTTGAGCAACCTGCGCCCGTGGACTGGAGATGGAACAGCTCTCCACGCTATTGCCCCTCCCGAGGCACGGCAGATCGAATCGTGGAGAAACGAAGCGCTGTTGATCGAAAAACGTCTCAGAGATCACAAGGAACGGCTGCGCGATCTGATTACGCAGCAACGCGATGCTCAAGCGCGCATTGAGGCGATACAGGCAGCAGCTGGATTGATCGATGATGCCAAGGCTCATCAATCACGCGAGGCTCGGACGAAGGCCTGGGACGAGCATCTCGAGCATCTCGACATAACAACGGCCCAAGTTTTCGAACAGAAAATGCGAACGGACGACGACCTCAACGAAGCCCGTCTGGCGCGATCGCGAGACTTGGCAGAGCTGCGGCAGTTGACCCAAACATTGTCGGTTCACGCGGCGGCCATACTACGCGAAGAAGAACTGTTAGCGGATGCGGACGCCGAACGCTTGCAACTCTCCACCCGAATTCGCACGGCCACTCCGCTTGCCATCGAATTGCCTGTTAACGGGGCGGTTGAGGATTGGCTCTCACTACTTGAGCGCTGGAGCAACATGCGTAAGGAAACGCTTGTCGCATGGAATGCTTTGCAACAGGTGGACGAGGACATCGCGCAGGCAAGGGCAGAATTTGGAAATGAAGTCGCCGCGCTCGTTGAAGCGATGCGTGTTGCCGGTGTCGAGGCCGTTGAAACGTTGTCAGCAACAGCGCTGATGCAAGCGGCCAGCACACACTTGTCCCGGGCCGTCAGCCTGCGGGCCGAGAGAGCGACTGCGGCAACAAATCTTCTTGAACGCCAACGCGAGCTGGCTGAACGGCAGCAAGATTTCACGGACGCTGATAAGGCAGCAAAACTCTGGGACGACAACTGGAAGGATGCACTTGCAAAAACCTGGTTCGGTGCTAACGCGCCGGCCGTCGCGCAAGTGCGCGAGATTCTCAAAGCGCTTGCCGACCTGCCGGCCACTTTGCGTGAGCGCGATCAGATGGCGCAGCGCATCGCAACCATGGAAAACGATCGGAATGCTTTTCAGGCTGAAGTCCGCGATATTCTGAAACACCTTGGCGAGACCTCCGATCCGACACAATGTCTCGCTGAGACAGAAAGCCTCACGAAAAGATATGACGCCGGCCAAAGGGCACAGCAAATCCATTCTATGAAGATGGATGAGCATGCGCGCATGTCGGAGACCCGGAGGGGGCTCGAGCAGGAGCTTGCAGTGCATGAAGCCCGCAAGACCGCGCTCACAACCTTCTTTGGCGTCGAGACATTGTCCGATGTCAGCAACCAGCTGGAACAGGTCGCTGAAAAGCATCGGTTGGAGCGCCGTCTCGCAGAATTGAGTGATCAGATCGTGAGAGAGTTACGTGTCACGACATTCGGCGAAGCCGAAGCACTCCTTGCCGAGGTCAACGTTTCAGAGGTCGAGATGGAAGCCGCCGAACTATCCGACAGGATCGATAACCTTGAGGAGCGAACAAAACTGCTCTTTGCAGATCTGACCCGTGCGAAAGACAGGCTTGAGCAGGTCGGGGGCGACGGCGCGGTGGCCAGGATCGAGCTGCAGCGGCGGACAATCCTCCTTGAAATTGAGGATCTGGCGCAAAAATACCTGCGCCTAAAAACTGGAGCCTCGGCCGCCGAGAAAGCATTGCATCTTTATCGTGACAGACACCGAAGCTCGATGATGAAAAGAGCATCGGACGCATTCCGCCAGATCACGCGTGGCGAATATTCCGGTCTCGCTGCCAAACCTGAGAAAGACAAGGAAATCCTCATTGGCGTTCCGCGGCAGGGCGGCTCGAAAATGTCAGACGCCATGTCCACGGGCACACAGTTCCAGCTCTACCTCGCATTGCGGCTCGCTGGTTACCAGGAATTTGCCCAGGTTCGTCCATCCGTTCCGTTCATTGCCGACGACATCATGGAAACGTTCGACGAACCACGGTCGGAGGAAGTCTTCCGCCTGCTGGCCGAGATGTCGAAGATCGGTCAGGTGATTTACCTCACTCATCACAGGCACCTTTGTGAGATCGCGCAGAAGGTTGTGCCAACGGTACGTATTCACGAACTGGACGTATATACGCCACACTCCCCACGAAACGCCACTGAACGCATGAAACCGTCTCTTGTGCTGGGTTGAAGTCCGTATGAAGCTATAACCCTTGTGGGGGCGGGTCATGCGCAAATTTCTGTTCTGGGCAACGATTATCGTGACCGGCGATTTTTGGCTCGGATCACACCAAAAGGATGCGCGGCGGCCACCTCCACTTTCTGTTAGCGAGCCCCTTGCTACACCTTCCAGCGCCAGCGATCCGCCGGCTGAACAAGCGCTCGAAACAGATCCTGCGGCGAACCCGACGCAAGCAGCTCCGACGGAGCCACAACATGCGGCCACCAGATTGCTATTCGTTCGCGGCAAACGCGTCGCACTTAGAAGCGGTCCAGATAAGGGCTTCACCATAATCGATCGATACGACATTGGTCGCGAAGTAACTCTTCTGGAATCTCAGACTGACTGGTCTCACGTCAGAGACAATCTCACGCGGCGGGACGGCTGGATTTCATCCAACCTTCTCAGCGAAAGCAAGCCAGAAGAAACTGCGAAACGCGAAACACCACCGCCCCAAAAGGCTCCACCGAAGCCTAAAATTGCCATGCCGGACATACGCGACACAACGATCATTCAGAGCATTATCGCACAATCAATCTCTGTTTATCCTGGAACATGTGCTTGTCCCTACAACACAGACCGGGCCGGGCGAAAATGCGGACGGCGCAGCGCCTATAACAGAGGCGGTGGCTACGCGCCGATTTGTTTCCCGCAAGACGTTTCGAAGGAGATGATTTCAGCGTTTCGGGCACGCCAGTGACCATGAACAGCAGGCCATAGGATCTTTTATCAATGTTCGGACATTTTACAGCGCGTTGTTCGGAAACACAGCATCCTGCATCTGCATGACCTCTATGCGGATCGCATGTGACGCGACAGGCAGACGCGATCCACCTTTTCCATTCTCCAACCGACCGGCTAGAAGAGTTCCGCTCTATGGGGATCTGCCGCTTTCGGCGGCTCTTTGAAGAACGCCAGCAATGCCTTCAGCTTGGCCAGAAGTTCGTCGAAAGTGATTATCATTACATCTCGCAAATTGTTGCGGAAGAGTTCGAGTGATTTTCGCTCCGGCTCACTTTCCGGTATGGTGCCTGCAATCACGAGGCACTGCACGGCGTAGGTGAATACGTCATACTCCCTAGAATCGATCTTCTTCGACTTGATTTCCATTTGCAGGCGGTATCGTTGGTCGAGCACCTGGTTTACAGCACCAGCCAATTCGCGTGTGGGGGCATGGAGTTCACCGCGATAGGCCTTCTTGTCAACAAGATCGGCGAAGGGCGTCTTGATCTCGATGATTGCGAGATTTCCGAAGAGACCAGCTTTGACAACATAATCCGCAAGTTTGCCACCGCTACCGTCGAGTTTGGTGCCACCAACGGAAACCTGCTCTTCGAAGACAACGGCGGGAACGCCGAACGCAAGCCCCAGTACGAATGAGTTATTAGTGAGGAATGCCTGCCAGTCATGCTCAGTGAGGCTTTTCTGCCTGATCTTCTTTTCCATCCGCTCAATGAGCTCTTCCAAAGTGACCGTTTCGATTTCTCGTCGAAGTTCGAGAAGTTCCTCCGGCTCTTTCTCCGCTATTGTCTTCACTGACGAGCGCACCCTCTTTATTGCCGAGCGTCTGGCCATGTCCTCAGTCTTGGATTTGCCGACGAGCTTTTGGGCGAGCAACTCCCCGAGGTCGGATGCTATGTCGCGCGCATCCTCATCGGCCTCATGTTTGGGATCGAGCATGGCTGTCAAAGTGAGGTCGATATAGTCCGACTTACGAGAGTTCGCGAAGGCGAGAGTACTGCGATGCAGTCGACCCATAGTTGTGCGAATCTTGCCGAACACTCCTCGCGACATTCGCAAGGTGTTCCCATCTTTCGAAAGTCCCTTTTGTTTTGAGATCAACAGTTCGTTGACGCCGACGATCTTCTCAATAGAGAGGGCAATAAGCCGGATGTCATAATTCAACCCAAACCCGAACCGAGGATCTCTCACAAATCCGGATGGAAGGTCTTCCAGATTGTAAGATTGACCGGTTTCATGGTCACCCGGCGCATAAACATCTTCAACCGTAATGCTGCGGAGTTTGGAGTATTTCGGCTTCAGAAACTCCTGATTAAAGCCTGTCTTGATGGGAAATGTCTTAAGCGTCCGGCTGTCCTCCTCGTATGACGCAAGGACAATCGGGGCTTCCGGTATTTCAAACCCCGGAAATACCTCCAAAGCCCGTTCGATGACCTTTTGCGAAACGATGAGGTGTAGTTCTTCCAGGCCGAAATCCGTCGTCATCAAATCTACGCGCAGGCCGTCAGGCGTCTCATCGGCGACTGTGGTGAAGGAGACGATCGGTTTAACTTCCATATGATCACGCCATCTTAGTTGTTTCACGAACTGGTCGCGATGAAATCACGCTCAGGATGCAGTTGGACACTGAGCCGAATCGCATCAACAACACTATGATGGCAAGTTGCAAAAAGGGAAGAGATTCAAAGTCTAATGGAGCTATCCGGCGATGCTTGCCAGCTAGATTCGTCGCGCGATGCTCATCGGTTGAATGCGAGTATCGGTCAGCGCCGGTCGCGAAAGATCGACGTTGTAATGCGCACGACTGGTGCGCCAATGCCCCAACCTGCGATCAAATTAGCGAGACTCGTTCACGAGGGACAGGCCATACCAAGACAACCACAGGTCGATCTTCCAGATCATGTCCGCCGTTTGGACTAAACGGACACACTGCTTACTGCAGACAAAGGGTATATGGCCGAGGGATGCCAGCCGACCGTCAAGGACAGTGCGGCTGCGGCAGACTCATTGCCAAGGCGATTGTGGTGATCGCAGGTAATGTCGAGGCGGCCGAAATCTGTGCGGAACTCGCCGCGCAAGCTTCTGCGGCTTTGCCGATGAGTAGTGCATCATAGAAACGCAGGGTTTAGCGCCATGTATGGCCTTCTTTACGTGCTCCAAGAGCATGGATTTTACGTTGGGCCATCAGTATCGCTGTCGAAACGATGGCTGTCTCTATTCGATGGTATAGCTTTAGCAAACGTGAGACTGATTCCAGGTGCTTTTGCAGTCAAACGAAGGCTAGATATCGACTGACGATATGCGTCAGCCAGAGGGGCACAGAATGCGTATCGTTTTTTTGGAGATACAGAATTTCCGCGGCATACACAGTCTGGTCTGGGCACCGGCACCAGGCATGAACTGCCTTAATGGACCGAGAGACTCGACGAAGACCACTATTCTCGATGCAATCGAACTTTGTCTCAATCCGCGTTCATACATCTTCGCCGACGACTGCGATTTCTACGATCTGAATGTCAAGAAAGAGATTAGGATCACCGTGACGTTAGCTGGCTTGCCATCTTCCTTTAAGACGGAGGATCGGTACGGCCTTCATCTTCGCGGTTGGGATCAAGCCGAGATGAAGATCATCGACGAGCCGGGGGCGGGATTGGAGGAGGCGCTCTCCATTACGGTTGTCATCGACCAATCGCTCGAAGCCCGTTGGTCAATCCAAAACGATCGCATAGATGCCTCCGAGAGCGATTCGCCAACCGTGCGATACAAAGATGCCAAGCAGTTGGCAACCAATCGGCTCGGGCCCTTTGCTGAAAGACATCTTGGGTGGGGCCGAACGTCTGTGCTCACGCGGATCGGTGAGGCCGGCGAAGGGTTCAGTCTTCAACTTGCCGAGGCTGGTCGCGCTGCCCGCACCTCGTTCAAGGCGGGCGACCAGGGCGTCTTCAAGAAGGCCGTGGATCGAGCAGAAGAACTGAGCAAACTCTTCGCAGTGCCGGTTCGGGGAAAGTTCACCGCCGAACTTGACGTGCAAGGCGTCAGCATAACGTCGGGTGGGATCTCGCTGCATGACGGCAATCTGCCTCTACGCCGGCTCGGTACTGGATCCGCACGTCTTCTCGTGTCCGCGCTCCAACATGATGCCGGACCTCCCCACATAGCAATCATCGACGAGATCGAGCATGGCCTTGAGCCGCATCGTGTCGCGAGGCTTCTCAAATATCTCAAGACACCCAAATCGAACGAAGATGGCGGCCAGCCTCAGATATTCGCCACGACACATTCACCTGTCGTTATCAGGGAACTGACTGCTGCTGATATTTTCGCCGTTCGCTCTACGTCCGGTATCACCACGGTTGCGTCGGTCGCTGCGACCGCGAAGGACATCAATACTGCCCAGCAGCACCTTCGGGGCACGCCCGAGGCATTCCTCGCTCGCAAGGTGCTCGTTGGCGAGGGTCGGACTGAACAGGGTTTCGCGCGCGGTCTTGATGAGTGGTGGCAAACATCGGACTTTGATTCTTTTGCCCTGCAGAGCGTCGTCGCCATCGATGGTGGAGGCAAAGACAAGGCGCCACTTGTGGCGGAGCACCTGCGGGACCTTGGATATGAGGTGCTGCTCGTCCTCGATTCCGACGAGGCACCCAACCCCGACGCGCTCAAGCGGGCAGAAGAAAAAGGCACCATTGTCCATCAATGGCCCGGAGAATGCTCCACGGAGGAACGGTTATTCCTTGATTTGCCTTGGAACGGCGTGCGCGACATGATCAAACTCGCCGTTACTTTCGTCGGGCAAGACAGCGTCATGGCGGTGATGGACAGAGCATTGTCAGCGGCCGATCTTCCCACCGTCACGGATGCAAAGCTTGGCGCCGAACGCGATACGCCGGCAGTCCGGCGCATACTGGGCAAAGTCGCAAAGGACAAGAGTTGGTTCAAGGACATTACGCGCGGCGAACAGCTGGCAGCCATCATCGGTCCCTGTATGGCAGAAATCGCAGAAACGCCGCTCGCCTTGGGCATCTATGCGATGCGGGGTTGGGTCGATGGCCGATGATGAGGACATCGCGCGGCTTGCGGCGGGCGTGCGTCGCGGAAGCATCGTTGCAGCAGCGGGTTGCGGCAAGACAGAGCAAATCGCACGCGCCGTCGCGATCTGCGAGAAGCGACGGCTCATCCTGACCCACACACATGCGGGCGTCGATGCACTGACGCGCCGCCTCAAGAAGCACCGCATCTCCAGCGACAAATATCGCATCGATACGATCGCGGGTTGGTGCCTACGTTTTGCTGCCTCTTTTCCGCAACGCTCCGGTATCCTCGCTACTGTGCCAACGACAATCGCCGAGTGGGACGCCGTGTATCTCGCTGGCGCTCGGCTTCTCGATAGCGGCGCCGTCGATGGGGTGCTGATTGCTTCCTATGGCGGCTGTTTTGTCGATGAATATCAGGATTGCACCCGCTCGCAGCACCAGGTTGTCAGCCGGTTGGCTAATCTTCTGCCGACGTGCGTCTTCGGCGACCCGCTCCAGGCAATTTTCGACTTCAGGAATCAGCAACCCGTCGACTGGGATGCTGATGTCTTCCCGACCTTTGTCAGATCGGCCGAGCTTTTGACACCTTGGCGCTGGAAGAATGCCGACAACGGCAAATTGGCCGAATGGTTGGGCGATATCCGCACTGCTCTTCAGCAGAACAATGGTATTGATCTGAGTTCTCGGCCTAAATGCGTCACTTGGACAGCGCTTCCGGCCGATCCCACCCGTCACCAGGCGATTATCGTCGGACAGTGCCTCGATGCGATGAGTGAAAACGACTTGGGCAATCTGATTGTCATTGCAGACAGCACCAGTGAGAACCGGCGATCATCCTTGGCCCAAAAGCTTGCCAAGCAAGGTTTCGCAAATATTGAGGCCATCGGCTGTAAGACGCTACATTCTGCGGCGACGTCCATCGACAATTCGAACGGCCAGGCGCGTTTGAAGGCACTTCTTGGCTTCGTGTCAAAATACACAACGGGCGCCGACAGGGCCGAGCTCGAGAAGGCCATCGATGCTCGGCAGAAAGGGCGCCGATTGGGCCAGGCTAAGTTCGGTAGCCTTTTTCCCTTGGCTGACGCTGTTATCTCGAACGGCGGCGAATTGGCTATGCTCGCGTTTCTTCAGGCAATGCACGACCGACCGGGGTCCTACCTGTACCGGCGCGAGATGTTTTTTGCCATGCAATCGGCCTTGCAAACCAAGGCAGCTGGCCGACTTCCGACCCTGAGCGCGTCTGTCTGGGAGGTCCAGAACCGAATACGTCATGCTGGCCGACGTCTCGCGAACCGGAGTATCGGCAGCACACTTCTCGTCAAAGGACTTGAGTTTGACCGCGCGATTGTTGTCGCGGCAGAAACAATGACGCCTAAGGATTGGTACGTTGCGCTTACCCGGGCAACAACGCGGCTCCGCGTGATCTCGACAAGCGAGCGTTTTTCACAGACCGACACCCAGCCTTCGCGGGCTGTCGGGCATGAGGATAGAGAAGCGTAAGCCCGATTTCCCCGCCCTGCCGATGACCAGTATCTGGCCAAACATGCAGCTCAAAGCGCTCGAGCAGGGCCGGCACCATGAGTGACAAATGCCGCCAGGCTCGCGAGGTCAGAAATCTGCGTCCGATTTTTGGCTTACCGTTTCAATTTGAAATGCTTAGTCAGAAACCACACACGCGTACCCCAATTTGGGGTTTTAAATTTTACAGTCGTAAACTCAGGTGACTTTAACTCACTGTTTACGTTAATTTTTTTTTACAAACGGCACTTAACAACTACTTAGCTTCTTCTTATCGGACTGAAATACGTCGAAGCCGGTCATGGCCGCGCAATGGACAGCCACCTGCATAACGATCGACGTGTAGTGCGCTTCTTTGGTCGTTTAGACGCCCGTTCTCGTTGATTTTACTGGGTTTTGTCGACCGTAGAACCGTCGTTGCACCTATTATCGGCATTTTCAACTGACCGTTTATCCATAACTTCCGATATTGTACAAGCGCGCTGTTTATGGCTAGAATCGGTGGATGTTGACCAGGCCAAGATCCCGTCTCCGCGGTTATGCCCGCGTTTCAGCCGAAGATCAGGTGAACGACGCGCAGCTACTAGAGTTGAAAGCGGCGGGCTGTGTTGCAATTTACGAGGAGCGGGGGTCGGGAGCCTCGCGGGCGCGTCCTGTGCTGGCGAAGCTGTTGCGGGAGATCAATGCCGGCGAAGTGCTGCTAGTGGTGCGGCTCGACCGGCTCGCACGTTCCGTCAGTCACCTGCTCGCGGTCATTGAGCAGTTGGAAGAGAAGGGCGCACATTTCCGCTCGCTTAACGATCCGATCGATACATCCACGCCACAGGGAATGTTTTCTTTGCAGGTTCTGGGCGCCGTCGCGCAATTGGAGCGCTCACTGATTTCCGAACGTACGAAGGCTGGGATCAAGGCGGCGAAAGCCCGTGGTAAACTGCCTGGCAATCCCGGCTTCCGTGAACTGCGGCCAGATGCGCTTGCCAAGGCGTCGCGGGCACGAGAGCGCAGCCATCTCGCGGATCTGACCACGACCATGTTCATCATGGTTGCCAATCGTGCAGCGCATGCGACCGGAGCATCCCTGGGAAGACGTTGTGCGAAGCCTAAACCGCGAGACAGGACAGAAATGGTCGGCTGATCGCCTGCGTCGTTCAGTCAAACGGCTGGTGCGCGAGGGACTGGCTGATCCAGGATTGTTTGTCCCCTCGCCTCGGCGCACGCCGCAAGACCGATTGATGTCGCTGGTCACCGGGATTGCCAACGCCAACCCGGATCTAACGTTCCGTGATATTGCAAGCCAGATCGAGGCGATGCACGAGCGCACGCCGCGCGGATCATCGATCTGGGCACCTTCGTCGGCAGAACACTTGCTTGACCGGGCGAGAAAGCTCGGCCTTGTTGCGCAGGCCAGGAATTGACGTTATTCACCCTGCTCATTCTATTAGATGAGAGAAGCCCATGGCTGTTAACTGGGTCACCACGCTACAGGAACAAGCGGATTTGGTGATAGATGTCGCGAAGGACGTAGCCAACACGCTGGACGCATCCGATCTGAGCGTCCACCAGGCATCCCGGCTCTACAAGATGGTGGAATTAGGAGCCAAGACTTCGATCGGATTGTCGAGCTCATGAACGAGCACGACTTGCAAGCGAGTTTCATTGACGCGGCCGAAATTATCGAAGACACTTGGACCAATCTCTCGGTTGCAACGGCGAACAGGCTAAGAGTATTGCGTGGCCTAGATCCCATCGACATCGCAGCACCTGATGATCGAAATGACGCATGAGCTCAACGCTACAATGAAAGCAGCTAGTGCCCATGCATGCCTGAGCCGCTACGATCTCCAGAGATTTTCGTCACCATATCTTGATGACACGTTTGCCAGGTATCCTGTTCCGGATGAAACAATTAGGGCGAGAACAGAGTTTCAGAGCCATGGATAACATCGTTTGGCAAAAAACCAGTATTGGAGCACAAGAGCCCTCGCACGAGTTCACTGCGATAGCGCCAAATGGGATTGATGTCGGCCGGATCTACCGTATCGATGGCGGTCCGCTCAAAGGTCGCTGGCGCTGGATTTTTCTGCTTGGCCATTCGCAATTCCGCCAAGGCATAATGAGCGGTGACCAGGCATCAAAGCATCGGGCCGCAAACCAAGTACGGAAGACATACGAGCGCTATCTCGAAACACCAGGCTGCGCCGGCGGGGGCCAAAGCCGGATACCGCTCAAAAAACAATCAAACCAAGACCGGGCGGTTTGACATATTGGCGCTCTTTGCTCCATTCAGGTGACGTTCCGCTATTCAGTAAAGGGTGGAAAGATGCGCATTGAACTGTGCCCAAACGGTAGAAACAGATGAGACAACAGTACCTCTTCTTCCTCGCGCTGGTCCTGGGATTTGCGCTGTTGGCAGCACTCGCTTTTTGTTCGACCCAAGATGCACCACCCAGCCTGGCTCCAACCGTTCCGCTGCAACAGCCAGGAACCGGCGGATAGCCAGCCCACGGGACCTACCACTACGTCCCGGTCACCAACTGCGGATGGACGCTATTTGCCTTCAACGCCGCCATCAGCATCGGCCCGACAGAAAACGCCCTGCCCTCGCCTTTTCGGTCAAAGCCCGCAGGTAACCGCCCGCGGAATTGATGTGTTGAGCTCGCTGCAGGATGCAGGCGATGACGATGGCAGTGTTCTCCTGGCCGAAGACATCGAGCGCATCCTCATAAGCCGAGGGGGAAATACCGAGATAGCCCCTTACCTGCGCCGCAGTGGTCATCAGATCCCGCCAGTTGCTGATCCCGCTTGCTGCATAGTCCGTAATTTCCGGACAGGCCTTCATCACCAGTCCAAGCGGATAGGCCTTTGTTGCATCTTCAGCCTTGGCTTTTACGAGCTCGAGTTTGGACCCTTGGCTATTTCTTAAGCCAGGTTCAGGATCAGAACTAGAGTCGGGTTTTGAATTCTGTTGCTGCGGTTCATTTTGAGACAAAACCCTGACAGCTGTCAGGGTTTTAGAGTCACCCTTCGACCGTTTATCCAGTTGCTATCTCGCCGAGCCCATGCGTTCTAAGCAGCGCCATCAGAACAGCTCCAAGTGAAAACTCGCCTCGTTCCGTTTTTGACGTGAGATCGCGCAGATACCCGCCGGCCGAGTTGATGTGCCCTGCCCGCTCTAGAATGCACGCAATTGTCACCGCCGCGTTCTCTGGTCCCATAACCTCGCAAGCTTCCTGATAAGCTGATGGGCTGACGCCGAGCATGGAGCGCACGGTGATCGCCGCAGCCATCAGGTCTCGCCAGCTATTTATCTCTCCACCTGGCCCATATACAGCAATCTCGGGGCAAGCCCGCAACACCATTCCCAACGGGAATGCCTTTAACGGTTCGCGCTCACGCTCATCGGTTTGGCTCAACCGTCCGCCCTGGTAATCTCTAAAGCCAGGTTCAAGTTCATAGGTGGATTCGGTATTTGAATTCTGTATGTGGCGTTCATTTTGGGCATCATTGGTGCTATTATTTTCTACTTCTTTCTGCAAATCCAATGTGTTGACGATTTCCTCCTGCAACATCTGCATCTCATCCAGGAGTTCGTCCAGATCCGAGAGGCGTGGCGAGCGGGGTATACGGCAGATCAGCTCCACATACACGGACTCGATTTTTGCCCAATCTCCGTCTGCTCCCTCCTCTATCGCGGCTGTGATGAGCTTACGGACGTCGCGCCGACATATCGTAAGGTTTTCCTTAGCCCTTCTTAATGCAAGACGATCCGCGGCAACCTGCTGTGCCATTCCAGCAAGCTCATCAGCTCGCATAAGCAATGGTGACAGATCAAATCCGAACGCTGTTTCGATCTCACCGGTTTTGTTCTTTCGCGCGTAGCGTTTGCCGTTGGCGCTGTCTCTACGCACTATCAGCCCCGCTTCGACGAGCAATGCGAGGTGCCGGCGGAGCGTGGCGCCCGCTATACCGTGCGCACGTAGCATCAGCTGAGCGTTGGATGGGAACACAACGAGCGGGGTATCACCGCGTAGCTGGTTTTCCGGATAGAAACTTAAAAGCGCATCAAGTATTGCCAGGCTGCGATCCTGGAGCCCGAGTAGCAAACGGGCCTCCGACGCGTCGCGAAATATCTTCCATTTGTCCGCCGACTTGCCAGGCTGGATTTCCTTCGTGGCGATCTGTCGTTTCACAAGGGCAAGCGTCACCGGCCGCCGCCCAAAGGGCGTCGTAACATGTCCATTTTGCATTTTTCTTCACCTTCTAAGAGGCAAAAGAAAGCCGCTCACCAAAAACGGTGCCAAAAAGCCTTGACTGGGATTCGAGGAAATGCGATTCTCTGGTTGTCACACTAAGAGAGAGGCTTCCACGACGGCAACGTTTGGGGGCCTTTTTCCTTTGCAGCGCTTCCTTTCTTCATTAAGCTTCAAATCCTGACAGCTGTCAGGATTTCCGATTCTCGCGTTGGCGGGCGAAGCGCTCGGCAAGACTTGGCAGCTCCGCCTCAACAAACTTCAAGAATTCGATCCCGAGTGGCCCATCGGCCAAAATGCGGACCTCCTTTGGAGACTTCACCAAGGCGCCAAGTTGTGTACCGCTGCCATCCGAGATCAAAGTCGGCTCGATGCCCTTTTTCGTGGCTGGCTTGATCGCATTCAGCATGCGCTGAAACCGCTGATCGGAGGTTTCAGCTCCATCAACGTTCCTCACCAATGCAGTCCTCAAGACCTCGAGTGCTGCTGGATCGCTACTGACCGACTTGGCCAGATCGAGCCAGCGTGGCCGCCCGATTTTTGGCGCCCGGCCAATGGCCTCAATGATGTCTGAGGGAATAATCCGGTAGACATTCCGCATGCGTGCCAATTCGGCGTCTTCGATCGAAAGCGCGGCATAGATGTGGCGCGGTTTGATCCCCGCATCGTCCATCCGCGACGCAAATAGAGCGCGCTCGATCCAAGTCAGGTCCTGTCGGCTCGCGTTTTCGATGCCTTGTGCGAGAACGAGATCAAGGTCCGAAATCTCCACCTCGATGGCACGAACAGCCTTGCCCAGTTGCTTGGCAGCAAGCCAGCGCCGGTGACCGTAGACGATTTGATATCTTCCGGGCGACGACGGGTGTTTTCGAACCTGAACCGGAACCTTTTGCCCATCAGTTTCAATCGACCGCTTGAACGCATCAAAACTCGTCGCGTCTTCGTCGGGCAATCGATCTGGGTAAGGGGAGGGGTCAATGAGGAAGGGATCCAGTTCTCGAACCGCACCTCCGCCTGATTCAACAAGAGCCTTCAATCGATCTCGTTCTGATCTGATGTCATCTATTGCGCGATGCGCCGCGCCAATAACACCAGCTCCCACGCGATTAGCGGAGGCTTGCGGTGGCGGGTCAGGCTGCTGGTCATTCGTCTGGCTGTTCTCCAGCTCTGCAGAAAGCAATCCGAAGCTGGCAACGATGGACTTGCGAGGTGATTTGCTCATGCACGCCCCCAGCTATCATTGATCAGTCGAACTATCGCCTCGTTGACAGCATCTACCGCCTCACGGGCACGTTTTTGAGTATCACGACCGATTTGCCCCATCTCGAGTTCGTATATGGAACGTTTCGCCAGTCCAGCCGCCTCAACCGCCGTGCTCTCGATGGCCGTGGGCAAAAACACATCAGAGCCAAACAGGTGTCTGAGCATTGCAACCACCTGTGACTGGGGAGCGTCGTTTGGGTTGTGCCGTGTTACCAGATAGCGGATGAAATCCTGATCAAGTTGAGCGCCGCTTTCATTCAGGACGCTGATGAGATCGCCCATCATGAGAAGAAATTGGCTCATGGACGCGACATCCAGCATGGCGGGATGCACGGTTATGATCATGCTCGTCGCGGCGTATATGGCGCTCAGCGTGAGGAAGCCGAGCGAGGGTGGAGTATCAAGAATGACGATATCATAGTCCGCTTCGACTTCCAGAAGAGCGAGCTTCAGGCGCTCGAAGAATATCGCACCGGAGCCGGACTTGTTGGCCAGTATCCTCGGTGTTTCGTGCTCATACTCCATCACCTCCAGATTACCCGGAATGAGGTCAATGCCGTCGAAGTATGTCTTGCGAATGATATCGCGGATTGGGCGACGTTCAGCCTCGTCATAGCGAAGAGCGGCATAGATTGTTTCGTTTGCTCCTATGTCGATTTCAGGCTGCGCACCAAACATTGCGGAGAGGGAGGCTTGCGGATCCAAGTCCAAGGCAAGGACGCGATATCCATGAAGGGCGAGATAGTGGGATAAATGGATGCAGGTGGTAGTCTTTGCGCTCCCGCCCTTGAAGTTGGCTATTGCAACGACTTGAAGATGCTCGCCAGCGCTACGCCGAGGCAGAAATCGCAAGGCGTCCGCAGGTTTTTGCGTTGCGAACAATTCACGCAACTCATTAATCTGGGCCAGGGTATAAACACGATGGTTATTCTCTAGCCGGCTCGGAACCGGACCACGCCCTTCGCTGGACATGAGCTTCAAGGTGGAATCGGGTATAGACGTCAACTTAGATACTTCGTTGGTCAAGAAGGGACGCAGGAGCTTTTGTGACCGAGGCGGATACATGCGAGTTCTGAGCTGCTGCAATTGCCCAGAAAGAATTCCGGCATGGCGCATGATTTTGCTGCCGGCATCTTCCTTGGAGCCAACAACTGTTTCTACTCGGTTTGCTATCGCCATTGGTCCCTCTTGGCGGCCTACTGTCGGTTTACCGGCCATTGCCCGCTAAAGCTAGAACACGATTCTCCTGACACGTCCAGAAGATTAGGGTTAACGCGCGCTCGCTAAGGGTCACGGCCGCTTTGATTTCACAGTTTATCTCCACCCAGGCCATTTGCCGCTGTCACGAATAAGCAGGTTCCAACACAAATTTCCGCCTGTTCTCAATATGTTCTTCTCTCGCTTTCCTTTGAGCTATAGCGCTGATTCGGTAGAACCGGCGAGGTGCAAATCTGCACGTTGCCACATGTGAGTTGTGATGCTCTTCCTGTGCCCCAGTTCGATTTTACGGAGTGGAGCATGCACATCACTATTGTTTCGCCAGACCTTTACGAGCAGAATTCCGACCTGCTTACAAAGATGCATCGCCTACGCGCATCGGTCTTCGGATCGCGCATGGGGTGGGATGTAAAGATCGTCGGAGGTGAGGAGCGAGACCGCTACGACGGGCTCGGGCCAACGTATATCCTGGCTGTCAACACTGACGGTCAGGTCGCCGGCTGCGCGCGTCTTCTTGCCGCCTCCGGGCCGACGATGCTTCAGGACAACTTTCCGCAGCTGCTGGTCGACGGCTCGCTAACCGCACATGCCGGCATGGTCGAGAGCTCTCGTTTTTGCGTCGACACCTCGCTTGAAGCGGGAAGGGGAGGGGGCCAATTGCACCTGGCAACGCTCACCATGTTCGCCGGGATCATCGAGTGGTCAATGGCGAATGGTTATAACGAGATCGTCACCGCGACAGACCTTCGATTCGAACGCATCCTGAAGCGCGCCGGTTGGCCGATGACGCGGCTCGGGGCGCCCGCTCAGATTGGCAAAACGATCGCTATCGCCGGCAGCCTTGTCGCCGATCAAGCGAGTTTGGAGAGCGTCCGTCCGCCAGGCTATCGTTCCGTGATAACAGTGACGAGCGATGCGTCCGACAGGAGTGCGGCGTGACCCAGCTCCGCTCCCACTCCCGCCTGGTGCGCAAACTTCAGGACGCACTCGGCGACCAGCTTTGCGCGGCCCTGGAGGATACGACCGTTGTCGAGATCATGCTGAACCCGGACGGATGGCTGTTCATCGAACGGCTTGGCCACGGCATCCAACCGGCCGGTCAGATGTCGCCGGCTGCGGCCGAGGTCGTCATCGGCAGTGTGGCCCATGCGCTGCAGTCCGAAGCGGATCATGAGCAGCCGATCATATCGGGCGAATTGCCGATCGGGGGCCATCGTTTTGAGGGCCTGCTTCCTCCGGTGGTTTCGGCGCCAACCTTTACGATCCGGCGCCGGGCGTCGCGTCTCATTCCCCTCGACGACTATGTGAGAAAACAGGTGATGACCGAAGCGCAGGCCTCGGTGCTCAGGACCGCGATCGCGTCACGCCTGAACATCGTCATCTCGGGCGGAACAGGGTCGGGCAAGACGACTCTTGCCAACGCGGTGATCGCTGAGATCATCAAGACGGCGCCGCAGGATCGTATTGTCATCCTAGAGGACACGGCCGAGATCCAGTGCACAGCCGAGAACGTGGTCGCGCTGCACACGAGCGATGGCATCGACATGGCGCGGCTTTTGAAGAGCACGATGCGCTTGCGTCCGGACAGGATCATCGTCGGGGAAGTACGCGACGGCGCGGCGCTCACGCTGCTCAAGGCGTGGAACACCGGCCACCCGGGCGGCGTCACCACCGTGCATTCCAACACGGCGATCTCCGCCCTGCGCCGCCTCGAGCAACTGACCGCCGAAGCCAGCCAGCAGCCCATGCGCGAGGTGATCGGCGAAGCCGTTGACCTTGTCATCTCAATCGAGCGTGACGGCCGGAACCGACGTGTCCGGGACGTGATCCATGTCGAGCGATTTAACGGCTCGGCCTACCAGACCGAACGTTGTGCTCAGATCAATGAGGAAAGTCATGCCGCTTAAACATTATCCTTTAGCGAGTGCCGGCGCGGTTGCTCTTGTGTTTTCAATGATGCTGGCCGCGCCCGCACTCGCATCATCTGGCGGCGGCGGACTGCCCTGGGAGGCGCCGCTCCAACAGATCCAGCAATCAATCACCGGCCCGGTCGCGGGTTTCATAGCGCTCGCGGCGGTTGCGATCGCGGGCGGCATGCTGATATTTGGCGGCGAGCTCAACGACTTTGCCAGAAGGCTTTGCTACATCGCGCTCGTCGGCGGTGTTCTGCTCGGCGCTACCCAGATCGTCGGCCTGTTCGGAGCAACGGGGGCCACAATCGGCAGCCTCAAGCCAAAGATGCACGAGAACATGGCCGTGCAGATGTCTTTCGCCGCCCGAGTAGGGGAGGGGGCGCATGGCTGAGTTCGGCTCCAATCTCATCCGCTCGCGGATCCATCGCGCATTGTCGCGGCCCAATCTGCTGATGGGCGCGGATCGCGAGCTGGTTCTCCTGAGCGCGCTTGCTGCCGTCATCCTCATCTTCGTCGTGCTCACCTGGTATGCAGCGATGGCAGGGATGATGTTCTGGCTTGTCGCCGTCGCAGTCCTGCGGATGATGGCGAAGGCCGATCCCTTGATGCGCCGGGTCTATCTCCGGCACGTCTCATACAAAAGCGTCTACAGGGCCACATCGTCGCCCTGGCGGCGTTATTGAGGCCGCGACATGGTAGCCTTGAAGCAATTCCGGCATTCCGGCCCGTCGTTCGCCGACCTCGTTCCCTATGCAGGCCTCGTCGACAACGGCATCATGCTCTTGAAGGACGGCTCGCTGATGGCCGGCTGGTACTTTGCCGGCCCGGACAGCGAGAGCTCGACCGACGCCGAGCGAAACGAGATCAGCCGCCAGATCAATGCGATCCTGGCACGTCTTGGCTCCGGCTGGATGATCCAGGTCGAGGCGGTCCGCGTTCCGACGACAGACTATCCTGATGAGGCTGACTGCCATTTCCCGGACGCTGTGACGCGCGCGATCGATGCGGAGCGGCGGGCGCATTTCGAGCAGGAGAGAGGCCATTTCGAGAGCCGGCATGCGCTGATCCTGACCTGGCGGCCACCAGAACCCCGGCGATCCGGACTGACGCGCTATGTCTATTCGGATGCCGGCAGCCGATCCGCCAGCTATGCCGACGGCGTTTTCGATGCCTTTCGCACCTCGATCCGCGAAATCGAGCAGTATCTGGCCAATATCGTTTCCATCCGGCGGATGCTGACGCAGGAAACGGAGGAGCGCGGCGGTTTTCGGATTGCGCGCTACGACGAACTCTTCCAGTTCATTCGCTTCTGCATCACCGGCGAAAATCATCCGGTGCGGCTACCTGATATCCCGATGTATCTCGATTGGCTGGTGACATCAGAGCTTCAGCACAGTTTGACGCCGACCGTTGAGAACCGCTTTCTCGGCGTCGTGGCCATCGACGGCCTGCCGGCGGAAAGCTGGCCGGGCATTCTCAATGCCCTTGATCTCATGCCGCTCACCTATCGCTGGTCAAGCCGCTTCGTGTTTCTCGACGACCAGGAGGCGCGGGGGCGGCTCGAGCGGACCCGCAAGAAGTGGCAACAGAAGGTGCGACCCTTCTTCGATCAGCTGTTCCAGACGCAGAGCCGCTCACTCGATCAGGACGCGATGACGATGGTGGCCGAGACCGAGGATGCAATCGCGCAAGCCGCCTCGCAGCTCGTCGCCTATGGCTACTATACCCCGGTCATCGTCCTCTTCGACGACGAGCAGCCTCGCCTGCAGGAGAAATGCGAGGCTGTCCGCCGGCTGATTCAGGCGGAGGGTTTTGGCGCCCGGATCGAGACGCTCAATGCGACCGATGCCTTTCTCGGCAGCCTGCCGGGTGTTTCCTATGCCAATATCCGCGAGCCGCTGATCAATACCCGCAACCTCGCCGATCTCGTGCCGCTCAATTCGGTCTGGTCGGGAAGTCCTTTAGCACCTTGCCCGTTCTACCCGCCGGGCTCGCCGCCGCTGATGCAGGTCGCCAGCGGCTCCACACCTTTCCGGCTGAACCTCCATGTCGACGACGTCGGCCACACGCTGGTGTTCGGCCCGACCGGATCCGGCAAGTCGACGCTTCTGGCACTGATCGCCGCCCAGTTCCGCCGGTACAGGGACGCGCAGCTCTTCGCCTTCGACAAGGGACGATCGATGCTGCCGCTGACGCTCGCCGCCCGAGGCGACCACTATGAAATTGGCGGCGACGCGGGTGGAGAAGGGGACGGGGGGTCGCCACGGCTGGCCTTCTGCCCCCTCGCCGAGCTTTCCAGCGATGGCGACCGCGCCTGGGCGGCCGAATGGTTGGAGACGCTTGTGGCGCTGCAGGGTGTCATGGTCACGCCGGATCATCGCAACGCCATCTCGCGCCAGATCGCATTGATGGCGGAATCGCGCGGCCGGTCGCTCTCGGATTTCGTGAGCGGCGTGCAGATGCGCGAGATCAAGGATGCACTGCATCATTATACCGTCGACGGGCCAATGGGGCAGCTTCTCGACGCGGAAGAAGATGGCCTGAGGCTTGGCGCCTTCCAATGCTTCGAGGTCGAAGAGTTGATGAATATGGGCGAGCGCAATCTCGTGCCGGTCCTCACCTATCTGTTCCGGCGGGTTGAAAAGCGGCTTACCGGAGCGCCAAGCCTGATCATTCTCGACGAAGCCTGGCTGATGCTCGGCCATCCGCTGTTCCGCGACAAGATCCGCGAATGGCTGAAGGTGCTGCGCAAGGCCAATTGCGCGGTGGTGCTTGCCACCCAGTCGATCTCCGACGCCGAGCGCTCCGGCATCATCGATGTGCTGAAGGAAAGCTGCCCGACCAAGATCTGCCTGCCGAACGGCGCCGCGCGCGAACCCGGTACGCGGGAGTTCTACGAGCGGATCGGCTTCAACGAGCGGCAGATCGAGATCGTCGCCACAGCCCTTCCAAAGCGCGAACATTACGTCGCATCGCCCGATGGCCGCCGGCTGTTCGACATGGCACTCGGGCCCGTTGCGCTCTCCTTTGTCGGCGCCTCCGGCAAGGAAGACCTGAAGCGCATCAGGGCACTCCACTTCGAACACGGGGACAATTGGCCCGAACACTGGCTCAAACAGAGAGGGATTGCTCATGCGCAAATCGACCTACCCATCGGCTGATCGACGCTGGACCGTCGCCATGCTCGCAATCGTGGCAGCGATGGCTCTGCCGTCTGCCGGCATGGCCGGTGGAGTCACCGGCGAGGCAACAGAATTCACCCAGCTCGCCAACAATGCCGAGCTCGTCGCCCTGGTCGGCAAATCGGCCGAGCAGGTGAACAACCAGATCACCCAGATCAACCAGCTGGCGGAGCAGATCCAGAACCAGCTGAATATTTACGAAAACATGCTGCAGAACACCGCGCAATTGCCGGATCATGTCTGGGGCGAGGTCGAAAGCGATTTGGGCAGGCTCAAGAGCATCGTCGGGCAGGGGCAGGGCTTTGCGTTTTCGATGGGCAATATCGACGACCAGCTCAGGCAGCGCTTTGAGAGCTATGCCGAGATGAAAAGCAACTTGCCCACGGAGGCGAGCTTTTCGACGACCTATCAGAGCTGGTCGGACACCAACCGTGACACGATTGCCGGGACGCTGAAAGCCGCGCATCTCACCGCCGAACAGTTTTCCAGCGAGGAGTCCACCATGTCTTCGTTACGCTCGATGTCGGAGAGCGCCGACGGCCAGATGAAGGCGTTGCAGGTGGGCCATGAGATCGCAACGCAACAAGTGGCGCAGATGCAGAAGCTGCGCGGGCTGGTCTCCCAGCAGATGACCATGATGGGCACTTGGTATCAGTCGGAACAGGCGCAGAAGGATCTCGCCCAGGCACGGCGAGAGCAGTTTTTCAACTCTGAGGTCAAGAGCATTCCCGAAGGTCAGAAAATGGAGCCGCGCTGGTGAACCGGACCGTCATCATTGCATTTCTCGTGCTTGTCGCTGCGGTTTCGTCGCTCGCTGCAACGCTGATCACCAATTCGAGAGCTTCCGGCAAACCTGCGCTCACCGAGGAACAAGGCGCCGCGAGGGAAAAGTTCTTTGGCTCCGGCAAGGAACTCCCACCGATCAAGGACGGTCAGGAGATGCGGCCACGATGGTAAAGAGCAATATCGAGCGTTCGCTTTTTCTCGCTTTCCTCCTTTGCGTTGTCTTCGCGGCTCCGGCCTTTGCGCAACAGGGGCAGGTCCTGACAGAGCTGGAAAATCAGGTCTCGACGGCCGCGAAAGGGTGGGAAACCACCATCATGAATGCGGCGAAGTCGCTGTTTTGGATCCTTGCCGGCATCGAGATCGGGATTGCGGCGGTTTGGCTCGCCCTTCAGGCCGCATCCCTCGACAGCTGGTTCGCCGAACTCGTCCGGCGCATCATGTTCGTCGGCTTCTTCGCTTTTGTACTCGCTGAGGGACCGAGTTTCGCCCGATCCGTCGTCGACAGCCTTTTTCAGATCGGCGCGGGCGGCGGATCGGCGTCCCCCGCCGAAATATTCGATGCCGGCATTCGCGTCGCTTCGCAAATGTCGCAGCAAGCACAGTTCGGGGTGTTCGAGGACAATGCACTCGCGATCGCGGCAGTTTTGGCGATGGGCGTCGTCGTCATCTGCTTCTCACTGGTCGCCGCGATTTTTGTGTCGGTCATGGTCGAGATGTATGTCGGCCTGCTCGCCGGCATGATCATGCTCGGCCTGGGCGGTTCGTCCTTCACCAAAGACTTTACTGTCCGGTACCTCGTCTACGCATTTGGAGTGGGCATGAAGCTGATGGCGCTTGTGATGATCGCAAAGATCGGATCGGAGGTGCTCACCGGGCTCGCCCAAGCACCCACTGCTTCTTCCGATCAATTCGTCACCACCCTTGCAATTGCCGGCATATCAGTGGTGGTCTTCATCATCGCCATGTACGTGCCAAACATCATTCAAGGCGTGGTGCAGGGCGCTTCAGTTTCGGGCGGGATGGAAGCGATCCGGCATGGCGGCCAGGCCGCATCGTTTGGAGCAGGCGGAGCGTTTCTGGCCGGAGGTGCTGCTGGCGCCGGCTTTGCAGCCGGTCAGGCGGCACGAGCGGCGGGATCATCATTCGCCGGAGCAGCCCTCCGCGGCATGGCGTCAGGGATCGGCAGCGCCGTGCACGCAACCGGCTCGGCGGCGAAGGAGAAAGCGATCGGTTCTCCCGGCGCCTATGCCGGCTCTCTTCTCGGTTTGGCAAACGCCAAGCTGGACGGTCGGCCCAACAGTCGCAGCGCCCCGAAGACGCCTCCCGAACGCAACGATCAATCTTAATCAGAGAGGACGGAAACGATGGTAGCGAACCGCGCCCCGGATAACCCCTATCTTGCCGCCCGGCAGGAGTGGAACGAGCGATACGGCTCCTATGTGAAGGCAGCCTCCGCCTGGCGGGTGGTCGGTATCACCGGCATGGTCATGGCGGTGGTCGGCTTTTCCTATGCGCTCTACCAGAGCACCGAGGTCAAGCTTGTCCCTTACGTCGTCGAGGTCGACAAGCTCGGGACAGCCGTGATGGCCGGCTTCCCGCAACAGATCGAATATGCCGACGCCCGCGTGGTGCGCGCCACGCTTGGCGGCTTCGTCTCAAACTTCCGCTCGGTGACGCCGGATGCCGTGGTGCAGAAACAATATATCGACCGCACCTACGCGCTGCTCAGAACCACCGATCCCGCGACCGAAAAGGTCAATGCGTGGTTCCGGTCGAGTTCGCCATTCGAGAAGGCGAAGAATGCCACTGTCGCCATCGAGGTCAACAACATCGTCGCACTGTCCAACCAGTCCTACCAGATCGACTGGACCGAGTTCGAGCGGGACCGCAAGGGCAAGGAGACCGCTGTCCGCCGGTTCCGCGGCATTGCCACGGTGACACTGACGCCGCCGCAGGACGAGGGCGTGATCCGCCTCAACCCGATCGGGCTTTACCTCCGCGACTTCGACTGGACCGCACAGCTTTGAAAGGCATGGCCACGCACATGAACATGAAAACACATACGCGCCGCGCCGGGCTGGTCCTCGCCCTGGCAAGTGGGCTGATAACCGGAACAGCTCTGACATCGGACGCGCTTGCGGGCGATGTATCTGCTAACGAAGAGAAGGGGATAGATATTTCGGGCAAGTGGCGCGCTAGCCATGGCCTGGTGACCAGGGGTGACGACGGCAAGGTCATCTTCCTGTTCGGCGAGGTGCAGCCGTCCGTCGTCTGCTCGCCCCTGCAGGTCTGCGATATCGAGCTCCAGCCCGGCGAGGTGGTGCGCGACGTGCTGGTTGGCGACACCGTGCGCTGGAAGGTCGAGCCCGCCACTTCGGGGGCGGCCGGCGGGCAGGCAATCCATCTGATCGTCAAGCCGTCCGAGCCTGGTCTCGTCACCTCAATGGTGGTGACGACGTCGCGGCGAACCTATCATATCCAGCTGAAATCCCATCCAACCCAGTATATGGCGCGGGTCGGGTTCGAGTATCCGGAAGACGTGTCGGCCAAGCTCGCCGACATCAATGCCCGGCTGGAAGCCAGCACGATCCCTGGCGCTGATGTGCCGGCCGAACGGCTGAGCTTTTCCTACTCCGTTTCCGGCCGGGCCGGCTGGCGGCCGACGCGGGTCTATAGCGATGGTGAGAAGACCTACATCCAGTTTCCGCGTCGGATTTCCGGCCAGGACGCCCCGGTGCTGTTTGTCGTTTCCGGTGGCCAGAACCGGATCCTCAACTACCGGATGAAGAACGACATGATGATCGTCGACTACAATGTCGAAAAGGCCGTTCTGGTGTCAGGCGTCGGCTGGAAACAGGAGAAGGTGACGATCAAGCGGGGAGGGCGGTGATGAGAGCTTTTGCTGTTCGCCCGATCCGCCGCCTTGCCATCGCCGGCCTCATCGTCCTCTTTCTTTCCGGATGCCAGACAATCGGAACAGACGGCCTGGTCGCCAGCGACGCGCCGCCGGACGTCTCCGGTCCGGCGGCAAGCGCTATCGCCGGCGATATGGTGAGCCGTCTCGCAGAGCAGGTCGGGTCCGGCAAGGTGGCGATTGCCCTCAAACCCGACGACTCTCCGTTTGGGCAGGCGCTCGAGGCGGCGCTCAAGGGCTGGGGCTATGCCGTTGTAACGGACCAGAAAACCGATGCGGGCAAGACCGTGATCCCGCTCGCTTACGTCGTCGTGGCATTTGAGGGTCAGGTCCTGACGCGTCTGTCGACCAGCAAAGTCGAGCTCGGACGTGCCTATACGGTGACCGCCAGTGGCGCGACACCGGCAAGCGCGCTCTCGGTTCTTAAGCGCGGCTGAGGGGGGGAGACGATGGTACAATCGCTTAAACTAGGCGCTGCTGCGACCGAGGACGCACAGGCCGGCATGCGCCGGATCAACCGCCTGCCGATCATAATAGTGATCGTGCTGGTGATCACCTTCCTCGCGGTGATCATATACGGCCTGACCTCGCGCGGGCTGTTCTTCGGTAAAGATGCGGGACTGGACACGAGTACGGGAACGCCTGCCTCGACCTTTGCCGATCAGATGAAGCGCGGTGTCACGGACGGCATCATCGGCGACACAGAGCAGAAGGTCACCTTCCAGCCGACGCCTGTGGAGACAAAGGAGGATAAGAAGACCAATCCGTTCGCGGAGCAGCCGGTACGGGTGGAACCGGACAAGAACCAGGAACTGGAGTCCGAGGCGGTTTGGCGGGCGCGGCTGAAGCGCGAGCAGCAGGAGCAATATCTGCGCGAGCGGCAACGCCAGAGGATGGCACGGCTGCAGGCCAATGACGCGGCCTATGACGCGCCCCTTGCCATCGACCGCAGCAAGCTGGAGGCACGCACCGACAAGACAGACAACCAAGCGTCGGCCGACAAGACCACCGCATCCTCGACGGTGAACCAAACCACGCCCGACCTTTATGCCGCTGCCCTGAAAAACGGCCTCGGCGGCCAGGACGTCGACCAGAACGGGCAGCGGTCCAAGGAGGATTTCTTCAACACCGATCTCAGGGAGCTTGGATACCTGCCGAACCGTGTCGTGCCGCAGCAATCGCTCTATGAGCTGAAGCGTGGCTCGGTCATTCCTGCGACGTTGATCACCGGCATTAACTCGGACCTTCCCGGCCGCATCACCGCCCAGATCAGCCAGAACGTCTATGACAGCGCCACCGGCCACCGGCTGCTAATCCCGCAGGGTGCGAAACTGTTCGGGCGCTACGACAGCAAGGTGTCGTTCGGCCAGAGCCGCGTGCTCGTCGTCTGGACGGACATCATCTTTCCGAACGGCTCTACCCTCCAGATCGGCGGTATGGCCGGCACCGACGCTCAAGGCTACAGCGGCTTCCGCGACAAGGTCGACCGCAAGTGGCTTCAGACCTTCGGTTCGGCTATCCTGATCGCGATGATCGGCACTGGCATGGACATGGCGATCCCGCAGAGTTCCACACTCGCGACACAAGACACGGCCTCGGATGCCGCAAGACGGAATTTCGCCGAGACATTCGGGCGTGTGGCCGATCGAACCATTCAGAGAAACATGGACGTGCAGCCGACGCTCGAGATCCGCCCCGGCTACAAGTTCAATGTGCTCGTCGATCAGGACATCGTTTTCCCGGGAGACTACAAAAGTTGACAGCGTCGCCGGTGAGGAAGGGATCTACTTCGTCCCTCGGGGAGCGGTGAGGAGCCGGCAAATGTTAGCGAGGATCGAGCACGGCACGGCTGTTCTGCAACGCGGCCGATAAAAGTTCCGGAGGATCGGGCCGACAGGTAGTGTCGCATGCCAGTTGTGGGTCAAGAATTTCGGCGATTTGGGCACCCCTTATCTGGCAGCGACGGCATCCCAGGAGCAATTCGACGAGATAACGAGCTCCCCACGGCCGTTAGCAATCGTGATAAGGTTCGGGGGAGCTGTACAACGGCTTTATCTGCGGAAAAGATTCGCGCGGGCTCGACAAGCTCGGTGAAGCAAAATATCTATAAAACATGACCGCAACGAATGCAGACACAATCGCCAACCGCATCAGCCGTATTCTTGCTGACAGGATCGTAACCGGCCAGCTGGAGCCGGGTACGAAACTGCGGCAGGATCACATCGCGGAGGAATTCGGTGCGAGCCATGTGCCGGTACGGGCGGCGTTCCGCAAGCTGGAGGCGCAGGGGCTTGCGGTCAGCGAACCCCGCAGGGGTGTACGCGTTGCTTCCTTCGATCTCAAGGAGGTGTGGGAAGTAGCGCTGATGCGCGCCGAGCTCGAGGGTCTTGCGCTGCGGCAGGCTGCCCAACATTTGACATCCTCAATTCTGGAGCAAGCTGAAGAGGCAACCGTTGCCGGGACAATTCGCGGGATGTGCGCTCCTGGGAGGAGGCAAACCGGCGGTTTCACCGGCTGATCCTCGTGCCGTGCGGCATGCCACGCCTTCTCGCCGCCATCGATGACCTTCATTCGGTGAGCGCGCGATTTTTGTTTGCCGCCTGGCGCTCCGATTGGGAAGTGCGGACCGATCACGATCACCGCGCTATCCTTGGATTTCTGCGCCAGGGCAACATCGACAACGCGGTTGCCGTGCTTGAGCGGCACGTTCAATGGATCGGGCAAAAGCCCATCAAAAGCGCGACGGGTTCGACGCGAGACGCTTTCGCGATCGTCGGCTAGCATGCCCACCCTTAAAGCCTGCTACTGTGCTGCTTACAAAAGCCGCTCTATTTCGAAGGCCGTCTTATTCGGTTGCGTTTTTGTTCGTGCTGGCTAGAGTTATAGATAAGTATCGATTCTATCTATAATTTCTCTTACCCATCCTATGAGTCGCAGAATTCCCGCATGCCGGAGGCGCCCCAGTTGCAATCCATCGATCCAACTGCCTCAGCCGCTCTAGGATGGCGTTTTTCAGAGGCCAAACCAATCTATAATTTGCCGTTCAATGATTTGCTGTTTCGGGCGAACACCATCCACAGGGCGCAATTCGACCCAAACGCCGTACAGATGAGCCGGCTTCTGTCGATCAAGACGGGGGGATGTCCGGAAGATTGCGGCTATTGCAGCCAGTCGGCGCATTATCCCACCGGTCTCAAGGCGTCCAAACTCATGGAAGTCGAGCGAGTGCTTGCCGAGGCCCGCAAAGGGAAGGAGGGCGGGGCAACACGCTACTGCATGGGCGCGGCCTGGCGCAGCCCCAAAGACCGCGACATGGACATGATCGTCGCCATGGTCGAGGGCGTCCGCTCGCTTGGCATGGAGACCTGCATGACGCTCGGCATGCTCTCGCCTGATCAGGCGGGCAGGCTCGCCGACGCCGGCCTCGATTACTACAACCATAACATCGACACCTCGGAACGCTTCTACCGGGAAATCATCACCACCCGCCCGCAGATCGCCTGGAGACGCTGGCGAATGTGCGCGAGGCGGGGATCAAGGTCTGCGCCGGCGGCATCCTCGGCATGGGCGAGACGAGTGATGACCATGTCGCCATGCTGGTGACGCTCGCCAATCTTCCGGTTCCGCCGGAAAGCGTACCGATCAACATGCTGATACCGAGCCCTGGATCGAAACTTGGGGACGCCGCTCCCACTGATCCCATTCAATTTGTCCGCGCCATAGCGCTTGCCCGCATCCTCATGCCGCAAACGCATGTCCGCCTCTCGGCCGGACGCACGGACATGAGCGACGAGATGCAGGCGCTGTGTTTCTTTGCCGGCGCAAATTCCATCTTTGTCGGCGATACGCTTTTGACCGCCGACAATCCCGGCGAAGATCATGATGCCGGGCTGTTTCGCCGTCTCGGTCTGAAGCCGACGGCGCTGGATGCAGCTGAATGATGCGCGAGCGTCTTGCCCGCTACGCCACGACGCTGAACGGGCTGGAGCGGAAGGGACGGAGGCGCGAGCTGGTAGCGCAGGATGGCATCGATTTTACGTCGAACGACTATCTTGGTCTCGCCAACTCACCGCGCATCCGCTCCGCCATTTCCGAGGCCCTCGAGCGCGGTGTTGCCGTTGCCTCCGGCGGGTCCCGTCTGCTGCGGGGCAATCATCCGAAACATCAGGCGCTCGAAGCTGAGGCTGCCGCCTTCTTCGGGACGGAGAGGGCGCTCTATTTCTCCAGTGGTTATGCCGCGAATACCGCGCTGTTCTCGACTCTGCCGCAACGTGGCGATCTTATTGTCCATGACGCTCTTATCCATGCCAGCGCGCATGAGGGTATCGCAGCCAGCCGGGCAGAGGCTTTTCCCGTCCGCCACAACGACGTTGCGCGTTTCGACGATGCAATCCGTCAGTGGCGCACCGCGGGTGGCATGGGACATCCATGGATTGCGGCCGAGAGCCTTTATTCGATGGACGGGGACCGCGCCCCGCTGGCCGAGCTTCTGAAGCTGGCAGACAGGCACGACGGCTTTCTGGTCATTGACGAAGCGCATGCGACCGGCGTTTTCGGCTCAAACGGCCGTGGTCTTGCTGCCGGGATGGAGGGCCGGGACAATGTCATCCTGCTCCACACATGCGGGAAGGCATTGGGCGTTGCGGGGGCGCTTGTCGGCGCGAACAGCGTCGTTTGCGATTACCTCATAAACCGCGCACGCGCCTTCATCTACTCCACGGCACCTTCGCCGTTGACGGCGGCGGCTGTTCGGGAGGCCCTGAAAATATTGGTGGACGAACCGGAGCGCCGCACGGAGTTCGCGCACCTTCGAACCTTTGCCAATGCGCAACTGACGGCGGTGCTTGGGCTCGAAGGCAGCGGATCGCAGATACTGCAGGTGATGATCGGCGACAACAGCCGCGCAATGCGTATCGCCGCACGTATGCGCGCCGAGGGCTTCGATATTCGTGCGATCCGCCCGCCGACGGTGCCTGAAGGGACAGCCCGCTTGCGGATTGCCGTCACACTCAACGTCGACCGGGCTGCAATTGTCCGCATGTTTGACGCCTTGGCGACCGAGTTTATCGAGGAGGCAGCATGACACTCCGTTTTGTTGTCACAGGGACGGACACCAATATCGGCAAGACGGTATTTTCGGCAGCATTGGCCGATGCGCTTGGTGCTGCTTACTGGAAGCCCGTCCAATCGGGCCTTTCAGGAGAAACGGATAGCCAAACAGTCCAGCGTCTCGGACGGATACCGCCCGAACGTATCGTCCCTGAGGCATGGCGGCTAAAGACGCCGGCTTCGCCGCATGTGGCTGCCAGGATTGCCCAGGTTCGGATTGACCCGGAAGCACTGTCACCTCCGTCGATGGAGTCTCCGCTTGTCATCGAAGGGGCGGGCGGCGTGCTGGTCCCCTTGACGCAAAGCGAAGTGTTCGCCGATGTCTTTGCCCGCTGGCAGATTCCGGTGATCCTTTGCGCCCGCACCGAGCTTGGAACGATCAACCACACGCTGCTATCACTTGAAGCTCTGCGCCGCCGTTCCATTTCGGTTTTCGGCGTTGCGTTCATCGGCAACGAACAGACCGATACGCTGGAGATCATCCCCCAACTCGGCAACGTAAACTGTCTTGGACGGTTACCGCTGCTTGATCCCCTGACGCCTTGCGCATTGCGCCAGGCGTTTCAAGTTCATTTCGACATTTCCTGTTTTCAGAAAGGGCTCCTGTGACCTGCTCCGCTGTCTGGCATCCATTTACCCAGCATGCACTCGAGCCGGCAATGAAGCGCATTGTGCGGACTGACGGCGCCTATCTCTTGGATGAGCAAGGTCACGCGATCCGACGTGCCAGCGAGACCTATGACCAGATCATCTTTGCCGAATATACCCACGAGCCGGCGGAGGAACTGGCGAGAGGACTGGTCGCCATTGCCCCTGCCGGTCTCGACCACGTGTTCTATTCCGACAGCGGCTCGACCTGCGTCGAGGTGGCGCTGAAGATGGCCCTCGGCTTCTTCCACAATTCGGGCACGCCGCGCTCCCGCATTGTCGTCATGGAGTATGGCTACTATGGCGACACGATCGGGACGATGTCGGCGGGCGAACGGGGCGTGTTCAATATGGCCTATGAACCCATGCTTTTCGATGTGGATAGACTGCCGTTTCCAATGCCCGGACGAGAACAGGACACGCTCGACGCCTTCGAGGCATTCTGCCGCGGCGGACAGGTTGCAGCGCTGCTGATTGAACCGCTGGTTCTCGGAGCAGGAGGCATGCTTATGTACCCGGCATCGCTTCTGGCTGAACTGAAGGCGATCGCGACACGGCATCGCAGCCTGATGATCGCCGACGAAGTGATGACCGGGTGGGGCCGCACGGGCACTCTCTTTGCCTGCGAACAGGCGAACATCGCACCGGATATCCTGTGCACGTCCAAAGGCTTGACCGGCGGGTCCCTGCCGCTGGCGGCGACCTTGTGTTCGGCGGAAATATTCGACGCACACCTCTCCACCGATCGAAGCCGGACCTTCTTCCATTCGAGTTCCTACACTGCCAATCCGATCGTCTGTGCCGCAGCGCTGGCCAACCTCGAGGTCTGGAAGACGGAGCTGGTCACGGCACTTATCCAGTCGCTCGTCGCCATGCATGGCGCAAGGCTGGAGCGGTTCAAGGCGGACGCCCGTTTCGGTAACGTGCGTCAGGCCGGGACGATCGTTGCGCTTGACGTCAATGTCCCGGCGACCGGTTACCTATCGGAGGCTGGGCCGAAGCTCCGGGCATTCTTCAAGGCAAGAAATCTCCTGATCAGGCCGCTCGGCAATGTGATCTACCTGATGACGCCCTATTGCGTGACGGGCGCCGATCTCGACCGGACCTACGATGCCATTGATGAGGCAGCGGACATGATTGTCCAAGGCGGTGGCCGATGAGTCCGGTCAAGGCAAGCCGTATTGCCGGATTTGGCCATTACGTGCCAGCGCGCCGTGTTGAAAATGCGCAGATCGAAAACCAGCTCGGTCTCGAACCCGGCTGGATCGAGCGCCGGACCGGCATCCGCGCGCGGCGCTGGGCGGTAGACGGGGAGTTACTCGTTGAAATTGCAGCAAGGGCAGGGTGCGTTGCGCTCTACGATGCCAACGTGAACCCTGGCGACATCGCGTTGACGATCCTGGCGACATCGACCCCAGACCATCTGCTGCCGCCTTCCGCTCCGTTGCTAGCCCATCATCTTGGCTTGGCGAATTCCGGTGCGATCGATCTTGCCGGCGCCTGCTCGGGGTTTATCTATGCGCTGACATTGGCCGACGGCTTTGTTAAAACGCAAGGCAAGCCTGTGCTCGTGGTCGCGGCCAATATTTTGAGCCGCCGCATCAATCCGGCAGAACGCGCCAGCGCCGTGCTCTTTGCCGACGCTGCGGGCGCTGTGGTTCTGGTCCCATCAGGGGATGAAGAAAGGGGCGTTCTCGGTTTAGAACTGGCATCTGATGGCAGTCGCTATGACCTGATTTCGATTCCAGCGGGGGGGTCGAAGCAGCCTTTTGGTCCCGGCATGGCCGCCGAGGAATGCTTGATGACCATGCGCGATGGCAGGGAAATCTTTGCGCAAGCCGTGCAAATGATGACCCTTTGCGCCAGGCGGGCGCTGGCGAGCGCAGGGCTTCAGGCTGCGGAGGTCTCGAGGTTCGTCCCGCATCAGGCCAATGCCCGTATCTTCGACGTCGTTGGCGAGAATATCGGGATTGAGCCTGAAAGGATCGTTCGCACGATCGCTGAATACGGCAACTCCTCGGCCGCAACCATTCCGCTCTCGCTGTCGCTCGCTCACCAGGCAAAACCATTTGTCTCGGGAGAAAAGCTGCTGTTGACGGCAGCCGGTGCCGGCCTGACAGGCGGCGCGGTCGTCTGGGGCATCTAGCGAAGATATGCGGGTCTTATCCGATTAAACCGAGCCGCCCCGGATGTATGGTGATAGCGGTGCATCTAAAACGAAAGGACATTAAAAACAATGCGTCGCCGGCAAGCTTCATGGGATACACGTCACAGAGGCGAACCTCAATTACCACGGTTCGATTACCCTTGATCCTGCTCACTGCGAGGAAGCAGGCATTCTCCCCATGGAATTTGTCGAAATATGGAACAAGAATTCCGGCGACCGCATTTCAACCTATGTCATATTCGGTGAGCGCCACTCCAGATGCTGCATTCTCAATGGTGCTGCGGCGCGGACTTGCCAGCCTGGCGACCCAATCATCGTCTGCAATTCGGTTTATTTAGACGAGCAAAGGATTACGTCTTTGAAGCCACGGGTCGTTACTTTCGACAAAGACAACCGCGTGTGTGACCGTCTAAGTTACTCCGTTAGCCTTGGTGAGAACGGATATAACTTCTCCATTTTTGATGAGTCGAATCAGCCGTTGGCGATACCCGCTCTTGTTTCTCGCGTCTGACCAGTCCATCGAAAATCATTTCTCAGTAAGAACAATACGTTCTTGTACGTCAACACTGACTGGAAGCTTTGGGCCGAACGTTTTGGCATGAGACGTTTGTAGGTCTAAAAAAGCGAGTGACTGAAAGTTGTGTTCGAGCCAAGTTACACGCGGCATAAGTCGTCAATATTAAGAATCGGAGTAGATCGCGGATTCACAATGGTCAGTACCCATTGTTAAGCGAAGCGTTCGCGTTGGAAGATGGAGGGGCAGCAAGGCAAGATTTCCCCGGCCGCTCTTAAGCGCTGCATCACGAAGAGCATCGAGTTTGACCCGAGATCGCAACCAGTGTCTGGTAGCAACGGATCGCGACAGATGCCTCGCGGAGAAGCGCTTGTTTTGCATGTGTTGAGAGAAATAGTGAATCGTTGCTGTACCTGATCAGATCGCGATTGATCGCATCCCGAACTCTCATCATCACTCCATGTCTGGTATGTCGCCAGATTGAAACAGAACTGTCGGCGGACCGTAACCATCCATACCGGGTTCTGCCTCCCGGCTCCAGGCGATCACGCCGACGTGCTTGCCGGCCAGGTGGCGTGCGATGCGAAGCGCCTGCTCTTCGCTGCCAAACTTTGCAGCGTCAAACGCTGGCACGAGCTCACCGTCATCCGCCCTGAAGAATGCCATGACAACAATGAGCTGAGTGGGTTGAACCATGAAGGGGTTGTGTCCGGTGTGCGCAGTTAGATTGCCAGTGTCAGCTATTCCATTCGGGTAAGGGCGATCGACAAATCTTAATCGCGGCAAGAAACGGACATCCACCTCAATCGGGTTTGGCGTCCAAGGGCGCATGTCGGCCGGAATGGGCATGCTCCAGCACTTCAAATGTCGGACAAGAGTCAGTCACCCCGATCAATTGTCTGGACTACTGGTCCACGCACAATAAGCCACGTCATCCAGGCAAAGAACGCGCCGGCCGCAATCTTGAAGACGATAGCCAGCCACACCGCTCCTGCTCCTGACCGTAAGGCCAACTTAACACAGTTTTGCGATCCGGGGCGTTCGAGGGCGCGAAAATGCCGGCGGCGATTGTTCGACGTCGCGGGAGGGCAGCGGCACGTCTTGTACCCCCTACGTATTGTCACGCATTACCAAAGCGGACCGGAAGGGGTAATGGGATATTCTGAGGAAGCGAATCGGGAGGGGTCCAGGACAATGTCAGTCCACAGCACCGTAAATCAGGCAGCAACGGCAATAACGGAGTTGCCCCCAGCTTCGCCCCATTGAAACCGACCACAAGTACGCCCACCTCTGGCGCTGCTTCTTCGAATTGGAAAGATCACCCGCGTACGGACTTCAAAGGGCCGTCCCTCCGGGTCTTCTTGTCCGATTCCTCCCAGATTGATTTAATACCTGCCGCTCAGTTCCACGACTGAGCCGCCCTAGAGATAACACGCGCGCGTGGTGAAATTATAGTGGGAGAGTTGTTTATATCTTTCCCGCTAGTCGGGAGCGCTCTTCAGAGTGCATGTAGTGAAGGTTAATGACGTGGAAGCGTTGCGGCGAGAGTTTGAGGCATTGTCTTCGGCGCGTTGAAATCCTGCGGCGGCCGAGATTGAGCGGCCGGCAGCGGCTGTGCGGCAATGGTTGGTCGGAACAATCTGGTCTCCCGGTTACATCCGTCGGCACGCGTTCCGATTATCTTTCCTCGCTCAATATGAGCGCTCTCTATACTCCTTTGCCCGCCATTCCTTTGCCGGGTAAAGCACAATGCTCTGAAAATAATAGCTCAATATACGCTGCTCTCATTGACATTGAAACGATTATATCGTAGCATTGGGCCTTTATGACAAGGCAAAACGGAGGGCGCAAATAAGCGTCTTTCATAGCTGACTGGTGTCTGTCGCAACAACGGGGTGGCATTAAGATGACAACGGAACAAGTCACACCAACTACCTTCATAACTCCATTTAGAGTTCGTTGACGCGCCATGGCTGAGATTCGCCTCGACTGTCGCGGACTATGGAAAGTCTTCGGACCTCGGCCCCGCAAATTTCTGGACGATCTGCGGCATGCAAATGGTAGCCAGCTGGCCGACCATCATGTTGCAGTACGCGATACTTCACTACAGGTGCGCGATGGGGAGAAATTCGTCGTAATGGGCCTCTCAGGAAGCGGGAAGTCGACACTTGTTCGCTGTCTCACGCGCCTGATTGAGCCTACTGCCGGTGAAGTACGCCTCGACGGCGAAGATCTCATTCAGATGAGTCAGCAGCAGCTTTCGGCTGTTCGGCGCGAGAAGTTCGCCATGGTATTCCAGCATTTTGGACTGCTCCCCCATCGAACTGTGGTCGATAATGTCGGTTTCGGGCTGGAGATACGCGGCGTTCCGTCGCGGGCGAGGCGTGAGCGGGCGTTCGAGGTCATCAGCCGAGTGGGTCTCGAGGGGTGGGGTGAACGGCACGTTTCGGAGTTGAGCGGAGGCATGCAGCAGCGCGTGGGACTTGCGAGAGCGCTAGCCGTCGATCCAAGCATCATCATCTTTGACGAACCCTTCAGTGCACTTGATCCGCTCATAAGACGCCAGATGCAAGACGAGCTTCTCGGTCTGCAGGACGTGATGCAGCGGACTATAGTCTTCATCACTCATGACTTCCTAGAAGCGGTGAAGATTGGTGACCGAATCGCAATCATGAGAAATGGGGAAATCGTTCAGGTCGGCACCGGAGAGGAAATCGTTGCACGACCCGCCGACGAATATGTGGCGAAGTTCATTCAAGACGTACCTCGCTCGAAAGTCATTCGGGTCAGGAGTGTAATGAATACAAAATTGCCGACTTTGTGCCAAGGGCAGTTGAAGGATGCTCCGGTGACGGCGGAAATCCAAGGAAGTCGGACACCGGTCTTCGTCGTCGACGACAAGGGGCGATTTTCTGGAGCGTTCGATCTAGCGACCGCAGAGAGCCCAGCAACCGCGGATGCGGCGGTTCGTCAAGTTGCGAGCGTTCGGCCCGACGCCCGGCTTGAAGAGTTGTTTTCCCTTTTCGCCGTTTTCGACGGACCAATACCGGTCGTCGATGATGAGGGCAGGCTACTAGGCGGTGTAGAGCGGCAGGAAGTAATGCGGGCTTTGGCTGAAAATAACTTGGAAGAGAACGTGGATAAGACCATGTGAGCTCATTAAGGGAGGAATCAAAATGAGTGAAGGGACAATAGAAGGCCGTAAAAAAATCAGCGGCTACCGTTACGAGGCATCTTGGCGCCATCGGCGCTGGAAGCTGTTCGCCGCTTGGTTCATGTGCTTGAGCGTCATCATTTCACCACTGTCAGCATGGGCCGAGACTAAAACAAACAAGGGGAAGCTGGTCCTGGTTGAAATGAACTGGATCAGCCAGGTTATCAACACCAAGGTTGCCGAGATCATCCTACGTGAGAAGATGGGCTACGATGTTGAGGTTCAGCGAATCGACTTCGTGCCGGGGTTCCAATCGCTTGCTAGGGGCGACGCAGACGTCCTCATGGAAATCTGGGATCTGACCGGCAGTCCCTTTTACAAGCAGCCCGAGAAGGAGGGCAAGATCGTCCTTTCGCCTAACGAGGGCATGAAAGCACTCGAAGGCTGGTACGTACCATCATACGTCATCCGTGGGGACCCAAAGCGAGGCATTAAGCCTTCATGCCCAGGATTACCTGATTGGCGTGCGCTGAACGACTGCGCCAAAATCTTTTCCACCGCCGAGACGGAGCCAAAGGGACGTTACTTGAGCGGCGATCCATCGTGGGCCGAGCTGTATGGCGATCCACAGCGAATTAAAAACCTTGGCCTGAACTACGATATGCGCTTCGCCGGATCAGAGGCAGCCCTTGTGGCAGAAATTTTCTCTGCATACGAGCGAGGCGAGCCAATTATGGCGCTCATGTGGGACCCCCACTATGTCCTGTATATGCTTGACATGACGTTGGTAAAGTTTCCTCCCTACACGGAGGAATGCTGGGGGACGACGTACGCCTGCGCTTGGAAGGACCAGACCATGTACAATGGCATGAACGGCGACGCTGCAAAGCGGTATCCGGAAGTGTGGGAATTCATTCAGAACTTTCATATGACGCGTGAGCACCTAGGCGAGATGATGGTGCCAGTCGCCAAGGATGGAATAACCGAAGAAGAGTCGGTTCGCCAGTGGCTCACGAAAAACGAGGAAGTTTGGCGCAAGTGGATACCGAAGGCGGCAAACTGATGGTTGATGCTACTGATCAAATAGCAATGTCAGAGATCAGGCCAATCACCGTTCGAGGGCTCCAGTTTGGAGCCCTCGTGAAACGTGGCAGCAGTTACAGCTTTCTGCTTCAGCTGATCGCGGTGGTTGCTGCCACAGGCATGACCTTGGTCCTTTACGGATTTCTTGGCATGGACCATAACTTTCCGGCGGAGTGGAAACTACCGGTCGGGGAAGCGATCGACGCAATAGTCGATGCGACGGTGAGGACAATCCCGTGGCTGTTTTCCGGCATCCGTAGTACTATCATTACGGCGGTCGATTTCACCGAGCATGTCCTGCTCTCGACCTCGCCGCTAGTCATAGCGGCTGTTGTCGTTATTGCGGTTGCCACGTTGGCATCGGTGCGCCTTGCTTTGTTCGGCCTGGTTGGCATTACATTCGTCGGTGCAACGGGCTTGTGGGAGCCTACGATGGAAACGGCCGCATTAATGGCTGTTGCTCTCCTGTTTGCCGTTGTGTTCGGTTTGGTATTGGGCGTTCTGGCGGCCCGAAGCGACCGGTTCACGCAGCTACTCCGACCGGTTCTCGATGCCATGCAGTCCTGTCCTTCGCTAGTTTATTTTATTCCGTTTTTGATTGTCTTTGGAACAGGGGCTCCCTCGGCGGTCCTAATCACGATAATCTACTCCCTGCCTCCAGTGGTCCGGTTAACCAACTTAGGGTTGCGAGAGGTTCCGCCGGAGGCGATCGAAGCCGCGCGGGCATTCGGTGCCAGCAAGGTCCAGGTACTGACAAAGGTCGAACTGCCGCTTGCCAGGCCGTCGATAATGCTTGGAGTGAATCAGACAGTGATGCTGGCGCTGAGCGTAGTGGTCATGGCTGGTATGATTGGCGCGGGGGGGCTGGGAATAGAGGTGTGGCGGTCCGTTCAACAGCTTCGGTTTGGCCGTGGTCTCCAAGCAGGACTCGCGATCGTCTTCATTGCAATTTTGATTGATCGCCTCGGATACGCGCTAAGCCAGCCTCGCATTACCCCAGGCACGACAAGGTCGGCACCTGTCGCCGGGTTCGATGGAAATCAGCCTTCCGTCGATAAAAATGAAACAATGCGCGCTAAAGCTCGCCGGCATGTTGGTCGTCTAGCCAAACGAGTTTACCCCAAATCCGGGGGGCTATATCCCGCCATTTTTCAGGCGGCAGCCTTGATTATTTTGGCCACTGCTGCTGCACTGGCTCTCCCTAGTGCTGACGGCAATTCCCCCGGGTTACTCACATTCTCGCTGAATGGCCCGGTAGATAACGCAATTAGGTGGTTTAACCTGAATGTCGCGCCATACATTCATCCGGTTCGCGATTTTCTGATCAGGAACATCCTCCTGCCATTTGTAAAATCACTACTTTGGATGCCATGGCCGATAGTCACCTTGGTCGTTGGCTGGCTCGCGTTCCGAAGAAGAGGTGCTGGCACGGGCCTAATTTCTGTCGCAGCTCTCTTTTTGATCGGAATGCTTGGGATGTGGCAGCACGCCATGACAACGCTAGCGATAGTCGGAGTCGCTGTCGCAATCTCGGTGACCCTTGGTGTGGCAATTGGTATTCTCATGGCCAAAAGCAATGTGATTGAGGCCGTCGGTCGAGCAGTGCTCGACGTTATGCAAACATTGCCTATCTTCCTATTCATCATCCCCGCGGTGATGTTTCTGGGGATCGGCATCGTTGCCGGAATTTTTGCGACGGTCATCTATTCTATGCCACCGGTCATCCGACTAACAAACTTGGGTCTGCGCCAAGTCAATATAGAGATGGTAGAGGCAGCGCGAGCTTTTGGGGCCACGGAGAGTCAAGTTCTCTGGAAGGTCAGGATTGCCGCCGCGCTTCCGTCAATCATGTTGGGAGTCACTCAGACCACCATGTCGGCCTTGGCAATGGTTGTGGTCAGCGCAATGATCGGCACAATAGGTCTAGGTGAAAGAGTCATGTGGGCCGTCGGAAGCGTCAACCTGCCCCTAGGATTTGAGGCCGGCGTATCAGTTATCACTCTCGCGATGCTTCTTGATCGTATACTGCAGGGCGGGGGAGGCGGCAAAAGCAAGAAACTGGCAGCGTAATCCGCTCATCCCGATGGTACTGGCCGGCCTGTCATCGGGCTCGACCTGTCAGAGCTCCTTGATGCCGATGCCGAATTGCTGGGGCTCGCGATCCTTCGACAGGTCGAACTTGGCGATGAGCTGCTTGGCGAGTGAGCCACGCACGCCCTCGCCGATCAGCATGTACTTGCCGAGCAGTTCCATGGCCGCGGGGTGTAGTTCAAGCCGCTCGCCGTTCTTCTCGGTGCCCGTCGCCTGTGGCGACGCCGATGACGGCACCCTCGTCGTTATGAAGCACTTCGGTTGCGGCAAAGCCCGGATAGATCTCGACGCCCAGCGCTTCTGCGTGGCCCGCCAGCCAGCGACAGACGTTGCCGAGCGAGACGATGTAATTGCCTTGATTATTCCTCAAGGGCGGCATCATAAAGTTCGGCAAGCGAATGGCGCCGGCCGGACCGAGCACCAGAAAGTCGTCGGCCGTCACTTCCGTCTTGAAGGGATGGCGCTCCTCCTAGCACCAGCCGGGAAGCAGGCGGTCGATGCCGATCGGATCGACGACGGCGCCGGAGAGGATATGGGCGCCGACTTCCGAGCCCTTTTCCAAGACGACCACGGTGAGGTCCGGATTGACCTGCTTCAGCCGGATCGCCGCAGACAGGCCGCCGGGTCTCGCGCCGACGATCACCACGAGAACTTCATGCTTTCGCGCTCGGGTATTTCGGTCATGCCCATAGCTTTCCCTCGGCCGATTAAAGTCTCAGCGCGCCTAGGCCGCTTAAACGCTGCGCGGCGATAACGGTGTTGGCCATCAGCATGGCGATGGTCATCGGGCCGACACCACCGGGAACTGGGGTGATGACGCCCGCAACCTTGGCGCATTCCTCGAAGGCGGCGTCGCCGACTAGGCGCGACTTGCCGTCGACGCTGATGCGGTTGATGCCGACGTCGATGACAGTCGCACCCGGCTTCACCCAATCGGCCTTGACCAATTCGGCACGGCCGACGGCGACGACGAGGATATCGGCGTTGCGGCAGAAGCCGGGCAGGTCCTTGGTGCCTTTATGGGCGGTCGTCACCGTTGCGTTGGCCGCGAGCAGCAGGGCGGACATTGGCTTGCCGAAAAGGTTGGAGCGACCGATCACCACGGCGTTGAGGCCCGAAAGATCGTTGCCGTGTGCGTGGCGAACGAACACCATAGCTCCGGCCGGGGTGCAGGAGACGAGGCCGCCATCGAGATCACCGGTCACGACTTTGCCGGCATTGACGACGTGAAGACCGTCGACGTCCTTCTCTGGCTTGATCGACTGGATGATCGGGCCGGAATCCAGGTGCTTCGGCAGCGGCAGCTGGACGAGAATGCCGTGTATCAACGGATTCTCGTTCAAGTTCCGCACCAGCGCGGCCAGCTCCTCCTGCGCCGTCTCGGCCGGCAGGGTGTGTTGGATCGAGGCAAAGCCGCATTCTTTGGCCATGCGGCTCTTGGCGCCGACATAGGTGTGGCTTGCCGGATCATCGCCCACGATGACAACTGCAAGGCCGGTCTTCACACCCTTCGAACGTTCCAGTTCAGCTGCAGCTTGCTTGACACTCTCGATAACAGATGCCGCTACCTGCTTACCGTCGATGACCTCAGCCATGATTTACCCCATTCGCTCGGAGGCATAAGAACCGGGGCTTGCCGAGAAGACGACGGTGCGGTTGCCATTGATAAAGGTGCGGTGATGGATATGGGCGTGAATGGCACGTGCCAACACCTGGCTTTCGACATCGCGGCCGAGTGAGACGTAATCGTCTGCCGACTGCGCATGGGTGATGCGCACCGTGTCCTGCTCGATGATCGGACCCTCGTCGAGATGGGCGGTGACGTAATGCGCCGTCGCGCCGATCAGCTTCACGCCGCGCTCATAGGCCTGCTTGTAAGGATTGGCGCCCTTGAAGCTCGGCAGGAACGAATGATGGATGTTGATGATCTGCCCAGACATGCGCTTGCAAAGCAGATCCGACAGGACCTGCATGTAGCGGGCAAGCACGATCAGCTCCGTGCCGGTCTGCTCGACCATCTGCAGCAGTTGCGCTTCCGCCTGCGGCTTGTTCTCCTTCGTCACCTTAATGTGATGGAAGGGAATGTCATGGTTGACGACCACCTTCTGGTAGTCAAAGTGGTTGGAGACGACGCCGACAATGTCAATCGGTAGGGCGCCGATCTTCCAGCGATAAAGCAAGTCGTTCAGGCAATGACCGAAGCGCGAGACCATCAGCATGACCTTCATAGGCTTGGTCGCATCGTGGATCTCGGCGTCCATGCCGAATTCGGCAACGATTGGCTTGAGGCCTTCGATCAACTTTGCCTGATCGGCCCGTTCTTCCGAAATGAAGCTTACCCGCATGAAGAACTTGCCGGTATCCAGATCGTCGAACTGGGACGAATCGACAATGTTGCAGCCCTGGGTCGCCAAATAGCCCGATATAGCGGCAACTATCCCAATCCGGCTGTTACACGTAACGGTGAGGGTGAATCTGTCCATGTGTTTCGTTCCAATTTTAAGGAGTGTGCTCAGAGCGCTTTCTCCAACTCCGGCAGCATTTCGAAGAGATCGCAGACGATGCCGTAGTCCGCGACCTGGAAAATCGGTGCTTCCTCATCATTGTTGACGGCGACAATGACCTTCGAGTCCTTCATGCCGGCGAGGTGCTGGATAGCGCCGGAGATGCCACAGGCGATGTAGAGATCTGGTGCGACAACCTTGCCAGTCTGCCCAACTTGGAAGTCGTTTGGGGCGTAGCCGGCGTCCACGGCAGCGCGCGATGCGCCGACGGCGGCCCCGAGCTTATCTGCGACGGGCAGGATGATTTCGTTGAACTTCTCGGCCGAGCCGAGCGCCCGCCCGCCGGAGATAATAATTTTGGCTGATGTGAGTTCCGGACGATCGGAGGTCGAAAGTGCATCTGCAACGAAGGACGAAACGGCTGAAGAAAAGTCTGCCGTCGATATCTCCTCGACGGCAGCAGCTGGGCCCTGGGAGGCCGGGGGGAAGGATGCAGTGCGCACGGTAATGACCTTCTTGGCATCCGATGACTGAACGGTCTGGATGGCATTGCCGGCGTAGATCGGACGCTTGAAGGTATCAGCGGAGACAACTTCGATGATCTCGGAAATCTGGGCGACGTCCAGCAGGGCGGCGACGCGCGGCAACACGTTCTTGCCGGTCGAGGTCGCGGCTGCAAGGATCGTGTCGTAACTTTTAGCCAGCGCGACGATCAGGTCGGTCAGCGGCTCGGCGAGGTTGTTGGCGAGTTCCTCGCTTTGGGCAAGCAGCACCTTGGAAACGCCGGAGAGCGTGGCGGCTGCATCGGCAGCAGCCTTGGCGCCCTTACCCGCGACCAGCACATGAACATCGCCGCCGATCTTTGCGGCTGCCGTCAGCGCCTTGGCGGTCTGGTCGGAAAGGCTCGAATTGTCGTGGTCAGCCAGAAGAAGAATGGCCATGGTCGTAATTCCTTTCTCGAACCTTAGAGGACGCCTGCTTCGACTTTAAGCTTCTCGACGAGCTCGGCGACCGACTTGACCTTGACGCCTGCCTTGCGGCCCGATGGCTCCTCGGTCTTCAGCACCTTGACGCGCGGGGCGGTATCGACACCGAAGTCCGCCGGGCTCTTCTTATCGAGCGGCTTCTTCTTTGCCTTCATGATGCTCGGCAGCGAGGCATAGCGCGGCTCGTTGAGGCGCAGATCCGTGGTGACCACGGCGGGGAGCTTGACGTCGATCGTCTGCAAGCCGCCGTCGACTTCGCGGGTCACCCTTGCTGTGCCCTCTGGCGCCTTGCCGCCGCCGATCTCGATCTTCGAGGCGAAGGTTGCCTGGGCCGAGCCGAGGAGGGCTGCGAGCATCTGGCCGGTCTGGTTGCTGTCGTCATCGATGGCCTGCTTGCCGACGATGATGAGGCCCGGCTTCTCGGCGTTAGCTACGGCCTTCAGGATCTTGGCGACGGCCAGTGGTTCGACGGCATCGTCGGTCTCAATGAGAACGGCGCGGTCGGCACCCATGGCGAGGGCGGTGCGCAACGTCTCTTCCGCCTTGGCCGGGCCGATCGAAACGACGACCACTTCCTCCGCCTTGCCGGCTTCCTTGAGCCGCAGCGCCTCTTCGACGGAGATCTCGTCGAACGGGTTCATCGACATCTTTACGTTGGCGAGCTCGACACCCGAGCCATCCGACTTCACGCGGATCTTGACGTTGTAATCAACCACCCGCTTCACTGGGACGAGAATCTTCATGCGTGTGTTCCAATCATGCAAAACCTTGAGAGCAGCATTGCTCCCTGAGCAACACTCAATTGGGTTATTGCTTTGGGGATGCAGTTCTATGCGAACCGAGCCAAGGCGAATGCCTCAAGCAGTTCCTGGCGTTCACCAAGTGCCCACTTCGCGACAGATTCGCCCATTGCGGGGCCGAGTTTGAAGCCGTGCCCGCTCGATCCGGCGATGACGAAAAGGCCCTTTGCACCGGGTATTTCGTCAACGACTGGAAGGTGGTCCTCGCTCATATCGTATTGGCATGCATAGCCCGGGCGGATACCCAATTCTGCAATTTCTGGGGAGCGGGTCATGATATGCTCGATGGCCCAAACGGCCTCTTCCTGTGTGATCGTGCGGTCCAACTCGCCGGCGACCTCGAGGCGATAGTTCATCCGGCTGTGTTCTGCGGCCAGGGCTTCGTTCTCGATGCCAGTACCACCGCCGCCCCACGTTCCGATTAGGATTGTGTTCTCGCCTTCTGGCCGGGCATAGCAATTAGTTGTCTCGTCGACCCAGGAATGGGGGAGCAGCTTTCGTGCGATACCAGGTGCGTCCATCACGGCCATGAAGTGACGCTCGATGAAGATCGGCAGGTTCACTCCAAGCTTGGCCACAAGTGCCTTAGACCAAACACCGGTCGCAAGTATCACTCGTTCGGTCGTAATGACCGTTCCGTCGCTGAGAGTTACGCCGGTGGTCTGCCCTTTGGTCACATGAATATCGGTAACGGAACGCCCACCCAGGAACTTAACACCGTTCGCGCGCGCTCGATGAACTAGTTCGTTTGTCGCCCCATAGGGATCGCAATGCCCAGATTCATCTTCCCATGCAGCGAAGGTTATCCCGTCCATGTTGAAGTGCGGCAGCAGCGCCGAGGCCTGGGCTCCGGTCAGTCCTTCAATTCGGCTGCCTTCTACATTGCGTATACGGTTAACCGCGTCACGGTAGAGAGCCTCATTATCCGGGCCGCAGGCCCAAAGACAACCGGACTGATCGAAAGCGCCCGGAAGATCCTTCAAAATCTCGATACCGCGTTTTGCCAGCAAGGATTGCTCACGATCGAGATAAAACAAGTGGCACACGGCGGAGGATGACCCCGTCGGACCGGAAGCCGGGTGATCTGTTTCTACCTGGATCACGTTCAGCTTTTGACTGGACAGATAATATGCCGCACCCGCACCCGCGATTCCGGCGCCGACCACAAGCACGTCACAGCTGTATTTCTCGGTCATCTAGTTCTCCCGGGTCACTGCAAAACTAAAAGCATGCCGCAACCATGTCCCTTAAGGCGTGATCGCCCTCCTGGGAGCGATCCACCTGATGTTAAAGATAGAGGCATCTCCTCTCCCACAGGCTGCCAACAACCAGGGACCCAAGGCACGCCACTAACGTGCAGGCAATTGGCTCAAGCCCCTAAGTTCCGGTCATTCAGCAAATGCCTATGAACAGGTTCGATAATAACGCTACTCTGGAAATATTTTTCTGTCCAGCCGATAATGAACATTCTTGACAAAATTTTTTCATACGCTCATGCTGTCCGAACTCGAACAAGTTACCGAAACAATGTTCCTGATCGGGCGGAGAAAACCCGCTAGCGGATAACCGCGACAGAAACCAGCTTTTGGTGACAAGCAGGGTATCGCAAATTCTTGGAATTCAGAAATCATCTTGATAGCGAAACAGGTATAGGCTGGAGCTGCACTATGGAAATGAGAACGGTTTACGATCCTATCTACGAGAAGCTTAAAGCTCCCATGATAGATTTTGGCGGATGGCGAGTTGCTTCCCATATAACTTCGACGGATCAAGAATATATGATGATTCGCAATAGTGTAGGGTTCGCAGAATACGACTTCCAAAGTTGCTTTGGCGTGTGCGGGCCGGACTCCTTTGACTTTATACAAACTCTGATTGTAAACGATCTTGGAAAGATTAGCCCAGGCGGTACACTTTACTCAAGTATCTTGGATGACCAAGCTAATCTCATTGACGACGTCATCATCTTTTGGATGAAAGAAGACCGGTTCATTATTCATGGCGGCATCGCGCGAGAGGCATCGCGTAAATGGATCGCCGAAAAGTCCGAAGGCCGGAAGGTTTGGATCACTGAGTTATCCAACACCTTTCTCTCCATTCAAGGACCCAAATCTATCAATGTTCTTGAAAAGGTTGTTGATGTCGCTCATCTTGAGCACAATCGTTTCCTGCAAGTCGACTTCGAGGGCGTTCCAACGACGATCGCGCGAGTCGGGTTCTCAGGTGAACTAGGTTATGAAGTTCACTTCGGTCCTGAGTATGCGCTCGGGATGTGGGAAAAATTTACGAAATACTGCGCGGAATTTGGCGGCGGCCCATTTGGATTGATGGCCGCATTCCCTATCGCTGTGGACAAAGGCTTTCTATTCGGTGCGGATTTCTATAAGGGCGGTTCACCACTGGAATATGGCCTGGGTTGGTCAGTGGCGTTCGAAAAGACATTTTTCCATGGTCGAGATGAGATGCTGCGCCGAAAAGAGGTAGGCCTCCGCACGAAGCTCGTGGGCATCGAAGCTGACATATCGGCCCCTGCAATCGCTAGCGGTTTGAAGCTCACCTATAACGGTGAAGTAGTTGGTGAAACAACTACAGGCTGGGTTAGTCCGTTGCTTAAACGGAATATCGGTCGGGGCTGGGTAAACATTAAATTTGCCGAACCCGGGACAGACCTACAGGTGGTCGGCGGAAGCGGGCCTAAATCGGTCAAGGTTCAAAGCACCTACCGATTTTTCGATCCCAAGAGCGAGCGGGTGAGGGCGGATCCGCGCGTTATGTTGGAAAAAGCATAACCTATTCAGCTTGCGAGACCGGTGGTTTCGTTACGTTGGCTCGCCGGGTTCACTGTCTGGGCCCGGCGGGCGATGGAGTCTTAAGCAAAAGTCGGTTGTCCGCGTATTGAGGCTGTATCTGCTTTAGGCTCTACAGCTTCGGTATTCACCTGGCAGGGCTGCGCGTTTCGAGGCGCAGGCGGCTCAGGGTTTGGTTTGTATTGGAGCCTGTTCCGGTTTGCTTATCACCGTATCTCCTTTGGATTTCGGGTGGCTCGCGCGCAACACCGCCAAGCCGCTGCTTTTGCTTGAGACCTGCGCACCGTGCTGAAACCGTGATCCTCGACCAAGACTGATCAAGATGCCGGCTTTTCACGCAGAGCGGTCTGCACAAGCGCGATCAATCTGTCGATCTTCTTGCGCGTGTCGGCATTCGCACCGGGTACCCATTCATGCTTCTTCCATCTACGGGATCAGGGCCTTCGTCGCTTCCGGCGCGATCAAGACATCGACTTCAATACCCCGGCCGCCCTTGCATCCGACCTCGATGCGTGTTGGCTTTGCCAGCCTTTCGGTCCGGCCTTTTCCACCGCCGCGGCTCGACCCCGGTCCGCCATCCCCATCCGGTCGCGTCCTAGTGGAATGAATGTGACGGTCGAGTCCGAATGTGGTTTCCCGTCGGCGGTTTTGCGTGCGAGTCTAGAGGATGCGCACCGGGATCGTTGTCACAGTGACCACCGCGGACCGTGACCGGCTGGAAGCCATTGTTGCGGACCGCAACAGCCCTCAGAAGCACGTCTGGCGCGCCAGGATTGTGCTGGCCACAGCGGATGGGCTCGGCACGATGGCGATCATGCAGAACACGGCGATGAGCAAGACGGCGGTCTGGCGTTGGCAGGAGCGGTTTTGCGAGGAAGGCGTCGATGGCCTTCTGCGCGACAGACCCGGCCCTCGCGCGTCAAGCCCTTTGGGCCGGAAGTGGCCGGACGGATCGTCGCCCTGACGCTGGCCGAACCGCCGGGCGAGACGACCCATTGGACCGGCCGCGCGATGGCGAAGGCCGCAGGCGTGAGCCTTTCCTACGTCCAGCGCGTCTAGCACTCGCACGGGCTTCAGCCGCACCGCATCCGAACCTTCAAGCTCTCCAACGACCCGCAGTTTGCGGCGAAGGTGCGCGACATCGTTGGACTCTACGTCGACCCGCCGGCCCAAGCCGTGGTCCTGTCGATCGACGAGAAGAGCCAAATCCAGGCGCTGGATCGCACCCAGCCGGGATTGCCCATGAAGAAAGGCCGCGCCGGCACCATGACCCACGATTACAAGCGGCACGGAACCACTACCCTCTTTGCAGCTCTCGACGTGCTGGAGGGCAAGGTGATCGGCCGGTGCATGCAGCGCCATCGCCATCAGGAATTCATCCGCTTCCTCAACGCCATCGAAAAAGCCGTGCCGGCGAAGAAGCCGTCCACGTCATCCTCGACAATTATGCAGCCCACAAAAACCCGATGGTGATCGCCTGGCTTTCCCGTCATCCCCGCGTCACCTTCCACTTCACGCCGACTAGCGCCACATGGCTGAACGCGGTGGAGGGGTTCTTCGCCGCGCTGACCAAGCGACGCCTCAGACGCGGCGCCTTCGTCGGCGTCGTCGATCTGCAGGCCGCCATCAACCGATACCTCGCCGACCACAACACCGACCCCAAACCCTTCCGCTGGAAAGCCGACCCCGACAAAATCATCGCAGCCGCAAGCCGAGGGCACCAGACGTTGGCCACTAGTACATCCACCGACCTGGTGTGCCGTCTGAGTTTCTTGCGCTAGCGGTAACTCTGCGGCGAAGTTATATTAAGCGACAAGGTGTCCCCATCTAGCGAACCCGGTGGGCGCCGAATATCGGTAGCGGACGTTGTGAGCTCAGCCGGCGCAATGCCCGCTATCACAAGCGCATGGATCTGAACGTTAGGCGCTGCAACCGGTTCCAGGAACCCGCATCAGAGAAAAGGTTGTTGTGCGGGGCTCGCGCAGCCGCGGCTTCACCTTGCGCAAGGTCTTTTACACCGTGCCATCACGGCTCATTGGACATCGGCTACGCGTGCGCCTTTACGACGATCGACTCGAAGTCCTTATCGGGGCACCCATCTGACGACCCTTATAGCAACAAACTGGACAGAGGTGCGCGACCTGACGCTTACAATGGCGGTAACCGCGGCTTAAGGGTAGAATCTTACCCAAGCAGACGCAGCGAGATCTAGGGAGTGTTCCGCACATCCCTGGCAAACGCTAAATGGCCTAAACATAGTTTGCGAACTCGGAGAGGTGCCAGAGCCCAATTGTCAGACTAGTGGAATATTGCTTCTCGAGTGCAACTCGACTTGCAGGGATTTAGCGCGGCGAGCAGTTGCAGACCCCCTGAACTTGAAGTTGTTGGACCTTTCTCATGGTTTTAAAAGTGAAAAAATCATTAGAAAAGCATCTCGTCGAGCACCACTCGGACGTCAGCCGGTCGACGAACCAGCTCCACGAATTCTATAGGTGTGTGGTACCGTCGCCCTTGCCAAAGAAGAGAATTATGAGAATCTCCTTCGGCGAGCCGAACATCTTCAACAATACCAATGAGGACGCTGTGTGAATAGCCATCATAGGTATGGCTAAGCCGGCAGTCCAGCGCCATCGGAGCCCCCTTGAGCAGGGGTGCTCCAGTTTTGCCGGCCGCCCAACAACTCTCTTCAAATCGATCCGAACCCTTTCGCGTCTGAAATCGATTTGCGACATGCGATAGGGTAGGCGACAGTAGATTAACTGCAAACGCACCTCGCCGTAGAATCACGTCGTGAGCACTCGCCGTTTTGTTGACACAAACAAGAACAGACGGGGGATCAAAAGACAAACTGCATACCGCAGTAGCGATCAACCCACTTGGCGCGCCGTGCTCCTCGGTGGTGATAACGTTAACCGCACCGGCGAACCGCCCCATTGCCTCGCGAAATGCATCTTTCTTATCGATTGGCATAACATTCTCCAGTCCAAGGTCTGCTTTGGAATAAACAGGGAAAGGTCGAACCACCTGCTCGCTTTGGTGGCAGGTGAAGATCTTTGCTGTTTTAAGGTATTTTATATACCGATTCAGAAGCTTGAACTAACCTGATCGAGGTTAAGCAGAGCTCGCGCATAAATTTCGCGCCCGATGTCGCCGTTAATGTACGCATGACGTGTACAGGTCTCAATGTCTCGCCATATACGTTGTACAGGATTAGAGAGCATGAAAGCAGAAGCTCCTCCTATATTCAGCAGTAGGTCCACGGCCTCGCGAACACGTTTCTGTGCAACTGCTTCATCAAGCCGCACACGTGCTCGTTCAAGATCGCTCATCGGCACTCCTGAGGCTACCGAGCGATCTATGTCACTAGCCGCGCGCATTACGTGTAGCCTTGCTGAGTCTATAGCGCCGCGCGCATCGGCAAGATTCAACTGGTAGCTCGGAGACTGCCTTGCGTCCGTATAGCAAGACGCCACGATGGGCTTTCCTCGTTCTAAGTTTTCCAGGGTGTGATCGAAAGCAGACTCTGCAATTCCCACAGCGGTGGCGCACATAGCCAGCGGCAACGCGGTGATAAGCGGCGCCCGGTAAATAGCTTCGTCCGAATGATCCGACCGGGTAACACCTGCGATTAATTCGCTCATGAGCATTGCACGGTGCGATGGAACAAAAATGTCATCGCCGACGAATGTGTTGCTACCAGTTCCACACATGCCGGCGACATGCCATGTATCTTCAATGGTCAGTTCTGATGTTGGAACGAGTGCTAGTCTCACGTCGACCATCTTGCCTGACGAGTCGGGAACCGGCGACCCAACGAAACTCCATTGAGCTTCGAAACAACCAGATGCCCAGGGCCATCTACCCGTCAACTTCCATCCGCCGTCAACAGGCGTGGATTTGGCGGTTGGAGCCCATTGACCGATCACGGTTGCCCGAGGGTCTGCATCATAGACTTCGCTGCGAGTCTTATCGGGGAGAAGGCCCATCAACGCCGCGCTACTACCAGCTATCATTGTTAGCCAACCGGCCGCGCTGTCACCTCGAGCCAGCTCCTCGCAAATCTGACAGAATGTTTGAAAGTCAGCCTCCGAGCCGCCACAGCGTCGGGGTACCATAACCTGCAAGAAGCCTCCGGCACGTAGGGCCGCTGCGCTCTCCATTGCAAGACGTCGGTTCAATGCAGAGTCTTCCGCATTGGCACGCAAAAAACCGCGCAGCTTTCTTGCATTTTCGACGAGTTCCGTATTCGTTATCATAGTGTCCATGTTAACCTCCCAGTTATACTTCAAATGGACGACGAGAAGATGGACCCTCTAAGTTCGCCGCTCATTATCGTCGTGAATTCTTCAACAGTTACGAGCGCTGAGCGCGCGAGGCGGGTATTAGGCCCTCTGGCTTGACAACCAGCAACGCTACCACTGCCATCAGAACAATGGCGTCTCGGTAGGGCGCTGTGCCCGAAGTTAGGAAAAGCTCCGAACCGACCTCTAGGCCGCCGAGGATAAAACCCCCAGCCACAGCGCCGCGTAGCGAGCCGAGACCTCCGAGGATGGCAGCAATAAAGGCTTTTAGAACTGGCGTGAAACCCATGAGGGGATCTACTGAACCCCGCTGAGAAACCCACAAAACTGCTGCAATAGCGGCGAGAACGCCCGAAATCGCGAACGACGTTGCAATAACCGTATTGGCACGCAGACCAAGTAGGCTGACCATCACGAAATCTTCCGATGCGGCGCGCATCGCGATTCCCAAGGTGGTTTTCCGCAAAAAGATGTCGAGACAGACCAGGACGGCAACCGTTAGAATGATCGACGTCAACGGAACCACACCGATTTGAAAACCTGAGAATTGGACGGTGCCAGACATCCATTCTGGCAGCGCAACAGGCTTTGCTCGAGCCGAAACTCCATTTTGTAGGAGCACCTTGATGATGGTGCTCACTGCGAAACTCGTGATGAGGAGGGTTGTTACCGACGCAGAACGCATCGGACGGAACGCTACTCGGTCCATGAGAATTGCGGTGACCGCGCCGCCGGCCACCGCAATGATGAGACCTAGCGGAAGAGGGATGCCGAGAGACAACGAAAGCACGATAAGATAACCCGATATCGTCATTATCTCGCCATGCGCGAAATTGATCAGACCGACGATTGAAAATACAATCGCCAGACCAAGGGCCAAGAGTGCGTAAATACCGCCCAAACTCAGAATGTTGACCACATATTGGAGGAATTCCATTTCAACCTCCTAGATTGCCAGATAAGCCTGTCGGACAAGGTCCGACCCGGCGAGTTCGGATGCTGTGCCGCTTAGCGCGATACGGCCATTTGCAATGACGTAACCTCGATCCGCCACCGATAACGCTAGTTCAACGTTTTGTTCGACAAGCAGAATGGTCAGTCCTTCTCTTTGCAGCTCTTCGACAAGATCATAAACCTTATCAATGGTTTGCGGCGCCAGCCCCAGTGACGGCTCATCGAGCAACAGCAGACGAGGCTGGCTCATTAACGATCGCGCAATCGCAAGCATCTGCTGCTCACCACCCGATAGGCTTCCAGCCTTTTGATCAATCCGCTCGGCAAGGATCGGAAAGCGGACGAGCATCGCCTCGCGACGGGCAGCAAGTTCCTCGCCACTTGCAAATGCCGCCCCACCCAGGTGGAGATTTTCGCTCACGGTGAGGTGTGCGAAAATTCGGCGGCCTTCCGGGGTAAGAGCAACGCCCATGCGGGCCACCGCATCGGCGGACCTACCCGTCACTGGATCGCCAAATAGCGAAACTTTTCCTTCAGATGGCGGGACGTGACCGGATATACCGGCAAGAATAGAGCTCTTGCCGGCACCGTTAGCGCCAATCAGCGTCACGAGTTCACCTTTCGAAACCCAGAGGTCAACTCCATGAACTGCCTCAACCGCTCCATAGCGTATTTTCATTCCCTCGACGCGAAGCATTGGTGTTATTCCGTTCAAGGCTTAGGTATATCGGACACCGCGGGGCGGATCGTCTTAACGAAAGTGGGAGTTCCGCCGTGAATTCGAATTATGGCTATGTCTCGCAACGGAACACGTTCGGTGCCAGCATAGGTCACCTTGCTGAGGACGGTTTGCACATCCTTCAAATTTGCTAATGCGTCTCTTATTTTGGATGGCTCAACGGACCCGGCCTGTCGAGCCGCTGCATCCAGTAACTGTGCAAGTTCGTACCCAGAAGCTTCATACGAGGTCTCAGCGACTCGGCCTGTCTCGTCTTTGAACCGCTTGTTGAATGCTTCCATACTACTTCCGGGCGTAGGGAAGCCTGCAGACGAATATATGACGCCGTCGACGGCAGAGCCCAGTCCATAGACGGTGGGAGTGCCGATGGAGTCGCAACCCAGAACCGGAATTGTGACGCCGGCACCGCGCAATTGCTTAATAAAAGCAGGGAAGTCAGGTTCATAGGCTGCCGTCATAATAACGTCAGGCTGTTCGGCCATACCCTTAATCTGCGCGACCACGGCAGAAAAATCGGGCTGCCCCATGGCGTATACCGCTTCACCAACCACAGTTCCGCCTTTGGCCTTAAAAGCCTCTGCAAAATACTGTGGGAATGTAAGAGTGTAGTCTGTGTCGGGCGACTTCAGAATGAAAGCCTTCTTGTACCCAGTTTCGACGGCGTAAGTGGCCAGCGCGGATGCCTGAAGGTTATTGGAAGGATAGGAGATGAACATGTAATCTCCGACGGCCAGCGGAAGGGTCGGAGAGCCCGCGAGGTTAAGCACCGGGATACCCGCCGCCTGAGCGATTTGGCCTGCGGCGATAGACGGATCGGCATCGGCGGGTGTAATCAGCACCTGGGCGCCATTATCAATCAGTTGCTGAGCAGCGTTTACCGTCGCTGCTGTGTCTGACCGGGTATCGATAGCCTCAACAACGATCTTCGCCATGCCTCCGAGGCCACCATTCGCATTGAGATCCTTGATCCCCAGCATGAAGCCGCCAAGTCCCGGCTGGTCGAATGGTGCAAGCGCACCGGTCTGGGCGGTGGCGGCACCAATCTTGAATTCAGCGCCATATGATGTTCCTGCTCCGAGCATAAGCGCCATTGCTGCGAAACCTGCTAGCGCACGCGGATACTTAATATTGTTCATGTCTAGAGTTCCCTTCTTAGGAGATTTTCGCTTCGCTGACCGAAGTCTCATTATGTTGTTTTTTTCGTCCGTCACTCATTCTCTTACTGCCGAGATAAGCTGCTATAACGGCGGGATCGGTTCTAACCGCGTCTGGCGACCCAAAGGCGATGCGCTTACCGCGATCAATAACGACGATAGAGTCGCTAAGAGACATGATGAGATGCAAATCGTGTTCGACAACAAGGATGCCCATACCTGTGTCCGCGCGCAGTGCTGCCAACCTTGTCACGAGTTCTTTGGTCTCGGCCGGATTCATTCCTGCGGCGGGTTCGTCTAGCAGCAAAAAACTGGGGCCAGTGGCGAGCGCCCGGGCAATTTCGACCAGACGCCGCTTTCCATATGGAAGGCTACCAGCCAGCCGGTCACCTAATTCTTCAAGTCCAAAACGGCGCAACGCGTCGTCTGTGCGTCGTGCAGCAAGGGACGCATCTGTAGTGCATGCCTCAGCCGCAACAAGAACGTTTTCACGAACCGTCATGTCAGCGAAGATTCGTAGGTTCTGAAAAGTTCTCGCCAAGCCCGCGCGTGCAATTGCGTGCGGCAGCTTCTTTTCGATCAAGCCTGACCCGAGAGCCACGTGGCCTTCGCTGGGATGTAGCTGGCCTGTCAGAAGGTTGATTAGTGTGCTTTTGCCCGCGCCATTCGGACCGATAAGCCCGGTTATCAGACCAGCTTTGGCTTCGAAGGACACTCCATCCACGGCTCGGAGACCGCCGAAATGGCGAGATAGTTGATTGGCTACTAGCGAGGGCGCGCTTTCCGAGACCTGGTGACCGAATAGATTCACCACTTCGAGTACGTCGGTTGTAGAGGGCCTTGGTGGCTTCAAGACCTCAAGCTCACGTCCGCCGACAAGTCCGGCAGGCCGAATTCCTAGCACCAAGATCATTGCAAGCGCCGCCCCAATCAGGGGTAGTCCATACAGCGGCGGCACGGTAAATCCGAGGATGTTGCCACCACTTTCGAGCGCTCTAAGAAACTCAGTGATCGTTGTGATCGTGACCACACCAACCAACGCACCCGATACGGAGCCGAGGCCCCCTACGATAAGCATTGAGATCAGTAGGAAGCCGAATTCAAAATAGAAGTCCTTCGGACCGAAAGCACCCAAAAACTGAGCCATCAAGGCACCAGCAACTGATAGGATAGTTCCACTCAACAGCCAAGCCTTGAGTCTCGCCTCCCGAACGTCTACTCCGACTGCGCCCGCCGCTATTTCATCTTCTCGGGTGGCGCGGACGGCACGTCCACTTCTTGTATCACGGAACACCCGCGCAGTCGCAATCGCTAGGGCCGCGACGATCACCGCCACTACCAGGGTGGTATTACGTGGGACGCCGTAAAACGTTTGACTCCCCCTCGTAATATCCTTCGTCGCGACCAATACTGTGTAGGTAATGATTAGCAACGCCAGCGTCGCGATTGACGCAGCCGAGCCGGAGAGCCGACGCATAACTACTCCGCTCACGCCAGCCCATATTAATCCTGATACAGCAGCAACCAACAATGATGGCCAAATAGAAAGGCCATACCCGGCCATCCATGCCGGAAGGTGAGGAAGAGCCGTCTTCTGGATCACTGGGCTCATGGTGAGGATGCCAGCCGTATAGGCACCAACTCCTGCGAAAGCCGCAGGACCGAACGAGACTATGCCGGTGTTGCCGGAGAAGATCTGTAGACCCACGCAGGCGGTGACAACAATAGACATCGACGTTGCTATGCGAGCTCCATTCGAACCGAACAGAGTAGCGGCACATATCACGATCACCACCAGCATCAGAGATAGAATCAACGCATCGGTAATCGCTATTTTGATGCGGGTACTGACCATAGATGTCGGCTCCTCGTGTTCCTTTGTGACAGATTATTGAACATGCGACTTCCGATGTCAATATGATTACATCATTTCGCTAAACGTAAATTAATGCAGAGAAAGTTACACCCATTTCTTCGTCATCGTGGTGACGTTCCTTTACGCCTTGGATATCAGGTCAATGGGAAAACCGTCGGCGCTGTCAGCTCCGCGCTCTCGGCCAACAGGTCATTACGGCTCGCGTTCAAGCCCAAGATCGGCCGCTTTTTTGGTTATATACTTGGTCCAGGTGGAGGGTCGGCGGCTGGGGTCTGACGCGCCAGCAATCACCAGGATGGGCTGCAAACCGGGGGGGCTCTACGTACGGGCCATTAGTCATCGGGGTTGCGCTGAATAGAATGCCGCTCTCCTCTTCTGGCGCAGGAAGAAATCACATAGACGCGGAGAGAGCGTGAAGCATATTGAGCGAGAGCCAGACCGTGATTTAGAACGCATCCGCGCGCCACCTATCTAGCGTGGCGGGAAGCCACCCACCTTCCCTGGCGCCTAGGACAGAAAGTCCCCGATTGGGGTTGGTCTATGTCTCGAGTGCTGCGGCTGTCCGTTTGTCTTTCCGTCAATTTACGGAGAAAAATGAAAGATCTTACAAAATAACTCACACTCGTGACGGATAAGTGCAAGCAGACAGTATCTATACAGCATCGGATTGAGATGCTTGGCATTGGCTCTGAAATTATTCACTCATCCCTGGAACATTCGGGTGCCGCATTTATGCTTGCTGGCTTAGCCGTGGACGAAAGCACGCTTACCCGAAGATGCCGGCGCAGGGTCGCCGGCACTAGGGTCTTCCGCGCTTAAGCGGCATCCGGCCGACGCTGCAAAACGCCAGCCACCGTGGCGCCGAAGGACGACGGCGTCGGCACAATGGTCACACCGGCGCTCTTGAGGATCTCGACTTTTTCCTGCGCCGATTCCCCGAAGGCGGAGATGATCGCGCCGGCATGGCCCATGCGGCGACCCTTTGGTGCGGAGAGACCCGCGATGTAGGCGATCAGCGGTTTCTTCATATTGCCGCGCGCCCAGGTCGCGGCTTCAGCTTCCTGCGGACCGCCGATCTCACCGATCATCAGCACCGCATCGGTGTTCGGGTCCTTCTCGAAGAGCTCCAGCATGTCCTTGAAGGACGAGCCGTTAACTGGATCACCGCCGATGCCGACCGAAGTCGATACACCGATGCCGAGCGCCTTCATCTGGCTTGCCGCCTCATAGCCGAGCGTGCCCGAACGGCCGACGATGCCGATGCGGCCCGGCAGGTAGATCGAGCCCGGCATGATTCCCATCATCGCCTGGCCCGGTGTGATCATGCCCGCGCAGTTCGGCCCGATCAGGGTCATGCGATCCTCGTAGCGATAGCGCCTCATGTATCGCTTGACCCTGATCATGTCCTGGGAGGGAATTCCGTCGGTGATGCAGACGCAGAGCCGGATACCGGCATCCGCCGCCTCCATGATGGAGTCGGCCGCGAAGGGCGGCGGCACGAAGACGATCGAGGCGTCCGCGCCGGTTTCCTGCACCGCGCTCTTCACCGTATTGAAGACCGGCATGCCGAGATGAGTCTGGCCGCCCTTGCCGGGGGTGACGCCGCCGACGACATTGGTGCCATAGCGATTCATGTCCTCGGCATGGAAGCTGCCGATCTTGCCGGTAAAGCCCTGTACGATGACGCGGGTATTCTTGTCGAGTAGAATGGACATGTCTCGAACTCCCTCAAGCAGCCTTGTTTGCGGCGAAGGCGCGCCACGCGCCAACGGCCTTGTCGGCAGCCTCCGCAAGCGTTTCCGCAACGATGATATCTTCGCCTGACTTGGCGAGGATGCGGCGGCCTTCCTCCATGTTGGTCCCCGACAACCGGACGACGAGCGGGACCGGGACGCCGACTTCCCTGAGCGCCTTGATCACGCCCTCGGCGACCCAGTCGCAGCGGTTGATGCCGGCGAAGATGTTGACGAGGATCGTCTCGACGTTTCTGTCCCGCAACACGGCGCGGAAGGATTTAGCCACGCGTTCAGGCGAAGCGCCGCCGCCGATATCGAGGAAGTTCGCGGGCTCGCCTCCGGCGATCTTGATCATGTCCATGGTCGCCATGGCGAGCCCCGCACCATTGATGATGCAGCCGATATTGCCGTCGAGACCGACATAGGAGAGGCCGCGGTCGGAAGCGAAGGTCTCGCGCTGGTCTTCCTGGCTCTTGTCGCGCATCTCGGCAATGTGCGGCCGTCGGAAGAGCGCGTTCTCGTCGAAGCTCATCTTGGCGTCGAGCGCCACGAGGTCGCCGCGGCGGGTCACGACCAACGGATTGATCTCCAACATTGCGGCGTCATAGTCGACGAAGGCGCGATAGCAACCGAGCAGCGTCTGCGTCGCGCGGCCGATCAGAGCATTGTCGATGCCCAGCCCGAATGCGATCTCGCGGGCCTGGAAGTCCTGCATGCCAACGCCGGGATCGACGGTGGCGCGAATGATCGAGTCGGGCTCAGCCTCGGCGATCTCTTCGATCTCCATGCCGCCCGAGGACGAGGCGATAATCATGATACGCTCGGATTTGCGGTCGAGCACAAAGCCGAGATAGATCTCGCGTTCGATGTCCATCGCCTCCTCGATATAGAGGCGGCTGACCAGCTTGCCCTGCGGCCCAGTCTGGTGCGTCACCAGCTTGGCGCCCAGCATGGCATCGGCAGCCTCGACGATCTCATGGTCAGAGGAGCAGAGCTTGATGCCGCCCGCCTTGCCGCGCGCGCCGGAATGGATCTGCGCCTTCACTATCCAGCGGTCGCCGCCGATCTCGCTCGCGCGATAGGCCGCCTGCTCGGGGCTGTAGGCCAGCCCGCCGCGCGGAATTTGGATCTGGTAGCGGGACAGAAGTTCCTTGGCCTGATATTCGTGAATGTCCAAATCGTCCTCCTCTCAGCGGCCGGCGGTGATGGCGTCGTGGGTGGCGAGCACGTTGCGCGCCATGCGCTCCGATGCGGCATCGATCATCTTGCCGTCGAGCGACGCGGCACCCTTGCCCTGGCTTTCGGCGACCTTGAGAGCGTCGATGATGCGGCGGGCGCGATCGACCTCCTTCTCGGGCGGCGAGAAGATGTCGTTGGCGAGCGCGATCTGGCTCAGATGGATGGCCCACTTGCCTTCAATACCCAGCGCCGCGGCGCGGCGGGCGGCGTCCTTGTAACCATCAGGATCGGAGAAATCGCCGAACGGTCCGTCGATGGCGCGCAGGCCATAGGCGCGGCAGGCCACCGTCATGCGCGACAGGCCAAAATGCCATTGGTCGCCGGGGTAGTCAGGATTGAGACCGCCGATGTTGACGGTGCGGGCCTTGAGGCTTGCGGCATAGTCGGCAACGCCGAAATGCATCGCCTCGAGCCGGCCGCCGAAGGCCGCGATGGCCTCGACATTGGCCATGCCGAGTGCGGTCTCGATCAGCGCCTCGAGGCCGACACGGGTTTTGAAGCCACGGGCGATCTCGATCTGGTTGACCATGGCTTCGACCATGTAGAGATCGGCGGGCACGCCGACTTTCGGTACGAGCAGCGTGTCGATCCGGTCACCCGCCTGTTCCATGAGGTCGACGACGTCACGATACATATAATGGGTGTCGAGGCCGTTGATGCGTACGGAGATGGTCTTGCCGCGGCCGCGCCAGTCGATCTGGTTGAGTGCCTGGACGATATTGGCGCGGGCGCGCTCCTTGTCCGGCGGCGCCACTGCATCCTCAATGTCGAGGAAGATGTAGTCGGCCTCCGAATTGGCGGCCTTTTCGATCATCTCCGGATTTGAGCCCGGTACGGCAAGCTCGCTGCGCTGCAGGCGAAGCTTGCGCAGGTGGTTGATAGTATGGCTCATGAATACTTCCTCGTTATTATTAGGCGGCTTGGGAGGCGCACGCGCGTTTGGCTAGAGTATGCTTTACCGTCGCTTCGCCCCAACCATTCGATCTCACGCAGTAATCTTGCAGTGCATACGCAAGTTCTTTCTGGGGCCTATCGCGACGCCTATTTTCAGCGGCCTGCACTGGTCGCTGCACATAGCTTCGCTGTTGGCATGTAGACGCGCTGAAACGTCAAACGCATTGTTTTGGCAGACCTGCCACCTCGACACCCTCGTCGGGCCGGCAAATCGATTGTATTAGGCTCGGTGCATTGTCCATGAGCAAAATCGGGCTAACTAAGGGCGTCGCCAAAATAGCCGCTGTATCGACGAACGAATTCGTCCAGATGGATGCTGCCGTCGCGTTCATCTTCACCTTCGGTTCTCGCGAATGCGATGAGCGCAGCTTCGTGGTCAACAAGTAGCTGAACAAGAGGTTCATCAGCGCTTGGGGCATCGGCAAGCAAGCCTTCAAACTCTGCAAGAAAAGGAAGCAAGAGGTCCCGCAGTTTTATGGCGAACTCAGTCCAGTCCAAGCCGAGATAGTCAATGGCTTCCTTACGCCCCTGAGCTGCCAGCTCTTCTTTTCTTTTCGGTTCAAGGCTGCGGCGGGCAATAACTGGCGAAAGAGCTCCTGCAACCATTCGTTCGATAGCCGCCAAATGCTGCAACTTAGTTCGCGTCTGGTCCGCTTCAGCTTCGTGGGCAAGAGTTGCAAAGAACGCTTCGCCGAGAATTTCGCCCTCATAGGCGCTAAGCAGCCGATCTTCGTACGATGGGTCCTGAGAAGAATGCATTTCGGAAACCTCTCTATTCCGATTTGAAGGCTGACGATCAGACAAGGCATCGCAGACTCAGCCAATAAAGACGACCGAATGCCCAGTCGCAGATACTCGCGATGCCGCCACTGGATCTATCTCCAATTCATTCGTAAGAGCCAAAATATCGGTCTTAGTGATCCGTGTCAATATCTCTTCAAGAAATGTTATTTATGAAACGAACGTAGAAATGGCTACATTCCTGCAACCTGATTGAACGGGCAGGTGGCGCCCTTTGAGTTGCCGAAGCTTGGGGCAATTCTGATAGCTAGAGCCGCTCGTGCGGCGTCAAACCAGCTGCGGCGTTGTGCTAGTCACGTTACAACCACATCTAGCGAGCGAGGACGGCTGGAATCTCTAGTGGGTCCCGTGGTGCTGGCCTCAGCAGCCGCAACGATCGCTGAACGTCGATGATTTTTCCAGTTGGTAAAGTGTGATAAAATTCTTACAGGTCGACGCGTCAAGAAAAAGACTGTAATCTTCTCTTCAACCTAGTGCTGGAGAACATTGATGAACGTTAGGGATACGTTGTTGCAGGGCGCCGTCTCATTAACCCCGTCGGAGGAGCGGATCATACAGGTGCTACTGACTGATTATCCGACAGCTGGGCTCGGAACCGCTACTAGCCTGGCAAAGCGCGCCGGCGTCAGCGATCCAACCGTCGTTAGGTTAGCCGTCAAGCTCGGCTTCAATGGCTTTCCTGACTTTCAGCAGCGGTTATTAGCAGATGTTGAAGCAAGGTTGCATTCACCGCTGCTGATGATGGAGGCTAAGCGGCCAGACATAGGCAGTGACAGCGAACAGGGAGCTGCCATTGCGTACATGAAATCTGTTGCGGGCACCCTACACAAGGCTCTGACTTCTACGCCCCTAATAACATATGAACGGGCGGCGCGTCTTATCATGGATACCAAAGGAAGGGTCGTGCTGCTCGGCGGGCGCTTCAGCCGCCATGTCGCAGGTTTGTTGGCAAGTTATTTGTCTCAATTCCGGCCCGGCGTGTACCATGTCGAGACGTTATCGGCACAGCAACTTGATGTGTTAGTCGACTTGGGAAAGCGGGACCTCTTGGTCGTCTTCGATTACCGCCGCTACCAGGTCGACGTCATTACCTTCGCAGAACAGGCGGCGGCTCGTCGCGTTCGCATTCTTCTTTTCACGGATCCTTGGCTCTCACCTATCTCCGAATTCTCAGAAATAACTCTAGTCTCCCCGATCGAAGTCAATTCACCTTACGATACAATGGCCCCTCCCGTGGCGCAGATTGAAGCGGTGGTAGCCCAGATACTGGCCTTGGGGGACAAGCGGACGCGCAGCCGCATCGAAGAACTCGAAACGATTAGATCGAAGGTGAGTGTTCCGCTAGAGAAGGAAAAAACCACCGCAGGGAACAACGGATCACAATCACGCACGAGGCAAAGATACGGTTTGCGGGAAATCGAAGGAGACAAAGATGTTTAGCAACCTGCGATGCGAAACGTATGGTCTCGGCTGCGAGTACCGATGGTGTTAAGGCGTACCTACGGTAAAATGTGAGTCAGGGATCTAATATTCCCATTGGAGGACTCCCAGCTATGGAGTGTCCTTTGCATCTGTGTGCGGGGAAGGGGGGCTCCTCAAAGAATCCCATTGTTTTATACGCTGGCTGGCCTGCGACCAATTTGCCTCCGCGACCCGTGTTAAGAGTGCTTCGATCAACGAGAAAGCGGCAATGTTGCTATCGAATGCAGTGTCATTTTCAATGTGCAGCGGCAGAACCTCTCCCGCGTATTTCGAGATTGGCGACATCCATCGATCCGTTATTAACACAATCTTTATTCCACAGTGTTTCGATGCTCTTGCGGCGAAATCTTCCAGAGAACGCTGGTATCTGCGGAAATCTACAAGAACTAATACGTCTTTCTGTCGCATCCTCAGGATGTACTCCGGCCACCAATCATCTTCAGATGAGACTTGATGGACCCCTGGGCGGATCTGCTTCAGATGGCGAGATAGGTATTGCGCGACCAAGTCGCTGATGCGTCCGCCTAAGGTAAAGATCTCGGACTTGGGATCCGCCAGAAGTGATCCCACCCTCTCAAACTGGTCGATTGTTATTGATCGTGCTGATGCCCTCAACAACTCCGTGGACTTCTCAGTAAACTTTTCGAAAAAGTCGTCTGCCAGGGGGTGTGTCGTAGTGCGCAAATCCAGAGGGGACTTCTGCCCCTGTTTCAATTCCTTGATAAGTTGCTGCTGAAAATCCTGCAGGCCTTGATAGCCTAGTTTGGTAACAAATCGTGAGATAGAAGGCGCAGAAACGTTGGAGGCGGCGGCAATCACCTGAATTGGCTCAAGGCCAGCGAACGGATAGTTGGACAATATCAGCGCGGACAGGCGACGCTCGGTGGCGGTAAGTGATTCCGCCGATCTCCGTATTTGTTCCCTTACCGTCTCGCCCGCAATTGCGCTATTCGTCATAATCTTCTCCAGTAGCTCGACCACTCTGCAAATTTGCCACCAAAAGCAGCTGGAGTATGCGGTACTGAAACAAGGGTATCAAGTAAACAGTGTTTCTCCGTTGGCGCGGGATAGTGTGCATTCTCATGTCTTATCCATATTCCCGGCACCCAGCCTAAAAATTCCAGCTGTCGCAGTTAAGCGATGTGGTAAACGCGGTCCCTTCCAAGTGAGATGCGCTAAACTACGTGTCGTCGGATCAAGGCGCGCTTAGGCCATCTCCAAAGAGCCTTGCGTCAAACGATATCTGGTCATTGATCTGCGGGCTGGTGAGATCGAGCTGCGGTTCGTAGTTCTGTGATGAGTTCCTTTGTCGTCACTTGTCGACAATATCCTTTGATCGCGCGTACGGAGTTATCGTGGCGTTCCTGCGTATAGGTGAGGCACGCGTCTGTAACTTGCGTAACGAGATAGCCAAGATCGCAAGCATCTCGGATGGCGCCTTCTACGCATTGGTCGGTGACCAGCCCGGAGATCACCAACTGCCGAATGCCGAGATTTCGTAGGACATAATCTATGTTGGTAGAGATGAATACTGAAGAAGAAGTTTTCGGCAGCACGATCTCGTCGCCTTCTACAGCGAGTTGATCAATTACCTTGCCGTCCCATGAACCTTTAGGAACATGAAAGCCAGTAATTTTGTAGTCGAGGGATCGGTCCCGTCCATCAAGCGTCAAGCTCTCGATTGTCGTGTACATCACTTCGGCTTTTGCTTTACGGAAAGCCGCCTGTAACGATTGCATATTGGGGATGACACGGGCGTCAAGTTCGTTGAAATACCAGCTGTATTTGGCTTCAAACTCGGCCTCCGAAAGGCCAACGAATTCAGCCCCTTCGCGGTGGGCGCCAAAGTTCTGCACATCAATAAACAAGAGGGCCGACTGCTCCGGCACCAGGGGTAGGTCGCGTGTAAGGTTCATCTTTGGTCCTCGTTCAAAAAATCCTCAATGGATCTAGCCACAATATCGGCCCAGCGCCTTTGACCTTCAATCGTCCGGAGATGGTCGTTGCGGATTTCGATGAGGCTATGATCGATCCCACGAGCCTCCGCATGACGAGGCACGAACCAGTCAGAGGTGTCGCTGATCTCGTACGGTTCATTCATTCCTACAACGATGTCAGGGGATTGAACCGTCACAGATTTCCTCAGATATTCTGAGGTTTTCGTATCAAAACGAAATAGAAAGCCGATGTCCCAGGGACGTGAGACATTGTTCATGCACGGCGTGAAGCTGTGGATCGATATCGCGAGTTTATGTCGACCACTGTCCAAGTGGCGGTCAATCTCTGCATGGAAGGGTTCGAATATCTGAGCCTTTCGTGTCATACGATGGGCGTTCGCGATGTCTTGATTGCCTGGTATTACCATACCATCACTGACTGCGGGGATCGCATCGGATGCGTCGGGCGGCCTATTGCAGTCTATAACCAGGCGGCTGTAAGGTTGAAGAATGGCAACCGCGTCAAGCTGCTGCGCCAAAAGACGAGCTACGGCTGCTGCCCCTATATCCCAGCCGACATGCTCGTTGAGCACCTCTCGCGTGATGCCCAAGCCTCTAAGGGAAGCGGGAATCGCCTGCCCCGCGTGCTCACAGACGAGAAGCACGGGACTTGAACCATCGGGATTGACGACGTCGACCGGCGCTGGATCGTCCGGCGTCAACAAGTCGAGTGCATCGTAACCTTGCTTCATGCCATTACCTGTTCTTTCGAAAATTTAGAAGCTTCCGACGGCTGAACCTCGATGCGTCATGAGCTAAGGTGGGCGCGAAAGCTTCACCCCATGAGGCACCGTCAGGCTGCGCCTTCTCAAATTGTGGTGGCCTGGAAAGGACGACATTTTTATTTCATTGTCAATCCAAAAATTTTAATTGACAAATAATTTTCATCGAGCATTCTGGCAATAAGGGAGCAACGGCAGGCCGGTGTCGATCGAAGATTGTGCCAACTGAACAGCAGTTTTCTTCAGGTGCCTCGCGAGCGATTTTGCGCGCGAGGACACTCTTCGATGAGACTGACCAATGAGTGCAAACAAGGTAACTTGGTTTTCCATCTAGTCGGACATACCATCGACATCTTGCCCCCAAGGATGAATTTCGCCAGGCAGCCCGATTGTCTCAAGAACTTGGAACGGTGCTGGGGCTTGCTTGGACCTAGTTGAAAGAGGATATCAATGATCTCTAACCCCCTTATCTTTGCAGCCATGTCCGATTTCGCCGGCAGAACACGCGGAAAAGCGTTTCCGGTTTCAGACTTGGACAAGCGCCTCAAGCGTGGCATCGGCTGGACACCGACGAACGTGATGATCACTTGTTTCGACGCGATTGCCCCAAGCCCTTTCGGCTCGCTCGGTGACCTGCTCTTGATCCCCGACCCCGAAGCGCGCGTTGAGATCGACTTCGAAGACAGCGGACCAGTCGAGCGTTTTATGCTGGGCGATATCACAGATCTCGACGGTCGCGCGTGGGACTGCTGCACCCGCTCGATTCTAAAGGCGGCGCTTGAACGCCTCCGGCTATCGGGCGGCATTCACCTCGTCAGCGCGTTCGAACATGAATTTCAGATGCGTAACTCCTCCAATTCTTTCGCGGATGGCTACAGCTTGCGCGGCTTTACACGACAGCGGCAATTTGGAGAGGCCCTCATGTCGGCTCTCGCCTGCGCGGGTCTGACGCCTGATACCTTTATGAAGGAATTTGGCCCCAATCAGTACGAAGTTACCAACGGTCCGGCTCAAGGTCACCGCTCTGCTGACCAGGCACTGATCCTTCGGGAATTGACCCGGATGACGGCTCAACGTTGCGGCGAGCAAGTAACCTTTGCGCCTATCCTCGATCCCACTAGCGTCGGGAACGGGGTTCATATTCATATGAGTTTTCTGGATGAGCATAGCACGCCCGTTACCTATGACGAGAACGGCCCTTCTGGTATGTCCAAAGTAACAGCGTCGTTCATTGCGGGTGTGCTCAAGTATCTCGATTCTATTGTCGCATTGACGGCTCCATCCGACATCTCATATCTGCGGCTGACACCAAACCGCTGGAGCGCCGCATACAACAATCTTGGCTTCCGTGACCGCGAAGCATCAGTGCGGATATGCCCCGTCACGTCCGTCGATCCCGAAAAGATCGCACGGCAATATAACTTCGAATATCGGGCGGCAGATGCAACCGCATCGCCCCATCTGGCCCTGGCCGCAATTATTTATGCGGGTGCCCAGGGCATCGAAGACGAGTTGCCTGCCCCTGGGGTAACGCAGGAGGATCTGTCCGTCTTGTCAGAAGATGACCTCTCTGCTCGCGGATACAAGAGGCTGCCGCAATCGCTTGAAGAGGCGTTACAACGCTTCGAGCAGAACGACGTCGTCACTCGCTGGTTCCCGGCCAGCTTCGCCTCGATATACACCACCCACAAGCGTGCCGAGATCGCATACTTGGGAGATCTAGACGCCAAAGCTCGCTGCGCCGCATATGCAGAAGTGTATTGATGATAGTGTAAAACGCCCAATATGAAGCGTGGCTCACCGTTAGCGCTGGCGACTTGTGGAGCGAGCTAGGTCACATAACGCCAAGGCGTCAATGAACTTCAGTCAATCTGAACAAGCAAGTTCACGAGGGAGGGGAAATGCCGAAATGACGATAGTAAACCGTCTGTTTAGCCTGTATTTGCTACCTGATTTCTCCCTTCAGGCATTCTCATCAGCAATCGAAGCACTCAGGCTCGCGAATGAGGTGATCGGATCGGACGTGTATTTGTGGCGCGTGGCTTCAGATGACGGTCACCCGGTCCACTCGAACTGCGGAGTAGTAGTTTCCGCCGACACGTCTCTTGCCGATGAGCGTATACTAATCGGCAAGAGCGGGCCGCCATCCGTGGCGGTCGTTGTCGGGGGTGGGCGCCCTCCTCAACGCTACCGAGCCCTTCATACCTGGCTGCGGGAATGCCGGGCTCAAAAACTAGGCTTGGCTGGTATTGCAAGTGGCATCTTTGCTTTTGCACAGACAGGGCTAGCAAATGGGCGAAGATGTGCGGTGCACTGGGAACAATTCCCTTCCTTTCTTGAGGTGTTTCCGAGCGTAGAAGCGGTCCAAACTGCTTACGAAATCGACGGCGACTTATATTCCTGCTCGGGAGGTGAGGCGGCTTTTGATATGTTCCTTCGGATCATTGATCGGGACCACGAGATTTCCATTGCAGGCCGTGTATGTGAAAAAGCAATCGCCTCGCGTATTCGGGAGCCCGGAGAGCGTCAACGAATACCGCTTCAGACGCGCTTTGGCATCAACAACGATGCATTGCTGAAAATCGTCGAGAAGATGGAAGCCGCCATCGCCGAACCAGTACCCCTGGAAAGATTGGCAGCGTTCAGTGGCCTCTCCCGACGGCACATCGAGCGTCTTTTTCTGCATGAGCTAGGATGCTCACCAGCCCGATATTATCGCGGATTAAGACTTGAGCGCGCTCATTTGCTCATTCTGAACTCCGCACTTCCAATGGTCGACATCGCAATCGCGTGCGGTTTCGTCTCCGCATCCCATTTCTCAAGGTCATACCGCGAGAGCTACGGACGTACCCCACAACAGGAACGATTTGCGGCGGCAGAGCGGCGGAACGCGAGCAAGCAGCAGTTAGGACGCTTTCGGCCGGCCCCACTTCGTGCTGACCTGCCTCAGGTCTCGCATTGAAATGTATCCCCTAGTTGCACAGGAAGTAACGTCAGTGCGTCCAAGCTATGTGGACGGGATCGAACGCGCAAATTCTCCTGTTGGACTCTGCTTTCCATTGCCCGGTCAGACCGCCGAACGCGCAGACCGCAGGGGATATGAATACCCGCCTAAGAAGGAAGAGAGGACCGCGCTGCCGTCAAGGTGACGACCGGGCCCTCCTACAAGCATTTGCGAGTCCTTCGTATGAAAAAATTTTGTCAAGAATGTTCATTATCGGCTGGACAGAAAAATATTTCCAGAGTAGCGTTATTATCGAACCTGTTCATAGGCATTTGCTGAATGACCGGAACTTAGGGGCTTGAGCCAATTGCCTGCACGTTAGTGGCGTGCCTTGGGTCCCTGGTTGTTGGCAGCCTGTGGGAGAGGAGATGCCTCTATCTTTAACATCAGGTGGATCGCTCCCAGGAGGGCGATCACGCCTTAAGGGACATGGTTGCGGCATGCTTTTAGTTTTGCAGTGACCCGGGAGAACTAGATGACCGAGAAATACAGCTGTGACGTGCTTGTGGTCGGCGCCGGAATCGCGGGTGCGGGTGCGGCATATTATCTGTCCAGTCAAAAGCTGAACGTGATCCAGGTAGAAACAGATCACCCGGCTTCCGGTCCGACGGGGTCATCCTCCGCCGTGTGCCACTTGTTTTATCTCGATCGTGAGCAATCCTTGCTGGCAAAACGCGGTATCGAGATTTTGAAGGATCTTCCGGGCGCTTTCGATCAGTCCGGTTGTCTTTGGGCCTGCGGCCCGGATAATGAGGCTCTCTACCGTGACGCGGTTAACCGTATACGCAATGTAGAAGGCAGCCGAATTGAAGGACTGACCGGAGCCCAGGCCTCGGCGCTGCTGCCGCACTTCAACATGGACGGGATAACCTTCGCTGCATGGGAAGATGAATCTGGGCATTGCGATCCCTATGGGGCGACAAACGAACTAGTTCATCGAGCGCGCGCGAACGGTGTTAAGTTCCTGGGTGGGCGTTCCGTTACCGATATTCATGTGACCAAAGGGCAGACCACCGGCGTAACTCTCAGCGACGGAACGGTCATTACGACCGAACGAGTGATACTTGCGACCGGTGTTTGGTCTAAGGCACTTGTGGCCAAGCTTGGAGTGAACCTGCCGATCTTCATCGAGCGTCACTTCATGGCCGTGATGGACGCACCTGGTATCGCACGAAAGCTGCTCCCCCATTCCTGGGTCGACGAGACAACTAATTGCTATGCCCGGCCAGAAGGCGAGAACACAATCCTAATCGGAACGTGGGGCGGCGGTGGTACTGGCATCGAGAACGAAGCCCTGGCCGCAGAACACAGCCGGATGAACTATCGCCTCGAGGTCGCCGGCGAGTTGGACCGCACGATCACACAGGAAGAGGCCGTTTGGGCCATCGAGCATATCATGACCCGCTCCCCAGAAATTGCAGAATTGGGTATCCGCCCGGGCTATGCATGCCAATACGATATGAGCGAGGACCACCTTCCAGTCGTTGACGAAATACCCGGTGCAAAGGGCCTTTTCGTCATCGCCGGATCGAGCGGGCACGGCTTCAAACTCGGCCCCGCAATGGGCGAATCTGTCGCGAAGTGGGCACTTGGTGAACGCCAGGAACTGCTTGAGGCATTCGCCTTGGCTCGGTTCGCATAGAACTGCATCCCCAAAGCAATAACCCAATTGAGTGTTGCTCAGGGAGTACAGCGTCGTCGGCGTCAGCAGATTGAGCGACTCAAATACTGCGTGATCGCTAGCAATGATCTGGCCGAGCCGGAAAGCGCCAGATAGCCCACGTTTCTAGATGAGAGGAAGCACATGACCATTAACATCAAGGACATCAGTGAAAAGGATCGCAATTCGGTCCTGCATCCTTTCACACAGCTGAAGGATTTTGCCACCGGCAAGCTCGGTGAGCCCACGATCGTCGAGACGGGGAAGGGGATCCGTATTCAGGATGCCCACGGCAATCAGCTGATCGACGGCTTTGCCGGCCTCTACTGCGTCAATATCGGCTACGGCCGCACGGAAGTGGCCGAAGCGATCTCGCGCCAGGCCCATCGCCTTGCCTACTATCACTCCTACGCCGGGCACACGACGGACGAGCTTGCGATCCTCTCCGATCGCCTCGTGAAAATGGCGCCTGGCAAAATGAGCAAGGTGTTCTATGGCATGTCCGGCTCGGATGCCAACGAAACCCAGGCCAAGCTCGTCTGGTACTACAACAACCTGCGCGGTAAGCCGACGAAGAAGAAGATCATCTCGCGTGAACGCGGTTATCACGGTTGCAGCGTGGTTGCCGGCTCTATGACCGGCATGAGTTTCTACCATGACAATATGGACCTGCCGCTGTCGCAGATCGTCCATACCGGCGTTCCCCATCATTACTGGGGTGCCAATTCCGGCGAAACCGAGCGGGAATTCTCGGCACGCCGCGCAGCGGAGCTCGATCAACTGATTGAACGTCTGGGTCCCGACAATGTCGGTGGCTTCATCGCCGAGCCCGTTCTCGGCACCGGCGGTATCACGCCGCCGCCGGAAGGCTACTGGGACGCAATCCAGGCAGTGCTCAAGAAGCACGACATCCTGCTGATTGCCGACGAAGTGATCACCGGCTTTGGCCGCACGGGCTCGATGTTCGGCTCGCAGCATTATGGCATCGAACCCGATCTGATCACGGTCGCCAAGGGACTGACCTCCGCCTATTTCCCACTCTCCGCCGCTATTGTCGGAGAAAAGGTTTACAAGGTCTTGGAAGACGGGGCTGACAGGGTCGGTGCGTTCTCGCACGGCTATACCTATTCCGGTCATCCGATTGGTGCGGCTGCGGCCAATACGGTCCTCGACATTGTCGAGAAAGAGAACCTGCCCGGCAATGCTCGCGAGGTCGGAGCCTATTTCCAGACTCAGCTCAAGGAGAAGTTCGCGCAGTTGCCGATCGTGGGTGAAGTGCGGGGTGTCGGCCTGATGGGCGCCATCGAATTCGTCGGCGATCGCGAGAACAAGACGCGCTTCGATCCGGCGCTGAAGGTCGGTGCCCGCATCTCCAAGGCGGCGCGTGATCGCGGCCTGATCGCACGCGCCATGCCACACGGTGACATCCTCGGCTTCGCTCCGCCGCTCGTCACCACCAAAGCGGAGGTCGACGAGATTGTCTCCATCGCCGAAAGCGCCGTGCGCTCGGTCATGGACGAGCTCACCAGAGACGGCCAGAAAATCTAAGCGATTGGCGGCGGGGGCCGAGCACCGCATTGCCCTGTTCACGTCTTCGTGGACACGCTGGGCCGGAGCACCGTTCCCCGGCCTACCAACGTCATACCGCCGCAGCTGCTGATGAAACACCAAGGAAGAGGAAGCTGGCCAATGACCGCTGCCGAACTTCATATCGCAACGGGCTTGCCCCCCATATCCGTGTACAGCCCCTATGATGGGTCTCTCATAGGATCTGTCGACGCGACCGATGCCCGCGAAATCAATGAACTGGTCGCGCGCGCACGGCATGGGGCCGAGCTTTCGCGCAACCTCCCAAGACACCTGCGGGCGAGTATCCTTGAAGGGGCCGCCAAAATCATCGAGAGTCGTCGCGATGCGTTTGCCAAGACCATCGTACTTGAAGCCGGGAAAACGATTGTTCAGGCGCGAAAGGAAGTCCATCGCTGCGTCAACACGCTGAAGCTCTCGGCAGAGGAGGCAAGGCGCAACGCAGGGGAGGTTGTTCCTTTCGATTCCTACCCAGGATCCGAGCATCGCCAAGGCTGGTTCACGCGCGAACCACTCGGCATTATCACCGCAATCACCCCCTACAACGATCCGCTGAACCTGGTGGCTCACAAGCTTGGGCCCGCCATCGCGGGCGGCAATGCCGTGCTGTTGAAGCCTTCGGAGCTGACACCGCTTTCGGCGATTCAGCTTGTTGAGGCGCTTCGTGAGGCCGGATTGCCCCGAGATGTCATAACCGTTGCAATTGGTGGTAAGGACCTTGGAGAAGCCCTGGTCTCTGCTCGTGACGTCCGCATGGTGTCGTTCACCGGCGGATTTGCAACAGGCGAGGCCATCAGCCGATCAGCCGGGCTCAAGAAGCTTGCAATGGAGCTCGGCGGCAATGCTCCAGTCATTGTGATGAATGATTGCGATTTTGAAAAGGCGGTGGAAGCTTGCGTATCTGGCGCATTCTGGGCCGCAGGCCAGAACTGTATCGGTGCCCAGCGCATTCTGATTCAAGCTGGGCTTTACGATCGCTTTCGCGACGGCTTTGTCGAAGCGGCCAAGAAGCTGAAGGCCGGCGATCCTTTACGAGAAGATACCGATGTCGGTCCGATGATCTCGAAACAGGCGGCGGAGCGAGCCGAGGCGGCGGTCAACGACGCCATTGCTGTTGGCGCCAGGTTGCTGTGCGGAGACAGCCGCGAGGGATCTCTATATCACCCGACGGTGCTGGAAGGCACGCCCGCTACCTGCCGGCTTTGGCATGAAGAGGTCTTTGCCCCCGTGGTTATGCTCGCGCCGTTCGACACCCTCGACGAAGCCATCGATATGGCCAACGACCCTGAATACAGTCTGCATGCCGGTATCTTCACCAACAATCTGGCCGACGCGCTGGAAGCGGCAGGCAGAATCGAGGCGGGCGGGGTGATGATCAACGACTCCTCGGATTACCGGTTCGATGCCATGCCTTTCGGCGGCTTCAAATATGGCAGCATGGGAAGGGAAGGCGTTCGTTTCGCCTACGAGGAGATGACCCAGCCGAAAGTGGTCTGTTTCAATCGCGGATGAAGCACTGCACCTGGTGCTGCTCCGAATTGGAACAGTTGGGTGGCAAAATTAGCGCAAAGTCGCGTCATCCTGGGAAAAAAGGGATTTCAGGATTGTGACGCTGGATAGTTTTTAGTGGAGAGAAGATGTCCATCGAGTATCGTACAGAATATGATTCACTGGGGCCCATCAACGTGCCCTCGGATCGGTACTATGGTGCGCAAACCGCCCGCGCGATCGAGAACTTCCCCATTTCGGGAATCACAATCAAAAGTTTGCCCTTCGTCATTCAGGCATTGGCACAGGTAAAGATCGCCGCAGCGCAAGCAAACTGCGAGGAGGGCTTTCTCGCGACCGAAAAGCGGGATGCAATCGTCACGGCTTGCCAAGAGGTGCTCGCTGGCAAGCACGACGACGAATTTGTAGTTGACGTTTTCCAAGGTGGCGCTGGAACCTCCACGAACATGAACATGAACGAGGTGCTCGCCAACCGGGCCAGCGAACTATTTGGCGGCGTGCGCGGAGAGGGGCGTCTTATACACCCAAATGACGACGTCAACCGGTCGCAATCGACGAATGATGCATACGCGACCGCCGTACGTCTATCAATCATCCCGGCAAGCCGCCAGCTGCGTGACGCGCTGCTCGTTCTTTCAAATGCCCTGAATGCCAAAGCTGCCGAGTTTGCACATATTAGCAAACTGGGTCGGACACAGCTTCAGGACGCAGTGCCTATGACGCTGGGGCAAGAGTTCGGGGCGTTTGCTACGACAATCCTTGAGGACTGCGATCGGCTCAAGGAGACCGAGCGCCTCTTTCTCGAAGTCAATCTCGGCGGAACCGCGATCGGGACGGGAATAGCCGCGACGCCCTTCTACAGGACGCGCGTGCTGGAGCACTTGTCGCATAACACCGGGCTACCGGTGGTCGGCTCGAAAGATTTGCTAGAGGCAAGCTGGGACATGGGGGCCTTCATGCTTCACATGGGCCTGCTGAAGAGGACAGCAGCCAAACTCTCGAAAATCGCCAATGACTTCCGGCTGCTATCGAGTGGTCCGCGCGGCGGCATCGGCGAAATCGTGCTTCCGGCGCTTCAGCCCGGCTCTTCTCTGATGCCCGGGAAAGTGAACCCGGTTGCGGCCGAAGCGTTGAACCAGGTCTGCTTCTACGTATACGGCATGGACACCACGGTTGGCATGGCTGCGCAAGCGGGACAGCTTCAGCTTAACGCGATGGAGCCGGTCATCGTCTTTAGTATCCATAATGCCATGGATCTTCTGCGCAAGGCGGTTCTAACATTTACCAAAACTTGCGTCGAGGGCGTGCAGGCCAATGCCGCCAGATGCGAAGACAATCTGACCAGCAGTACTGCGTTCGCAACGGAACTCGTGACCACCATGGGCTATGAGGCGGCCGCTAAAGTCGTCAAGGAGAGGCTGGCGAGTTGATAGCCTCAAGCCTCTGCGTGATGGAAGGCATCATTGTAAGAAAAGTCCTGCTTCCGCTCCCTCCCAGGGCAACTTGGCTGTCGTCGAACGAGCTTCGGCGGCAGCCTTTTTTTCTAGCGACCTCGAATTTCGAAGCCCTAATTGCATGTTCCATAAACTATGTTGTGCGATATGTTATAACGTTACGAACTGCCATCTCGGGTTGAAAGGAGCCTTGTCCAAGGCAAAAAATTATGCAGCACGTAGAGTCCCATCGATCCGGTTCAACGACCCTCGCTCCGCTGCGGAACGAGGTGTTTCGTTCGATCTGGACGGCCTCACAAATATCCAGTCTCGGGTGGCTCGTGCAAACGGTTGCCATCAGTTGGCTGATGGCGACCATTTCGGCGTCCGATCTGATGGTTGCACTGGTGCAGGGCGCGTCGACGTTGCCGGTGTTCTTCCTGTCGATCCTTGCCGGCGCCATCGCCGACAATTTCAGCCGCCGATGGGTGATGTTTGCGGGACACTGCCTGTTGGCGTTGGCGTCAACGACGCTGATGATTTCAGTCTACCTGGGATTTGTCAGTCCCTGGCTCATCCTCGGACTGGGTTTCCTCGCCGGCTGCGGCTTCGCGCTAAATGATCCGGCCTGGCACGCTTCCGTTGGCGATATCCTGCACAAGCGCGACATTCCGGCCGCGGTGACGCTGATGTCGGTCGGATACAACATCGTACGCAGCGTTGGTCCGGCTTTGGGCGGCGTGATCCTGGCCTTCTTCGGACCGCTCACCGCTTTCGCCCTGGCCGCGTTGTGCGATCTGACGCCGCTTGGCGTTATTTGGCGCACCAAATGGCACGTTCGCGCTTCGCCTCTGCCGCGTGAGAAAATGACGACGGCTATTCATGACGGGCTGCGCTTCACGGCAATGTCCTTCGAGATTAGGTCAGCGGTCGCCCGTGCGACCCTGTTCGGGTTGGCCAGCATCTCCATCCTGGCGCTGCTTCCTCTCATTGTGCGTGACCAACTCACAAGCGGGCCAATCGTCTACGGCATTCTGTTGGCCGGCTTCGGCGCGGGGGCGTTTATCGCCGGCATGAGCAACAGCTTCCTCCGACGGATCATGTCGCAAAACAAGTTGGTGGCGGTCGCCTCTGTTGCCTGTGCAGCATGCTGCCTTTGCCTTGCCCTGACATCGTCGGTCGCCGTGGCGGCTTTTGCGCTGGCACTCGGGGGTGCGGGCTGGCTCATCACCTGGACGGGCATCGACGTCTCGGTGCAGTTGGCCAGCCCAAGGTGGGTTGTCGGTCGCACGCTCTCGATCTATTACGCCTTGAGCGCCGGCGGCATGGCTGCCGGCAGCTGGGTCTGGGGAACCGTCGCGCAGAACCACTCCCTGACCTGGGCTCTGGAGGGCGCTGCGGGGGCTCTGTTGCTGGTCGCGGCAGCGGGAATACTGTTCCCGGTGCGCCCGTGGGAAGAAGCCGACCAGGAAAGTTCGGATTTTCAGCCGCCGGAACTGGCACTCAATCTGAAGCCCAGGAGTGGCCCGATCGGTGTCAAGATCGAGTACTCCATATCCGAAGCTAACACCGAGGCGTTTCTGGGCTGCATGCGCGCCAGGCGGCACGTTCAAAGCCGCGCCGGTGCACGAAACTGGACCCTCCAGCGAAACCTGCAAACGCCGTCTGTTTGGACGGAGACATTCCGCACGCCAACCTGGATGGACTTTCTTCGCTTGAACCATCGGCTTACCGCCGCGGATAAGGACGTCGTCCAGCATCTCCAGGCCCTGCATGATGGAGAGCTTCCTCCGCAGACGGTGCTTTCGATCGAGCGGACGACGGATGCAGCCCGCAGCCGTGCCCAGCCAATCGAAGTCGTTTCACGGCCCCTGAGGTGATGTCAGTATGAAGCCATTCACCGATGAACAGCGATGCTTGCACCGGGCTTTCTGGCCCATAAGTCCGGCGAATATCACCTCGACCGCGGCCGATCGGGGTCGGCCCACAACTCCTGACCTGCGTACGGCAGTACCCCTTGCCGCGCAGGCCCACTCGGATGCCGTTGAATCTGTTCCAACGGCAGCCGCTTTTTCTCGGCGCGTTCGGGCCGCGCTGATTTTAAATAGATTTTCTTTCCAGTTCGCCTCCCAAGGCAACGTGGCTGTCGTCGAACCTGTTTCGACGGCAGCCACGTCTCACCGCATTGCGGGAGGGTTCGGCGAAGTGGCAACGGGAACCGATGCACCGAAACGGAGCCAGCGATGATGATCGCGACCATACGTTTCGCAAAAGTGCGCATCGTGGCGGACGCGCCCGCTGGTGAGCAGCCATAGCAGGGAGTGAACATGGTATTTCGATTGAAAGAGCGCCTCGGCAAGAGGTTCGAAGAGGAAGTGCAATTCTTCAAAGGCTGGCAAAAAGACAAGAAGGGCGTCGGCGCCCTGATCCCCACTTCGATCCATACGGCGCGTCGAATGGCGAGCGTGATCAACCCGCGTTCGGGGCTGCCGGTTCTGGAGCTCGGCGCGGGAACTGGCGTCATTACCAAGGCGATCCTGGAGAGAGGCATCAAACCTTGCGAGTTGGTTTCGGTCGAATACTCCCAGGATTTCTACGACGGCCTGACGCAACGCTTTCCGGAGGTGGATTTCCGGTTGGGCGACGCCTTCGCGCTCGATGGCGTTCTGGGTGATCGCAAAGGCGAACAATTCGATTGTGTCGTCAGCGCAGTGCCAATGTTGAGCTTTCCGATGGAACAGCGCGTTGGCCTGCTTGAGGATCTGCTTGCCCGCATACCTGCCGGCCGACCCGTCATTCAGATAACCTATGGACCTCTGTCACCGGTGATCAAGATGCCCGACCGCTACGTGGTTTCCCACTATGACTTCGTCGTCCGCAACATACCGCCGGCGCAGCTCTGGACCTATCGGCGAGCGGTCTAAGCACATCTGGTAAACGAGAAAGAACGTGTTCACGGAGAAATCGAATGCAGAATTGGCTGGACAAGCTCACCGATCTCGCCGCCATTCCCGGCGATGAACGCATCGTAAAACACGGGCTTGCGAAATTCACCGAGGAGATGGGATTTGCGGGCTATGCATATGTCAACATCCTATCAAGTTACACCCACATCGTTTCAAACTATGGGCCAGAGTGGCAGTCCGAATATGCCGAACAGCACTATTTCGAGATCGACCCTGTCGTTCGACGCGCGAGGGCGCTGAAAGGGGCCTTTACATGGAGCGGTGAACGGGAGAGGGCACAATTGTCGAAGGACGAGCGCTCATTCTATGCGCACGCGGCCGATTTCGGCATTCGCTCCGGCGTGACTATCCCCATCAGAGCCGCGCATGGCACGCTTGCGATCTTCACGCTTGCCTCGGAGAGACCGGAGAGCGACCTCCAACATGGGTTGGACCCGTTGGCCGCCGCTGCTGCGGTCGGACAGTTGCATGCCCGCATCAGCTTTACGGATCTGGCACCGACGGTTCCGCAGCCTGAATTTTTCGATTCCAGGGCAGCCAACTATCTTTACTGGCTCTCCGAAGGCAAGACAAAGCGGGAAGTGGCAGACATCGAGAACGTCTCATATGACAGCGTGCGGGCAAAGCTTCGATTGGCGAGCAAGTACCTCGAAACCGGGAATACGATGCACCTTGTCTCGACCGCCATTCGCAAGGGGCTGATCTGAGACTCAGTTCGCCGGCACCTTTGGGATATAGCCGAGTATGTTGATCAGTGTGTTCGTCGTATACATTTGGGCGTGCATCTCCATGCAGGCCCTGATGTAATCGAGATGCTGCGCACTGCCGATCATCTCTGGAATCTTGTCCGTCTCGGGCAATGCCTGGAAGAGGTGATCAGCCTTGTCGACCAGTATCCGGTGGGTTCGAATGGCTTCTACGGTCAGAATTTCCAACTGGGGCTTGGGAAGCCCCTGCGTGAGCCCGAAGAGGGCGCGAATTTCGGGTTTCGATTGCAACGCGGCTGTTTCCGATCCCATTTCATTCTCCGGCTTGTCCGCGGTGCGCCCCCGCAAACGTTAATCCCTTAACCCAAGCCGGGGGTTGGAAACTGTCGTAGACAGTCCTGCGACCTTTAGCACCGGGGCACCTGGACATACGTCACAGGCCCCCGGCCAAATGGTCAGAGGATTCTGGCGCCGTTTCGGACGGCGCCAACCGCTACGAGAGGTTTCCACACCCCGGGACAGCGCGTACTGTCCTAACCGCCCTTATAGAGGGCGGAAGTTGTTTTCGCCAGTGCAAACAGGCGGATAATTGCCGTCGACACACTGCAAATCTGGATTGCTCTCACGCTCATTTTGCCCCGATGCCCGAGAGATCGACACGGATGCCGGCCTTATTGGGATCGCCGTCGCGGGCGGGATCCTCGGCCGGTTCGCTCTGTTCTTCATCACTGGGCTTTTCCGACTTGCCGGCATCATTCTTCACTGGTTCTTGACCGCCGGGCTCATCCGCCTCGATCTCGCCCGGGTCTGGCGTGCGAAACACCGCCGTTCCCTCGAAATATCCGGTCTGCCACGCGATGATCGCGTCATCGAGCACCTCAGGCAACACATCCTTTCCGGTGGGATTGCCGTACCACTTGGTGACAACCCGAAAGACCTTGGCGAAGAGCGCCGTGCCCATGCGCAAGTTCTTGCACGAGTCGACCAGGTCCGGCTTCAGATCGCCTGTCTCCATGACGCCGAGACCGGCCGGATATTGGGTGATCCCGACACGAATGGAGTTGCGGCCGATATGTTTGCGGATGAGTTCCATCGCTTCGTCCGGTGTCGTCGGCTTCGGCACGAGCACGACCCGGTTTCCGGACCGGACCGTGACGGCGAGCGGATCCTCGGACCCAGCGCGGGCGATAAAGGCCTCGACGATCGCGGGCCTCAGGGCAGGATCGGAGCATTTGTGAATGAGGGCGGCGTCGATCATTGCTGTCTCCTGTATTCACGTGTTGAAGGCCATGACGACGGGCAGGCCGAAGAGTTTTGCCCAGGCGGTGACGCTCGCCTTCTGGATCGCGATGATGGCGGTGCCTGACGTCCACCAGCCATTGCCGGAGGCGACGATGACGTCGGGGGAATGCAGCATCGATTGCAGGACCGGCCAGAGGAGGAGCTGCTCGTAGCAGATCAGCGGTGCGATCCTCGCGCGATCGAGTTCGACCACCGGATTGGCAAAGAAATGCGCACGCGCGCCGCCGCCCTGGCCCGTCCAGGCCTGCCACGGTCGCCACATGGAGACCGGCACCGGCATGCGTTCGCGATAAAGAATACGCGCCTCGTCGGCGGAGATCGCCATCATGACGTTGTCGTAGCCGTCCGCGTCGATCACGGCGGCGCCGGCAACCACGGTGATGTCAGATCCGCGTAAGCCCTCTTGCCAGAGACGGGCGACGGTCGGCGTCCAGAAGCCAAGGGCGCTCTCGGGAAGGACGATGGTGCGGATGCCGGCACTTGATTTTCCGCGAACTGTGGCAATCAGGACTCGGTGGCGAGGCAATGTTGTGTCGCGCCCAAGGCTCTCTCCCATTTCGAGATCGACGCCCTTCCATCTCTCCGGTAGGGTGGGTTCTGTCCACGTTGCGGCGGACCAGAGCCAGAAGCCTGTCAGGACAATGGCCGCAGCCGGCCATAGCCTCGTTGTCAAGGCGAGGAGGCCGGCTATCGCCGCAATGACACCCCACCATCCCCAGCCCGGAAACAGGATGCCAGCCGCCGTCAGCGGGTGTGCCCAGCCGACGACGCCGAACGGCGGCAGCCCCGTCAGCGTCAGCGCGAGCAAATAGCGCGCCGCTATCTTCCACATCGCTTGCCCCTTTCCCGGTTGCCCTGGCCAGCCCGCCGCATGCACCGCGACGAAGCCAAGCGACGCGACCAGCCAGAGCAGCAGGCCGGGCCAGAGATCGGCGGCGTAGAAGTTCGCAACACCCTGCGGCAGGCCGCGCGAGGAGCCAAGGAAATAACCGGCCGACACAGCAGCTGCAGTGAGCCGCGAGTGTGACTGCGCCCAGATCAGTGGGAAGAACATCGCGACCGGCAGGGTGAGCGCATGGCCACTCCAGCCGATCCAGCCACAGACGATGGAACCGAGGATCAGGAGCGGCGATTGGAAGCGATCAGGGACCGAAGGTGAACACCGGCCAGGCGAGGCCAAGTAGGCCCGCGTCGGGGACCGGTCCAAAATATCGGGAGTCATAGGAGCTCTCAAAACTGGAGTGAAGATAGAGATATCCCGGCGGCACGATGCCGCCGGCAAAAGGAGCGATTGCCCTGCCGTCACCATCCGTGTGCCGGAGGCGCAAATTCGGCAGGGACTGGCCGTCGATGACGACATCGGCGCCAATTTCGACACGCTGGCCCGGGAGTGCTGCTACGGTTTTGATCAGCGGCGCAACGCCGCCATCGCAAAGTCCGCGGCGCAGATAGCCTCGTGTTAGCGCTTGCCTGAACTGCTCCGTCGGCGGCAGGCAGATGAAGACCAGATCGCCGGTCCTGACCGGCCGGTCCAACTGGACGATCCTCCAGAGACCGAGCGGTTCGCTCGGGGTCAGGTTTAGCCGGTACCCGCCGAAGAACCCGATGATGGCCACGCCGCTCATGACGATGCCGGCGGCGACGAGAGCGACGAGGATGCCACGCGCCTTCATTGCTTCAGCGCCGGCGTCTGGCGCTGTGACAGGCGCAAATCCTCTGCCTGCTTCAACGACACCACCGTCCGTTCGTGCGCCGCGAGCTGCTGGGCGGTGCGCAGGATCGGCCAGGCGTCCCTTAAGCGCTGCTTCTCCTCCGGCTTCAGGCCATCCGCGAGCTTGTCGAACAGCTTGCCCGACGGTTCTCGCGCGGCATTGGTGAGCAGGGTGCGCTCGCCGAACCGCTCGCCGACAGCCTTGTTGAAACCGTCAATTTCGATCTTGGTCTCACGATTGCTGAGCGCATATCCGAGTGCCGCCGGCAGATCGTTCCGGTCGATCGCATCGCGCACCCGTTCCAGCACGCTGCGTGCGGCAGGCGACAGCGCCGGAATGTCGATCGACACGCGCTGCCGCAGCGCCTTTTCGTCCGCTTCAAGCCGCTGCACCGCCGCCTCCCGCATCTGGAGATAGCGCTCGATGTCGCGCTTCAGCGCCGGCACGTTGACGTTGGCGGCGCGGCGGGCTTCACGATCAGACTTGCTGGCGAGAAGACCGGTCTTGCCGTTGAGTGGACCGATCGATACCGGATTGACGGCGAGCTTCTGAAGCGTCTGCGACGCCGCTCGGCCGTCGGTCAGGACCGCATCGAAGTTCATCGCCCGGAAGGCGGTCTCGGGATCGGCGAAAACGTAACGGAACCGTGTCGAGACCTCCTCCCATTGCGTCTTGAGGGCGGGATCGGCCGCGAGCTTCTGCTCGACGGTGTCGCTTAAGGGTATGGGGAACAGCTTTACGCCTGATACCATCGGACGGGCCTCCTTTTTCGTGTCCATCTTTGGGATTTGCAGCAGGCCGAGGCGCGTCCCCGCCGCACGAAGGCGGACCGCAAGATCGGCGAGTTTCGAGCTCTGGCGCAGCGTCCAGTCGAGCCGGTCGCGCAGCAGCGTGCGGGCGACCTGGACGACGTGCAGGCCGCGGTTTTCCGCGAAACGAAGCGCCTGGCGGTAGAGCGTGCCGCGCTCGTAATCGAGCGTGGTTTCCTTGGGCCGTGCGCGCGACAGAATCTTTTCGAGGCCGCCGTTGATGGCGAAGGACCGGGTTCCGTAATAGAGCTGCAGATCCTCGCGATGGCGGGTCATCGCGACATAGGTCAGATGCCGATCAAGCGAGAGCGATGCGAGCACCTTCACGCAATCGACAGTCGCGCCCTGGCTCTTATGAATCGTGGTGGCATAGCCATGGTCGAGGTTGTTGTAGAAGCGCTGCTCGACTACGACCTGACGGCGCTGATCGCCCTCGCCAACCACGGCGACGATGCGGTTTTGAGAGGCTTCAACGACCTTCGCCAACATGCCGTTCTTGACGCCGAGCGAGCCGTCGTTCTTCAGGAAGACGATCTGGTCGCCGGCGTCGAACCGGCGCATGCCGTCTGCCGTCAGGAAGCTCTCGCCCTCGCCAACGATGCCGCGCTCGACCAGCCTCGTTCGAGCCATCTCGTTGAGCAGGCGGACATCGCGGCGCAGATGCGCGAGGATGAGCGTGGTCTTTGACGCATCGTAGTCGCGGTTCCAGTCAGCGATGAGGGTCTCGATTGCCTCTGCCTTCAGTTCCGAACCGAGCACCTTGCCCTCGGTGCGATAGGCGGCGAGCGCCTGACCAAGGTTACCACGCGCCAGATCGAGCGAAGCCTCGCGCATCCATGTCTCACGCTGGCGATAGATGGTCTCAAGTTCCGCATAACCGATCCGGTCGACGATGGCGCGAAACGCGGCGCCCGCCTCGATCGGCTGGAGCTGCTCCGGATCGCCGACCAGCACCAGCTTGGCGCCTGTCCTGACGACAGCCTCGACGAAACCGGCCATCTGCCTGGAGGCCACCATGCCGGCCTCGTCCATGACGAACACGGTTCGCGCGTCGAGCGCGTCACGGCCCTGTTTCCAGCGCAGTTCCCACGACGCCAGCGTCCGACTCTGGATACCGGCCTCCTTCTCCAGACCCTCGGCGGCCTTGCCGGCAAGAGCTGCGCCGACCACGCGGTATCCGGCAAGTTCCCATGCCTCGCGGGCCGCCTTCATCATCGTGGTCTTGCCAGCGCCGGCGCGGCCGACGACAGCGGCGATGCGGGCGGAACCCATGACATGTTCGATGGCCGCTCGCTGTTCATCGGAAAGCCGCGTATGGCGCGCAAACGTCGTCTGGAGAACTTCCTTCTGAACGCCATGCGATGATCGTCCGGAGAGCCAGATGGCGCGCGCGGCCATCTCCGCTTCAAGCCGGATCAGTTCGCGCGTCGTGTATCGCGCCGGCACCTTTTCTCCGGTTGCGAACGCCACCGTGTCACGCTGCAGGCGAAGCACGTCCGGGCTCTGAAGAATGCGGGCCAGGAGCTGATGGAAGATGCCGGGATCATCGACATAGCGATGCAGCACCTTGGCTACATCGCGTTCGTCGAAGACGCTTTTCTCGCGAGCAACGAGATCGAGGACGATTTCCGGACGGGCCGGAATGCGGCGCAGGTTCTTAAGCCGTACCGCCTCCTGCAGATCGAGCCGCTCCAGCGACGGCTTCCATCCTTCCGCTTTCGCCTTGCGCTCGATCGCCTTGGCGCCAACGCCGACATGGATCGTCGGCACGAGCTCAATGCCCTGCTTCTCGTAGGATCGGCCATCGACCTGCAGCGCGATCCCGTTGAGCGCCAGATGATGGTTCTGCCGTTCGAACCAGCCTTCGCGAAACGCGTTGAAGTCTTGGGTGTCGCCGGCCCAGAGCTGGTAGACTTGTCTACCGGTCTTGTTTCGCAGCGGCTGGCCATCTTCGCCGATGACCGCGATCTTCTTGGCGCCGAAACCGTCTTCGGTCAGCGGTCGCAACGTGGTCATCAGGTGGATGTGCGGATTGCCGGGATTGTCATGGTAAACCCAGTCGGCAACCATGCCCTTCGAGAGGATGTGTCGTTCCACGAAGTCGCGGACGAGCACGATGTTTTGTTCGACTGAAAGCTCCAGCGGCAGGGCAACGGTGAGGTCCTTGGCGAGCTGCGCGTCGACACGTTTCTCGAAGGCCTCGACCTTGTTCCAGAAGGCTTCGGACGCGCCCGAAGTCGACCGGTCGGCGATCAGCGTCCGGGCCCAGTCCGGCGCATCGGCAGGCAGCGAAAAATCCTCGTGGATGAGCCCCTCCTTCCTGGTGTAGTCGATGGTACGGGCCTCGCGTTCGTAGTCCATCTTCGCGCAGTGCCGGTAAGCCGCCGATAGCACGGCACTGCGGCCGTTGCCGCGGCTGACGATGCTGACGGAGAAATGGGCGATGGCCACGGCGTGAATTCTTTCCCGGTTGCAACATGATCTCAACAGGTTCGTCGGGAGCGGCGGCCCCGCCAGGCCAGGGTGCAAAGCAGGACGTCGCGCAAGCGACGTATAATTGCGCCCTTGGATCCGCTCCTTCGGAACGGCGGGATCATCTCTCAAAGTGTCGGCTTTGCCGACGTGCAAATCTGCACCTTTCCCTGATGGGTCATCCGGGAGAGTCTGGCGCTGCTGACGCAACGCCAACTCGAAGAGGAGCGAAATCCGGAAATGAAGAAGCCGTCATCGAAGATCAGGGAAGAGATCGCACGCCTGCAGGACCAGCTGAAGCAGGCCGAGACACGCGAGGCCGAGCGGATCGGACGCATCGCGTTGAAGGCTGGCCTGGGCGAATTCGAGATCGATGAGACCGAGCTTCAGGCGGCATTCGAGGAGATCGCCGGGCGGTTTCGCGGAGGCAAGGGACCAGCGACCGGAAGAAAAAATGCCGGTGATGGGAAAGCCGGCAGCACATCGGCCGCGAAGGACGAGGCTGGCGCGGCTCAAAGCAGCACTGGCGAGGCTTGAGCGGATGCGCCGGATGACGTCGAACGATGCCCGCAAGAAAGACACGCGGGAAAAAATCGAGCTCGGCGGCCTGATCGTCAAGGCCGGCCTGCGCTACGAAAAAAGGGCGCTGCTGCTCGGCCTGCTGATCGACACCGGGAAACGGATCAAGGGCGACGAGGCGGAGCGGTCTCGCCTGACCGCCATCGGCGCGGAGGCTTTTCGCCATGACGGTGAATAGGCTCGTGCTAGCCATCATGCCGGCGACGCTGATGATCACCGCTGCGATCTTCGTGCCGGGCATCGAGCATTGGCTGGCAGCCTTCGGAAAGACGGCGCAGGCGAAGCTGATGCTCGGCCGGATCGGCCTTGCCCTGCCCTATTTAATAGTGGCCGCGATCGGCGTGATCTTTCTCTTCGCTGCCAATGGTGCTGCGCACATCAAGGCAGCAGGCTGGAGCGTCGTGGCGGGCGGCGCGGCAACAATCCTGATCGCTGTGACGCGCGAAGCGATCCGTCTTTCTGGCATCGCCGGCAATGTCCCAGCAGGACAGTCCGTGCTCGGATACGCGGACCCCGCAACGATGCTCGGCGCCTCCGCCACGTTGTTCGCCGGCGTGTTCGCACTTCGCGTCGGGCTTCGCGGTAACGCCGCTTTTGCCAAGTCAGCGCCGCGCCGTATCCATGGCAAGCGCGCGGTCCATGGAGAGGCCGACTGGATGGGCATGACGGAGGCCGCAAAGATGTTTCCGGATGCGGGCGGCATCGTCATGGGCGAGCGCTATCGTGTCGACCGCGACAGCGTGATGGCTGTGTCGTTCCGGGCCGACGCGCAGGAGACATGGGGTGCGGGCGGCAAAGCGCCGCTGCTTTGCTTCGACGGCTCGTTCGGTTCGTCGCACGGCATCGTCTTCGCCGGGTCCGGCGGCTTCAAGACGACGTCGGTGACCATCCCGACCGCGCTCAAATGGGGCGGCGGGCTCATCGTGCTCGACCCGTCGAGCGAGGTCGCGCCGATGGTGGTCGATCATCGACGAAAAGCTGGCCGCAAGGTGATCGTGCTGGATCCTTCCAGCCCCGCGACCGGTTTCAACGCGCTCGACTGGATCGGCCGCTTCGGCGGCACAAAAGAAGAAGACATCGTCGCGGTCGCGACATGGATCATGACCGACAACGCCCGGGCCGCCTCGGCGCGCGACGACTTCTTCCGCGCCTCCGCCATGCAGCTCCTGACCGCGTTGATCGCCGATGTTTGCCTCTCCGGTCACACGGCTGAGAGCGAACAGACGCTGCGGCAAGTGCGTAAGAATCTCTCCGAGCCCGAGCCGCAGTTGCGCCAGCGCTTGCAGGAGATCTACGACAATTCGAACTCGGATTTCGTCAAGGAGAATGTCGCGGCCTTCGTCAACATGACGCCCGAAACCTTCTCCGGCGTCTATGCCAATGCCGTTAAGGAGACCCACTGGCTTTCCTACCCGAACTATGCCGCGCTGGTGTCGGGAACGACGTTTTCGACGAGCAATCTCGCCGCGGGCAACACGGACGTATTCATCAATATCGACCTCAAGGCGCTTGAGACGCATGCGGGGCTCGCACGCGTCATCATCGGCGCCTTCCTCAACGCGATCTACAATCGCGACGGCGCGATGCAGGGCAGGGCGCTCTTCCTCCTCGATGAGGTGGCGAGGCTCGGTTACATGCGGATCCTGGAGACGGCGCGCGACGCCGGTCGCAAGTATGGCATCACGCTTATCATGATCTATCAGTCGATCGGCCAGATGCGCGAGACCTATGGCGGTCGCGATGCCGCCAGCAAGTGGTTCGAGAGCGCGAGCTGGATCTCGTTTGCCGCGATCAACGATCCCGAAACCGCGGACTACATCTCGCGCCGCTGCGGCATGACGACGGTCGAGATCGACCAGGTCAGTCGCAGTTTCCAGGCGAAAGGCTCCTCGCGCACGCGATCGAAACAGCTCGCCGCGCGGCCGCTGATCCAGCCGCATGAAGTCCTTCGCATGCGGGCCGACGAACAGATCGTCTTCACCGCAGGTAACGCGCCGCTCAGATGCGGTCGCGCGATCTGGTTCCGGCGCGCAGACATGAAAGCATGCGTCGGCGCGAACAGGTTTCAATCGGAGAAAACATGATAGGGTCTGTAGGTATCACTCTTTTGGGGGTTGTAGTCGCACGCCTCGCTTCACGCTGAGATACATCGCAGCGAAATGGTGTGGGGGATGATTGGGACGCCACCCCGGAACATCAATTGAGCCCATACCATGTACCACGGGACCGGCACCGTGTAGTTTCAGATGACTCCGCTCCGTCATCGCTTTCATGTGATCCTTGATCGTATTGGGCTGGTGCCCGTAGCGCGGGCTGTTTCCATTACCGTGACGCGCCCCATTTCCAGCCAATAAGCATTGGCGGCTTGCGAGCTACTCATCACTACCATGAATCAATTGCGCCTAACCGATTCATAAGTGTCGTTGGACGCAAGGACGAAGATCAACGATTCTGGTCCCGTGATCTTGCAACCTTACCATCTCTATATCGAACGCACCGATGCCTCAAGGAACATGGCACGTTACTATGCCATGTCGATCGAACCCAATCTGTTTGGCGACATCTGTCTCTTGCGCAAGTGGGGCCGCATCGGATCGAACGGGCAAATGATGGTCCATCATTTCGGCCGGGAAGACGAGGCGGTTGGGCTATTTCTCGATCTCCTCCGGCAGAAACGAAAGCGCGGCTATCGCCCTCGGGCTGTGAAAGCGACATGAGAAAGGCCCATGGGTGTCTCTGGCGACGCAACTATCGCGCCTGCGTAAGCGCAAATCCAGCATTTACGGCATTGCTGGGTGTTCCAGAATTTCGGCCCCGCCTGGTGGCGGGGCCTTGGCCGGATCAATCCCGTTTGGGGCGAGACCAGATTAGTTGGTAGCCGTCCTCGCTTTCGACATCGGCGAGTGTTGCGTAGATCGGAGTCGGGAAGCTCGGGTCGTCCAGCTTGACCGAGAGGTAGTCGCGGTCCGTCTGCTCGGAGCGCTTCTGCCAGGCGGCACCCAGCTCGACGTTACCCCCGTAGATGCGAAAGTGCGGTCCTTTGTCGGAGGGGTTGTCGATGCGGGCGATGCGAGCCTTGACGTTGAGCGCGAGGGTGCGGATCGAACCGGTGAAGCCGTTTTCGGTGGAGGTAAAGGTGCCGATGGTTGCCATTGTCATGTGCCTTTCGTTTGTTTCGGGCCGCGCCCTTCGCGGCCTCGATGGCTGTCCAAGGATCGGCGACGATCGGACCGCACCTGAAAGGCCGCAATGAAATGGAGGGCGGCCGTGTGCAACTTTCTTGTTTCGCGAGGAATGGCGGCGCAGCCGACAGGGGAAGAAAGTTGCCAATGGCCGTTGCGGGAGGACGATCGAGGTGAAGCCGCTCTCCGATCAGACATGCCTCATCGAGCCCGCAAAAGGGCTGGTCAGCGATACCGGGGGAAGGAACACGATAATGGTGGCTCGCCAGCAGACTTCGTCGCCCCGACACGGCCCAGCGGCAACCCGCTCGCCTGTCTCTAAGTCACAGCGTCGATTTCGGACGCGACAAACTCGGCCGGCCGGGCAGTTGCCTTCAATCATCAACTCGGTATCGTCGGGCTGCGATTCGTTACCTGGAGGATTTATGCGTCAGCAGACAAAGCCGTTTATCGTTGAAATCAAGCAGTCCCGAAAGCTCAAACCGACCGACCGGAAAACATCGATCTGGGGGAAGCTGGACCTCACGTCGGACGAGCACGCCGTCGCGGAGAGAGAGCCCAACGAGCTGTCGGCCGTTGCGGGTGGCAACGATCGACCTTGACGCCTAAAATCCAACGGGTCTCTGTCGGCCTTAATGGTCGGGCGAGAGACCGTGCAGGAAGCTGACAGCACGCTGGGCATGCGCCGCGGCCTGAAAGATGGCCCGCTCGTCATCGGATACGACCTTCAGCCACGAGGCAAGGTAAGACGTATGGTCCGGCCGTGGCTCCGGCTCAGCGCGACGCATAGGAAGCAGCTTACGAGCTCCACAAGATATCCTGACAGTCAAGCAAGATCCGGCTATCGCCGTAGCTGAGCTCCGGGCCTAAGCCGTCTTATGTTCCTCGCGGGCTGCCTCTCGGATTTCTTTCGCCGCATCATCGTTCATGGCGGCAATGGCGAGGCCGACAATCAGGTCAGGCCATACAGACCGGGTGTATGCCGTCAAGAGGCAAGCCGCGATGATCGCGATATTCGCCAGCGTGCAAAGGAACGCAGCCGTTGTGAGACTACCGCTGTGCCGTTGGAAAACGCATCAGCATGATCGCGCACGTAAGATTAACCTCAAGCGCGGCGACGGGCAGACCATCCAAGTGCCACAAGGATCAGGCTAAGCCGAAGGCGATATTGCGCTCAGCTCGGCGGCTGTTGCGCGTGCATCCAATCGGCGGCAGCCTGCGCTTTGCTCGCAGTCGTAAAGACCGCCCGCGCGTCGTCCTTCAGCACCTTAAGCCAGGATGCCACATAAGCTGCGTGGTCAGGACGGGGATGATGCGCCAGGCCAAGATCGGCCAGGATATAGGCTGAAGCAAGTTCGGCGGTCAGTTCTTCGACTGCCAGGGCCTCGCGAGTAAAGTGTTTGGTGAAGTCTCGATCGAGCCGATGCTTGGCGCCCGTGGCATGCGCAGCCTCATGGACATGAGTGCCGACGTGAGCGACAGCATCGCGGAAGACATCGAAGTCCGGCATAAAAATGTGGTCAAGATCGATGCGGTAGTATGCAGCCTCGGCCCAAAGGTAACAGGGATGCCGAGCGCACTGATGAAGGCCTCGGCATCCGGGATTCGTTCAGAGTCAGGCAGGATGGGAGCGGCGGGAGGCGTGAAACCTTCGACCTGAGAGCTATTGAAGACCGAGAAGGCGCGTGCGAAGAGGCGTCGCGGGGGGCGCTCATCTTCGCCGACGGCATCATCGTCACTACGTGCTGCAAACTCCTTCCAGAGTACGACGGTCGTTGCGCGTTCGCCCTTGCGGACCTGGGCGTCGAGCGCTTGCCATTGCCGGTATGTGCCCCAGATGCCGCTTCCGAAGCCGTTAGCCTGAGCAGCGATCCAAAGAGCGAGCGTATTGACGCCGCGATAGGCCTTTCCGGAAGAGATGTTGGTTGGGCGAGCAATCGAGCTTCCATCGTGGTGCCAAGGCATCCGCCATTCGCCGGCGCCGGCCTCGATCTCGGAGGTGATGCGGGTATAAACGTCGGTGCGGTCTTGCGTATCCATGGTCGGAACTCCTGTCCCGCCGGGGCCAATCCCCGGCGGCGGAGCAGCCACCTGCGATGGCCCAAGGGTCGACCGCGCACTCGAAGAGCCGCAGCGTGAGCGAAGGACGGCGATCAGCCGTTGCGCGGGCGGACCTGACATCGCGCGCTCCGCCGAACGCCCGGGGTTGGTCCGACGGGGATCCGATCAGTGGGAGCAGACGTGGCGCTACGCTGCCTAAGGTCCGACGAACTAAGCCATCAAGAGCCGCCTCGATTCGCTGGAGAACCTGCTTCACGATGGTCCGTTGCAGAGGCAACAGACGCTTCTCCTTCAGCAAAGTCTTGGCGTCCTCAGCAGAGTGTGACCAGGCTGGCCGATGGCGCGGTGATACAGGCATGGGGGTAGCAGGTTGGCTGGCAAAGCACGGAACATTTGGCCGTTTCGTCGCCCATCCAGCACTGCTGAACTTTGGGGATTGCTTCTCTTATTGCCTGTGCGAAGGACTATCGATTGCCCTTGCTTTTCAAGGGCAATGACTTTCCACAAACCGACATGGAGGCGGCGCAACGCCGTCGGAACAGCGGCGACGGTTCGCTCTCGCCCAGCGTCCAATCCTCCCTCGACGCTAATTTCCGACACTTCTTAACCCGCCTTCGAGCCAGCGCTGCACAACTTGCATGACGAAAACCATACCGGCGGCGCATAGACGCTTTATATGTGAAAAACATTCGCCCGGGCTCGACAGGCTCCCGGAAGCAAAATATCTATAATATATGAGCACAACGAATGCAGACACCATCGCCAACCGCATTAGCCGTATTCTTGCTGACAGGATCGTCACCGGCCAGCTGGAGCCGGGTACGAAACTGCGGCAGGATCACATTGCCGAGGAATTCGGGGCGAGCCATGTGCCGGTCCGGGAAGCCTTCCGCAAACTGGAGGCGCAGGGGCTGGCGGTCAGCGAGCCGCGGCGCGGCGTCCGGGTCGCCTCTTTCGATTTTAAGGAGGTGCGGGAAGTGGCGCTGATGCGTGCCGAGCTTGAAGGTCTGGCGCTGCGGCAGGCTGCCCAACATTTGACATCCTCAATTCTCGAACAGGCCGAAGAGGCAACTGTTGCCGGGGACAATTCCCGCGATGTGCGCTCCTGGGAGGAGGCGAACCGGCGATTTCACCGGCTGATCCTCGTGCCATGCGGCATGCCGCGGCTGCTTGCCGCGATCGATGACCTTCATTCGGTAAGCGCGCGTTTCCTGTTTTCCGCCTGGCGATCCGATTGGGAAGTGCGGACTGACCATGATCATCGCGCTATCCTCGGATTTCTGCGCCAGGGTAACGTCGACAACGCCGTTGCCGTGCTTGAGCGCCACGTCCAGTGGATCGGGCAAAAGCCTGTGAGAAGTGCCACAGGTTCGACGCGAGACGCTTTCGCGATCGTCGGCTAGCACACCCACCCTTTAAATCCTGCTGCTGTGCAGCCCTACAAAAGCCGATCAAATTTCGACGGCCGCGTCTAACGCGGTTGCGTTTTCTATCGCGCTGGCTAAAGTTATAGATAAGTATTGATTCTATCTATAATTGCCTTACCCACCTAAGAGTTGAGAAACTCCCCGCATGCCGGAGGCGCCAGAGTTGCAATCCATCGATCCACTTACCTCAGGCGCAATTTTTTCAGAGGTCAAAATAATCTATAATTTACTGTTCGATGAGTTACTGTTTCCGGCGCACATCGTCCACAGGGCGCAATTCGACTCAAACGCAGTACAGATGAGCCAGCTGTTATCCCCTCAACTTGTCGACCAGGCCAGCGATCGCCGTCGGGTGATTTTCGACCTTGCGGCCTATGTTGGCAACACCGTCGCTATCGATGGCAGTGACCCAGTGGATGTCCATGGCGATATCGATGCCGGTATTGATGCGCATTCACCCCTCGGCGAGTTAACCGCAGGCAGGGGTTCAGCCCCCGCCGTCGCCGCCCTGTACAGCGATCAATCGCCAAGCCTGATCGGCGGCCAAGGCGCTGTGCGGCTGCCGGCGGTACTGCCTCCTGACCCATCAATGGTGGCCGGCATGAAAACCATTCCGGCAAAGCCGCCCGGCGGAAAACCTGTCACAGGACAAAGACATCGCAAGGCACCGTCCCCACAGCGTCCGAAAAGCAGGGCAGCATGACGATGCGTTTTGTCGTCACGGGAACGGACACCAACATCGGCAAGACGGTATTTTCGGCAGCATTGGCCGATGCGCTTGGTGCTGCTTACTGGAAGCCCGTCCAGTCGGGCCTTTCAGGAGAAACGGATAGCCAAACAGTCCAGCGTCTCGGACGGATACCGCCTGAACGTATTTTCCCAGAGGCGTGGCGGCTGAAGACGCCGGCTTCGCCGCATGTGGCTGCCAGGATTGCCCAGGTTCGGATTGACCCGGAAGCGCTGTCACCTCCGTCGGTAGAGTCTCCGCTTGTCATCGAAGGGGCGGGCGGCGTGCTGGTCCCCTTGACGCAAAGCCAAGTGTTCGCCGATGTTTTTGCCCGCTGGCAGATTCCGGTGATCCTTTGCGCCCGCACCGAGCTTGGAACGATCAACCACACGCTGCTATCACTTGAAGCTCTGCGCCGGCGTTCCATTCCGGTTTTCGGCGTTGCGTTCATCGGCAACGAACAGACCGATACGCTGGAGATCATCCCCCAACTCGGCAACGTAACCTGTCTTGGACGGTTACCGCTGCTTGCTCCCCTGACGCCTTGTGCATTGCGCCAGGCGTTTCAGATTCATTTCGACATTTCCTGTTTTCAGAAAGGGCTCCTGTGACCCGCTCCGCTGTCTGGCATCCATTTACCCAGCACGCACTTGAACCGGCAATGAAGCGCATTGCCAGGACAGACGGCGCTTATCTCTTCGATGATCAGGGCAATGCGATCCTCGATGCCATCTCCTCCTGGTGGGTCATTACGCACGGCCATCGGCATCTGCGCATCATGGAGGCGATCCGCCGCGCCAGCGAGACCTATGACCAGATCATCTTTGCCGAATATACCCACGAGCCGGCGGAGGAACTGGCGAGAGGACTGGTCGCCATTGCCCCTGCCGGTCTCGACCACGTGTTCTATTCCGACAGCGGCTCGACCTGCGTGGAGGTGGCGCTGAAGATGGCCCTGGGCTTCTTCCACAATTCGGGCACGCCGCGCTCCCGCATTGTCGTCATGGAGTATGGCTACCATGGCGACACGATCGGGACGATGTCGGCGGGCGAACGGGGCGTGTTCAATATGGCCTATGAACCCATGCTTTTCGATGTGGATAGACTGCCGTTTCCAATGCCGGGACGAGAACAGGACACGCTCGACGCCTTCGAGGCATTCTGCCGCGGCGGACAGGTTGCAGCGCTGCTGATTGAACCGCTGGTTCTCGGAGCAGGGGGCATGCTTATGTACCCGGCATCGCTTCTGGCTGAACTGAAGGCGATCGCGACACGGCATGGCAGCCTGATGATCGCCGATGAAGTGATGACCGGGTGGGGCCGCACGGGCACTCTCTTTGCCTGCGAACAGGCGAACATCGCACCGGATATCCTGTGCACGTCAAAAGGCTTGACCGGCGGGTCCCTTCCTCTGGCGGCGACCTTGTGTTCGGCGGAAATATTTGACGCACACCTTTCCACCGATCGAAGCCGGACCTTCTTCCATTCGAGTTCCTACACTGCCAATCCGATCGCCTGTGCCGCAGCGCTGGCCAACCTTGAGGTCTGGAAGACGGAGCCGGTCACGGCACGTATCCAGTCGCTCGTCGCCATGCATGGCGCCAGGCTGGAGCGGTTCAAGGCTGACGCCCGTTTCGGTAACGCGCGTCAGGCCGGGACGATCGTTGCGCTTGACGTCAATGTCCCGGCGACCGGTTACCTCTCGGAGGCTGGGCCGAAGCTCAGGACATTCTTCAAGGCAAGAAATCTCCTGATCAGGCCGCTCGGCAATGTGATTTACCTGATGACGCCCTATTGTGTGACGGATGCGGATCTCGACCGGATCTACGATGCCATTGATGAGGCAGCGGACATGATTGTCCAAGGCGGTGACCGATGAACCCGGTCAAGGCAAGCCGTATCGCCGGGTTTGGCCAGTACGACCCAGAGCGCCGTGTTGAAAATGCGCAGATCGAAAACCAGCTTGATCTCGAACCAGGCTGGATCGAGCGCCGGACCGGCATCCGCGCGGCGCTGGGTCGTGGAAGGAGAACTGCTTACCGATCTTGCAGCAAAGGCGGGTTGGCTAGCGCTGAACAATGCCAGCATAGACCCTGGCGACATCGCGTTGACGATCGTGGCCACCTCGACCCCAGACCATCTGCTGCCGCCCTCGGCTCCGTTGCTAGCCCATCATCTCGGCTTGGCGAATTCCGGTGCGGTCGATCTTGCCGGCGCCTGCTCGGGATTTATCTACGCGCTGACATTGGCCGACGGCTTTGTCCGCACGCAAGGCAGACGTGTATTTTTGGTGGCATCCAATATCCTGAGCCGGCGCATCAATCCCGCGGAACGTGCCAGTGCCGTGCTTTTTGCAGATGCTGCGGGCGCTGTCGTTCTGGTCCCATCAGGAGAAAATGTGGGGCTTGGTCTGGCCCGCGCGATTTCGCAGATGCGTGTGCGGTTCTCAAGCTTTTACCTTCGCACTTCGTTGAAGGTCATTCATCTCACCCAGCCAGCAAGGAGGCGAAGCTATGTCATTTTTTGATGCCGCTTTAGTCTGCTTGCTCTAATAACCTCAATATAACGGAGATATGCAAATGAACTTTATCCGCCTTTTGGTCTCTATCGCGTTGTCGATCATCACGATTTCAAATGCATTCGCCGGGTCGCTTGCCAAGCCTGAAGGCAAGGCAATTCTGATTGTATCCGGAAAAATCGAAAACACGAACAATGGCTCCGCGGCAGAATTCGACCGCGCGATGCTGGAAGAAATTGGCTTGCAGACCATCGAAACGGCGACTCCATGGTACGACACCCGCGTACGCTTCGAGGGCGTACCTCTCGATAAGCTGATGGAACTGGTGGGGGCGACAGGAACGAAAGTGACGGCAGTCGCCCTCAACGACTACGTGACCACGATTCCCCTGGATGATTTCAAGAAATTCAAGGTCGTGCTCGCCCTGAAGCGCGATGGGAATTACATGCCCATCCGCGATAAAGGGCCATTGTTCATTGTCTATCCTTATGACAGCGATCCGCAGCTGCAAAGCCAGACCTATTACACCCGGTCCGCGTGGCAGGTGGCCAAGCTGATAATCGAATAGAGACACAGCGTGAAACGGATACTCGGGATCATCATCTGCTGCTTTGTGGTGGCGACGGCCTACATCGCCTATGTCATTGCCGAGCGGCAAACTGCGCTGCAGAAGTTTGCCCGTTATAACGACTCCTGGGCCGTGGCTCAGACGCTGTCCGAATATATGAGGCTGGAGCATCGCCTCGCTGCCTATGCCTTGGGCATGGATGTTGATCGCGATGAGGTCCGCCTCCGTCTTGATATTATGATTGGCCGCGTGGAACTGTTGAAGCACGGCAATCTAGGTGCTTTTGTGGAGCTGGATCCTCAGCGACGCGAGCTGCTTGTGAAGCTTGGTGATGTTCTAGACATGCTGGATCAGCGTCTGGACAGCCTGGATTCCCAAGGTATCAAGACCATGCTGCAATCGATGACCGCTCTGGATGCATCCATGACTGCGCTTGCATCCACTGCGGTTGAGTTCGATGTGGGCTTGATCGACGCGGCCCAAGCAGAATTAAGACAGCTCCATCTGGTCTATACCGGGCTTGCAGGCGGGCTCATTCTCTGCGGGGTGGGGCTGGTTGTTCTGCTCCTGCACCACAACAGTCTCCTGGACGGTGCTCACCGCAAGATGAAGGATTTGACGGATAACCTCCGCGAAGCGTCAGGGGAATTGACGCTTCAGAACTATCGTCTGAAACATGTTGCCCACCATGACGCGCTCACCGGGCTTCCCAATCGTATTTTGTTTCGCTCAGACCTGGAAGCGCGGTTGAAAACTGCGATAGCTGGCGGACCAACTGCCGTGATCTTTCTCCTTGATCTCGATGGTTTCAAGGATGTGAACGATACGCTGGGGCATGACGTCGGTGACGGTCTTCTCCAGGCCGTCGCAAGTCGCCTCACGAAACTCAGTCGGCAAGGCGACTTGATCTGTCGGTTAGGCGGCGATGAGTTCGCGATCCTCAGCGCGGGTCTGACCGACAAACAGGCTTTCGATTTTGCCCGTCACGTGATGGATGAAATCAGTTTTCCCTACCAGGTCAGTGAACGGGAGATCAAAATCGGTACTTGCGTCGGCGTTGCCATATCGGAAGCGGAACCCGACGCAGATGAACTGTTCAAGCACGCGGACCTTGCGCTTTACGAAGCAAAGTCTCTCGGCTCTGGCCATGTTTGTGTTTTCCAATCCCAGATGCAAACAAGATTGACGGAGAAAAAGTCTTTCGAGGCAGATCTTAAGCAGGCGCTGCGTAATGGAGAGCTGGAAGTGTTCTACCAACCGCAAGTCAACACGATTACACGCGAGATTTGTGGCTATGAGGCCCTCCTGCGGTGGTTCCATCCCGTACGCGGCCAAGTCCCCCCGTTAGAATTCATTCCGGTCGCCGAAAATATCGGGCTGATCCATGAATTGGGGGAGTGGGTTTTAAGAACGGCTTGCCTGGAGGCAGCCCGTTGGCCAAGGTCGCTCAAAGTTGCGGTCAATCTGTCGCCTGTACAGTTCCGCAGCCGAAATCTTATTCAGAGCGTCGTTACCATACTCACTCAAAGTGGTCTCGATCCGAACCGACTTGAGCTTGAGATCACCGAATCGGTACTCCTGGACAAGAATGAACAGACGCTCGACACTTTGACGCAATTGAAGGCAATCGGCATCCAGATTGCGATGGACGACTTTGGAACTGGATACTCGTCACTTGGCAGCCTCAGGAGTTTCCCCTTCGATAAAATCAAAATCGATCGCTCGTTTATCCGCGACGTTACAACCCGCGCGGATGCCTTCGCCATCGTCGAATTGGTGACAGGGGTCGGGCGAAGCCTGGGGATGACCACAATCGCTGAAGGCATCGAAACCGAAGAGCAGTTCGCATGCGTCAAACAGGTTGGATGCGAGCAGGTCCAAGGCTACTTGCTGGGCATGCCCGCACCTGCATCGCGATTGGAGCACCTTCGCCAAGTTGTCAATTACGATGATTCGACAGATTGCGGAAATCTGATCGATGCCAAAACGGCATCTGGCAGAGGATAAAACGTTCCGTTCAGTTTCACATCGTCGTCCTAAGACATAGCTATGCTTTGAAAAAGGAAAGTCGGTGCAGGCGGTTGTTTCCCCGTCTGGCAGCTGCAACCCGATAGGCAACCAAAGGAGTTTGGTTTGGAATTACTGACGGTTCACGGAATTAGGGTACCTCTAACATCTGATGAGGTTTCACCCGCTATCTGGCAGGCGCTTACAAGTGGCAGCTACGAAGCCAAAGAGGCCAAGTCGGTCTTCAAGGCCGTGCGGCCGAATGATCGGGTGCTGGAGCTTGGGACAGGGATCGGCATCATCACGTCGCTTATTGCAAAGGCCCCGGGGGTCCGGGTGTGGTCATTCGAAGCAAACCCATCCACAGCGGCACTTGCCCATCGTGTGATCAGTGCAAACGACCTTGGCAATGTCGTTTTGGCCCAGGGAATATTGACTGCAGGTGAACCGTGTATCTTGCCGTTCTATGTTCGAGAGGATCTCTGGATGTCGTCCATGGACAAAAATCAAGGACCCTACCAGCGCGAAATATCACTGGTGTCGATCAACATCGATAAATTCATTGCGGATCATGCCATCAACGTTCTTGTCATGGACATTGAGGGCGCTGAGCGAGATTTACTTGGACGATCTGAACTCCCCCATATCGAGCGAATCTTCCTTGAACTGCACGACCACCTCTACGGATTGTCCGGCATTCGGGAAATTACACAGGCCTTGGCAGCGAAAGGCTTCGCCTACGACCCTCGTGGTTCCAACGGCCCCTGTGTCCTGTTTGCCAAAGACGAGGGCGTAAGAGAGTTTGAACCGGAGGTTTTCGAAGCGACGGATTGAAAGCAAGCGATTCGATGCGACACTGCCAGCCTTCGAGCGCACCAGAAGAGGCCGATTCCCAGTGGCCGTCGTTCACTGATACCGGCGCCATGGTCAGGATCAACGACAGAAAAGACCGTGAGGCCGTGCGCGCTGCGGTGCAGGAGGAAGGTTTGAATCGCTCCAGCGCAGAAACCGGTATTGCGCTGGAAACCGTGCGGACAAAAACCGAGAACAAGGCGCACCGCGAGACAAGACAGGCCGCGGAATGATCCAGGACCAATGAGAAGCCGATAGATGGCGGCGGCAGCGATCACGCCTATCGCACGCAGGCCGAGGCGGGTGCGGCACAACGTGCTCAAAATGCGGTAGAGATGGATCCGAAGCGGCCTATGCCGACGATATCAACCAGTCACCCCAGGTTGAGCGTCTGGCGCAGGAGCAGGCCGAAATCCTGAAGCAGAAGCAGCAGGAGACCGAAAAAAGCGCAGACGCAAAAAACGTGCATCGGCAAAAACAGTGAGACTAGAGATCAGAGAACCGGCCATTGCCGGTTCTCGTTCGGGGGGCGTCGCTTGTAGGCGTCACCGCTTGATGAGCATGGCGACTCAACGCCATACCGCTCTTTGCTGCCACCGGTTCGGAAAATGAAGGCGGGCAGGGGTAATTGCCGGGTATTCATCGAGCAATGCCTGCAGTCGGTCCGACCATTGAGACATTGGTGATATCTTCTTCATGAAGATTTGCGCGACCGCCAGTTGCGCGTATATGCGTCCCTGATCAGCAAAATCATCGGCGAACTCTCGCGGCGCGAATGGCCTGATTGTGAAGGTTCTGTTCCACAGCCTGGAATGGTGTGCGCAGAGGTTTCGGATGTAAGACAAACAATGCGGCCATGATTTCATCGCTGGCTCAGGAATGCTGAATTCTCTGGCTATTCTCTTCCGGTTTCCCTTTTCCAGACCTTTTATTGCCATTGAAACAGGCCCAAAGGAAAGCGCTTCGAATAGCATCCAGCTTGGCGGCATAGGAGGATTCGAATAGTGATCGTAATAGTGGGCCATAAACAGATCGCGGCGTCTTGGCTCGTTGTGTCCAATGTCTTTCTTCGCACGCTCGAGAAAATCGCCGTGGTCGTACCTTGGATCGAAGTGCGTGGGGTCCAGATACCAATGCGGCCCATGATCAACTGCAAGTACAGTCGAGAGCGCCGCGCGCAACGCGATCTCGATACGCTCGATGGCGTCCAAGAGCAACAACCGCAGCTTCCGGTCAAAGGTATAAAGATCGACGATGTCGTGGAAGCTTGGAGTATTAACGAACCTGTGTCTGTCTTCGCCTTGTCCGCCTTTTTGAAAAGGCAGCATGTACCCTGAAAGCCTGTAATATCCTACATATCGCAGATACTCTCTAGCCAACGCTTCGTCAGTGATCGCCAGCCCTCTCTCCCGCAGGAGTTCGATATGCTGTTTAATCGATAGAGCTGGCTTGTCGAACTGAATTCGGGGCAAAAGAAAACCTCCCTGGTGCGCATTGTTAAGAGGCGTGGGAGGTGTTGTTAGGCTTAATATCGTTGTGACCTCCCTTTATGTCAAGCACTTCTGACAACGCCGATCATTATTTACCGCGACCAAGCGAACCTTGATCTTCTAAAATGCTGCGCCCTGACGCGAAGAGCGACAAGAGGTTTCGGCGACCCATTCTATTCCGATCCTGTGTCGAATTCGGCCGAGCGCGACCCCTTAGCCTGCAGATCGTGCGGAATCCGAATAATTACTCATCCGGTTCCAGTCTGTTCATCCTCATGATCCGTTTCGGCAGATACCTCATCCTCCAGCATTTGAATTTTATCGGCAGCGGCATCAACGAAATGGGACCATATCTTTGCAAGGTTGTCTGCGGCATTGCGGTATGTCTCGTCGACATCCTGTTCATTCATCAGCTCAAGAACTTCGTTAAAATCACGCTGCCCTTTTTGAATGACTGCGCGCAAACGTTTGGCGTGATCGAGACTTAGCCCAGGTCGGTCGAGAGCCTGAGGCACTTCCTCCACCAGCCGTTTTACAAGATCCGCGTGTCCTCGAAGTCTTGGGATCCAGTCAATCGACATCGTTTCATTCCCCAAACGTTTTGCCACACCCTCAGCAACTAAAGAAAAACCGGTATGATGACAACTTGTAAAGCGGCGGTGCTTTTGAGGTTGTTCCCGCTGGCAAACTTCTCTTAGGTGGAGACACTATTGTTGAAGGATTCGATCAGAAAGTCGTTGTTGCCCACGTTCGGCTTCTCCATACCGAAGGCTTCCTGGAGAATTCACCACCATTGGCTGGCTATCGATTGACTTGGAAGGGACATGATCTTCTGGATGAGATCCGCGCCCCTATCTATCGCATGTGAAAGATAGCGCGCGTACACGAATCTGACCGTAAGTCAGCCTTTCGGCCTGGAGTTCGCGGTTGAGTCATACTTTTCAGCGGGAGCTAAAATAGAAACGTCCATTTTGCGGGAGTTTTCGTAAACCGGTGAGCCAGGCTTTTGGAAGTCGTTACAACGATTGTACGTGCAGCCGATATTCTGAGCCTGTCGCGACGTCAGGATCTCATTGCGAAAGCGAGACATGCGCCATAATTGCATTTGACACGACCGCGTCGTCCGATGGTAATATTATCCTCACGGAAGCGCAGTGTGCCCTCCATGCCAATCGAGACGATCATGGGCAAATATCGAGACCATCGCGAGCCACGCCGGCATCGGCATGACGATGACCTCGTTTCCTTTTCGGAACGGACGTCCGAGCCAAGCTACTTTCAGCGCGCGCCGACTATGACCGCAGACCCTGTCGACGCGGAGGTGATCTGGTTCAACGCCAGCAAGGGTTTTGGCTTCGTCAAACTGTCGGATGGCACGGAGGCCTATCTGCACGTCCGACAGTTGGAGGCAGCCGGAAGCCGCGGTGTTTCCGAGGGGACGCGTCTCAAGGTCACGGTCGAAGAAAGTCCAAGAGGCCATCAGGTTGTGCAAGTCCTGGAAATCGACCACCAGATCGCTAAAACTCCAGCACATCCGCACCGCGCGGGAGGGTCCAATGCCGAGACAGGTGACCAGCTGGAAAGCGCGGGCACGGTCAAATGGTACAATTCCGAAAAGGGCTTCGGCTTCATTGCTCCCGATAACGGTGAGAAGGACGTCTTCGTCCATGCCACAGCGCTGACCCGCTCAGGGCTCAGCGTGTTGGTGGAGGGACAGAAGGTTTTTGTCGAATGCGGGCAAGGCAAGAAAGGCCCGGAAGTCCAGAGCATTCGCCTGGGCTAGACGCCAACGCATGGGCCATGCCCCGAAATGGCCCTTCATACAAAGAAAAAGCCCGCGGCCGACCTAAAGATGCGCCTTGCTTTCATGTGGAACGGTATCCGTGTTATGTTGAACACAGGAGGCATGCATGGGTACCCAAATCCGTTCCGCTGCAGAAAGCGAGGCAAAGGTTGCGTTGACCCGCAACAAGCTCGTGCTTGAGCAAGCGCGGGCCGTTGGCCTTCTCGGCACCGCGAAAAATACACGGTTGTCGGGGCGTGTACCATCGGAGTTGATCGAAGCCGCGAAGAAGCGAGCTCACGTTACTTCCGACACCGAACTGTTGGAACTGGCACTCTCGCGGTTGGCACTGGGGGACGATTTTGGCGCCCGCCTCGTCGGCCGGAAAGGCAGCATTCCAACGGACATCGATCTTGGGGTTTGATCTGTTCGAGACGCTCCGATCACTGAAGCCCCAGAAACGCCTGGGAAGGCTCGAACGTCGGGCCGATGATGATTTGCCTTGGGTAGATGGCGAGCCAACCATTGGTGGTCCATTGTTTCTTGACACCAGCGTCTATCTGGATGTGCTGCAGGGGCGATCGCCGGCAGAGGTCGATGCGCTTCTAACGTATCGGCTATGTCACCATTCGGCTGTGTGTCTCTCTGAGTTGACCCACGCGTTTGGCCGCCTGGATCCGAAACAGGCTTCAACGAAGTCGGCCCTGGAAACAATTCAGGCGACGGTAGAGGACATACCGGAGCACAGACTTCATGCGCCGGACGCAGCTACCTGGGGGCAAGCCGGCGTCCTCGCCGGGTTGCTCATTCGGTTGAGCAACTTGCCAAAGGGTAAGGGTCTCGAGCGCCGGTTTGTCAACGATGCTCTGATTTTCCTGCAGGCGCGGCAATTGGGTGCGAGTGTGCTTACCGGAAACATCCGGGATTTCGACTATCTTTCCCAGATCATTCCAACCGGGCGCGTCATTCTGTACCGATCTCCTGCAGCGCCACGATGAGGCGGAAGGCAAGACGCTGCTGTCGGCGACCCAGGCTATTTTGTCGAGCTTTAATTCAATGATTGTGAAGATGGGCGATGTCCCGACGGAAAAACAGCAGGGCGAACCGCTAGTGAGCTTGCCGGTGCGCATGTTTTCTTGGTGCTTACGGGGACTCCTGAGAATGACCGCTTGCCGCGTGAAAAAACCCAATGGAGGGAAAGAAATGGACAACAGCGAACTACTGGCCAGGCTTAAGGTCAGACGGTCTATCGCAATAACTGCGATATTAAAGAGCGGAGAGAATGACAAATCGCTTATTGCACTCAGTGCAATACAGGGATCGATCAGCGCCATCGAAGCATACATGGCGGAAAAAGCGGAACCTACTGGGTCGCCTTGGAACGATCCGGACTTCAAGCTGGCTTAGTGGCCGGCCCAAATGAATGACGCCCTAACCGGAGCAGGGCGATTAGTGCGAAATGGGTCAGTTGGCTGCGGCCAACAGGTCTGCGATCCCGCCAGCTTTGAGGGTCGCGTAACATGGGGGCGGAAAGAAGCAATGTGGCTTCCAAACCCGTCGCTAAGATAATGCCAGAAAGAGAACCCGAGCTTTTTGCAGATCTTCATCAGCCGTAGCCATGGTATCGGGCGTAAGACGGAAGTATCGGCTGACCGGACGCTTGCATTTCCATCGCGAAGGATGAAGCTGGATGCTCAACTGGATTTTGCCGCTTGCCGCGTATCGATTCTTCGCAACATGGCGACGCGAGTTCTCAAATCCCTGATCCGTCGAGCTCTTGGGCGTCGTCGCCTTCCCAGGGTGAGGGCATTGAGGTGCGATTGAGATTGACCGAGGGCATCGGCATCCAGCACTTCAATTCCGGCTCGGCATATTCGATGATGTGCCCGGGAGAGGAATCTGAAGCACGCCAGCCTTCTGCACCGAACTGATCGCCATGCGACCAATACGCGAGGTCAACTTCTGCCGGCCCCTGTTCGGACGGGCGGATCGTGACGAGGATCCGACTGCCGTCCTTCGGCGCGGTTGTCATGTGGTGCCAGCGGTCTGGCTCGTCCATCGTTTTCCTCCTGCTTTGCTGCAGGTTGTAAGTGTCGCCTCGCCATCGAAAACGGTCAACTCAAAGTTTGCACAACCCATCCTGCGTATTCCGCTGGATATCCTTCTACCACGGCACTTTCCCGCTCCTAGACATCCTGTTCGGCCTCGACGATGGCGACGAAGCGGCGCTTACCGACGGCATCACAGGAGCCGAACGGCTGGTTTGCCGCTGGGCGATGATCGTCCCGTCCTCAAGGCCTCTCGATGACTTGCGATCCGGTGATTGCCTGGTGATCTGGAAACTCGACCGGCTTGCCGCTCTCTTTCGCATTTGCTGACGATTGTCACCGATTTGAAACAGCAAGGCGTCGTTATGGCGTCTTCCATTAGAACTTCATGGCGCAACTTGCCGGGTGCAGGATTGTGATCCCGATTAAACGGACGTGCTCTAGCGTCCAACATTGGTGCTTCAACCTGGCCAAAAGGCAACTTCGAGCCATGGCATGCTTGACACAGACGATTGGTTAGTGCAGATTGCCGGCAATCGGCATTCGGCAAGCTATGCCTGACAAAGTTCATTGAGAGGTCCCATGCAGAATAGCCAGGCTGAGAAACAAAGTGTCACCAGCAGCCTTAACGTTCTCCGGAATGTTTCCATCTCGGAACTCGTCTATCAGCAGGTGCATGAGAAGATACTGTCAGGGGAGCTGCTGCCCGGTGAGCACATGAACGAGAACCGGCTGGCTGCCTCACTCGGCGTTAGCAGGGCATCCGTTCGTGAGGCACTTCGGCAGCTCGAGAAGGACGGGTTGATCGAAATCACCAAGAACAAAGGGCCGTTTGTTCGCGACATGCCACCTGAAGAGGCGTGGGAGCTTTACGACATTCGCGCTTGTTTGGAGGCGCTCGCTGCAGAATTGGCTGCGAAAAACCGCACCGAAAACGATCTGAACCTCTTGGCCCAATGCCTGGAGAACATGGACCGCGCAATTGATCGTGGCGATGAGGCGGCCATTTTCGAGTACGCGGTCAACTTTCACCGGATCGTTGCGGCCATGTCCGGCAGCCAGAACCTCGTCGAAATGTTGAAGGGCGTTTGGGGGCAGATTGTCCTGTTTCGCCGGAAGTTTTCGCGCCTAGGACTGGGGGAGCCGGGGAACATCGAAGAAAAGCGCGTCTTGTCAGCCATTCGGGATCGCAAGGCTGAAGAAGCAGCAGCTCTTATGAGGGCTCATGTCCTGGGTGGGAAAGAGGGCTTGATGAGGCATGCCCAAGAGCATGCAGCAACAAGCGGGCGCAAGGCCGCTGCAAATGGGAGGAAATAATCATGAGGTCGTCAAGCCCGTTTCTTGCGGCTGCCTCAGCCACGAACGCTAAGTCTAAGGATGCTGTGATGCTCAATAGGAAGGCTGCTGAGGAGGATGTCGGCCAGCCAACCCTCATTGCGGAAGACATACATAAGAATTTCGGGCCCCTGGAAGTGCTCAAGGGAATCTCGCTTGAAGCCAGCCGAGGCGACGTGATCTCGATTATCGGCAGTTCAGGGTCCGGCAAGAGCACGTTCCTGCGCTGCATGAATTTTCTCGAAACGCCGAGCAAAGGCCGGATCGCGGTCGGTCAGGACGAAATCACCGTGGAAACGGACCGCAAAGGCCGTCTGGTCGGGCTCGATCGCAAGAAGATCGATCGAATGCGGATGCAACTCGGCATGGTGTTCCAAAGCTTCAATCTATGGTCGCACATGACCGTTCTTGAGAACGTCATGGAAGGGCCAGTCCATGTGCTCAAGCAGCCGAGGAATGAAGTGCGCGACAGAGCCATGGATTTCCTGAGGAAGGTCGGAATTGCCGAAAAGCATGCGAGCTATCCCTCCGAGCTGTCTGGCGGGCAACAGCAGCGCGTGAGCATTGCCCGCGCACTTGCGATGCAGCCGTCGGCTCTCCTCTTCGACGAGCCGACGTCCGCACTTGATCCAGAGCTGGTGGGCGAGGTTCTCAAGGTCGTGCGGCAGCTCGCGGAAGAAGGCCGCACCATGATCGTGGTCACACATGAAATGGGTTTTGCGCGCGACGTTTCAAGCAAGGTCATCTTTCTGGAGAAAGGGAGGATCGAAGAGCAAGGTACGCCAGACGAAGTATTCCGGAGCCCTTCTTCGCCGCGGTGTCGAGAGTTCCTCGCAAGCGTTCTGTGAGGGAACATTATCGCTGCATTGATTGGCAACATCTAACAAAAAACGAAACAACAGAGGTGAACAGATGAAGATCTTCAAAATGAATGTCCTGGTTGCTGCAATGCTAGCCGGCGCCGTGGTCCTTGCCGGGCCAGCAGTGGCAAAGGACTACAAGAGCATTAAGATTGCCACCGAGGCCTCCTATGCTCCATTCGATTACAAAGACGCCAGCGGCAACCTAATGGGTTTCGATATCGACCTGGGCAAGGACCTGTGCAGTCGCATGAAAGTCGAGTGCACGGTCGTTGAACAGGCTTGGGACGGGATTATTCCGTCACTTGTCGCCGGCCGCTATGACGTGATCCTCGCCGCGATGGATATCCAACCTGCTCGCGAAAAGGTCATTTCCTTCACTCAGCCATATATCAGGACACAGATCCGCTTCATCGCCCCGGCTGGCAGCCCGTTGCTTGAAGTCAAGAGCGAGTTGGACAGCCTTGCATTGGATGATGTCAGCCCAGAGGAACGGGCGGTGCTCGACCAACTGGCTGCTGCCTTCAAAGGAAAGAAAGTCGGTGTGCAGGTCAGCACGACGACCGAGGCTTTCATGAGAGAGCTGCTGCCGAGTGTTGAATTGGTGAGCTACGATACTGCCGACAACATGATCCTCGATCTGAACTCCGGACGGATCGACGCGAGCTTGTCCTCTCTGGCTCGTCTCAAGCCTTTGCTTGAGAAACCCGAAGGGAAGAATCTGAAAATCTTCGGCCCGAACATGACCGGCGGACCTTTTGGCAAGGGCACCGGGATCGGCATCCGCAAGGAAGACGAGAAGCTGCGCGAGATGTTCAACAAGGCGATCAGCGAAGCGATTGCCGATGGCACAATGCAAAAGCTGTCGACGAAGTGGTTCGGCTACGACGCCACGCCACAGCAATAATTTTACGATGGTACCGGAGCGCGGGCCTGCTTCGCTCGGCGCTCCGGCATCACCGCTATTTCAAAAAATAGGGTGCAAACCATGGATCTCACACTACTTGGATGGGGTGATGCCGGCTGGGGCGACGAGCTGGCGCGTGGCGCGGTCATGACATTTGTGATTGCAACCTGCGCCTTCGCCATCGGCATCCTTCTTGGTTCAGCTTTTGCCGCTGCAAAGCTTTCCAGGTTCTGGTCGCTTCGACTTCTTGGTGACGTCTACACGACCGTTGTGCGGGGCGTCCCGGAGCTTCTCGTAATTTTCCTCGTCTTTTTCGGGGGTGGATCACTGCTCCGTTACCTCGGCAATTCGCTTTTTGGCTTCGAGGGATATGTCGAGCCGCCGGTATTTGCCATCGGCATATTGTGCATCGGTGTAAGTGCCGGCGCCTACGCGACCGAGGTTATCCGTGCCGCTGTTCTCGCAGTACCGAGAGGGCAAATCGAGGCGGCAAGAGCGATTGGGATGGGACCATCCCTTCGTCTGCGTCGAATCCTAATCCCACAGGCAGCGCGATTTGCGCTGCCGGGCATGGGAAACGTCTGGCAGTTCACGTTGAAGGATACGTCACTGATATCGGTCATCGGCCTGGTCGAGATCATGCGCGCCGCCGCTGTTGCGGCTGGTTCCACAAAGGAACCGTTCACGTTCTACCTTGCAGCTTTCCTCCTCTTCCTCTTGCTGACCTCCGTGTCCAACCGAGGGTTCATCATGGCCGAAAAATGGGCCAACCGCGGAATAAGGAGCCAGTAAATGGATTTCGATCTTATCCGGGAGTCCTTTCCGAGACTTCTGTCAGCCGTTCCCACGACACTCGCGCTTGCTTCCATATCGATTTCTCTCGGTTTTCTGGTCGCCTTGCCGATCGCCTTGATGCGACTGTCGAAAAGCCGTGTACTGGCTTCATTCGGCTATGGTTACGTCTATGTCATGCGGTCAACACCGTTATTGGTGCAGATGTTTTTGATCTATTACGGTTCTGGGCAGTTCAGAGCCTTCTTCGAATACTTCGGTTTGTGGACGCTCTTCAGGGATGCATGGTTCTGCGCGATCCTGGCACTCACCCTGAACACGGCTGCCTATACCAGCGAGATCATTCGGGGTGGCATTCGAGCCGTGCCGTGGGGGCAAATCGAAGCGGCCCGAGCAGTCGGGATGTCCGGTATCCTCCTGTTCAGACGCATTGTCTTCCCAATCGCAATGCGGCAGGTCCTCCCTGCGTACGGCAATGAAATCATCATCATGATCAAGTCGACGTCGCTTGCTTCGACAATCACGATTGTGGAAGTCACCGGTGTGGCGAAACAGATCATCTCCAACACGTTTCAGCCAGTCGAAATCTTCGTGATCGCAGGCGCAATCTATCTGTCGATCAATTTCATCGTCACCCGTGCCGTCATGTTGATTGAGATATGGCTCAATCCGCACCTGCGCTCCGACCGTGCGTTGCGGTCCACGGCCGCCGTGGCAACGCATTAGTGGCGTGGTGGCGCCACGGGCTTGGGCCCATCCTGCACGATTAACATTGTCCGTAGTTTCAGGAATCAAAATGAACGAAAGATCACCCAGCAAGACAATGGCCCCGATCGTAAGGGCTGAAGTGTTCGAAATAGAGGCGAAGCTCTCCACGCCTTACAAGCTGACTGAGGGTGTGTTGATCGCAACTCAGGCGGTGCTTGTCAAATTGACCGATTCCGACGGCGTGGAGGGTTGGGGAGAAGCCAACCCTGCTGAAACCGTAGATGGCGAAACGCCCGCCGGCGTGATGCAGGCCCTGAAGGACACACTATTGCCCGCAGTTTTCGCCGCATCGGAACCGGCGCCCGGCGCAATTGACGCTTTGCTCGACTCGCTTCTGCCGAGCCACCTTTGCGCCAAAGGTGCGGTTACCATGGCGTTGCTGGATATTCTCGGCAAAAGGATGGGTGTATCAATTGCGACGCTGCTTGGCGGGCCGATCCGCCGCTCACTGCCGGTATTGTGGCCGTTGAGCAATGGCACTGCCGAAGACGATATCCGAATCATCGAAGAGCGGGCCGCGCAAGGCTTTTCCAGCTTCATGTTGAAGATGGGCACGTCGCCGATCGGCAGCGAGATCCAGCGCGTTGCTGCACTCGAGGCACGCTACGGAGAACGCATCAAGCTCATAGCAGATGCCAACCAGGGATGGAGCCTGGATCAGGCGCGTGAATTCCTGGCGGGGATCGCCGGCTCGAAAGTTGCCTTTGTCGAAGAGCCCCTGGCCATCAACGTCGTTGAAGGCATGTCTCTGCTGTCTGGCGAAAGCCGTCTCCCGATATCAGCCGATGAATCGATTATCGACCTCACCGACGCTGCGCGGCTTGCTCGCAGTGGGGCGGCAAAGGTCTTCAGCATCAAGAGCAGCAAGAACGGCGGCCCCTTGCGGGCGCAGCGCATTGCCGCAGCCGCGGAGGCCTTCGGCATCGACTGCTACATGAATTCGATGATCGAATTCGGCATCACGCAGGCGGCCTCGCTCCAACATGCCGTCACTGTCAGAAACCTCGTGGACGTCGGGCACGCTTTCATGTCGACCTTGCGGTTGGCCGAAGACCCGACCGACTTCTCGTCTCTTGTGCGGAACGGGATCGTTCATTTGCCGGAGCGTCCAGGTTTGGGCGTCGGGATCGATGAGGCACACGTGCGTCGGCTGACGACCTCCAGTTTCGTGCTTGGAGCGTGGAAATGACCAGCCCTTCAATCACGATGTGGTGGCGATCGAATGCAAGAAGCTGACATGACCATCATTGGCGGCGGCCTCGTTGGTGCGTCCATTGCCTGGGGACTGGCTCGCTCAGGCATGAAGCCGCTCGTCCTGGATGGCTCGGATCTGGACCTCAGGGCGTCGAGGGCGAACTTTGCATTGGTCTGGGTGCAAGGGAAAGGACTGCATGCTCCTCATTACGCTCTGTGGTCGGACAGGTCTGCGAAAATGTGGCCTATCATGGCCGAGGCGCTGTCTCAGGATAGCGGTATCGACGTGGGCCTCGTTCAGCAGGGCGCCTTCACGTTTGCGTTGTCGGATGAGGAACTCGAGAGCTTTCGAGTGGATATGGAGTGTATCGCTGCCGAAACCGCTGGCCGCGCTCCCGCCTTCGAGGTGCTGACCAGAGAAGAGACACGCGACCGGGTCCCGCACCTCGGACCCGATGTCGTTGGGTCTGTCTATTCCGCGGCAGATGGGCACGTTAATGCGCTGCGGCTGTTTCATGCGCTCCACATCGCAATGGATAGGAAAGGGGCGAGCTATCGGCCCAATCACAAGGTGAACGCCATCCAGCCGGTTGCCAATGGATTCATCCTGCAGGGCGACGGTTTTTCCATTCTGTCCCGCAAGATTGTGCTGGCGGCCGGTCTGGACAATGAAAGGCTTGCCCCAATGGTCGGCCTTGCCTGTCCGCTTAAGCGAAGCAAGGGACAGGTTCTTGTCACCGAGAAGTGCAAACCCTTTTTACCCTGTCTGTCGCCAACGATCCGCCAGACCGATGAGGGCGGCATTATGATCGGCGACAGCGAAGAGACAGACACTTCGAACATCGCGACGTCTTCGGACATCAGTGCCGTTCTTGCGAGCCGCGCTATCCGGATTTTCCCGGCCCTTGCAGACTTGAATGTGGTGCGCAGCTGGTCCGGTTTCAGGGTCAAGACTGCGGATGGTGTGCCCATCTACGATCAGTCGGCATACCATCCGGGTGCTTTCCTGGTGGCTTGCCATTCGGGGGTGACACTGGCGGCGAACCATTCGCTGATCGTGACGCCGCAGATTGCCGCCTCGAAGCTTGGCGAAGACCTTTCCCCATTTTCCGCAAGGAGGTTTCATGCTCAGCAGATTGCGTGAGATCGAGCAGCCCATTTCCTTCACCTTCGATGGCGTGCAGATGCAGGCGGAGCGGGGAGACATGCTTGCCACTGCCTTGCTTGCCGCCGGCGTTGATTATGTCCGTCGATCCGTCGTCAGCGATGCGCCACGTGCTCCCTACTGCCTGATGGGCGTCTGCTTCGAGTGCCTCGTGACAGTTGATGGCGTTCAAAACCGCCAAGCCTGCCTTGTCGAAGTTGAGGAGGGGATGACGGTGCTCAGCCAACAAGGTGCATCGCATCCGATGGCAAGTCTCGATGGCGGCGAAGGGCGGCAGCCATGACCGTGCGGCTTGTGTCCAAGGCAGAAGACCTGCTCCCTGTATACGATCTGATCGTTGTTGGCGCCGGGCCCGCGGGGATGGCCGCTGCCATAGAAGCATCAAAGGCCGGCGTACGTGTCGCCGTGCTGGATGAAAACCCCCGTCCTGGTGGCCAGATATACCGGGAGATTACGCGCAACCAGCCAAGCAAACGGAAGTACCTTGGCGCCGATTATTGGCAGGGAAAACCGCTCGCGGGTTCATTCGCGGAAAGCAATGCCGATTACGTTCCGAGCGCTGCGGTCTGGAGCATCGAACCCGCGGAAGAGGGTGACGGGAACGATCATCATCGTGTCGGTCTAACTGTAGCTGGCGCCGCGCGTATAATCGAAGCGGCTGGCATAATCCTTGCGACCGGCGCACAGGAACGACCCATGCCTGTGCCTGGTTGGACACTACCGGGTGTGATGACGGCGGGCGCAGCCCAGATCGCACTCAAATCCTCCGGCGTCGTGCCGAGTGCTCCGATTGTTCTCGCGGGCTGCGGGCCCCTTCTTTACTTGCTAGCGAGCCAGCTCATCGATGCTGGCGCGCGCGACATGACCCTGCTCGACACGTCGCAATCGCTGCTCCGGTGGGGTGCATTACGCCACCTGCCAGGCTTTCTGCTTTCGCCTTACCTGTCCAAGGGGCTTAGCCTGCTGCTCAAAACGAAGCGCAATATTCGTGTGGTGACCGGAGTCCAATCGCTCGCCATTCTGGGGGGAGAACATGCTGAAGGTGTTCGTTTCGCAACTCGCCATGAAACGGATACACTTCAGGCCGAGACCGTGCTGCTGCACCAGGGGATTATCCCCTCCATCAATCTGGCAAGTGCAGCCGGTTGCCCTTTGACGTGGAATGAGGGCCAACGTGCTTTTCAGCCGGCAACGGATGCCGAGGGACGCACGCTGAAGCGTGGCATCCTCATTGCGGGAGACAGCGCCCGCATCGAGGGCGCTCAAGCGGCGGAAATTTGCGGACGCGTTGCCGCGCTGGCTACTCTTTCAGACCTCAGGCTTACGGAACGTCATGCTGCGGATACAGCTATCAAGCAGCTTCAACAACGGCGTCAGCGCTATTTTCGGGGACGGGACTTTCTGGATGCACTGTACACCCCGCGGCATGCTTTTCTTGCCCCTCCCGATCCTCAAACAATCGTTTGTCGATGTGAGGAGATTACGGCGGGCAAGCTTCGCGAGGCTATTGCGCTCGGACCACCTGGTCCGAATCAGTTGAAGACTTTCGTTCGCTGCGGGATGGGGCCGTGCCAAGGGCGGCTCTGCGCTGCCACCGTCACCGAAATCATGGCAGACGAAAAAGGAATGAGCCCATGCGAGGTGGGCACGTACCGGCTTCGCTCACCGGTAAAGCCAGTCCGCCTCGCCGAATTAGCGGGCCTTCCGCATGCGCCCCGCGCCTTGAAGGCCGTGACCGGGAGAGATCCCGTCGATCACCAATTGAAAGAAACAGGACATTCATCATGACCGAACGGCTACTTCGTACGCCCACCTTGCACCGCGTCGTCAAGCACAATGGCATAGCCTACATCGGCGGTATTGTGGCCGATGACGATAGCCTCGATATGGCCGGCCAGACCCGAGAGGTCTTGGCCAAGCTGGACACGTACCTGAGAGAATCGGGGTCTGATCGATCGAAGCTACTCTCAGCAACGATTTTCATCACGGACATGAATGTCAAACCGGACATGGACGCAGTGTGGAAAGAGTGGTTGGCACCGGACGATCTGCCGACGCGGGCGACGATCTAGGGAAACGTACCCTAATCGAACTCATTGCCACTGCGCACTACTGAGTACCGCCACTTGGAACGGCCTTCGATCTCAATTTGGGGAGAACGCATCGGTTTCCGAGCGAACTTCACAGCCGTAGCGTAGTCAGGGCCGAGAATTTGCCGAGGGATGCAGCCCGATATCGTCCCCTGCAATCAATCTGAAACAGCAGAGCACCAGAATGACCAGTATCATTGTTTCCCCGGCCTCGAATCGAGGCAACCTGGCTGCCGTCGAACAGACACCGACGGCAGCCCCTTTTGGCGAGGCCGATTCCTCGACCTCGCCGTTACCCCGGCGGTCGGCGCCGTGACGGGCGGACCCACCTTCCGTGAAGCACATCTGATCATGGAGATGTTTCGCAATTCCGGCCTGGTGACCAGCCTCGATCTGGTCGAACTCAACCCCTTTCTGAACGAGCGTGGTCGCACCGCGGTCCTCCAGGTCGATCTTGTCGCGAGGCTCATGGGCCGCCGCATTATCGACCGCCCCACAAGGAGCTATAAAGCCATGCAAGAAAAACTCAATATTGTCCCCTTCGTCAGCGTTGACCATATGATGAAGCTCGTGCTCGCGACCGGCGTCGAACGCTTCCTCATCGAGCTTGCCGCCTACATCGAGGAAGATTTCCGGCGCTGGGAGTCCTTCGACAAAACCCCGCGCGTCGCCTCGCACAGCGCCGAGGGCGTCATCGAGTTGATGCCGACCAGTGATGGTGAGACTTACGGCTTCAAATATGTCAACGGCCATCCCAAGAACACGCGCTCCGGGCGGCAGACCGTGACGGCCTTTGGTGTCCTCGCAGACGTTGGCAACGGCTATCCGATGTTGCTTACTGAGATGACGATCCTCACGGCACTTCGGACCGCAGCCATGTCCGCCGTCGCCGCGAAATATCTCGCGCCCAAGGGTGCGCGTATCATGGCGATGATTGGCAACGGTGCGCAGTCGGAATTCCAGGCGATCGCCTTCAAGGCGATCCTCGGCGTCGACAAACTCCGTCTTTATGACATTGATCCGTCCGCCACGGCCCGCTGCCAGAAGAACCTGGCCGGCATGGGCTTCGAGATCAAGGCCTGCTCCTCCTCGCAGGAGGCTGTGGAGGGGGCGGAGATCATCACCACCGTCACGGCCGACAAGCAGAATGCGACGATCCTCACCGACAACATGGTCGGCCCCGGCATTCACATCAACGCCGTTGGTGGTGACTGCCCCGGCAAGACGGAGCTCCACCACGACATCCTGCTGCGCTCAGACATCTTCGTGGAATACCCTCCCCAGACACGGATCGAAGGCGAGATCCAGCAGCTCGATCCGGACCACCCGGTGATCGAGCTCTGGCAGGTCATTGCAGGCAAGGCGCTAGGTCGCACTGGAGAACGCCAGATCACACTGTTTGATTCTGTCGGCTTTGCCATCGAGGACTTCTCCGCGCTTCGATACGTCCGCGACCGACTCAAGGAGACTAGGCTTTACGAAGAGCTCGACCTGCTCGCCGACCCCGACGAGCCGCGCGATCTCTTCGGGATGATCCTGCGGGCCGCGAAAGCGGCTCCAGTGGCAGCCAAGGCTGGAGCACTATGATGAGCAGACAGTCTGTGCAAGCCCCGAAGTCCGTGGTGATGATCCGGCCGCATCATTTTACCCCGAACCCAATGACCGCCTCGGACAATGCATTCCAGTCGAACGACGAGAAGCGTTCCGCCGCGGCCATTGCGAGCCGGGCCTTCGACGAGGTAACCCGCATGGCGGAAGGTCTCGCCGATGCTGGCGTTACAGTTCACGTTTTCGAAGACAAGACCGTCACGACGCCCGACTCCGTCTTTCCCAATAACTGGTTCTCGACCCACTCCGGCGGGCATGTCGCGATCTACCCGATGTACTCGGCCAATCGGCAAAACGAGCGTCGCAGCGACGTGATCGAGATGCTGAAAAGCGAGTACCGGGTCCAGGATGTCATCGACTATTCGGGCCTCGAGAAAGACAACGTCTATCTCGAAGGCACCGGAGCCATGGTACTCGATCACATTGGCCGAGTCGCTTATGCGGCACGCTCCAACCGGACCAACGAAGTCGCGCTCGAACGGTTCTGCACACATTTCAACTTCGAACCGATGGTCTTTGACGCCGTGGATCGCAGCGGCAAGCCGATCTACCACACCAACGTGCTGATGTGCATCGGGACGGATTTTGCGCTGCTCGGGACGCAGATGATCCCCGATCTTCGGCGTCGGCAGGAGATCGTTGCTAGGCTCGAGGAGACCGGACGCAAGGTCATCGAGCTTTCGATCGGGCAGATCGAGAGCTTCACCGGCAATGCCATCGAGCTGGAAGGCAGGGAAGGCCGCGTCGTCGTACTTTCGGCTCGTGCCCATGCGGCGCTCGACCAAAACCAAATCAAGATAATCGAGCAGTCTGCACAGTTGCTGCCCTTCGACGTTTCGACGATCGAACTTGCCGGAGGCTCGGTTCGATGCATGCTCGCCGGAATTCACCTGTCACGGCGCACAGCCCTGACGGAACACCTGTTATTCGCGGCCAAATGAGTGGCGGCAGACCATCATCGAAACTAAAGGATAGCAAAAAATGTCGCAGACCAGATCTGTCTATGAGTTCAACTCCGCAATCGTGCGCCAGCCCTCCACCTCCGTCGTAAACGGCCTGCGGACAGACGATCGGGGTGGTCCGACCTATGAAGGCGTCAAGGCCGAGCACGATGCTTATATTGCGGCCATGCGCAACGCAGGCGTTGAGGTGACCGTCCTTCCTGCTCTTGAGTCCTTCCCGGACTCCATCTTCGTCGAGGATCCTGCACTCGTTTTTACCGGCGGCGCTATCCTGCTCCGTCCTGGCACGCCAAGCCGTGTCAATGAGACAGCGGAAATTGCACCAACCCTGCGCGAGATGTTCGAAACGGTGCTCGAATTGCCGGCTCCGGGGCAGGCGGACGGCGGCGACATCATGTACACGCCGAAGGGCGTACTGATCGGCCTCTCCGCACGCACGGACAAGATGGGCGCAGAGGCACTTGTTTCCTGCATCGAGAAACTCGGCGGAAAGGCCCAGGTTGCCGAAACCCCGAAAGGTGTTCTGCACTTCAAGACGGCTTCCTCGCTGCTCGACAATAGAACCGTCATTTCCACGGCTGCACTTGCCGACGCTGCCGTGTTCGAGGGGTTCCGCAAGATCGTTGTCCCGCAAGGTGAAGAGCCGGCGGCGAATGTGCTGCGAGTCAATGACGTCGTGTTCGCAAGTGCCCATTACCCGCGCACCCTCGAGATGCTCGACAGGGAAGGCTACAAGGTCGTGCCGCTGAAGACTGCCGAAATCGAAAAGATCGACGCCGGGCTCTCCTGCATGTCACTGCGGTGGTACCGCAATGGCAGATAGGCCGCCGCTGTCCATCTGTGTGATCTGCTGCAACGCAGTGAGTGGAGCCGACCCAGCGGATCAACCGCGTCACTAACTCAAACCACCATCCGGAGAGGGAACTGGAACATGACGATCTCCCGACGCAACCTCGTTAAGGGGCGCATAGCCGCCGGAACCGCCTCAATCGTTCTGGCAGCAAGTAAAACTGCCGCAAGCGGCGCCAGCGAGGTAACTGTTCGCTCGCATGGAGCTTTGGGGCATCGATACGAGAACATTTTCGAGAAGCTTGTCGGGTATACGAAGGAAGAGATTGCCGAATTCGGGCTGCCCGGCAAGACGTTCTGCCTGGTCGACGCGGTCCATCCGTCTCACCTCTTTCAGATCGGCTCGATCAGCAAATCTTTTACCGGGTTGTGCGTTCATCGGCTTGCCGACGAGGGAAAGGTTGCCCTAACAGCCATCATGCGCAAGCTTGCAATCATCGCCAATGCGCTTTTGGGCGAGGGGAGAAAATGGTCCGAAAATAGGACCCACCCGGCTACATGAATGTTGCAACCAATTAGAAATGTCGCATCTCTCGCAAAGTAGAAATGTCATCCTGACAGCCGCCGAGGCTCGTCGCCGGGTAGGGCGGAGACCTCAATATCGCAGCCCTACCCGGCGACTGTAGAAGGAGCACTTGCCACTTGTTCACGGGCGCGGCGATCAATCATCTGGCCAACCCAGCCCTTTCGTCCAGGTGATTTGCGGCCACGTTTTTGATAGCCATTGACCTCACTGTTGGTCTTCACCTTGGGGGGTGGCAGAAACTGATCCTGTCGCTCCTTGATAAAGGCAAGGACATCGCCGAGTCGCTTGCTCTCGGTAATGGCAGCTGGGTGACGCGCTGCGCACTGTCGAAGAGCGTACAGGGCTGGGTAACACCCTTCCAGCGAACCTGGAAACGCCCATCAGCAAAGGCATAGAGATCAACATATTTGCCGACCAGACCCCGTGTGACCTCATTCTCCTCCAGCATGGCCCGCTGGCGCTCGAAGGAGAACGTCACTTGCTGCCCGAACATACCGTTGTTCTCGTCGGCATAGCATCTCTTGCAGGCTGTTGGGCGCAATGTTCAAGGGCCGGTGCAAATTGTCTGCCTTGATGGGCTTGATCCCAAACCTGGGGTTGAACCGCTCAATGAAGCCGGGCAGGAAGGCGTTGCCGGCGGCGATGTCGCTGATGCCGGTCAGCCGCAGCTCCTTGACCAGGCGGTCCTGCAAGGTGCTATTGACGCGCTCGACCCGGCCTTTCGCCTGGCTCGAATTGGCACACAATATCTCAATGAGTTCCGACAGCGCCCGGCCGAACTGGGTCATAGCCTCATCACGCTTCACGTCCGTCTTCCCAACCCGGAACACCGAATGCTTGTCGGAGTAGAACGCAACCGGACGGTCGTGTGCCTGGCGATACAACTCCAGCGCCTCAAAATAGCCGCGCCTTGCGCTGGAAATCCCGTGCACATACCAACCGAAGGGAACAGCCGGGATCATAGTTGCCAGTTGGTTATGTTATGACATAACTGTCAAAGCCAGTTAGTTTTGTCTCTGAGTGTGCCAATTAGAAATGTCACACAGGCTGGCATTCAACCAAAGGCAGAGTTGGCCTGTCCTCGCCGCCGTGGTGCACTTTTTGCACGCAACGAGGGCCGTTCCTTTTGCAATTCGGCAATGTAGGCGAGGGCTTCTCCCAACCGCTTATTATCCACGATCGCTCCTTGTTCCACCCGACGCACCTTGTCGAATACCGTGAACGGCAACGCGTCGCCATCATGCACGACCTCAAGCCGACCATCAGGATAGTCATGCACCATGACCTCCTTGCGCTGCAGCGAGCGGCTTTTCTCCGTCTCATCGAGATGAATGTGCATGCGGTCATATTGCAGCGTGAGCTGATACGAGACGGTCCGCTTCTCCTTGATACACAGCGCCGCATCGGCATCTTCGTATTGGGCGAGGGGCCGATGCATGTTGTGATCGGAGCGCGGCAGTTTGGCGAAGCGGCTGTTGTAATCCGCCACGAAGGTCGGAAGCCAGGCATTCGCGGATCCGATGTCGCAGATGCCTTGTAGTCGTAGTTCCTTCACAAGCCTGTCCTGCAGGGTTTTGTGTGCACGTTCGACCCGGCCCTTGGCCTGGCTCGAATTGGCGCAGATGATATCGATGTTCAGCTCGGCGAGAGCCCGGCCGAATTGCGTCATCGGGGGCTGTTCAGCCTTCCTTGAAGGCTTGTAGACACGGAAAATCCCGTGCTTGTCTGAATAAAATGCGACTGGCTTGCCGTGCTGATCGACATAGGCCCGCGTGGCGCGCATATAATCGAAAGCGCTTTCCGATGCGGCAAATTGCAGGTGTTGAAGCTGGCTCGTCGCATCGTCGATAAACACCAGCAACGTGCATTTGCTGCCACGATCCTCAAACCAATGGTGCGTGGAACCGTCGATCTGGACCAGCTCGCCATAGCAATCACGACGATACCGTGGCTGCTGAATGCGCGGCCCGCGATCCCGCCGCGTAAGCCACAGGCCAGCATCTTTCATCCACAACCGCAATGTCTCGCGGCCAATGCGCATGCTGTGCAGTTCGAGGAGTTTCTCCGCAGCCAGTGTTGGACCGAAATCGCTATAATGCTCACGCACAAGAGCAAGCGCATGCTGACGGAATGCCGTTGAATGAGCGCGATTGCTGGTGCGGCCACGCTTCTTCGAAACCAGCCCGGACGGTCCATCACGTTGTAGTGTCGCCAGCAAACGGTGAACCTGACGTCGCGACAGGCTCAGAATATCTGCTGCACGTACAATCGTCAGGCGTCCTTCCAGAACCCGACCAAGCGTATCAATCCGTGAAATCTCTCGTTCGCTCACACTCAAAACCTTCATAAGCAAAGCCACCCGCCAAGAACGCAAAAACACGCGGGCAGTGTGACATCTCTAATCGGGCCGAGTGAGACATTACTAAACGGGCGCTACAATAACAGATCACATAAGGATACTTATGGAACTGGACGGTCATTTGGGAAGTGTTGCTTTTCTGAATGAGCCGAGCGCCTTCGAAGCCCGATTGTTCTTGGGCCTGTAAGGATCGGGCCGAAGCTAAAAGCAACAAACAGCCTATTTTGACGCGTGCAACAGCCAATCTTACGAGCGAAGTCGCCACAGCATTGTCTTCCAAAGCAAATCTTTCACTCACTCACCCAGCTTCACTGCCGAAACTGCACTCTTTGGAACTATCCGGTCAGGGTGTAACCGCTGCCAACAATCACCGCAGTCACTCGGACGTGGCCGGAAACATAGCTCCAGCTATGCGACAGAAACGACGTTTACTGGGTGGCGACCCAGGATCTCGCGCAAAATCTGAAGCACATCGGTGAGTTCTCTAAGATCTTTCGGCGCGCCAAGGCAGATGCGGACTGCACCGGGATCAGCCTCTCCCACCGCGGAGGCGATGGGCGGGGTTACAAGTATGCCGCGACCCCGCGCAGCGGCGGCAAACTGATGTGCGGACCACTTTGGCGGCAATGGCAACCATGCGTAAAAGGCTGGAAACTGAAGTTTCGGAGCTTCGGGGAACACATCCAGGAACACGCGGCAACGCTCCAGCGCCTGCCGCCGCCGCTCACGCAGAAGTTCTTCCAGCTTTCCGCTTTCAATCAGCCGCACCACTGCCTCGCTCAACATGGGAGCCACAAACCAGGTGGAGGCGTGCAGGAGGAGCTCAGCTTGAGCAATATAGGCCGTTGGGACGGTCAATGTGCCGAGTCGGAAGCCGGGCGCAACGCATTTGGAAATATGCCTCTAATTACAGAACTGCTGCGGGCTTATCATTAGTCTCGACAGCCTCGATGAGAGATGCATTCGCCTCGACATAGTGCTCGTGCAGATGCAAAGAATCCTCAAATTGCCCGAACACCAGGCGAAGTTCGGCGAGTGACGTGCTACCCGTCTTTAGGCCACCCGGAGCTGGAATTTTCCGGGGTTATGAACCGCCCCCACACTCTGGACTGAACCGCCCCCACACTCTGGACCAGCGGAAGCTAGAGTTTTCCGGCTTCATTCAGGGAGGCGGGCTGGTTGCACTTCCCGAATTCATTAGCGAGATCGGCACCTTATTGCCGATTGCACCATGAGGCCGTTCTTCGTTGTACAACACGACAACAAAACACCCACGGGACGGAGCTTCGCGAGCTTCTCTATCCGTGGCATCCCTGGAGCGGACAGCTTGTCCATATCCATGCAGTGCTGGACAAGGGAATGGCAGTGTTCCGGTGCAGCCTTTCCGGGACAGCATCGGGTCGATTGCTTGAAGTTCCGGAGTGGATGTTCGATCGCTCACTAAGCGCGCGGTGGCTGACCATGTTGGTCCCCCATGTCGAACTCGCCAGCATATTCGCATTGGTCAGGTTGCTTGAAGAAGCAGGCTCCTCACAAGACGCGAAGATAAGCGCAGCATTGAGCTCTCACGAAGCGAGTCGGGGAGATGTCCCTGCCACGCCAGTTCATGATATATCAATTCGATCTGTTCTCAGATCCGTACAGGGGGAAGACGCCGGCGATGCCGCAATGGCAGGACTTCCCGGAAGGAACACGCCAGACGCTGACTGCGCTCATGGTGCGCCTGTTCGTCGATTACGCAAACGACGTGAGCGCTTCCCAGTCGATGGAGGCCAGCCATGATGCATGAGAAGATCGGTTCCCACCATCGTGAGCGCAAAGCCATTTTGTATGTCCGGCAATCGTCGGTCCATCAGGTTCTACACAATCGCGAAAGCAGCGTGCTACAATATGCCGTGCGCGATCGCCTGAAGGCACTTGGCTGGTCGGATATTGAAACGGTTGATGACGATCTTGGCTGCTCAGCGGCCGGCGGCGTGACCCGCGCTGGCTTCGACCGAATGGTTGCCGAGGTCTGTCTTGGCAAGGTAGGAGCAGTTGCGGCACGCGAAGTGTCTCGCTTTGCTCGCAACAGCCGCGATTGGCAACAACTCATTGAGATGTGTCGCGTCGTTGATACCGTCCTGATTGACCAGGAAGCAGTCTACGCGCCGCGTCAGGGTAATGACCGCCTGCTTTTGGGGCTGAAGGGTAGCCTCAACGAATATGAGCTCGATCTTTTGCGCCAGCGTTCCCTTTCTGTGCGCTACGAGAAGGCCCGCCGTGGCGAGCTTGTTGTCACTGTTCCTGACGGTTTCCAGAAGGTGGGCGACCTGATCGAGAAGGATCCCGATCATCGCGTTCAGGAAGCCATTGTACTCGTCTTCAACAAGGTTGCCGAACTCGGCAGTGCACGCCAGGCCCTACTGTGGTTCCTCGAACACGGACTGGATCTGCCTGTCAGGCACGCTAATGGTGATGTTGTCTGGCGCAGGCCCAATTATGATCGTGAACCCGGTCTACGGCGGCGCTTATGCTTATGGTAAGAGTCGTTCTGTGTTGGGATACGGCGGCAGCCGATCTGGAATTCGTCGCAAGGCGCGCGATGAATGGCTTGACCTGATTCCCGATTCGCACGAAGGCTATGTCAGTTGGGAACGGGCGGAGGATATCCGCAAGATGGTTAGCGAGAATGTCCCTACAAGCCATCATCACGGAGTACCGAAGCATGGCGACGCTCTGCTAGCTGGCCTTTTCCGCTGCAAACGGTGTGGTCGGAAGCTGACGGTCCGTTATACAGGCAACAAACACAACATTCCGCGCTATTCGTGCTGGCGTGGCCTGCTCGATAATGGCGAACCACGCTGTATCGCCTTCGGCGGTCTGCGGGTTGATGACGCGATCGAAGAGGCGCTGCTCGGTGTCGTAGGACCGGGAGCCATCGCTGCCTCGGTCGAGGCGGAGCGTAATATTGCCAGCCGGCGTGACCAGGTCCAAGAGGTTCTGCAACGGGACCTTGCGGCGGGCACGCTATGCCGCCGATCGCGCTTTCCGACAATATGACGCAGCTGATCCCGAGAACCGGCTGGTGACGTCGGAGCTTGAAGCGCGCTGGAACAAGGCCCTCAACGCGTCGGTGAGATTGAGAACAAGATTGTCACCCACCAGGCCGCAGTGCCACAAACGTCATCTTATTCTACATCGGAGATGGTCGACCTTGCAGGGAATCTTCGTGCCGTCTGGTTAGCGCCGTCGACCGATGCAAGGCTCAAAAAGCGCATCGTGCGCACGCTCATTCATGAAGTAGTCGCCGATCTCGATGATGCACCCTCAGAGATCGTGCTGGTCATTCACTGGGTTGGTGGAGTCCACACCGAACTTCGATTGCCGAAACGACGTCGAGGACAACGAAACGCTACGCCCGATGACATCGTCGAGGCGGTGTGGCAGCTCGTTCGCATCGCCAATGACGATGTGATCGCAGGGATACTCAATCGCAATGGATTGACCACCGGCAATGGCAACCGCTGGACAAGGGAGCGTGTCACGGCACTCAGGTCATATCGCAAGATCCCGGTCTTTCGTCCGCAGGCGGACGGCAGCGAACCCTGGCTCAATCTGGGAAAGGCGGCGAAGCTACTTGGCATTACGCCAAAGACCCTTAGAATTGCTGCCGAAGCGGGCGAGATCGAGGGCGTCCGCCTTCTACAGGAGAGGCCATGGATCTTCAGCCGCCAGGCACTTCACAAACCGGCCGCTCAGGATATTGTTCATCGTGCTCGGCAGAACCCAAAATACCCCACGGGATCGCATCCCGATCAAGGCGGGCGAATAGCGCGAGAAGGTGTCGACGATGGTCAGCACCCAGATTTTGCGATCCGTGGCGAGTTCGTCATGCACGAAGTCCATGGCCCAGGTTTCGTTGTGCCGGACCGCTTCACTGCGATCCTCCCGCAGCTTGGCGCCGCAACAGCACATGAATGCGCCGATAGCCATAACGCATCCGCGTCTCGGCGACCTCCTTGATCCTGGCCTTGAGGTCAGCCTGCTCGCCACGTAGACCTAAAGGGCACCCGATCCACCTTCAGCGTCGAACAGGCGCGACGCGTCGACACCTTCCAGACCGATCGCATCTCGTCGACAAGCTGGCGCTTGCGCGCAGGCCTCACAGCTTTTTTGATAGAACATCCCGCAGCATGGCCTTGTCGAGACTGAGATCGGCAACGATCCGTTTCAGCTTGACGTTCTCCTCCTCAAGCCCTCAAGCTGCCGCAACCGTCGCATCTCCGATGGCATCAGGCCCGCATATTTCTTGCGCCAGTTGGAAAATGTCGCGTCGGAAATCCCGGCCTTGCGGCAGACCTCCGCCACGGCAACACCGTCTTCTGCCTGCTTCAGAATGAAGGCGATCTGCGCTTCTGTGAACTTCGTCTTCTTCATCGAATTCTCCTCAGCCCGTAACCGGGGCATTATTGGAAAATTCCAGTTAAGTTGGCGGGAGCAGGTCACAAGGGATGAATGTGGGTGTGGGGTATTATAATAACGGAGATACCGGCCGATCCAAGCTCGGGCCTCCGGCACGCTGTTGTAGCCGTGCAGATAAGCCTCCTCATATTTGATCGACCGCCAGAGCCGCTCGACGAAGACATTGTCGCGCCATGCGCCGCGACCGTCGATGGACGTGAACTGCGACCCTGGTCCGTATTGAAGATGCCGAGCGCATCGGATAAAACATTCTTTAACGTCAGTTCTCCGATCTTGGCATTGAAGCGTTTTGACATCGACGGTCGGACCTGCCGGTTCTGCTTTAGCTTCATCGCCAAACACGCCTGTCTCCGCCTCAAGGAGCTGGTCTTTCCACTGCTTGGTCTGGTTGACGTGCACATCGAACTGCTGGGACAGTTCTACCAGCGTCTGCTCGCCGCTGTTGGCTGCAAGCGCCACCTTCGGCTTGAAAGCCAGGTATGGTTCCGGCGCAAGTCGTCTCGGCTCTCTCCTTTTTCCGGCAACTAAGCCAAAGTCAGGCAGAAATTCATTAAGTGAAATGCCTCGGATAGACTTTCGTAGATCATGGCTCCCTCATCCGTCTTGAGCGAACGCCGAGTTCCTGGAACCAAGATCGTCGTCAACGATGAAGCCAATCGATTGATCGATGATCTCCAAGGCTTCGTCGATGAGATCGTCCGGCGTGGTCAAGGGAACCAAGAGCCGGATAACGTTGAAGTGACGGCCTGCCGACGCAAGAAGCAATCCGCGACTTGCCGCTTCCTTGATCACTTTGGCGGTCAACGAGCGAGCGGGTGTACGCGCGGCGTTGTCTTCGACCAATTCAACGCCGATCATCGCGCCAAGGCCCCGAACGTCGCCGATCACAGAGTGATTTCTCTTCTTCTGCATACGGTGGAAGCCGTGTTCAAAACGAGCACCGATCTCCTGGGCGCGAACAAGGAGGTTTTCTTTTTCGAGTACATCAAGCACGGCAAGTGCCGCGGCGCAGGCGAGCGGGTTTCCGGCATATGTACCGCCCAACCCACCGACGCCGACGGAATCCATTACTTCCGACTTGCCGACGACGGCGGCAATCGGAAGGCCTGCTCCCAAGCTCTTGCCCATGGCAATAAGGTCAGGCTCGATGCCGAAGTGTTCCACCGCAAAGAGACGGCCGGTTCGTCCGAAGCCGGACTGGACTTCGTCAGCGACGAGGACGATTCCGTGGCTATCGCAAAGTCTCCGGATGCCTTTCATGAACTCGGCAGGAGCCGGGATGAAACCACCTTCACCCTGAAGCGGCTCAATCACGAACGCCGCCACGGCCGCCGCCTCTATTTCGGTTTCAAAGAGGGTTTCCAACGCTGCAAGGCACTGCTCGGCACTGATTCCCCGGAACGGCTCGGGAAACGGCGCGCGATAGATATCTCCAGGGAAGGGTCCGAATGACTGCTTATAAGGGTTCACCTTTCCCGTCATGGCCATCGTGAGCAGCGTGCGACCGTGAAAGCCGCCCCCGAAGACAACGATACCCCGGCGCTTGGTGTACGCGCGGGCGATTTTGACAGCGTTCTCGACCGCCTCGGCTCCAGTGGTAACGAGGAGCGTCTTGGCTTGCCCTCCGACCTTGCAGCACTCGTTCAGGCGCTCGGCCAGGGCGATGTAACTTTCATAAGGAGCGGTGCCGAAGAATGTGTGGCTGAATCTATCGAGCTGGGCCTGAACGGCACCGATAATGTCCGGGTGAGAGTGCCCCACCGCCAAGGCACCCATTCCGCCCACAAAATCAATGTAACGCCGTCCTTCCACGTCCCATAGCTCAGCATTCCGTGCGCGATCCGCGTAAATCGGAAAAGAACAAGAGACTCCTACCGGGATAGCTTCCTTCCGGCGCTGGTCCAGAGAAACATTTGATACCATCTATCGTCTCCACGAAATAACTTCCAATAAATACTCAAACGCAGAACAGCGTTATTCATGAGAAATACGCAATCGTACGCCCTTGTTGCTTTCATTCTACTACGATTTCTACACTTGCACTCTTTAAAACTCAACGATTTAGGCTCTGCAAAAAACTCAATCGTCAGTTCTTGAAAACTCAATCGCAGTCCAGATCAGGCGCTCCATAAAACATCCTGCCTTAGAATGACGATGTCTCCGCTCATGCACGTCTTCTCGAAGGGGTTCAGCACCTTTAGCGACCGCCGTATCCGCTCATGAAAACCCGACGGTCTTCTTTGGACCGAGCATCGTCTCACCGCCATCTGCCAAATTCAGCTTGATCTACTGTGGCAAGCTCAGTTTCGCCATACGGCCTCCGTCAACTGTCAAACCTGACCTGTGACGAAGGAGGATTCGGAAGAAGCCAACCACACAACCAGGCTCGCGACCTCTTCCGGCTTTCCAGTTCGTCCGACAGGACGTATTTTACCTATCGTCCGACGGAAACCCACCGGGTCAGGCATACTCTCGATGAACTTGACGTTTAGATCGGTGTCTATCCACCCATTGTGGATCATTCGGACTGTCTTATTCCGACAGCCGAGATAAATATCAGACAAGCATGCGCGGGATCGTACGATTCCAGGTCCTCGTAAAGATTTCGGCGTCGTGGTCTAGCGCCCTAAGCTGACCCACAAGCAAAAAGCTGTCCTTGGTCAAGCTCATACGCAGGCTACTCTCGACGCGGACGTTCCAGTCGCCGCGTTTCAGCGTCTCAATATACTGCGTTTGGACGTTAGCGCTGGTCGGATCCTGGTCAAGTATTTCAACCACCTCGCTTGTTATCGACCCCACTTCTGTGCCGATCGCTTCAATCCTGTATTGTCCGCCGTCCCAGGCGGTGCGGATGGTAAGTTTGCTCGTTGCAGCATCCCATTCAGAGACTCGGGTTGGCGCTGGCGCTTCCTGTAACACCGTTCGTCCGGAGGTGGGTGCCGGCACAAATGCCGGGCCGAAGGGCTTCAAATTCCCGTCCTCGGCGCGCGGCGGTCGTACCGGCAGTTCGAGTTCGGACCGACCGGCATAAACTGTCAGCGTCACCGGTTCTGGCGACGGCCAAAACGCCGGCCAATACGTGGTTGATACTGCAACACGGATGCGCCTGCCCGTTTTGAAAACATGGGCACAATCCTGCAGCGGCATGCGAATGCGGTAACGTTTGCCGGGCTCCAGTGGTTCAGGAAACTCATCGCTATCCCGGTGCGTCAGATTCAGCACACCATAAGTGATTCGTTTCGATAGGCCGTCCGGCTCGACCTCGTTGAGCCGAACGGCCAGAAACGCAACCGGCTTATCGACCGCTAGTTCGATAGTGACTGCCGGCTGACCGAGAATTTCGAGATTTCCCTCAAGCGGCTCGGAATCGAATGTCAGTGAGCGAGCGTCGTCAATTCGCTGATCGGTGGGCGCCTCCGTGTCGATGTCTCTCCAATGCCGACGAGGCGCCGTTATTCCCACCGTTTGCAAAGGGTTGAGAACATGTGCCGATTCAGCGCCGGCATCGCTCTCCAGTCCGTGGTTAGTGAGATAGAGTTGGTGCGGCTTGATGCGCGGGGACGGCCAGCTATCCTCGGCCACCCAACAGCCGGGACTCTGGTGTATGCCGCGCATTGTCGACTCTTGCTGCATCCACACCCGGTACATCGGCTCGGTCATGATGCCCGTATCAATATCCTTAAGCCAGTGATCCCACCAACGCAGCGCTTCGGTGAGCCAGTCTATCGCCGGCCCCGGGTCGCCATTGTTTGGATGTTGGTGCCCCCACGGGCCGATCAGCCCTTTGCGCGGGCATTTGAGGTTAGCGAGCATGCGCGGTATCGCGCGGTAATAAATATCGTTCCAACCACCCACGGCATACACGGCGCATTGAATGGCACCGTGGTCTTCGCTGATCGACCTATGCTTCCAAAACGCGTCGCGGTGCTGGTGGGCAATCCAGTTTATGGGGTAGTAGTCCAGGTTATTGAGACGCTCGATCCACATGTCGCGCCAGCGCTCCCCAACGATTGCCGGATCGGGCGGACGTCCACAAAAAGCGGGCCAACGCACCCCCCACTCAAAGAACACAGTATCGTTGAGTAACCCGCCGGTGTAGGGCTCTTCGGGATAGAGGTCGTCAGACGAGCAAACCGTTATGATCGCCTTGAGCTCAGGTGGACGTCGGGCAGCCACCTGCAGTGCACTATTGCCACCCCAGGAGATCCCGAACATACCGACCTTACCGGTACACCAGGGCTGCCTGGCGAGCCAAGCGATGATCTCGACGCCGTCGTCCTGCTCCTGTTTAGCATACTCGTCTTGGGGGCGTCCTTCGGAATCTCCCGATCCACGAATGTCTGGCCGCACACAAGCATATCCATAGGAAGCCAAATAAGGGTACATCCCGTTAGTATTCTCACGCTTGCGGTAAGGGATGTAGTCCATCAGTACTGGCACCGGATTGTGATCGGCATCCTCGGGTAGCCAAACCTTAGCGGCCAGACGCGTCCCGTCCGAAAGTGGAATCCATACGTTCTCTACTACAGTAATTGGTCGTGGTCCCAACTCAATTTTCAAAGTTCACCGTCCAGGGTTCTAGATTTCCACATTTCTATTTCATTTGGTGCGGCGACGGTGAGGTCATGCTGATCACCGCTTTCAGCGCAGCTGAACGGCGATAAGCCAGTTGCAAAACCGTTGAAACCGCCCCACTAGATGCCCAGCATTCCAACGCCGCCGTCGCACCATTCCTGTGCTGCAATCCAGGCCATACCTTCCCTCAAATTCCCGCTCGGAACAAATACTCGTCGTCGAACTGCGCCTCCTATCGCCCGCTTCAGCAAAAACACGATGCGTCGTCTCATCGCGCGCTTCGGTGCCATGGTCGCTTGCGATAGGTTAGTTACTCAAAAATAGCAGGGTTGGCGCTCCAGAACGGGAAGCAAAATTCTGCCCGCCAATCTGTGTCCATCCGGCATTTGAGTTCATTCGTTCTCAACGACTGCAATCATATTTGAACTCCACGCCTTTTGTTTAATAATAAAGATCCGGTCTTGGGTGAACTGAAGCTGTACCGCTTAAACGATCGGACTAGCGATCCAGTAGTGGTCGCGTCAAAGAACCTTCACACTAGCGTTAAAGTGGAGCGATGACATCTATAGGGGCACACTATTGGCTACCGTTGATTGACGTTGGTGCCACGACAGAAAGTGCCAGCTGCTTCAGTTGCGACGCCCCCTTCCTTCCCAACGGGAAATGACATTTGACGCTGTGCTCCGCGTTCTCTTGGCATGCTGAAGGCTCGGGGAGCACGCGACTGCAGATGTCCTGCGCGTAGCGGCAGCGCGTGTGGAACTCACAGCCTAACGGACGTCTCAACAAGCTCGGCATCTCACCCTTGAGTTCGATCCTGTTGAGCACTGCATCGGGGTCAGGCTCCGGATTGGCCGCAAGCAGCGCCTCCGTATAAGGGTGACGCGGCTGATCGAAGATACCGTCGGTAGCGCCAACTTCAATGAAGCGGCCGAGGTACATGATCGCCATGCGGTCGGTCATGTGGCGCACAACATTGAGATTGTGGGAGATAATAAGGATGGCGATGCCGAATTCACCCTGAAGCCGCGCAAGAAGGTTGAGTACCTCGCCTTGTACCGAGACGTCGAGACCGGCCGTCGGCTCGTCGGCGATGATTAAGTCAGGATTGAGCGCCAGGGCGCGCGCTATACCAACGCGTCTCGCTTGACCGCCGGAAAGTTGATGGGGATAGCGGCGAGCGAAGTCAGCGGGCAAGCCGACCATGCGCAGCAGGCGCGTTGCTTCAGCTGCGGCGTCGCGATCCTTCAGTCCATGGATGCGAAAAGGCTCGGTCAGGAGTGATTGCACCTTCAGCCTGGGTGAAAGTGAACCGACAGGGTCCTGAAACATCATCGCCATGCGCCGCAAATAGGGCCTGCGTTCGGCTGAACTCAGTCCCGTGAGTTCCTGTCCATCGAAGTTGATGCTGCCGCTTACAGCCCGCTGCAGGCCGATGATCGTACGCGCGATGGTGGATTTGCCTGAGCCGCTCTCGCCGACAAGGGCCAGTGTCTCACCCTTGTGGATTTCAAAGGACACACCGCATACTGCATCGAGAAAGGGCGCTTCCGTTCCGGTGGCGAGCGCGGTTAGCGGACCCATAGTCCGGAAGCGGACGCCGAGGTCCTGAACGCGGAGAAGAGCACTCATGCCGACACCTGTCGTTCTTCATCGAGCAGATGGCATCGCGCGACCTGTCCTGTGCCGATGCTGTACTCCACCGGATTCTCGTGCACACACCGGTCAAATGAGTGAGGGCAGCGCGAGCTGAAGATGCACCCCCTGTGAGAACCGAGGAGACTGGGCACCTCGCCAGGGATTGTCGGCAAGGTCCGCGTTCTTTGTTTGAGCCGCCCAGGATCGCACTCGAGCAGCGCCCGCGTGTACGGATGAGCGGGATTGTGAAAGATCTCCCGTACAGGCCCCTGCTCGACCACCTCGCCCGCGTACATGACGACGACCCGGTCGCACAACTCAGCCACAGCTCCGAGATGATGGGAGACGAACAGAATCGAGCAACCCATCTCCTTTTGCAGATCTTTGAGTAGATGGATGATTTGCACCTCCAACGTTGCATCGAGCGCAGTGGTTGGCTCGTCGGCTATGAGGAGCGCAGGTTTCACAAGTAACGCCATAGCGATGCAGATGCGCTGGCGCATGCCACCTGAGAAGTGATGTGGATAACCGCCGATGCGGCTTTGCGGGTCGGGAATTCCGACCCGGTGAAGCATTTTGATGGCATTTGCGCGCTTTTCGCTCCGACTTTTTTGTTCGTGGTGCTGGACATCGATCATCTGACTTTCGATGGTCCGCACCGGATTGAGTGCGGTCATCGGGTCCTGGAATATCATCGAAATGCGATCGCCGAGGAGATTCCGGCGCATCTGAGCAGTCATATTAAACAACTCTCGTCCTTCAAACAAAATGCTGCCGGCCGTCACATCTGCATTTTCTGAAAGCAGGCCCATCACCGTATAGGCGAGCGTTGACTTACCCGATCCGCTTTCGCCGACAACACCGACCACTTGTGCGTCTGGGACTTCGAGAGAAACGTTACGCAAAGCATGGATACGACCGCGCGGAGTACCAAAATCGAGGTTTAGGTCACGGATCACAAGAAGCGGACGGGCAGACGTGTGAGGTACCGAATCGTCGCGTCTCATAGATCTTTCCTCAGCTTGGGATCGAAAATGTCGCGCAACGCCTCGCCGAGAAAAGTGAAGCCTAACGTTGCGAGAACGATTGGAATACCGCCAGCGATGACCATCCATGGCGTCTGATTGATGTAGTTATAGCCATCGTTGAGGATCGCTCCCCAATCGGGCGTCGGCGGACGCACACCCAAGCCGAGAAAGCTAAGACCGGCCTCTACGGCAATAACGGCCGGCACGTCCATGCTCACCAGAATGAGGAGCGGGCCGATAACATTGGGCAGCACGTGCACGGTGAGGATGCGGGTCGTCCCCGCCCCCATGCTGCGCTCCGCGGCGATGTACTCGCTCTGGCGAAGTGCCTCTGTCTGGGTACGCACAACACGCGCGTAAATAGGCATAGACGTTATTGCGATGACAAAAATGACGCTCCCCAGACTGGGCCCAAGTAACCCAATTACGGCCAGTGCAAAGATGATGCCGGGAAAGGAGCGGATTGTATCGAAGACCACCAGAAGCAAATTGTCGAGCCAGCGTGGCCCGAACCCTGCGATGAGACCAAGCACGAGGCCGACTGCCAGTGAACTGCCAAGGGAGACGAACGCGACAAGAAGCGGGACGCGGCCGCCCATGAGGACGCGCGAGAATGTGTCGCGCCCCATGTGATCCGTGCCCAGCAGAAACTCCAGCGAAGGATCTGCCAGACGCGGCCCGACCATGATCCGAATTGGATCATGGGTAATAATGAACGGACCAAGGATTGCACTCGCAAACACAAGAACGACCAGCGCGATCCCAAGTACGCCAAGACAGTTCTTGCGCAATTGTCGAAGCAATGTGAGAGAGGCGCCGGGGCTTGGCACTTCGTTCCCTTCGTCACGGATAAGTTCAACGCTCGACATGCTAAAGGTTCTCGCGAGTTCGAGGATCGAGGGCTGCAGCGACCAAATCCGAGATTGTTGTTCCGACAACGGTAAGAACGGTAGTGACGAGGACAACCCCCATTACTATCGGATAGTTGCGCGTAGTGACTGCATTCACGATCAAAGCGCCGATTCCAGGTCTTGCAAGAATCACCTCGATGAAAACGGCAGATGAGAGAAGCCACGCTATGCCTACGCCAAGAATGGTCACAGTCGGCAGGATCGCCAGCGGCAGCGCGTAACGCATAACGATGCGCCATTCCGGAATCCCAAAGGAGCGAGCCATACGAATATGGTTTTCACTAAGAATCTCGAGCATGGATGCCCGAATCAGTCGAGAGATATAGCCAATCCAGCCAACTCCAACGGCAAATGCCGGTAGAATAAGGTGAACCACTCTACCATAAAAACCCTCCCCGGCCCCGATCGCCGGCAGCCAGCGAAGCGCGACAGCAAATATCAGCAGGGCGTAGACTGCTATCACAAATGAAGGAATGGCGATTGTGGCGACCGATAAGACACCAATGACTTGGTCTGTCATTGAATTGCGTCTCATGGCTGAATAACAGCCCAGTGGCACCGCAACTGCGACTGCCCACAAGATTGAGCTCAGGATAAGCTCAAGCGTATAGGGCAATTGCTCGAAGACAATGTCGGCCACGGGCCTCTGGCTGAACACGTCGAAACCGAGATTGCCGCGGACGAGCCCGCCGAAGAAGGTAGCGATCTGCACGATCAACGGCTTGTCCAACCCCATCTGCTGATGGAGTTGCGCCTTCATTTCCGGCGTCGCGCGTGGGCCGAGTAGCGCCGTGGCGGGGTCACCCGGCACGGCATGGATCATCAGGAACACAAGCGTCACCGCGATCACTACAATTGTGATCGCGGTGACAACTCTTTTACAAAGGTAAAGCCACATGCTTTCGGACCTAACCCTTAGTCACGCCGAAACTGGCTTGAAATTGATATAGAGGGGGGTGCCGTCCGGGCGGGTTGTAGCTTCGATTTGTGTGGTGCGGTACACTATAGGCGTCGCCCCATTGGTCAGGAACCGATAGGCGCCGGAGTCTTCCATGAGATCCTGCATCTCGTAGTACAGCTTCGCCCGCGCGTCCGGGTCGTCGATCGTAACCGCCTTAGCGCCCAGCTCGTCAAAACGCTCGCTGCGGAAGCGTTCCCAGTTCCAGATACCCACTTGATCTTTGACGAACCAGCACAACGCGTAGTACGGGTCCGGCAGGCTCGAGAAACCATTTAGGATAAGCTGCATATCCTTCCAGCGGTCGCCGTCCGGCTCATTGGCGAGCGTCCAGAATGTGCCTGGATCTCGAGCATTTACGTTGACCGAAATGCCGATTTGAGACAACTGTGCTTGCACCGTCTGGGCTATAGTTAAACTTTGGCTATCGTTTATGCAATCGATGCTCAAGGTCAAATCGCTCACGCCGGCCTTTTCAAGAAATTCCTTTGCCTTTGCGAGATCGCCTTCCGGCGGAACGAGCGCCTTCGCGCGGTGCCCGACAAGGCCGGGAGCAACAGTCCCTGTCGCCACCTGGGCTTGGCTCGCATAGGCAGCATCCAGGATCTGCGGAACATTGATCGCCCATTGGACCGCCTTGCGGACGTTGAGGTCCTTGAGCTTCGGGTGATCCATATTCATGCCTATCCAGGTGTAACCGAGCGAGGGTCTGTTCTCGACCCTTGTGCCGGCGGTCGGGTTGCCCTCGAAGCTCGCAAGCGAATCCGGACTGATATACGTGAAATCGACATCGCCTGCCTGATAAGCACGTTCCGCGGCCTTGAGGTCGCTAACTGGCAGGATACGAATTTCGTCGAAGCCCGGCTTCGGACCCGACCACTCCGGATTGCGTGTCAAGAGTGTATATTGATTCGGCTTCCAGTCTGCGAGCACATAGGGTCCGGAGAACGCCAGCGGCTTCATGCCGAAATCACCCCCGTCCTTGGTTGCCTTCATTACTGCTTTCTCGGAAACGATTTGGCCTGCGCCATAGGAGAGCGAAACGAGCCAAAGTGGAACATATGGTGTCTTTAGGACGATCACCCCAGTATGGTCGTCCTCAAGCTCGACATGGTCGAAGGGACCCCAGTCGGGCTTGGTTGACCCGTTAAGCTTGATCACGCGTTCGAATGAGAATTTGACGTCCTTGGCGGTCATTTCGCCGTAACCGCCGGTGAATTTGATGCCTTTCTTCAGGCGGAAGCGGATATGCGTCGGATCGATCTGTTCGATATTTTCTGCCGCCTCCAGCTCCCAGCCCCATTCGGAGCCCGGCTTGTAGCGCGTGAGCTTCGAATAAATGCAGTTCATCACGTCCACTTCTGCGGATTTCGTTAGGAAGGAGGGATCTAGTTTGCCGAGGTCACCATTGGAGCGCACCCTTAGCACCTTGCCTTCGGCTGCCCAGATAGCTTGCGACAACGGCATGCCGCCAGCGACTATACCCCCACTTAGCGCGGCGCCAGCCTTGAGCAAGGTGCGACGGCTTACGCTTTCTTTGATATCAAACATGTCTCATCCCCCTTTGTTTAGCGATTTCCGATCCGGAACAGGTCGCTTTAGATTTCGGGCGAGTATAGGAGCCGTTTCTCCGCCTGAAAGCGAAATAAACTCAACCGGCGAGCGATTTTTTTTCCATCGATTCCGCCATTGAGTTTCGAACGAAGTTGCCTCAAGCATTGTGATCTTGGGACCCTTTAAGTGGGTAACTTGCCGATATCCCAACGAAAGTCCCGCTGGAGGCGGGCAGACTAAATTCAAAACTTGCAAGCCTGGATGGTGAACAATGAAAATTGCTCTGGGGCCGAGACCCGTTATGCTCTTGGAGAACGTATGGATTCCGCTTGCCGACGGAACCCGTCTCGCGGCTAAAATCTGGTTGCCTGAGGACGCAGCTTCCGATCCGGTTCCGGCGATTATCGACTACATTCCCTACCGCAAACGCGATGGCAGCCCTGTGAGAGACGAGAGCATATTCCGCTATTTCGCATCGCATGGATACGCAAGCATCCGTCTAGACATTCGGGGCACTGGCGATTCTGAGGGACTTTTCGAGGATGAATACGTCAAGCAAGAGCAGGACGATGCGGTCGAGGCCATCGAATGGATCAGGCAACAGGCTTGGTGCAGCGGCAATGTGGGGATGATCGGTATCTCGTGGGGCGGGTTCAGCGCCTTGCAAGTCGCCGCCCGCCGACCCACTGGCCTGAAGGCGATTGTCACACTCTGCTCGACCGACGATCGCTACTCCGATGACGGGCATTACATGGGCGGATGCGTCCTCAATGACACACTATCTTGGGGCACAACGTGCTTTGTATTGATGACCCAGTCACCCGACCCCGAGATTGTCGGCGAGGAACGCTGGCACTCGATGTGGATGCAGCGGCTGGAAAATGCGCGGCCCACTATGATCGATTGGATCACTCATCAGCGCCGAGACGACTTCTGGAAGCAGGGTTCAGTTTGCGAGGATTACGACGCAGTTGATTGCGCAGTTTTCGCGGTCGGCGGGTGGGCAGATGGCTTCTCCAGCGTCCCATTCCGGCTTCTCGCGAACCTGAACGCACCACGTAAAGGGCTGATTGGACCGTGGGGTCATAAATATCCTCATGTGGGTGCCCCGGGTCCCGCTATCGGATTCCTGCAGGAATGCCTGCGCTGGTGGGATCACTGGTTGAAGGGTAAGGATACCGGCATTATGCAGGAACCGATGCTGCGCAGCTGGATGCTCGACTCGGTGGAGCCTGCTGCCCACTACGATGAGCGGCCTGGGCACTGGGTCGCGGACCCGAGCTGGCCGTCTCCTTACGTGTCGCCACGGATTTACCACATGGGCCTCGGCAGACTATCTCAGCAGCCGCTGCCTGAAGCCACCCTTGAAATCAATTCACCCGCGTCGGTTGGGATCGCGGCTGGCGAGTGGTGCCCCTATGGACTTGGTGGGCTTGGTCCGGAGCATCCGCTGGATCAGCGCTGGGACGATGGGGGCTCGTTGATTTTTGACAGTGAGCCCTTGACGGAGGCTGCACCAATCCTGGGTGCGCCTATCATTGAATTAGAGATCACTTGCGACAAGCCTACCGCGATTCTCGCAGCACGTCTTTCCGATCTAAGTCCATCAGGTGAAGCCACACGTGTCACCTACGGGCTGCTCAACCTGTCGCACCGCGATGGACACGAAGATCTGCAGCCTATGAAAGCTGGAAAATCTTACCGCATCCGCCTTGCAATGAACGACGTCGGGTATACCTTTCCGCCAGGTCACCGGATTCGGCTGTCTATTTCAACGAACTATTGGCCCATCGCACTTCCCGCGCCGGAGCGCGCCACATTGACGATACAGGCGGAAGCTAGCCAGATGCATCTGCCGATCCGAATGCCTCAACCCAGTGACGACGAACTACCAGCCTTCGACGCGCCTGAGGCTTCTGCGCCAATGGCGACTACGGTGCTGAAGCCCTCAAGTCTCGAGCGGTTCATTCGGATCGACCTGGTGCCGAGTCGGGTCAGCCTTACGGTTAAGACCGACGGTGGCTTAGTGCGTCTCGATCCTATCGGCACGGTCGTTGGGCACGAGAAGCATATGATCTATTCGGTCGCCGAAAATGATCCCTCGACAGCCCGCACGGAGATCTATGAACGGTTCGATTTAGGTCGCGGAGCTTGGCAGACAGCGGTGCAGGGGCGAACGGTCTTGACCGCGACCAAGTCGGATTTCCACCTACAGGTTGATTTCGACGCTTTCGAAAGCGGCGAGCGTATCTTCAGCAAGTCATGGGCGGAGAAAATTCCCCGCGACCTCGTCTGATATGGCAAGCGAGTCTAACGTACCGATCGAAGAAAGGTCACCCGTGAGGTGATTTTATTTCAGCTTTCATCGTCCCCTCGACGCGCCATAGTTTCGGCCCATCTGCAATGATGGAGACTTCGATGAAGCTGACCGGGATAAATGTGTATAATGTCGATCTGCCCGTTGCGGGCGGGTATAAGATGGCGTCCGCAACGGTGACGTTCCTGCAGAGCACCGTGGTCGAACTCATCACAGACCAGGGCATCACCGGGTACGGAGAGACGTGTCCCGTTGGCCCGGTGTATCAACCTCAACACACGTTAGGCGCTCGCGCGGCACTGCAGGAAATCTGCCCCAGCCTGATCGGCCTCGATCCACGCAACATCGGGCAGTTGAACCGCACCATGGGTGCCGCGTTGAACGGCAGCAGATACGCCAAGGCCGCCGTTGATGTCGCGGCGTGGGACATTTGCGGAAAAAGCTACGATCGGCGGGTATGCGATTTACTCGGCGGGGCCACCGGAGACACGATTCCGACCTACTATTCGATTACGACGGCTTCACCTGATGAAATGGCGACAGAAGCCCGCGAGCGCCAGCTGCAGGGCTATGCCCGCATTCAACTCAAAATCGGCGGCCGCGATGTCGAGGCAGATATCGAGACGCTGCACAAGGTTAACGAGGCTGTGAAACCAGGCATTCGGATCGCGGCGGATGCGAATCGCAGCCTCACGAGCAGGGACGCAATGTTCCTGTCCCATCGGTGCCGGGACATCTCTATGGTCATGGAGCAGCCGTGCAATACGATGGAGGAGATCGCTGCGATCCGACACCAGTTGTGCCATCCGGTCTACATGGACGAACTCGCCGAAGACGTGAACAGCGTGATGCGGGCTGTTTGCGGCGGATTGGTCGATGGCTTCGGCATCAAGCTGACGAGGGTCGGAGGCATCTCGGCATTGAGGACGGTCCGCGACATCTGCGATGCGCGAAGCCTTCCGCATACATGCGATGACGCGTGGGGTGGCGACATCATCGCCGCGGCTTGCGTGCATGTCGGCGCTACGGTGGCTCCCTCCCGATTCGAAGGCTCTTGGATTGCCGCCCCGTACACTGAAGGGCATTACGATGAGGAGAACCCGGTTCGCATTGAAGGAGGCCGCATCAAGGTCCCGACAGGGCCAGGCCTTGGGGTAACACCGGACACGCGGAAACTCGGCTCACCAATCCTGTCGTTTGGCTGAGCCCTCGCGCAGCCAATCGCGGAGCACACTCGCCGCGACCGAAAGCTCGCGTTTTATTGTTCCATCTGGTCTTCGCTAGTGAGGGCCACGCCCTGCCGTGGCGAAGGAACAGCGGCACGCCCACTTCGTTTTCGATCGCATTGATTTGACGGCTGACATCGCCCGGCGTCACGTTCAATTCACTGGCCGCCAGCTTCAAACTTAGGTGGCGCGCAGACGCGCCGAACACAGGGAGTGCTGTGAGTGACGGAAGGTCGTAAAATCTTCGAACCACGTTCCTCACCTCCCAAAGCGATGTTGACTCGCACGCTAGCCTAATAGTTACTGCCGCGTGAGACTTTTGCATTTGGTTATTCCAAACGCTCGGTCATTAGTCGAGCCATGCGCGACGTCGAGTTTTCCGCACATCCAGAGAAATTGTAGGGAGAACAGGCGCTACGAACGTGCAACCCAACGCGGCAAGAACGGGCAGAGGAGACCCTTAGCACCACCCCGAAATTCCAGATGCTTCCTACGTTGAAGCGAAGGCTTCCGAACCTCGAGTCACGGCGCGTAGATAGAGCGGATTCACAATGCGTCGATGGACATTCTCGAGGAAGTCGGCGTCGTCTTTCGCGATCCAATCCGCTTGAGGATTGGAAGCGCGCCGGGCGGTTTTCAAGGCGAGCGCTCCATCTCGACGGAGCGCTCGTCATTGAGCTGACCGAGACGATCCCGCCGGAAATCAAATATTGCGCCTTTGCGCAGGGGAAACCGCGGCTATCGATTTCGGCGTGGCGCTCCTCAAGCGTTTCCTCGGCACCCTCTCCGCACAAATATTACGTCAAATTGCGTCTCAACCGCGGGCGGCAGCTGGTGGAAGCATCAACAAACTTATCATCGACGCCGCGATTGCCTACGGTTTGTCGGCATCCCATTTCTCGAAATGCTACCGCCTCCAGTATGGGCACAGCCCGCAACAAACAAGGCTCGAACGCTGGCACGGTGTCAGCGGCAAAAAAATGCAGACCCGAGCGGTGCGCTGAGCCGGGAACAGCTAGGAACTTGCATGCGCTGGCTTTTCGACAAATAGGGCCCCACGAGCTTGCGCACCGCACAGCCTGATTGAAGGCTCCGCTTTTTCTTCGCAATAACGCGACGCAACCAGTGCATTAAAGTCATCTGGCAGTCAATTTTTTTGCGGCGTTACGTTCGAGAAACATGTGCTACGCAAAAGAGGGGACACAGAGCCCTGCTCTGGCGGCAACGCTCGTCCCGCCGCGGCTGCAAAACTTAGACCGCGGGACCGACGACATTTGGCCGTCCCTGAAATCGTGAAACCAGCGCGGCGAATACATTGGTCACCATAACAGAGGTAACTGCAGCGATGATGGAGAAGACACCTTGAATTTCGAGGGCATTTACACGCCGGCAATCACGCCGCTTAGCCCGGACGGGCAGATAGACAAGAAGGCGTTCGCAGCAGTGCTCGAATCGCTCATCGAAGCCAAGATCCATGGCATCATCGTCGGCGGATCGACCGGCGAATACTACGCCCAGACCGCCCAGGAGCGCTTCGATCTCGGTTCCTACGCGAGAGAAGTTATCGGCACACGTATGCCTCTCATCCTCGGAACGGGCGCTACCCGGACTGAGGATTCCGTCGCATATGCGACGGCGGCCAAGGAGATCGGCGCTGACGCAATCCTCGTCTCTTCGCCTCCCTATGCGCTCCCCACCGAGCGGGAGAACGCCGTCCACGCGCTGACGATCGACCGCGCCGCGAACCTGCCGATCATGCTCTACAACTATCCCGCCCGCATGGGCGTGATGATGGGCGACGAGTACTTCTCGCGCGTCGGCAAGTCCAGGAATGTCGTGGCCATCAAGGAGAGCTCCGGCGACACGGGCAACCTGCACCTGCTCGCCCGGAAGTTCCCTCATATCTCGCTCTCCTGCGGCTGGGATGACCAGGCGCTCGAATTCTTCGCCTGGGGCGCGAAGAGCTGGGTCTGCGCCGGCTCCAACTTCCTGCCGCGCGAGCATGTCGCCCTCTACGAAGCGTGCGTGCTCGAGAAGAACTTCGACAACGGCCGCGCGATCATGACCGCGATGCTGCCGCTGATGGATTTCCTCGAATGTGGGAAATTTGTCCAAAGCATCAAGCACGGCTGCGAGATCATCGGCCTCAAGGCGGGCGGCGTCCGCGCGCCGCTCCGCCCGCTGAACTCCGAAGAAAAGAGAACACTCGAAACCGTCGTCGCGACTATCAAGCGCACGGTCGCCCAGATCACCTCGGGAGCCAATCATGCATGAACCTTTGACCGCCGCCGAATACCGGGCCATCGCGGCGAACCTTCAACTTCCCAGCAACGCGTTCGTCGACGGCTCCTTTCGGCCCGCCAACTCGGGCAAAACGTTCGAGACAACCAATCCCGCAACTGGCGAGACATTGGCCGAGATCGCAGCCTGTGATGCCAGCGACGTGGACTTTGCGGTCGCCAAGGCGAAGGATGCTTTCAACGATGGCCGTTGGCGTCAGCTGACGCCCGGAGAGCGCAAGGCAACCTTGATCAAGTTCGCAAAGCTGCTCGAAGAGAACCGCCATGAACTTGCTGTCATGGAAAGCCTCGATAGCGGCAAACCCATCCGCGAGTGCCAGACGGTCGACGTGCCAGACACGATCCACACGATCCGCTGGCACGCCGAGCTGATCGACAAGCTTTACGACAACACGAATTCCGTTGGTCCCAACGCTTTGGCAATGGTCGTCCGCGAACCCATCGGCGTGGTCGCATGCGTGCTGCCGTGGAACTTCCCCCTCCTGATGCTCGCATGGAAAATAGCGCCGGCGCTCGCCGCTGGATGCTCGGTTATCGTGAAGCCCGCGCAGGAAACAACCCTCACCACGCTTCGTGTCGCCGAACTGGCACTTGAAGCCGGCATTCCGGCAGGTGCTTTCAACGTCGTCACCGGCAGCGGCAAGGATGTCGGCGAGCCGCTCGGCCTTCACATGGATGTAGACATGGTGGCGTTTACGGGGTCGACGCCGACGGGACGCCGCTTCCTCCGCTATTCGGCGGATTCCAACCTAAAGAAGGTCGTTCTCGAATGCGGTGGCAAGAACCCGGCCGTCGTCCTTGAGGATGCCGAGGACCTTGATCTTGTCGCCGAACAGGTGGTCAACGGCGCGTTCTGGAATATGGGCGAAAACTGCTCAGCCACATCGCGGCTAATCGTCCAGTCCGGCATCAAGGACGAACTGCTTCAGCGCATCGGGGCCTACATGCGAGAGTGGAAGACTGGCGACCCACTCGATCCGGAAAACCGCGTTGGCGCGCTGGTCAACAAGAACCACTACGAGAAGGTGAAGTCGTTCCTCGATGACGTTAAGACCGAGAAGCTCTCGATCGCCTACGGCGGCGAGACGTACAAGGGCATCTTCATCGAGCCGACAGTCGTCGATGGCGTCACACCTTCGAGCCGCTTGTTCAAGGAGGAGATTTTCGGGCCGATCCTGTCGGTCACGACATTCGAGACCCTGGCTGAGGCCGTCGCCCTTGCAAACGACACCAACTACGGCCTGACGGCGGCGGTTTACACCGGAAGCCTGCGGAACGCGATCCGGGTCTCCCGAGACATCCGCGCGGGCCTGGTCACCGTCAACTGCTTCGGCGAAGGCGACGCGAGCACGCCCTTCGGCGGCTACAAGGAGTCCGGCTTCGGCGGCCGCGACAAGTCGATCTTCGCGCATGACAACTACTGCGAACTGAAGACGATCTGGATCGACATCTCCGATCGCTCCGTCGACGAGACCGTCCGATGATCGAGAGGACCGTCAAGCGACTTCCGGCGGAGAACGGAAGGTCAGGTTGGGAGGCGATCAGCAAACGCGCCTTCCCGGTCCGCAGCCTCGAAGGGAACGTAAATGCCGATTGGCTGATTGTCGGCGCTGGCTTCGCCGGGCTGTCGGCCGCGCGCCGTCTCACCCAAGTCCGGCCCGGCGACCAGGTCGTCGTACTGGACGCGCGCGAGGTAGCGGTCAGCACTGCGGGGCGAAATTCGGGTTTCATGATCGACGTTCCACATAACCTGTCGTCGGGTGAATATGCCAGCGCGGGTGCGGACACAGCCAGGGCCGAAATGGCGCAGAACCGCTTCGCTATCGGCTTCGCGGCTGAGATCGCGGACGAGTTCGGCATGTCATTGGAGACATTCAACCGCTCCGGCAAGATCAATGCCGCGGCGACCGAGCGAGGTCTGAAGCTCAACGAAAGCTTCGGAAAGTCGCTCAAAGCTAACAATGAGCCCCACAGGTATCTCGACGCTGCCGAAATGCGGGAGCTCGCCGGAACATCGTATTACATTGGCGGCCTATTCACACCCGGCGCGGTTACAATCCAGCCTGCTGATTATATTCGCGGCCTTGCAGGCGGCTTGTCTTCAAGAGTCGACATTTTTGAGAATTCTCCCGTCACGTCTCTCAGGCGCGAGAACGGCAACTGGACTGCAATCACGCCTCGCGGCACCGTAACCGCCCCAAAGGTCATTCTGGGCGTGAACGGACATATCGAGGATTTCGGTCACTACGAGCGTCGGCTGATGCACATCTTCGCCTACGCCTCGATGACGGCTCCCTTCCCGGCCGACGGCCTCGGACGCCGCGCGTCCGGCCAGGACCGCTGGGCGTTGCTGCCCGCTGACTCCATGGGCGCGACAGTCAGAAAGTTCACGACTGACGGGCAGGCACGGATCGCGATCCGGACCAAATATACCTACGAGACCACCATCACTGCTTCGCCGTCCCGGATGGAGAAAATGGCGAGAGCTCACCTGCGCTCTTTTGAAGCTCGTTTTCCCGGTCTCAGTGGTGTGCCGTTTGAGAATACCTGGTCCGGCCGCCTGTGCCTCAGTCTAAACCACGTACCCGCCTTCGGAGAGATCGACGAAGGCCTCTATTCGGCATGTTGTGAAAACGGACTTGGTACCGTCAAGAGCACGCTCGCGGGCATCATGGTCGTCAATCTAGCAACGGGGGTGAATTCGCCTCAGTTGGCAGAGTTCATGGACAATCCTCTTCCGTCAAAGTTGCCGCCTGAGCCGTTGGCCTGGATCGGCATAAATTCCGTTATCCGATATCAGGAGTTGCGGGCAGGGCGCGAAGGGTGATCCAAGTTCGTTTGCAGACTACTTGTCGGATACTTTGGAACGGGAGTTGAATTTCTATTTGGAAGGGCGCGCGGCATAATGAGACAGCGGCCTTGACCTGGATTCAGGACGGTCGACGAGAGTATTCGCTGACACGCACGAGCCATCTGGGCGAGGAGTACCGATGATGACACCGGTGGACGTCTGGTTTATCCCCTTCCACAATTGGCATGTCGCGTTGTGCAAACAGAACAGCGTGGCTTATGTTGCGTGGATCAGCCCAACAGCATGCATACGTATCCACGCCGAGCTTCTAGCACAGTACCGTCAATAATACTTAGTTCGGCGGATCAGATCGTCACGGACAACCTTGTGGGTCACGGCGCTAGTGCGCGGAAAAGCATGGCGGATTCTGTCTCGGCGCTTTTCGACTGGTCTGACGTAACAAGGCGAGCGAACAGCGCAACGCATCCCCTTCCCTACGTGCGCCGCAGAACTGAGCGCAGCGCCCCCAATAACGATCGAGTTAGGGACTGGACCAGTGTCGCAATTAGAGCCCAGGAGTGCTAACTCCGCGGCCCATGTCAGGTACTGCGTACATCTGTCTAGCGCGGACAATCAGGCCGCGCTACCACCTGCGTCAATGATCGCTTGCTAAGCGATCTCAAAGCCTCGATAACCCTCCGCCGCTACTTGATCACAAAGTTCCTGGTATTTAGGCAGTCCGCCAACGTAGGCCAAAAAGACATGAGGCTTTCCGGGCTTGTTATCGCCGAGGTACCAGGATTTGGCCTTGACCATAAGTGTTTTAGCGGCTTCGGCTGCTACTGTTGCGACCCATTCGTTTTCAGCAAGCTCTTTTGGTTCTATAGAATTCGCCTTAACCGAAACCATGTGCGAAATACACTTAGAAATCCAATCGACGTGGTCCTCGATTGCGACGATCATATTCGTCAAAACCGACGGACTCCCGGGACCGGTTACAATAAATAAGTTCGGGAAACCTGCGGTCATGAGACCTAGATAAGTCTTTGGACCATCCTGCCACTTATCGCGCAGGCGCCGGCCATTCCGACCAAATATCTGCACTTTATCAATCGCGCCAGTCATCGCGTCAAAGCCTGTTGCAAGTACAAGGCTATCGACTGCAAATGAGTGCCCCCCGGCAGTTCGCAAGCCTTCCTCGATGGCACATTCTATTGGGTCCGTCCGCAGATCCACAAGCGTTACGTTTTCGCGGTTGAAGGTATCGTAATATTGAGTATCCGCGCAAATGCGTTTGGAACCGATTGGATGGTCTGTTGGAGTAAGGCGCGCCGCGACCGCCGCATCCTTCACGATCTCCTTTATCTTCGTGCGTACGAAAGCCGCCGCTGTTTCGTTTGCATCAGGATTCAAAAGAAGATCAGGATACGCTGCCATAAAATTCGTGCCGCCCGCGTTCCAGCGTCGTTCGTATTCCTTGCTTCTCGTTTCCTCGTCCACTTCCAGCGCGGAAGACTGGCCGCGCTGAGCCAAAATTCCGCTGACTGCCAAGCGCGCAGCTTTTCTGCGGTCTGAATAATCGCGCTTCCATTCTGCCTCATATTCAGGCGAGATCGGACAATTACGAGCAGGAATACTGAAGTTGGGAGACCTCTGAAACACGAAGAGGTGTTTTGCCTGCTTTGCAATTTCGGGCGTCGCCTGAATACCTGACGACCCAGTACCCACTAAACCGACGGTTTGCCCTGTGAAATCAACTCCTTTCTGTGGCCAGTTTCCAGTGTGATAAACGTTGCCCCGATAATTCTCTAGCCCGTTTATCTTCGGTGCCAACGGAACGGAAAGACATCCTGTCGCCATGACTAAGAATTTGGATGAGAAACGACCGCCCTTGTCCGTGACGATCTGCCAGCGAGAATCGGCCTCGTGGAATTCCGCAGCGACAACCCTGGTTTCAAAGCGAATATCGCGGACCAGATCAAACTTTTGCGCCACATGGTTGGCGTAAGCCAAGATCTCACTCTGCGGGGCAAAACGCTCCCGCCATTTCCACTCCTGCTGGAGGTCATCTGAGAAGGAATACGAGTACTGCATGCTCTCAACATCGCAGCGGGCGCCAGGATACCGGTTCCAATACCAGGTTCCGCCCACCCCCCCTCCCGCTTCCAGTACAAGGACCGACAATCCAAGGGAGCGCACGCGATGGAGCATATACATACCAGCAAAACCCGCCCCGACAATAATGACATCAATTGACTCGGGGACGGTACGCTCTCTGTCTGCATGTATGCCAGCATCCGTCATGTGATAACCTCCTGTGATGTGCAGCCTTTTTACAGAGCGCCAGCGAAGGACTCAACGGTTGTCTAACGGTAAAAAAGTCATCAGTCTCATTAGTTTTTTGCGAGTTCCTTGATGCTGTAAGACTGACAACGATGGCATCGCCGGAATTTGAGAATCTTGAACATGGAAGTCACTATCGTACCGGGGGGTGTTGATGCCCTCCGCGGATTCCGCACGGGTGGGGCTGAGATCAGTGAAAACGTACGACGCTGCAAGCGTGGACTCGCACGCCACGAGTATTTCAAACCGTTTGCACCCATGAAACGGAAAATGCGCCGAAAAATATGCCTCGTTCATACGTGGCACTGAGGTGCGATCCCCTTACGCTGGCCGAACAAGACGCGTGCGATGTCGGCTCTGGTGATGATATCACCGAGTACTCCTTGCCGAGAAAACGCGAAAGACCGGACGGCAACAACCCGGCCCTTGGGTAAAGGAAGCCGGTTTGATCAACAATTGGTTACGCCCGGCCTAGGCCGGCAGTGAGTTCATTAGAAAACTGTCCGCCATCATGCCGCCGTCTACGATGAGGTCAGATCCGGTTACGCCGCTGGCGTCCTCGGACAAAAGGTAGGAGCAGGCTTTAGCAATCTCCAATGGCTGCATCGCGCGCCCCATGGGCACACGCCGGAAATCTTCCTGAAGGTGCTTCAGGATGGCAGGGTTGGATGAGCTGTGCGCTACCATCGGCGTTAAGACAAGCCCCGGACTGACTGAGTTGACCCTCACTCCCTGTCTCCCGAGTTCTACGGCAAACGACCTCGTCAAACCCAGTATGGCCGCCTTCGATGTGTTGTAGCTTGCGAAATCTGGGTCCGCTGCATGGGCATCGACGGATGCGATGTTTACAATCGAACCTCCGCCCGTCTTGACCATTGCCTTGGCAGTTTCCCGGCTAACAAGGAACGTCCCAGTCAAATTAACGCCAATCACCTCGTTCCAACTTTTCAGCGAGGTCTCGAGAATGCTAGATTTGTGGCTGATGCCAGCACAATTGGCGAGCATATCGATCTTGCCGAGCCGTTCAACAACCATGCTCACAGCCCTTTCGATGTCGCTTTCGGAGGCCACATCGACACTGATGGACTCGTCGACGATGTCGCCGTCCGGCGCTGCTTTATCGAAGACCACAACTCTCGCGCCCTCGGTGCGCAGAAGCTCCGTGAGGCATTTACCGATACCCGAAGCGCCGCCTGTGACGATGGCGGTTTTATTCAGAAAGCGTAGCGATTTTTCCAAAGATTTACTCCTTTAGCAAAGAGCCCGGCCGTAGCCGCTCGCGATAGGTTGGGCATTGACGTAACATTATTCCGGTGGTGAATATGATGCATGACAGCTGGCTACGCTGTAGAATTTAGTGGGGATGTATCTTCCATTACCAGGAGGTATAGCCACCATCGACCGCCAGAATAGTACCTGTGCAATAGCTTGCCGCGGGACTGGCAAGAAATAGCACCGCGGAGGCGACTTCGTGGGGCTCGGCGAGCCGGCCTAGCGGAGTCTGCTCGACCCATCGATTATGCCAGGAGGAGTTTTCGATCTTTAAGGGCAGTGTCATTTCTGTGGCGACGTAGCCTGGCGCAACGGCATTCACCCGAACATTGTGCTTTGCATAGGCGCAGGCCAGTGACTTCGTCATCATGTGGATGGCGCCCTTACTGGTGATATAGGCGGTGTTATTCTGGGGCTGGGTGACCACTGTGCCGCACATGGATCCGATGTTAACGATGTTGCCGGAGCGGCGAGCGACCATGTGGCGGCCGAAGGCGCGCGAGCACCAGAATGCCGCATCCGAATTCACCCGCATCGTTGCCAACCAATCTTCGTCGGAGGTGTCAAGGGCCTCGGCTGTCCGGGCGATGCCGGCATTGTTGATGAGAATATCGATCGGTTGGTCGGCATTTAGGTGATCGGCGAGTGTTGTTACCGTATCCGGCTTCGTCACGTCTATAACGCGGTAGCTCGCCCGCACGCCTTGCGCTTCGAGACCGGCTGCAGCAGCAGCCGCACCATTCTCGTCCAATTCAGCGATGATCACTGCCGCGCCGGCCTGGCCGAGAGCGCGGGCGATTTCGAGTCCGATACCGCGGCCGCCGCCGGTTACAAGGGCGCGCTTGCCGGTAAGTCCGAAGTTTGCCATGTAGTCCATGATGGCATTGCTCCCAGTTTCGCTCTTATTGCGCTCTCCATGACGTTTTCGGCCGCGGTCTAGTCCTGTTGTGGCGATAGCGACAAAAGACTGCCCTGCCGATTTGTGCGCTATACCCCGACAAAAATGACAAGGGCTAAGAGCCAGGTGGAGGTTTTCTATAGAGCGCCAGCCAAGGACTCAACGGGATACCCGTGGCAAAAAAGTAACCAGTCTCATTAGTTTTTTGCGGGCTCCAGGGCGCTGCCGGACATTGCCATCGATGGTAACGCCGTGCATCGTTCCATGCGGACGCAGACATCGTTTAGTCAATGCGACCCATAGGCGCTCACGTAAAGCAACAGCGGCCTGCTCATAAAAGTAAAGCCACGGCACTTCGAACTTCACAAGCACGTGCCGCCAGGCCAAACGAGGGAAACTGGAGGTTATAATGAAATTGACTAGATACGCGATAATCATGATCGCCGCATTGTCGACTTCGGCGGCTTCGGCAGCGGACAAGGTGATTCCGCTTTGGGACGGAATCACCGAAAATCTCACACAAACACTAATTGTAATGCAGGGCCTAAAGGATATGGGTTATGACGTGGCCGAGCCGGTGCAAACCCAAATTCAATTAGGTTATGTCGCGATCGCGACTGGGGATGCGACGTTCTTCGCCGCTTCCGCTGCACCTCTTCACGATAAATATATTGAAGAGAACGGGGGGGCGGCTCGCCTGACCCGTCTTGGGCACATTTCAGCTGACAATTTGCAGGGCTACCTGATAGATAAAAAGACCGCCGATGCGTATGGCATTAAGTACCTGGAAGACCTGAAAGATCCAGAGAAGGCGAAGTTGTTCGACATCAACGGAAATGGCAAGGCGGATCTTTACGGCTGTGAGCCAGGTTGGGGTTGTGAACGTGTAATTGAGCATCATCTCGACGCATACGGCCTGCGTGACACTGTAGAGCACAATCAAGGAGGCTATTTTGCCATTATCCCTGATGCGATCGAGAGGATCAAGGAAGGTAAGCCTACCCTCTACTACACTTGGACACCGCTTTGGGTGTCGAGTATTCTCCGCCCTGGACACGAAGTGACGTTTTTGAACGTTAAAGAGACCCAATTACCTGACGGCCTGAAGAGTGACACAACCGTGCCTGGATTAGGAAACTTAGGCTTTTCAAAGATTCAACAAAGTATTGTAGCCGCGACGAGTTTCATCAACGATAACCCCCGTGCAAAGAAGCTTTTCGAACTCATACAAATTCCGATTGAGGACTCGAATTCGCAAAACCTTCGAATTTACAAAGGCGAATCGTCTCCTTCGCAGGTTCAAGAGCTCGCCAAAGAGTGGATCGACAAGAACAAGAGCACTTGGGACAAGTGGATAGCTGACGCGAAAGCGGCAAAATAGAATATATAACTGGGCGGCGTGAGCATTAACATTTCGTACGTCTTACCGGTCCGAAACGTTTAAATTGGTTGGCCGCCAAACAACGGCTTGGCCCTTGTAGCTAGTTCCTGAGGAGGAGTTTCATGAGTTTCATCAATTTTTCTGACCAGGTTATTCTTCTGACTGGAGCTGCAGGAGGGATCGGGAGCGCGATTGCAAGTGTGTGTTATGGGCTTGGCGCGCGCATGCTGCTGGCTGATTTTGACTTCAAGCGAGCCGGAGAACTAGCTGACTCGCTCGACCCTACTGGAAGTCGGGCTAAGGCGATTGCGTATGACGCAAGCAATTCGTCTGACGCAGAAGCCGCGGTGTCAGCGTGCCTTACTCATTTTGGTCGACTTGATCACGTCGTGCCAGGCGCAGCGGTATTCGAGGAACATTCTTTCGCGTCGATGTCAGATGAAGAATGGCGCCGCACAATCTCAATTAACCTGGACGGAGTCTTCTACATCTGCCGCCGTGCTATTCCACACCTGCCTGCTGGTGGAACGATCGTGACCATTGCCTCGAGCGCGGCACATGAAGGTTGTTCGCCTTTACACGTCCACTATGGAGCGTCGAAAGGTGGTGTCCTGGCCTTCACCAAGTCTCTTGCAAGAGAAGTAGCGCCTAGAATTCGCGTCAACACGGTCTCGCCCGGGACTATTGAAACGCCCATGGTCGATGAGCTGTTGCGCCTGCGCGGAGACAAGTTCCTGTCTGTCACGCCAGCGGGAAGATTCGGTACCGCCGAAGAGGTCGCGAAAGTCGTTGCGTTCCTCTGTAGCGACGCGTCGAGTTATATTACTGGCTCAACAATACACGTGAACGGGGGGTCGTATATGGGCGGCTAATTTGGACGTCGGATAGTTTGCGCAAATAAGTAATCTCTGGTGCTCTACTCAAATGGACATGTGCTACGCGCGCTGGTCGTGAGAGACGCACGCAATCCGCCACGTGGAGGGAATACCCTACGACGTGCCTGTTTCGGCGCCTTATAATGAATACGCGGCGTTTTTAGAGGAAGGCGCGTTGATAGCGGTCAACCAAAGAAATGCGATAGAGTGGCTGTCAAATGAAGATGCCTTGCCGACCAATTCCGTTCCCGGAAACGGGCGCGATTAAGTAATCCAGGTCCGAGAGTCCGGACCGAACGTATCGCGCTGGGCGAGGTTGACGTCAGCCTTGCCCAGTAATTCACGGTAGGCTGAGCTTGGCCATTCTTCCCCCATCAATTGTCCAGACTTGTCCGGTCACAAACGATGCCTCTGATGAGGCCAGCCACGCCACAAGGTTTGCCACTTCCTCCGGCTTTCCGGTGCGCCCGACAGGATGGATCTTGCCGATAGTATGACGAAACACGTCGGGGTCCGACATACTTTCGATGAAGTCGACATTAAGTTCGGTGTCGATCCACCCGGGGGCAACGGCGTTGCAACGGACGCCCTCCGCACTGTGGTCGATGGCAACCGCGCGGGTCAGCCCATGAAGGCCAGCCTTAGATGCACAGTAGGCAGCATGCTTGGGGTTAGAGCCCAACCCTTCGATCGAGCCAATATTGACGATGGATCCGCCCACGGAACGCAGATGCGGAAGAGCCGCCCTGATCAGCATGAAGGGCGTGGTCAAATTCACCGTCATGGTACGTTCCCAATCCTCGATACTTGTTTCCTCGACGAGTGCCTCCTGCATCATTCCTGCATTGTTGACCAGAACGTCGAGCCTTCCGGCGCGACTGACCGTGATCTCTACCGCATGGGCCGCCGTCCTGGCATCGGCAAAATCGACTGTGATCCCTTCGAACTCGTGATCCTTACCACGCTGTGCGGTGAACACCCGCGCGCCCTCGTCCCGCAGCCTGCGAGCAACCGCACGACCAATCCCACTACGTCCGCCCGTGACCAGAGCTACTTTTCCATCAAACTGCTTCATTTTTCCTGACTTTCCTCCGTTGACCTCGACGAGCGTAACGCGCGGCGTTCGAGGAGAAGACCACAACGACATCGGCGATATCTTCGGGCTCCGCAATGCGTCCGAGGGGAACCGTCCTGCCCAACTTGGTTACGGCCGTTTCGGGATCGAAGCCACGCTTAACGAAACCGGTACGCAGCATTGGGGTGCCCCGCGTGTTAACGCCGGGATTATTGACGACGATGTCGAGCCCCCCAAGTCCGTGAAAGGCAGCCGTAGGCAGGCTGTTGGCATAGCCAGAGTCCTGCAGGTCGCCTAGCAAATGCGCCGCACCTTCATTTCCGGCGCAATCCCGGTCAGCGACCGCGGCGTCCGCCCCTCCAGATCGGAGCTGCCGTGCAATCCCCTCACCTATCGCTCCCGCGGCACCAGTCACGAGGCCGGCTTTCTCGCGAAAAATATCCATAATTTCCTTTCCGAAATGAGATCTGTGTTCAGTTGAGCACCGATCGCTGGCGGCTGCCCAGCGTCCTGCCATCGACGAACGTTACATCCAAGCATTGGGCGATATCGAAAGGCGTTATGTCGAATCTCCAAGGCAATGGCCTCAACGTGAAAAAAGCTGGCAATAATTGAAGCATCGCCAGCGAAAGTGCTTGTCGGGAAGAGAGGAACCCAACAAGTCGGGAACACCTAAGTGGAGCTTTGTCCAATCAGCAGTTACCCAGTAACCGCATTTAAGAGATCGTGCCTGGAAATCACGCCTACTGGCCGACCACCGTCAACGACCGTGATTACACCGTCGTGCTCTTTGGCAATTTGTAAGAGTTTCGACAATTTATCTGTCGCGAGCACGGTAGGACTAGAATGTGCAAAGGCCTGGACCTCGCCGAGAGGCCGCATCACTTTTCTAGCAGAAACCAATTCCAGTCGGGAAATGCCTTTGACAAAATCGGCGACGTAACTATCGATCGGCTCCGTCACGATTTCTTCGGCGGTTCCAACCTGCACGAACCGACCGTCCTTCATGATCGCGATGCGAGTTCCCAAACGGATCGCCTCATCCAAGTCATGCGTGATGAATACGGTTGTCTTCTTTAGAACTTTCGATAGTTCCAAAAACTGTTCTTGGAGTTGTCTCCGGATCAAGGGATCGAGCGCTGAGAACGGCTCATCCATGAGAAGTATCTCGGGATCTGCAGCCATTGCGCGAGCCAATCCGACCCGCTGTTTCATGCCACCGGAAAGCTCGTCCGGATAACGGTCGCCCCAGCCGTCCAAGCTGACCAGCCGGAGCTTTTCCAACGCTACATCATGGCGACTCCCCTTCGCCATCCCACGCAGTTCCAAGCTTAAGGCGACGTTGTCGACGACAGTCCGGTGAGGGAGCAGCGCCATATTCTGGAAGACCATACCCACGCTTTGAGAGCGCATTTGCCGAAGTTGCGTGCCGTTGAGAGAATTAACATCCTGATTAGCCACGCGGATCGAGCCAGCGGTCGGTTCTACAAGGCGGTTGATATGGCGCACGAGCGTGGACTTCCCGGATCCGGAAAGACCCATGATACAGAATATCTCACCCTTGCCGACCGTAAAGGAGACATCCGCGACCCCGACGACGCAGCCATATTGTTCCAGGATTTCTTTTTTGCTCAAGCCGCGCTCGTTGACGACCTTATGCGCTTCTTTTGACTTATCACCGAAAATCTTCCAAACATTTCGGCATTCAATGACCGCGTCAGTCATAGCAATCTCCTCAATTGTCGATGGCCGGCGTCGGCAACTGTTGCGCCGAATCCGTCTGGGACGTTTTGGTGATTGAATGCACGAGCCCGATGGGACCCCTGTTTAGCCACTCGCCCTTCTTCCGGGGTGTCGCGAGCGCTTGCGTCAGGCGGTCCAGCACGATCGCGAGAGCAACGATCCCCAGGCCGCCGACGGTCGCAATGCCGATATCGAGTCTGCCAATGCCACGTAACACCATCTGACCGAGGCCGCCGACGGCGATCATCGAAGCGATCACGACCATCGAAAGCGACATCATTAGAGTCTGATTGACGCCAGCCATGATCGTCGGCAGGGCCAATGGCAATTGCGCCTTCCAGAGCAGTTGCGACTCCGTAGCACCGAACGCTCGCATCGCTTCGACCACATCTTCGGGAACCTGCTTCATCCCCAAGTATGTCAATCTGACGACGGGTGCGACAGCGAATATGACAGTGACGATGACGCCTGGCACATTACCGATTCCGAACAGCATCACGACAGGAACCAGATAGACGAATGCCGGGATTGTCTGCATGCCGTCTAACAGAGGCCGAAGAATCGCATAGAGGGTTTCCGAGCGGGACGACCAGATACCAAGCGGGATACCGATTACGAGGGAGAATATCAGTGAGGTGAGTACGATGGCCAAGGTGAGCATCGTTTCCGGCCACACGCCGATAAAACCCACGAAGAGCAAAGTCGCGGCAAGTCCGATGGCCAGCCTGATACCGGCTATCTGCCAGGCGATGAGCGCGATGACAAGTATCACCACCAAAGGAGGTACCGCGCCCAGCGCAACCGTAAAAGACTGCAACATCGAATCGATCGGGGCCTTCACGGCCTGGAAGAAGGGGCGATAATTGTCTACGACCCAGCGCAAACCGACCGACATCCAACTGTCGAGCGGAAGCTTTCCGCATGCGAATGGATCGAGAATTGTACATTCTGGCATCTGTTCCCTCTTTTTGTTAGGTCTTCTCAACAGACTTGAATATCACATCGGGAACTTGTTAATCGGTGCAAAAAAATAGCATCCCAGTTGACTTTATTTCGGCTGTCTCGCCATCGAAGCATCTAACATCGGCTCAACGACAATCATGGGAGACTTCGATGAAGCTGACGGACCAGCGTTTACAATGTAGACCTTTGCTGTTGGAAAGTACAAGATGGCAACGACCTCGGATTCGTTGCTTGAGAGAACGGTGGTTGAACTTATCGCCGACGAGGGCATCCGGATTCGATGAAACCTGTCCCGTCGGTCCAGTCTACCAGCCCCAGCATCACTCGGGGCGCGCTTGAAGAGACGGGTAGAAGCCTAATTGGCCTTGATCCGAGAAATTTTGAACAATTGAATCGTGCTATGGAGTCCGTGCTGAGCGGCAGCAGGTACGCCAAGGACGCAATCGACATTGCCGCCTGGGATATCTACGGTAAGAGCCTATGGACGAGGGGTCTGTGACCCGTTGGACGGAGCGACAGTGCGGGGAACGCCGACTCCAAGGCTATGATCGTATCAGATTAAGATCTGGGGGCGTGGGATCGATATCGAGACGCTCCACGGGGTAAAGGAGGCTATCAAGCCCGGCATACGCATAGCCGCTGACCCCAACCGAAGCCTAACAAGCAGGGACACACTCTTCTTATCCCAAAGGCGCCGGGACATCTCATTCGTTCTGGAACAGCCCTGCAATTCGATGGAGGAGATCGCCGCTGTCCGCAATCAGCTTTGCCATCCAGTGTACATGGCCAAATTGGCCGAAGACGTGAACAGTGTGTTGCGTGCTAACTCTACCGGGCTTGTCGATGGTTTCAGCATGAAACTCACCCGGGTAGGCGGCATTGCGGACCATGCGGGATATCTGCGATGCGCGCAGCCTGCCGCATACATGCGATGACGCATGGGGCGGAGATATCATCGCCGCGGCGTGCGTGCATGTTGGCGCGACGGTCACTCCGTCCAGATTTGAAGGTTCCTGGATCGCCGCGCCCTACATCGACGGGCACTATGATGAGGAGAATCCTGTCCGCATCGAGGGCGAGTTCCGACTGGACCGGGCGTTGGTGTCGTTCCTGACATGGCGAAGTTTGGCTCACCAATCGCGTCTTTTGGCTGACGCCAAGTTGTCGGGTGCTATTTTTCGCTCTTGTTCGGCCATCTCGAGTAACCAATCCTTGAAGACAACCGCGGCAGTCGATAGCTCGCGGTTGTTGTTGCTTGTGAGATAATAAGCGCCCGGTGCCGGAAGCATCAATTCGGTGAGCCTCACGAGCTTTCCCTCGTCGATCAAATTCCGGACCAACCGATCCCATCCCACAGCAACGCCTTGGTCCGCCATGGCAGCCTGCAGGGCGACATTGAATTTGCCGAAACGACGGCCGCCGTGCAGGGCGTGGGGAATGCCTGCGCGCAATAAGACTTCTTCCCATCCAGCCCAGTCCGGATCGACCCAGTCGACATGCAGGTGAGGGAGCTCAGCCAGCTCCGCCGCGGTCACGCCCTCGTGTGCCGCCGCAAATCCCAGTCCGCAGACAGGATAAATTGTGTCGTCGAACAGCAACTCGGCCGTCTCATCGAGCCAGGCACCAAACCCGTATCGTATCCGCAGTTCGACCTCGGCACGGCGGTAATCCTTTGCGCTGTCGGAAATCAAATGATCGACAACGATGTCGGGATATCGCCGCCAGAAATCAGGCATTCTTGGGATCAGCCACATGGTCGCAAAAGCGTCGGAGCAGGCGATCGTCACATTCCGCGCCCGATCACCACGTTTGATGGAGCGAACGACATCTGAGGCCTTGGAGAAACCGCTGGCGAGAACATTGTACAGCTCTTCTCCGGCATGGGTGAGCGCGACCCCCTTCCCACTCCGCACGAAGAGCGGAACGCCAACTTCTTCTTCTATCGCCTTCACCTGTCGGCTGATCGCGCCAGGCGTCACGTTTAATTCGCTGGCCGCCAGCTTAAAACTAAGGTGACGCGCCGACGCCTCGAAGACGGCGAGCGTCGTGAGCGACGGAAGATTGTAGAACCTGCGAACCATTTCGCCCTCCCAAAGCGATACCCCCCCCCCCCGCAAGCTAGCATAATAGTCAACTGCCGCGTGAGACTTTTGCATTTGGTTATAGACCGCTCGGTCATTAGTCTAGCTCCTGCGCGACATCAATCGCACAAGACAACCCTGCGGGGAGAACAGGTGCTATGAACATGCAATCCAATGCTGCCAGAAGAGGCGGTCGAGATGCCCGCCGAGTGCTTCGCACCACTCCAAAGTTCCAGATGCTCCCGACCTTGAAGCGTGGGCTTCCTGACCTGGAACCCATGAACGAGGAGCAGATCGAGCTCATTCACAACGCGTCGATGGATATTCTCGAGGAGGTGGGCGTCATCTTCCGCGACCCGATTGCGCTGGAGGATTGGAAGCGCGCGGGGGCAGATGTCCGCGGCGAGCGTGTCCACCTCGACCGTGCGCTCATTATGGACTTGATCAAAACAATCCCTCCTGACATCAAGTATTACGCTCGGAATCCCGACAATAATGTTGAATTGGGAGGCAAGAACTCGATCTTCGTCCCGATGACCGGCGCACCCTATATGCGCGACCTGGACGATGTCCGCCGCGGTCCAACCATCGCCGATCTCGGCACCTTCCACAAGCTCGCCCACATGATGCCGGCGCTGCACTCTTCCGCGCATCACATCGTCGAGCCGATGGACATCGTGGTGGCCCACCGCCACCTCCACATCACGTACTCGTCGATGAAGTATTCAGACAAGATGTTCATGGGTATGACCACGTCGGCCAAGAACGCCGAAGATGTCCTCGATATGTGCGCTATCCTTTTCGGCACGGAGTTCCTCGAAGACCATGCTGTCGCCACGGGCAACTGCAACGGAAACTCGCCTCTCGTTTGGGACCAAACGATGCTTGGAGCTATGCGTGCGTTCTGTCGCCGGAACCAGCCCATTTTATGCTCGCCGTTCGTCCTGGGCGGCGCGAACACGCCCGCGTCGACAGCCCCGGCGGTTGCGCAGCTGAACGCCGAGGCACTATCGGCGCTCGCCTATACCCAGGTGATACGCAAAGGATGCCCCGCGATCTACGGACACTTTCTATCGACAGTCTCAATGCAATCGGGAGCGCCGATGGCCGGAACGCCCGAGATTTCCCTGATGAACTTCATGATCGGCCAGATGGCCCGGCACTACAATGTCCCGTGGCGTACCTCGAATCTTCTGGGCGGTGCGAAGGTCTTCGACGCCCAATCCGGCTACGAAAGCGCTATGACGATGATGGCTGTCCTCATGTCGGGGGCCAATTACATCTGGCATTCGGCCGGCTGGAACGAGGCGGGCATGCATTGCTCCATCGCCAAATTTTTGGTCGACTCGGAAGTTTGTGCGATGGGATACCGTATGGCGGAAGGCATCAAGTGGGATGACTTCGACGAAGGTCTCGCCGCGGTCCGCGACGTCGGACCAGGCGGTCATTACCTCGGACATCCCCACACACAGGCAAATTTCGAGAAGGCTTTCTTCATTCCGAAGCTATTCGACAACAACAACGTCGAGCAGTGGGTCGTCGACGGCTCGAAGGACATCAAGCAGCGCGCGCTCGAGCAGGCACGCTATCTTCTTTCGGAATATCAGGAACCGAAACTCGATGTTTCGGTCGACGAGGAGCTATGTGCCTATATCGACCGCCGGAGTCGCGAAATCCCAGCCGTCGATGCGCTGAATGAGGAGCACTGAAGAGACGGCCCGGCACGTTGGTGAGGAGATATGACGCATGAGAACTTGGGAATGGACGGATGGCATGGCCGCTTACTCAGTGGATGGGGTGGCGACCGCCAGCAGATCGAACGTCACTGACTTCGACGAGGTGAGCACGATCGCGATCCTTTTGTTCCCAGGTTTCTCTCTTCTTAGCCTCTCATCCTTTCTTGCACCGTTCGAGAAAGCGAACGCCATATTGGGGAGGCAAAGATTCCGCTGGACGTTTGCCAGTAGTTCAGGGGTATCCGAGACCTGCGGCCTAGGACTGGCGATGCCCGCCCCCCTTCGCTTTTCGGAGGTCATGCCGAAAATACCGTTGTCCGGCAATACAGAAATGGTCGTGATGGTAGCCGACGGCATCACCGATAACGGCGCGTTAAGTGAGCTGGCGGGCCCGATACGCCTTTGCATCCGGCAGAACATTCCGATCGTTGCCCTTGGAACGGCCACATGGCTTTTGGCCGAGATGGGTGCGCTGAAGAATATCGAGTGTACGATTCATTGGGAGAAAATGGCCGCATTTTCGGAAACCTTTTCAGGACCGCGGATGACAGACGCCATTTATACCACGGACGGCGGCATTTGGAGTTGCGCTGGCCAAATCTCCGCCTTCGATCTCGGAGTAGCCCTACTCGAGCGCAACCTGGGATCACACTTGACCACCGAAATCTGCAAAAGCAACGTTGTCCAAGGGGTAAGGGACCATACGCATCGCCAGACGAACTGGTTTCGGTGGAAGTCATCTTGTAGAAGCGAAAAACTGCCTCAAGCCATTTCTTTGATGGAGACCTGCCTCGACGAACTGCTCCCTCTCGAGCGTATTGCCGCAACACTGACTATCTCCCGGCGGCAGCTAGAGCGTCTCTTCGAGACTTATCTCGGCACCTCGCCTCACAAGTTTTACCTCAAGTTGAGGCTGGATCGCGCAAGGCAGTTGATCGAATCGACAAACACACCGATCCTCGAAATCGCCGTTGCCTGCGGATTTGTTTCGTCCTCTCACTTTACCAAATGCTACCGCGTTGAGCACGGGTGCACCCCAACCGAAACAAGGTTCTCGCGCATGAACCGGGCGATGATGCCAAGGATGGCGCGGCGGCGCGTCACCTCCGGGTAATAGGAAACCGCGCAAAGCCGGAGTGCAGCCATCCGGCCGGTCATTGGAAATAACCATCATCCACACGCCGAATGGCAATCAAAGCGTTGAACGGGACCGGTCCCGCAATAAGTGCAAACAACTCAAGCGGATCAGTGCGTTAAAGTCACCTGACGGTCTACTTTTTTGCGGCGCTGGGTTCGAAAAACATGTGTTACCAATCTGCTTGCTCCTCGGGAGCAAGAGCTACGGCACAGACTCAAGACGCTGAGTAGTGCGCAGTCAAATATGGTCGAGCATCAATCAAAAGCAGGGGACTGAGTCATGAAATTCAAGACTGCCGCATTGCTTGGATCACTCTTAGGAATGACTAGTACGGCGTTCGCCGCTGACCAGGTTAAACCAGCCTGGAGCGGAATTGTCGAAGAACTGTTCCAAACGTACGTCGTCTCGCAGGGCTTGAAGGATCTTGGCTACGACGTCGCAGAACCCACTCAGGCTCAAATTCAGCTGGCTCATGTGGCTGTCGCCAACGGCGATCTCACATTTTTTGCGTCTCATTGGGAGCCTTTGCACACAAATTACTGGAAAGAGGCCGGCGGAGACAAAAAACTTTTGCGCATCGGCAAACTTGCAACGAACAGCCTCCAAGGCTACCTTATTGACAAGAAGACTGCTGACGCCACGGGCATCAAATATCTCGAAGATCTGAAGGATCCGGAAAAGGCGAAGCTTTTCGACATCAACGGCAATGGTAAAGCGGATCTCTATGGCTGCGAGCCCGGGTGGGGCTGTGAACGCGTGATCGAGCGTCACCTCGACGCCTATGGACTCCTCGATACAGTCGAGCACCAGCAGGGCGGTTACTTCACCATTATTCCCGACGCGATCGAACGCATCAAGGAAGGCAAGCCCACGCTCTATTACACCTGGACACCTCTTTGGGTATCGGCAGTGCTGCAGCCGGGCAAAGACGTGGTGTGGCTCAACGTCAAGGAGACCGCCCTGCCGGAAGGTGAAACGGGTAACACCACGGTGGAAGGTCTTGGAAACCTCGGCTTTACGGTCAACGACCAAATGGTGGTCGCTAACACGGCTTGGGTGAATAAAAACCTTGCAGCCAAAAAGCTTTTTGAGCTCGTCAAAGTTCCCATCGCGGATATCAACGCAGAGAATAAGCTCGTGAACGATGGCGAGAAGTCGAACGAGCAAATCATGAAGCACGCCTCCGACTGGATCAGCACCAATAAGTCTGAATGGGACAAGTGGATCGCAGAGGCCAAAGCTGCCAAGTAAATTCGTCAATACGCTGCCCCTCGGTGTGGCAGCGTCTATGTCCCGAATAAAAGGCGGTTCCAAACGGTATCCCAATCACAACCATGCTTTGGAGGAGACCTATCTCGTGGAGTTCATGCAAGAAATAAGTGACCTCCCCCTGGTATCGGGGGATCTTTTTTCAATCCGCCGGCATAAAGCACGCGATGGGGTCAAACTCTAAGCCTCTGTTAGCCTTATGGGCTTTGCTTCCTGACCAGCAGCGACATTGAGGCCTGGTGTCTGGAGCGGACAAGCTACGGCATTGGGCTAGGGTAGGCCTAAAGTCCCCGGCCCGACTTAGTACTGCCTAAGCAAAGACTAGCGTTCGATGACGAGATCACTTAGCGGTCTGGAACAGCACGGCAGGAAGAAACCAGCGTCGATCTCTCTTTGCCTGATTCCACCATCGTGCTTCATATCGACGGTTCCGCTTATGAGCTTGGACTTGCAGGTGCCGCAGATACCACTGGCACATGATGATGGAATCCTGACACCGGATTTTTTGGCACAGGAAAGTACGGTCTGATCAGCACGGACTTCGATAGACTTTCCCTGTTTCGAAAACTGCACGCTGAACGATTTCGTTTCGACAGCCTGTGAAGCCGGCGCTGGGGCTTCCTCGATGACCCCGGCGTCAAAACTTTCTTCATGGTAGTTGGATTCGGGAGCACCCAGTTCGACGCTGATCTTTCTCGCGGCCGCCATGAACGGTGCTGGTCCGCAGCACATGACGACGCGGTCAGCGATATCCGGCGCGGCCAGCGAAAGGAACTCCTTGGATATCCGGCCCGAAATGCCCGGCCAACAGCGCTCGGTTCCGATGTCTTCAGGAAGCATCAGAATCCTGAACCCTTTGACACGTCGCGCGATATTGGCAATCTCTTCGCGGAAGATAAGGTCTTTTGGACTTCTGCCCGCGTGCAGGAAGATGACATCGGTCGACACGGCCGTGTCAGCAAGCTCCCGCGCCATCGACATGAGTGGCGTAATCCCGGAGCCACCCGACAGGAAAAGGAATTTCTTGGCCGCGGGCCGGACGAAACGGCCGAGTGGCCCCGACGCGCAGACAGACGTGTTCGGGGTCAAATTGTCGTGCAGCCAGTTCGACACCTTGCCTCCCGGGACACGCTTCACCGTGATTGTTATGGCGTTCCTGCGAAGTGGAGAGGACGAGACGCTGTAGCAGCGCCCGTCGTCCTCGTTGTCGAGACCGAGCTCGAACTTGAAATATTGCCCGGCACTGAACTCGAATTGTTTCCGGTCGGGCGACACGAACGTGAAACTTTTCACGTCATGCGTTTCGTCATGAACGTCGATGCAAACGAGTCTGTCGTCAGTTTCCGGGTCCCAATACTCACCGCTTACTTGGCTCATGGCTTGAGGCAGAAGATCAGTAGCCATGGGCCCGCATCCGTTCAATGTACCAGCTCGCGAAGTCGTCGAGAGCGCCTTCGGTGAACCTGGAATAAACGCCAGGCTCATAGCCCGGGTCCTGGATGCCGGCTTGGGCGCGAGCGACGAGCTCAGCGTCCTGTTTGGTCGTCTCGGTCCATACGTGGGTGAGTTTGGCAAGATCGTAGTCGACCCCCTCGACCGCATCCTTGTGAACAAGCCATGTCGTCCGGATCAGGGTTGTGTCGGCAGAGAGCGGGATTGCAATCGAGGTCACGGCATGGTCGCCCATGAAGTGACACCAGCTGTTGTGCCCCCAAAGATGCGTGTCGCCGAGATCCTTGCGGGTCATTGTCCCCAGAAGTTTCGACGAGGCAGCGGTCGAGTCTTCCGTCTGGGACTCGCCGGCCCCGGCGATAATCAGGCGCTGGGTACGGAAATTGGTTTCGCAGTTTCTCACCTGTTCGACCGGAGATGATGGAAATCCGTCTGCCTCCCAGTCTCTCGTGCGCTCGGTGTACATCGCGAAATGCGCTTCCGCCTCCTCCCGGTCCTCTGGGCTAAGACTGTAGGGATCGTATCCGAAATCGAGGTCGACGAACGAGACACACAGCTCGGGGTGGTTGGCCGAGCAGTGATAGCACTCTCGGTTGTTCTCCATCGTGAGCTTCCAATTGCCCTTTTCAATGACGTCCAATTGGTGAGCGACCTTGGCACTGCGAATATCATAGGGCGCAAGTCGCGGCTCCATGACTTCTTCCAGGCGTTTAATGTCCTGCGGAGGATTGTCGGAAAGACAGACATAGATCAGGCCGCTGATGGACTTGAAGTTGACCGCCTTGAGGCTCCGGCAGCTCTTGTCGAAGTCCTTGCCCATATGCGGGGCATAGCTGAGCTTACCCGAAAGCTCGTAGGTCCATTGGTGGTAAGGGCAGACAAGTTTGGAGACGACGGTTGACCCGGCGTCCAGCAGTCGCGCGCCGCGATGGCGGCAGACGTTGCGGACCACCCGAATTTCGTTGTCGTCATCCCTCAGCAGGATCAGGCTTGTCGATCCGATGTCGATGACCAGAGCGTCGCCGGGCTCCGGGACATCGCACTCAAGCCCCAGAAGAATCCAGTGCCTGGAAAAGAACACCTCCATGTCCGCTTGGAAAACGTCCTCGCGGGTGTAAAGTCCAGCAGGAAGAGAATGCCCATCGATACGAGTGTCGAGCAAGGAAGATATCGGTGATGGGAGCGTGTTTAGCATAATAAATCCTTATCGATGAATTACTTTTAGAATCGCAGCAAACGGCAATATTGCAACTGCACAAATGCTCACCATTGACATTACCGTATGTAATGTGAGACTGCGCCAAGTGACCGTTGCTGAGCTAGGTCGAGGTGAAGAGTGAAAAGTCTGAGGAGTCAGCTGCCACCGTTGACGGCGCTTACCGTATTTGAAGCAGCGTCACGGTTTTCGAGCTTTACCAGGGCCGCCGAGGAACTCGGCGTCACCCAGGCCGCCGTCAGTCGCCAGATACACCTTCTCGAAGAGGACTTTGGCTTTCCTCTTTTTACGCGGCTGCACCGGCAGGTGATATTGACGGACAAAGGCAAGGCGCTTTCGGCGGCCGCCAGCGATGCCTTCAACCTCCTTGCGGAAGCTGTTACCGACCTTCGCAGGGACGCTTCCAGCGACGAGCTAACGATCTCTGCGACGATCGCATTCTCCCATTTCTGGCTGATGCCCAGAATCTCGGAGTTTTCGCGCCATTATCCCTACATCAATCTCCGCATCGTCACTCAGGACAACATGCCGAACCTCCAACGGGGTGAAGTGGACGTCGCGATCAGATTCGGCAACGGCATGTGGCCCGATGGTCATGCAGAACCGCTGTTCGAGGACGAAGTCTTCCCGATCTGCAGCCCCGAGTACGCCGGGACAGACGGGCGCATAAAAACCCCGGCGGATTTGACCTCCTACTCCCTCATCTCCAATGAAACGGACGACCCAATGTGGACTGGTTGGAACGAATGGCTCTCGTCATTTTCTATCGTGGTTCCCAAAAAGACGCGGGGATTGCGTTGCAGCTTTTACACCGAAGCGATTTATGCCGCGCTCAACGGTCAAGGGATTGCGCTGGGCTGGACACATCTTGTGGAGGATTTGTTGCGGCAAGGACGACTGGTGCGCCTGACCGACGCCGCGATCAAACCCAGAGGAGCGTATTTCGTCGTGGTCCCTACAAGGCAACGGAGTAAGGAAGCTGCAAACCTCTTCGTCAAATGGCTGCAGATAGTATCGCAGGAACCGAAGTGACGAGCGGGTAGATGGGATTCATTGGCACAATGGTGAAAATTGAAAAAAGGAGTACGAGGTGTGATCCAATCGGTCGTGCAGGTAATGAGGGGAGAGTTGAGATCGGCAGTTGCGCAGGCCTCGTCCAATCAACGCCGAGCAGCGCGCTGCTCCCTCGGCAGTGGTTCACCTTCTCGTGCGAAGGCCCTGTTCAGTGTTTTGGTGCCTAATAGTCCGCAAGCGACGGCAACTTCGGTAAAATTCAGATCTGTATCGAGAAGCAACTGCTTTGCTTTTCGTACCCTGAGTTGATCCCGCACTCTCAAAAGTGATTTTCCGAGTTCTTCCCTGAAAATTCTCTCCATCTGTCTGCGCGTTGTTCCTATTCTCCTGGCAACTTCAGCCATGCTGATGGGGTCTTCCATCGTGACTTCAAAAACCCGCAGCGCTTGCTTGACAACGCGGTTTGATACCCCTGAAAAAATGAGCGCTGGTTGCTCATTTTTTTCGCCGTTCGAATGGGATCATCAATATTGAGGCACATTTTCTCGCAAGTTCTTCGCCAAATTCTGCGGCAATGATTTCCAGTCCGAGATAGGCCGACCCATTCCTCCGGCACAGGTGTAATGCCTGCCGTTCGCCCGATAGAGGCTAATCGAGTCCGCCGAAAACTCGGCAAATTCCTCTCCGAACTCCTCCGTATGAAGCCAACTGACACAACATTGATCCTCCGGAAGAACGTCCGCCTCTGCCAGAGCAAAAGTACCTGTGCAAAGTCCGACAATACGTATTTGCCTTGTGTGTAATTTTCCGAAGCAAATCCAACAGCGCAGCTGGCGCCTTCTTATGTGGACTGATCAATCCTCCAACGACACGACATAATTGCATTCCAGGACAGAGCTAAGCTCGGCTGTTGGCTCGACAAACATCCCGGTGCTCGATTGTACGCTGCTGCCTGAAAGAGGAGTTATATCCCAGCTACACCTGATCTGACGGCTTTGGTCTTTTCATCGGCGGCAAGCCGGAGGCAATCAACGAAGAGGCTCAAAGCAGACAAGTAAACTGCGGAAGTAGTATTATGCCGAACCTTAATTTCTAGTTGGGAGTCTTCATTTCCACCTCATCTCGCCCAAAAGTTTGCTCGAGGAGGTAAGCTATATTATTCTGGCGTCGCGCCGGAGAAGACGCTACGCCTCGGTCCTGCGTCACGGAGTCTAACTTGTCTGATTGCGACGAGCACACATTGAACTGCGCAGGCCAGAGTATTCACCTCTTCGTTGTACATTGGCTTCATCTTAAGGTCATCTTGGGGGCCCTGAACCGAATGTCATCGGTTGCGCACGGGTACGGGCCGCATCTGTCGTTCGCTCGATCGAAAATTCTGTGCGTGGAGGAAGCTCTCCATCATGCAGGGCCACGAGATGCTGGCCTATCTCCTTGTCGGCTGGCGTGAGTCGATGATTGAGGCGAAGAAAGTCCATCCACGTTGGCGTGCGGAATGTCTCCGTCCATAGTGAAGGCGTTTGCAGGTTCCGCTGAAGCGTCCAGTCTCGTGCACCGGCGCGGCTCTGAGCATACCGCCTTGCCCGCATGCAGCCCAGGAAGGCCTTGATGTTTTCCTCCGCAATGGAATACTCGACTTTGACAACGATGGGGCCACTCCTGGGCTTCACGTCGAGTGCCAGTTCCGGGGCATGAAAATCCGAACCCTCTTGGTCCGACTCTTCCCAAGGATGCATTGGTAACACTATTCCCGCTGCGGCGACCAGCAACAGAGCCCCTGCGGCGCCCCCTAAAGCCAAAGTCAGTGAGTAATTCTCTGCGAGAGTACCCCAAATCCAGCTGCCGGCTGCCATACCGCCATAGGTCAAGGCGTAGTAGATCGAGAGCGTCCGACCGACAACCCATCTTGGGCTTGCCAGCTGCACCCAAACGTCAGTCCCAGTCCAGGTGATAAGCCAGCCCGCGCCCCCGACTGCCATGAAAATGACCGCTACAGCCACCGACGATGTAAGCGCCAGTGAAAGGCAACATGCCGCACAGGCGAGGGATGCGAACGCCAGCAGCCTGTTCTGAGAAAAAGTTCGTCGCAGGAAGCCGTTGCTCATCCCTGCGGTGAAGGCGCCCATGCCGAAACCCGCCAAGAGAATGCCGTAGACAATAGGCCCGCTTGCCAGCCTGTCCCTAACGACGAGGGGCAGCAGCGCGAGAATGGAAATGCTGGCCATGCCGAAAAGGCTTGCGCGGGCAATTGCCGCTCTGACTTCCGAGGACAATGCCGTGAAGCGCACTCCGTCATGAATAGCCGTCGTCATTCTCTCGCGCGGGAGAGGAGAAGAGCGAACGCGCCATTTGGTGCGCCAGATGGCGATTGGAGGCGCCAGATCAGTCAGCGCCGCGAAGGCGAAAACGACCAGCGGGCCAAAGAAGGCTAGCATCACACCACCCAGAGCCGGGCCTATGCTGCGCACGATGTTATATCCGACCGACATGAGCGTCACCGCAGCGGGAATATCGCGCTTGTCGAGAATGTCGCCGACTGAGGCATGCCAGGCCGGATCATTCAGCGCGAAGCCGCAGCCGGCCAGGAAGCCAAGTCCGAGTATGAGCCAGGGACTGGCAAATCCCAATCCGACTGAAATCGCCAGCATCAGGGATGCCACTGCGACCAGGCATTGCCCGGCAAACATCACCCACCGGCGGCTGAAATTGTCGGCAATCGCTCCGGCAAGAATTGAGAGGAAGAATGCCGGCAATGTAGAGGCAGCCTGTACGAGCGCGACCATCAGGTCGGAAGCGGAAATCGTGACCATCAGCCAGCTGATAGCCACCGTTTGCACCAGCAATCCCAGGCTTGATATCTGTGTGGCTGTCCAGATCGAACGAAATACCGGGTTCCGAAGCGGGGCAAGTGTGGTTGAATTGGACGGATGAGGATCTGCGCGCTGCATGATGTTTTTACTTTCGACGGTGCGGTAGTTTTGGCTGCGGTTAGCACAAAGTAAGTACCAGTGTTATAGGACGCTGTTTACCTGGCTTGTAGACATCCAGTATTGGCCCTATTAGAACATTACCGCACCAACCTTGTAGCTCGTCGTCACCTCAAACAGCAGGCTACCGTTAGTCCCCTGCTCATCCTCTTTGAGCGGTTTTGAGGCCTACAAAAAAGCTGGCGGTGATTGCTCACGGCCAGCAAGATTTTGTCAGTCTCGGGAGACCTTACTGTTATCCGTTCAAAGAGACATCGGGAAGCCGCTACCCCGTGCAAAAAACTAGCCTCCGAGTTGATTTTTTTTCAATAGGTACCTGCTGGGTCTCAAGAACGAGGAAGATAATATGAGCAAGATTTGGATGATCGCTGGAGCCGGTCGCGGCATGATCACAGGCAGGCCCTTTGTTTCTTCGCCGGAGCCGATTCCATCTTTGTCGGCGACACGCTGCTGACATCCGAAAAATCCCGGCGAGGATCATGATGCCGAAGGGCGTGAAAGTCGAGATCGAGGCTGTCATCGCGCTTGGCTAGTCGATCAGCAGCGAAGGCGCAGAGGCCGGAGCGATCTTTCTTGGGTGGCTCCAGCACTACCATTTTATGCGTTAACCTGATATTCGCTGCGGCAAACTTCCAAACTTAAAATCATGAGGGGACCGCGGCATGACCGTGACACAGTCGCTGACCAGGCATCTGAAAAATCCCGAGCTATTTGTTGATCTCGCCTCGGTGCCTGATCCAACCTCGGCGAAAGCCACGAGGCGTTTTCCTGTCTTTAATCCCTCCACAGGCGAGCTGTTGGCGGAACTTCCAGACATGGATGCCGTGGATGTTGCCAAGGCAATAGACAAAGCCCAGTCAGCAAAGGAACAGTGGGCAGCGCTGACCGCGCGCGAGCGTTCCAACACGTTATGGATTTGGCACGAGCTGATCCTCAACCACAGCGAGGACCTTGCCGCCGTTTTGACGGCTGAAATGGGCAAGCCGCTCGCAGAGGCGAAGTCTGAAATAGCCCACGCGGCAGCCTATCTCCAGTGGTATGCCGAGGAGGCCAATCGCATCTACGGCGAGACGATTTCAGCGCCGTCCAACGACAGGCGTATGCTGGTGATCAAACAGCCGGTCGGTGTCGTCGGTGCAATCACCCCGTGGAATTTCCCCGCCTCGATGGTCGCGCGCAAGGTCGCGCCGGCGCTCGCCGCCGGTTGCGTGGTCATCCTGAAACCCGCAGAGCAAACGCCACTTATCGCCGGGGCCATGTTCTCGCTTGCCCGGATGGCAGGATTTCCTGATGGTGTTCTTAACTTGGTCTATGCATCGGAAGGGGATGCGGTTGGCCGTGAACTTTGCTCCAATCCCAAGGTTCGCAAGATCAGCTTTACCGGGTCAACAGAGGTCGGGCGGCTCTTGATGCGGCAGTGCTCGGACCAAATCAAAAAGATAAGCTTCGAGCTCGGTGGCAACGCCCCCTTCATTGTTTTCGATGATGCGGATGTCGATGCTGCCGTCGAGGGCGCGATCCAGGCCAAGTTCCGCAATGCCGGCCAGACCTGCGTTTCAGCCAACCGGCTTTACGTACAGTCCAGTGTGCACGATGAGTTCGCCGAAAAATTCACCCAGCGTGTGCGTGCATTACGCGTCGGTGACGGCTTTGAGCCCAATGTTGCGATCGGCCCTCTTATCGATACCCGCGCCCTTGCAAAGATTGAAAACCATATTGGCGATGCCGTAGAGAAGGGTGGGAAGATCCGTTGCGGTGGCAGCCGTATCGGCCCATCGGGAACATTCTTTGAGCCCACGGTGATTACCGACGTGGTCAGCACCATGCGGCTAGCCCGGGAAGAAACCTTCGGACCGCTCGCGCCGATCATCCGCTTTGATGATGCCGAGAAGGTGGTACGCGAGGCGAATGACACGATCTACGGTCTCGCAGCCTATTTCTATGCCTCCAATCTCAAGCGTGTCTGGCGCGTTGCCGAAACCCTTGAATATGGCATGGTCGGCATCAATACGGGACGAATGTCCTCTGAGGCCGCACCCTTTGGCGGCATGAAGCAGTCAGGGATCGGTCGTGAGGGTTCGCGCCACGGTCTTGAGGCTTATCTCGAGATGAAGTACCTGTGCATGGGTGGGTTATAGTTCGCCGGAACGACACGTCTGACGTGCGCCAAGTGTCGGCCTGATCAGCCTTTCACTCTTGCCGCTATTGCCCAAACCATCAGGGTATGAGATCTGTTTCGGACCATCGTTGGTGAGCCTTTTTGATAGACGGATTGAGGTGGCTCTTTTCATTAAAGTGATCCGTCGGCAGTACCGGTGGTCGTGCAAGTACGGCACCAGTTCCGCCAACCGCAAAATTATGCCGTGTTAGATGAGGAATAGGCCCTTACGCAAGCTTCGGTGAAACTAGCGATCACATTGCGGAGCAGATCGATGACGCCTGCTTGGGCTTGCTCTATGCACTCACCTTGCAGAGGCGGTTCGTCCGTGCGCATGGCCTCGCCGTCAATATCCTCAGCCGTCGCATCAACCCTTCAACAACCCAACTGGCAGAATCAAACGCTGGCTCGCATTCGTTTCAGATCAGGCCCAGGCACCAGGCCAATACTGATTTTTGAGCATGCAAGCGGTTTTCCGCTTCATCGAAGACGACAGACTGCGGCCCGTCCATCACCTCATCAGTGACTTCCTCGCCGCGATGGGCGGGCAGGCAATGCATGAAGAGTGCATGGGGGTTGGCCTGCTTCATCAACTGGCGATTGACTTGGTAGGGCTGAATTATATGGTCACCTCGCGCTTTGTGTTCCTGGTTCATTGAGACCCAGCTATCAGTCACTACGAGATCGGCATCGGTCACTGCGTGTTTGGCATCATGACAGAGCATTATCTCGCCGCCATGGTTGCGCGCCCATTTCAGGAACTTGTCATTTGGTTCAGAGCCCAATGGCACGGACACATTCATTCTATAGCCGAAACGGGCAGCACCCTCGATAAATGAATGCAGGATGTTGTTGCCGTCGCCTGTCCAGGCGACGGTCTTTCCCTTCACTGAACCGCGATGCTGTTCGAAAGTCATAATGTCGGCCATAATCTGGCAGGGATGTGTGTCGTCCGTCAGGCCGTTGATGACCGGCACGGTCGCATGTTCGGCAAGCTCCAGCAGACGCGAATGATCCGTGGTGCGCATCATGATCGCATCCACGTAGCGCGATAGAACCCTGGCGGTATCGCCGATGGTCTCGGCGCGGCCGAGCTGCATCTCGGTGCCCGACAGGAAAAGCGCCTCGCCGCCGAGTTGGCGCATGCCGACCTCAAAGGACACGCGGGTGCGCGTGGAGGGCTTCTCGAAGATCATCGCCAGCATCTTGCCCGCAAGCGGCTTTCCAGCGGTCCGGCGCTGGTCGCCTGTTTGCGGGTCTTGGCGTCATCGAGGATCGAGCGCAGGTCTTCCGACGAAACGGCGGAAAGGTCGAGAAAATGCTTCCGGGATGCCATCTTGTATTCTCTGTATGGGCGACACCAACTCTGTACACTTCCTGCACCGAGGCGCGCTTTTAATGAAGGAGCGAATAACTCTCCTGAATGAGGTCGGGCCTTGGATGACCAATTCCGCCGTCAGCGTCAGGCGCTACAGCCTTCGCCTCTTTGTATCGAGAAGCAAATTCTTCCAAACCAGCTGCTGCCTTTTCACATATTGGAATCCATCTACTCACGTAGTCAAACGCGCACACCCAATCTCCGAAACGTAAAACACCCTGTTTCTAACCTTGTCATTATGACAGGTGTTTTCTGTTTAACCAAAGATTAGAGCACCGCGCAGGGCGGTCTGTTCATCAAGTATATAGACCGAGAGAAAACGACCTTAGGCAAGCCTTTGCGATTGTCCAATACATATACCAGCATCCTTCCATCTTGAATCCAGCTGAGATCGCCGATTGCATCCTTCCTCGCCAGGAATCCGGACGGCGGGATGCACCATATCTGCTACGAGGTGACGGACATCAACGCCGCCCGTGATCAACTCAAGGCGGCCGGAGCTCGCGTCATCGGCAGTGGCACTCCCAGGATCGGCGCACATGGCAATCTTGTGCTCTTTTTGCATCCAAAGGATTTCTTCGGGACGCTGATCGAGCTGGAAGAGGTGAACTGACATCGGCAGCTCCAGCCTCATATATTTCGATGCGCTTCGGCCATGAATTGCGTGATATCTAATGTCTTTCCGTTGCTCTGTTTCCCCCTGCCAGGTCGAGTTCATTTTCGCCGAAAGAGCTGTTGATAATGCTGCGCCGCACAATTATAGATAAAAATAGATTGCATCTACCAAAAGATGACGACGAGTGCGAGAATGTGGGAGAATGTAGCCGTGGCGAGACGTGATTCTAAGAAAAACCCGTCCTTCAGCACCTGCAATTCATTAAAAGAAGCCAGAATTATCTATAATTTGCCGTTCAACGACCTCGTCTTCCGGGCTCAACAGGTTCATCGGGCGAATTTCGATCCGAACGCTATTCAGATGAGCCGGCTTTTGTCGATCAAGACCGGTGGCTGTCCGGAGGATTGCGGCTATTGCAGCCAGTCCGCCCATTATCCGACAGGCCTCAGGGCCTCCAAGCTCCTGGAAGTCGAGCGTGTAGTGGCAGAGGCACGCAAGGCCAAGGAGGGCGGCGCGACGCGCTATTGCATGGGCGCTGCCTGGCGCAATCCCAAGGATCGCGACATGAATGCTCTGGTTGCCATGGTCGAGGGCGTGAGAGCGCTCGGGATGGAAACCTGCATGACGCTCGGCATGCTGACACCGGAGCAGTCCAAAAAGCTCGCGGGTGCCGGCCTCAATTACTACAATCACAATGTCGATACGTCCGAGCGCTTTTATTCGCAGATCATAACCACCCGTACATTCGAAGACCGGTTGGAAACGCTTAGCAATGTCCGTGACGCCGGCATCAAGGTCTGCGCTGGCGGCATTCTCGGGTTGGGTGAGACAGTCGATGACCGCATCTCAATGCTGGTTACGCTCGCCAATCTGCCGGAACCACCGGAGAGCGTGCCAATCAACATGCTGATCCCGATCCCCGGCTCCATGCTCGCCGATGCGGCGCCGGTCGATCCCATCGATTTCGTGCGCACCATTGCGCTGGCCCGTATCCTGATGCCGCGTTCGCACGTGCGGCTCTCCGCCGGCCGCACGGAGATGGGCGACGAGATGCAGGCTCTTTGTTTCTTTGCCGGAGCCAATTCGATCTTTGTCGGCGATACGCTGCTGACGGCCGACAATCCCGGCGAGGATCATGACGCCGCACTCTTCCGCCGACTTGGATTAAAGCCCATGGAACTGGAGCCAGCGTCTTGAGTTTGCCGGCGCTCGCCCGCTACGAGGCCACGCTTGCCGGCCTCAGGCGCCAGTCGCGGATCCGCGAACTTGCACCGCAGCAAGGCGTGGACTTCACCTCCAATGATTATCTGGGGCTCGCCAATGCGCCCCGCCTGAAGGCTGCAATATCGGCTGCGATCGACCAAGGTGTGCCGGTCGGCGCCGGCGGCTCGCGGCTCCTGCGCGGCAATCATGCCGAACATGAGGCGCTCGAAGCGGAGGCGGCGGCGTTTTTTGGCGTTGAGAAAGCCCTCTATTTCGGCAGTGGATTTGCTGCCAATGTTGCGCTCTTCTCTTCCCTGCCGCAGCGCGGCGACCTGATCGTCTGCGATGCGCTGATCCATGCCAGCGCCCATGACGGCATATCAATGAGCAAGGCAGAGGCGGTCGCCGTGCCGCATAAAGAGGTTGAAGCCTTTGACCAGGCGATCCGCAACTGGCGCGAAGGCGGTGGCAAGGGGCGTCCGTGGATCGCGGTCGAGAGCCTTTATTCGATGGACGGTGACCAGGCGCCGGTCTTCGCGCTGGCCGATCTCGCCCGCCGGCATAACGGCTTCCTCGTCATCGACGAAGCGCATGCCACCGGCGTGTTCGGCCCCGGCGGCCGCGGCATTGCCTCAGGGCTGGAGAGCCGCGGCAATATCCTGGTGCTGCACACGTGCGGCAAGGCGCTTGGCGTCTCCGGTGCGCTCTTGGGCCTGCCTTCGGCACTCGCCGACTATCTGATCAACCGTGCACGCAATTTTATCTATTCGACCGCGCCCTCCCCGCTGATGGCCGCTGGGGTGCGAGAGGCATTGCGTATGATTGCCGACGAACCGGAGCGTCGCACGCGACTGGAGCGCCTGAAGGATTTCGCGGGCGAACAATTGCACTCCAGGCTTGGCGTCAGCCCCAGCGGTTCGCAGATCCTGCCTGTCATGATCGGCCACAATGGCCGATCGCTCCGGATCGCCGGCCGGATGCAGGCCGAGGGTTACGACATCAGGGCAATCCGGCCGCCGACCGTGCCGGAAGGCACGGCGCGTCTTCGAATTTCCATCACGCTCAATGTCAATGAGGAGCAGATTGCGGGCATGGTCGGGCAACTGGCGGCAGTGATCGAGGAGGACCAGCCATAAGCCCCCGCTTCGTGATCTCCGGCACCGATACCGGCATAGGCAAGACCGTCTTTTCCGCGGCGCTCACTGGTGCGCTGGACGGATACTACTGGAAACCCGTCCAGTCGGGCCTCGACGGCGAGACCGACAGCGAGACGATCGCCCGACTGAGCGGTGTTCCGCGCGGGCGCATCTTGCCGGAAGCCTATCGCCTTTCAACGCCCGCCTCGCCGCATCTCTCGGCTCGTCTCGACGGCGTTGCCATCGATCCGGGGAAGCTCGTGCCGCCGATGACCCGCCGGCCATTGGTGATAGAGGGAGCAGGCGGGCTACTCGTGCCGCTCTCGGACGACCTCGTCTTCGCCGATATTTTTGCCCGCTGGCAGATTCCGGTCATCCTTTGCGCGCGGACGTCGCTCGGCACGATCAACCACACGCTGCTGTCGCTCGAATTAATGCGGCACCGCGCCATCCCGGTCCTCGGCATCGTCTTCATCGGCGCTGAGAACCGCGAAACGCAGCGTATCATCGTCCAAATCGGCGGCGTTCGCTCGCTCGGCCGACTGCCTTGGCTTGAGAACACCACCCCCGAAGGGCTTCGCCGGACGTTCCGCGACAACTTCGAACTTGCTTCCTTTGCAAAGGTGCCCGCTTGAACCGGTCGACCATCTGGCACCCTTTCACCCAGCATGCGCTCGAACCGCCGATGAGACGCATCGTGTCGACCGAGGGTGCCTATCTGTTCGACGAGGATGGCAAGCGCATTCTCGACGCGATCTCGTCCTGGTGGGTGATCACGCACGGGCATCGTCATCCTGCGATCATGGAAGCAATCCGCACGGCGACGGAGACTTACGACCAGATCATCTTTGCCGAATTCTCGCATGGGCCCGCCGAAAAACTGGCCAAGGGCCTGATAGAAGTGGCGCCGGCTGGATTGAGGCACGTCTTCTATTCCGACAGCGGCTCTACCTCGGTCGAGGTGGCGCTCAAAATGGCGCTCGGCTATTTCCACAACTGGGGAGAATTCCGCGACCGTATCGTCGTGATGGAACATGGTTACCACGGCGATACGATCGGCACCATGTCGACCGGGGAACGGGGCGTCTTCAACGCCGCCTATGAACCGCTGCTGTTCGGCGTAGACCGGCTTGCCTTCCCCGAAGCGGGCCAGGAACAGCGGACGCTCGACAGATTCGAAACATTCTGCCGTTCCGGCCGCGTGGCGGCACTGCTGATCGAGCCTCTGGTTCTCGGCGCAGGCGGCATGAAGATGTATGGTGCCGGCGTGCTTGCTGGGTTGAAGGAGATCACTGAGCGCCATGGCTCACTGCTGATCGCCGATGAGGTGATGACCGGCTGGGGCCGGACGGGAACGATGTTTGCCTGCGAGCAGTCCAATATTACACCGGATATCTTGTGCACCTCCAAGGGGTTGACGGGCGGCGCGCTGCCGCTCGCAGCAACGCTCTGCACCGGCGCGATCTTCGACGCTCACCTTTCCACCGACCGGCGCAAGACCTTCTTTCATTCAAGTTCCTATACCGCCAATCCGATCGCCTGTGCCGCCGCTGTTGCCAATCTCGAAATCTGGCGCAGCGAACCCGTCCTTGAGCGGATAGAAAATCTCGCGGGGCTGCATCGGCAGAACCTTGAGAGGTTTCATGGGGACCGACGTTTTGCCGCTATTCGGCAGATCGGGACGATTGCGGCGCTCGAGCTTGCGGTGCCGGCCGGCGGTTACCTCGCCGAGGTCGGCCCTCGCATGCGGCAGCTGTTTCGCGAGCGCGCGCTGCTCATCCGTCCGCTCGGCAACGTGATCTATCTGATGCCGCCCTATTGCGTGACGGCGGAGGAGCTCGGCTGCGCCTATGACGCCATAGATGAAGTGGCATCGATCGTTCTCGGAAAGGTCTGACGATGCTGACCTGGTCTTCCCACATGGCCGGTTTTGGTCATGCCGTTCCGGCGCGATGCGTCGAGAATGCCGAGATCGAGGCGCAGCTCGGTCTGGGCACAGGCTGGATCGAACGCAGGACCGGCATCCGCACGCGCTACTGGGCCCAAGACGGCGAGACGCTGAGCGGCCTCGCCGCCGAAGCAGGACGAATGGCGCTCCAGGATGCCAGGATCGCCAGTAATGAGGTCGCACTCACCTTGCTTGCGACCTCGACACCGGATCATCTGTTGCCACCTTCGGCCCCGCTGCTGGCCCACCGGCTGGGACTGGTGAACTCCGGTGCGATCGATCTCGCCGGCGCCTGCTCCGGCTTTCTTTATGCGCTCGTCCTCGCCGACGGCTTCGTCCGCGCCCATGGCCGCGCCGTGCTGGTGGTCGCCGCCAATATCCTCAGCCGCCGCATCAATCCCGCCGAAAGGGCAAGTGCGGTGCTTTTCGCCGATGCGGCGGGCGCCGTCGTGCTCGCGCCCGGTAGAGACCGGCAAAGCGGCCTTCTCTCCGCCGATCTCGCATCGGATGGCAGCGGCTACGATCTGATCAAGATACCTGCCGGAGGCAGCAACCGGCCTTTCGCCCGCGATATGAGTGCACAGGACTTCCTGATGACCATGCAGGACGGCCGCGAGGTTTTCTCACGCGCAGTCGCGCTGATGACAAGAACCTCGAAGCGGGCGCTGGAGCAGGCGGGGATTGGAGCAGCAGCCGTGGACCGTTTCGTTCCGCACCAGGCGAATGCGCGCATGTTCGACCTGATTTGCGGCAACCTTGGAATCGAGCCGGAAAAGACGATCCGCACGATTGAAACCTTCGGCAATTCGTCGGCTGCCACCATTCCGCTCTCCCTTTCTGTCGCCAACATCAAGCGAAGGTTTGTGGAAGGTGAGAAGCTTTTGCTCACCGCGGCCGGGGCAGGACTGACAGGCGGTGCGATCGTGTTTGCCGTTTGAAAAAATTCAGTGTTCGAAAAAAGGGAGAACGTCGGGGTGAAAAAGTTCGTAGGCGCCAAACTGCATGGTCTGCGGGTAACGGAGTCGAAGCTCGACTACCACGGATCAATAACGATCGATGCAGAGTTTTGCCGCGCGGTTGGAATCGTCCCGCTCGAATACGTGGAAATCTGGAACAAGATGTCGGGTGCTCGGATAAGCACCTATGTCCTCTACGGGGAAGCTGGCTCGCGCTGCTGCATACTCAATGGCGCAGCGGCGCGAACGTGTCAGCTTGGGGATGAAATCATCATAGCATCCAGCGTCTATTGTCAGATCGATGAAGCGATCGAGATGAAGCCCAAGGTTCTGGTGTTCGGCCAGGAGAACGAGATTATCGACCGGATTACCTACGACCTCTTCCGACAACCGGACGGCACACTGGATATGACGATAAAGAGTTCGGCCGACGGCTGCGAATCCGACTGGTGACGAACAGAGTCGATCTAGAACTCCAGCCGAACCGGGCGAACAAGCCTGTTGTAACCTGAACGGCGCCGCCTGCTATGAGCACTTGACGAAGGGTGGCTGCGCAACGCCAACCGCCCTGATCAATGCGCCCAAGAAGTGCGTCGGACTACGGCGTGGATTTCGATTGGCGGAGCTTGTCGGGATCTTCCTTCGGGCTGCGCGGATCGGCAAATATCAATTGCACGGGATGTCCTTTCGGGTCGGGCGGACGCGCTGTCCATCCCTTCTTGTCTTCGTCCCGAAGACATCCCCGAACCGCCGGTTGCCATTGCGGCGGAGCTTGCGGATAAGCGAGGCTAGCCTTGGGCCTAGGCCCGGGCCCGGCACTGCGACCGGCGCGATTGCAGAAACCGTCAGCCGACGGGCCGTCGTGCGAACCGGTTCCCACTTCCCCTGATTTCATTGTCCAACGTCTGTCACGGAGCAGGCTCCGGCAAGATCGATCGCGCCGGCGTTCGCCAGGCCCAGATGATGGGCAAGCAGCGGTGCCGAGGGCGGCAGCAGATGGTCAGGGGTCGAGGTGGCCAGGATCGTCAACGCGATGTCGCCAGGGTCTATGTTGGCATTGTTCATCGCTAACGAACCCACCTTTGCTGCAAGATCGGTAAGCAGTTCTCCTTGCACGACCCAGCGCCGCGCGCGGATGCCGATCCAGCGCTCGATCCAGCCGGGTTCGAGATCAAGCTGGTTTTCGATCTGCGCAAACGCGGCGCTCTGGAGCGTAATGGCAGAACCCGGCGATACGGCTTGCCTTGACCGAACTCATCGGTGACCGCCTTGGACAATTATGTCCGCGCCTCATCAATGGCTTCGTAGATCCGGTCGATATCCGCATTCGTCACGCATAGGCGTTGCGGGACCAAGTAAATTGCCTCTTTCGGCCAAGACAAAGTACGCGCCAAGGTCACCCCATCTGGCGGGCGTTTTAAGGGACCGGTATTGATGCTGGAGCAAGGTCGGAGCGAATCCACAGTCGTTCGGCAACACGTTATTTCGGGGGGAAACGCTCGGTGCCAACATTCGACTGGCGACATCGAAAGTCGGTTCAAATGTGCCTTACTTCTTCAGCTGCCTACGCGACCCTGACACTGTCAGGAGGTGGTCTCAGGTTCCAGCTCAGTCGGAACTGATTTGTCTTCTGCTAGTTCCTTTTTTCCGTCAGGCTTAAACTTTGCGGCAAAGATTTCCTGAGCCCTGCGATTGTACTGGCTCGAACGGAATTCCTTGAAGGGGAAATTGCCGACCCCCGCCAATTTCGCTTTAAGAGTCGCGAAATCTGTTGGCATATCGTTCTCAATAATCAGTCTGAGGATTATCAAAAATGTATTGATATAGGTCACTGTAATCACACGGTCAGCCACGGAACGATCAGCCGTCCACCGCTCGGTCCCTACATCGCTTTTCACTGCATTGAGAAATGCGTTGATCTTGCTAGTTGCAAATTGCAAGTACGCAGCAAGGGCTTCGGAAGAACCTTCGCTTGCGATAGTGTCCTTCTGGGGGTGCTCAAATAAGCGAAACAATGAATCTTGCCCGCCCAATTTAATAAGTGGACCCAAGCCATAGCTGACAATCGAAGTACTCTTCAGCTTCCCATGGTCGAATGCGTGGGTTTCAACATAACCTGAAAGCGGACCTGCGCTCGCTAGCCTCTGCATAATTTGCTTCCCGATAGCTGTGGGACTGTAAGGACGCAGAATTACTTCAATCTCCTGCCGGAGAGCTGGTGGCGCGTTTGTCTGGTTGGAGTTAATTGCAAGAAACAGGGTCGCTTCAAAACGCTCCGCATCTTCCTTTACTGTGTCTGGGGGATATATGATCCCTGTGACCAAGAGGTTTTGCTGGTGCCTCAGATGCTTGATCTCTGGATCGTCTTCTTTCAACTCATAGTAAGAATACAGGCGATGCTGCCCATCAATTAGACCTATTGAATTGGCACGGAGCGGGAGATTTATCGATACCGCCTGGGTATTCGTCAATTCTGAGATTTCGATGGTTTTATCATCCTTCCCGACCGGATGGACATCCGATGGAAGCGTTGCAATCAGATTGTTTACGAAGACCTGCCTGTCTGATTTAAGCTTCTTTCGTATGGCCTCAATCTTCTTTTTCTGGATCATCCGTTGGTAAGCCTGATAGGAACCTCTCCAGCCATCCCGGCGTAGCACATAAGCCCTGCCAAGCAGCGCCGCGGCATCGGCATAAAACGAAACAACTTTGTATCCAGCGGGAAAACCAGAGGAAGATTCTGGGAGGATAGAACCTTCGTATGTCTCAATAGCTTTCTTTTTTGAGAATACACCTTTTTTGGCAACGTCTGCAGGGTCCACTTCGAGAAAGTCCAACATTTCAGGAATGGTGGATACCTTAATAGTCGACGCCAGTTTGTCGAAATACTTCAGCTGGGGGAAATCAAGGTATATGGGTTCAGTTACAACCTGTTTGGTTGACTCATCAATGTCGTAAACTGAGCAGTATATAATGCGGACAATGAGATTGTCTGGATGGAATTTTGCGCCCAGGCGGGCGTCAAAATCAGGGAACATGGCACGAAGATAGGCAACAAACGCCTTTGCATCGTTCAAGACATTGGAGAAAAGTATTTTCTTTTTTTTCAGATGAGACGAGGTGTCCGAAGATTGCGAAGTCGTATATTCGGCCAAGATGATGAGATTCTCGTATATGAATGCATCATCAAATTCGCCGGCCTGCTTTCCCCAAATGATATCCTTATTAGCTATTTCAGAGACACGGTCGAAGCCCGTGTTCAAAAACGTACGCCTCACGCAATTCATGTGATTGCGCTTAATGCGTTTTTTCTTTTTTTCCTCGGGTGACTCCTTTGGCTTTTTCGCCTTTTTGGCTTTGATCACCGTTTTTTTGGCTTTGATCACCGTTTTTTTGGCTTTGATGGCCATCTTTCCCCTCACCCGGTCTTATTCGGCAGCTTCGGTCAGCCACTCTGCAGGAACAGTTGCTACTCCTTCGCCTTCCTTGGGGCGGCGAACCGGTCTCCCCATCGGTCGCGTAAACAGCCGCCCTGATTTGTGATTTTCCAGCCGCTCTTTCGCTAAATCCACGTAGGCTGCGCTTTGATCTATCCCTATACCGATGCGCTTGTGCTTATCGGCGGCAATAACACTGGTACCAGTGCCCACAAAGGGATCCAAAACATTATCACCGGTCTCTGTTAAAGCCAGGATACAGCGCTCCACCAATTCACTAGGGAATGGACAAGGATGTATTGTCTTTTCAGGGTGGTTGGCTTTGACGTTTGGAAGCTCCCATATAGGACTATCAACGAACGCCTCACTTGGTGAAAAAGTCCAGAAATCGGACGGATTTTTGCCCTTTGGATTTCCGCTAGGCGTGCCAGCCTTTGCCCCCTTTGATCGAGAATGACGTTTTCCTGGGTATATTTGAGGAACAAGCACAGGCTCAAGTTGAAAAAAGTAGTCATCCGAACGAGTGAACCACAACATCGTCTCATAGCGTCCAGAAAAACGCTTCATGGCGTGCAGACCGAAGTTGAAGTGCCAAATAATCCGGTTTCGAAGTTTGAAACCAGCGGAAGTGAACATCTCGTAGAAATAGTAGTCGAGAGGGAACACTTCACCGTTGTTGACGTAGTTTCCAACCTGCCAACAAACGTGCCCGTCGTCCGTAACTTTGTCCGTGATTTTTGACACTATCGGTCTGAGCCATTCCAAATATTCATTGAGGGAACGCTTTTGATCACGTTCATATTCTTTGCCAATATTATAGGGCGGGGAAGTAATTATAAGTCGGCATGAATTGTCATCGATTAAATCCAAGGCATCGAAGGCGTCACCCTCGATAAGGCGATGCGGGAGGTTTTCAGTTAGGTCACCTGCACCATTTACATCCACGGTATTTTCGCCCCCGAAATGCGAATCGAATCGCGTTCATTACTCGACATAGTTACTCGACGAATTCACACATGTGCAACTCACAGCAGTCTGAACGTTGAGAACTTAAGTTTGTCAACTTTGCCCGCCACCTTCCAACGCTTCGAAACGCACTCCGCTGGTGCCTTCCGGCGACCATTGCCGCCTCCGGAGCTGACATTCCTACCTCGATTGCCTTTGACAAACGCTTGCGGGATGCAACTTGCTTAGCCATGGGAATGTTGACGGCTCATTCATCTCAACCGTTGGCTAGGGATCGGAAAATTTACTATCGGCCGCCTGCTGGCGGAACAGATCAAGGGACGTTTGATTGACAATCATTTGCTTCACGACGTTGCAATTCCGCTGTGCCGGAACCAATGACCCGCACAGATGGCCGCACTACGAGACAATCCGTAAAGTTGCATATGAATCCAGCCATGTCGTGTGGCTGAAACTGAGCGGCCTGAAGGACTAAGAACTGAAGCCGATCATCCTCGATGGTGACTGGACTTTCGTCACCAAAAACTCGGTGGATTTCCGGGGGCCGAAGGACAAGCCCGGAACGAAGGGCCAGTATGCGAATGTCGCCATTCATGCGGGGCTAGTCTGCCTCAACGGTCCACCCGGCATGGACCTCGACCTGCAGGTCGAGTTATTCGAGCAGGCGCTGCGCGAAATCGGTGACAACAATGACCTTCTAAATCAGATTCTTGAAGTCACAGCCGAAGACGACGAAACACTTCACATTCTGCGTTACGCGCTGCCAACTTCGCGAACGCTATGACGGCTGAAACCGCATCGGCCATCCGCACTTTCGGGGCCTACAGCGCCGGCGTTGATGCGGCTGACATCGACCCGGAAACGAGCTGCCGAGGCACGCTCCTGCTTCTGGCCGAATTGCGCTGCGAGGAACAGCACGTGGAAGATCTAGTCACTCACGGCTCATCTCCACGGTCGGTTGACGGATGGATGAAGTGTCATGCCCAGAATGCAGGCAGAATGTGACAGTTGCGTAACAAACAGTTCGTTCGAACCTCCCCAATGTATTTATAAATTGCCTCGAATTTACATAAAATTACGCCGTTATTTCATGGAAGAAAGTCGCCTCTGATGAATGGCAACTGCCGTCAAAGCACTGACAGGAGTAGTCCGAGTGGCCGACATGACCAGGCTCAGCAAGGCAGCGGTATCCACGCAGGTTCGAGATACTGCCTGGCTTGCGCACATCAAACAGATCCGTAGGCAGCTGTCCTTTTCGAAAGGCAAGGCGCTTCTTCACCAGATTTTCGACGATGCAGAAGTCGCCCGTCCCTTTGTCAAATGCCTGCCGGCGCATCATCGCACCTTGGGATTTGCGACACAGGAACACGAGATTTTCTTGCAGGACGTGACATGGGACGACATCGTCATTCAATGCGCGGCAGAGCTGCTGCTCGGTCCGGCAGATAACGGAGCGCTCAACAATGCAGACAGTGTCGGGCATGAACAGCTGGAGAACTATTTGTACCTTGCAACATGCTACACGGGATTGAACCGGAGAGCGCTTGACGCCTATGCATCGGAATTATCCGCGGTAGCTGGCCTTATTGTCCGGCCTCGCCTCACAACCGGGCCGACACATTCGTCCTGGGCGAAAATCAAACCAGGTGACAGCCTCTACGAAACAGCCATCGGCACCGGATGCCGGCTTTACAAACGCTCCGGTGAACCGCAGCCGCTGCGCGATACGTAACAGGGAAATGCGCTCCTTGTCGGACGCAGGGCATTTCAGGAGGGCCAGAACGGCGCAGCGCGTTTGAATCTGCACCACCTGTCGTGCAGCCGGTCGGCTCCGGCAAGCTCGAGATGTCCTTGCCAGCCGGTTACCACGCCGATGGCGCGATGCACATCGGGACTATCCACACGTTCCCGGATATCGGACAGCAATGTTCGCGAGGTCCGGATGTCATTGGTTTCGCCCAATGCATCCTGCAGCCGCGACAGTTGCCTGAGATATTTCTTAGTCGACGCCTGACGGGAATAAAGCGGCAGAAAGAACTCCGTGGCGTAGCGCAATTTCTTCAAGGTAAGCCGCAGCTTGTGGCGCGCTTCTGGTCGCATCTGCCAGAAACCCCGCCCGCACTTGAATGCCTTGCGCTCTAAACGGGCAAGGAGGCGGGACGCAAACTTTACCAGCGGCTCGGTCAATTGGCCGAGGTCCTGGCTTGCAACATCGTTTCGCCAGCTTTGCTGCTCAATGGCGAGCCCCAACGACAACAGGAAGCGGTTGGTTTGCGGGTCGGCAATGCTTTCACGCACTGGGCTTGATCCCGGAGGGAGCGCTGGCGTTGCCCAAGGTGGAGAATTCGATATCCCGCAGATTGGCCTTCTCGATACCGGCAAGCGTTGAATCGATAAAGACATCCCAATTGCGAGCCGGTCCGAGCGTCCGGGCGAAGCGCTTTGCTTCTGAGTCTAGCGCCTGCAGCGAAGGTGCGTCCAGCTCACGCCGCAGAATATAGAAGGCCGTGTGCAGTCGCCGCAGGGCCACACGCAACTGATGGACGCCTTCGGGTTCATGACCGCTTGCGGCGGGGCAAAGATTGGCCAGTATTTGCTGCTGACAGCCCGACAATAGTTTGGCAATCCCCTCATCGGCGCTGTCTTCACGGCGCAGATTTGACGAACCAGCCTTCACAGCGGATGGACTGATCTTCAGTGCCAACGCATAGCCGCGCGCGGATTTGCTCTGCGTTTCAAGGCAGAGCGGCGCAACATCCAGCAAGCCGAGACCGAACTGGTAAAGCGCCGCGGCCCTGCCCTGTTTCAGTTCAAGCTCGATTTCCGACACCGGCTCCTGCTCGGCTCCGGTCACACCGTCGTCGAACGCAACTTCGATCTGCCCATCCGGCACATCGAGGGCAATCGCATGCCGCCGTATCCTGGCGACAAGGATCGGGACAAGCTGATCAACGGCGATCGTGTTGAAAATCCCGTCAATTTCGGCCGTTGGCAACACGCTAAGATCCGGGGCAAGCGTCCCGACCAATGCTTCCCATTCCTCGCGTACCAACGGACCGTTGATTGTCGGCCGCTTGATTGTTTGCGTAAACTGTTTGCCGCTGCGCCGCACCCGTAAGCACACGCCGGCGTCAAACAGCTGGCGATCCGTCGTGTCGTAATACGTCGCTTCCAACCGGCGGATTGTTCCCTTGTTGCGCGCGCATTGTAGTATGGCGGGTGAGGTTCGAACCTGATTGAGGACGCTCGGTAAGGCACGCAGCTTCAGCTCAGTTTCAATGGGCGCAAAGCTGGGGGCAGCTCCGTTATTGCCGTTGCCTGCCTGGTTTCCGGTGCCGCGGACTGACATTGTCGTTGCCCCCCTTTTCCCCATTTGCTCCCTCAAGAGAGAAATCAGCCAAGCTGTTCGACCGCCACATCTGGCCGCTCCTCCTTCGAGGACGTGGCAGGATCAACATCGCGAAACGATAGCGCGCAGCGATCAAACCCGCTTGGGCTACAACGCACGTCGACTTGGGCGGTGAAGAACTAACGCCTTGCCAATGTGTTGCCGATTAGGAACAGATCATCCAATTGACCTTGGTGCCGCTATCGCGGTCGACGACCTATTTGATTTGGTACCAAAGGAGCAGGAGCGGCGTGGCTGGCTATCGCCTTCAAGATTGCGGCGGGCGCATTCTTTGCCTGGATGACGTGGCGTATTGTGCGTGAACCAGCAGTCCAGACATTGACCAGGGTGACTGCCTTTGAAGCTGGAGCATGCCAATTCCGGCCGGTATGCGTTGTTGACATCGATTTCTGCAATTGCAGTGCGCAGGGCAGCAAACCCCATCGAGGTGGAGGCGTCCGTTTCCTGCCGTGATTAAGATTTGTCGATCGCCCTTTACCCGATGGAATAGTTGACACAATGCTCTGGCAATCTGTCTGCGCCCACTGGAACCATCCCCTTCATGACCCAACCCCCTCGGCTCATTGTTGTCATGGCATTCTTCAGGTCGGATGACGGTGAGCTCGTGCCGGCGTTTGACGCTGCAGAGTTTGACAGCGAAGAGCAGGCACTTCGCACCGCACGGCAGTTGGCTGGCAATTACGTCGGCGTGATCGCCTGGAGCCGGGAGGCAGAACCCGGTATGGATGGTTGCGGGCCGCCGACAGTTTTGTTTCAATCTGGCGAAATACCCGATGTGGAGTGATGATGCGAGTACGCGACGGGATCAACCGCGATCTGATCAGCTACGCTAACGATGCATTTTTTCTCTTAACCCATGAAAAACAAGCGCTTCTTCGCGAGGCATCTGCCGCGATCCGTTGTTACCAGACACTGGTTGCGATCTCGGGTCAGACTGCGAACGATGCTGATCTCGCAGCTCGGTTGAGCCGGTTCGCCGACGATATCGATTTCCGCTACGCTGACGAAACGAAAGCGATCATGCTTGAGGCGGCAGGCACAATCAGAATCCTGCGGCTGATGCTCGGCATCAAGCAGGAGATCCTTGATAGAACCCCTTGAGCCTGAAGCACGGATCGCTCATTTGCCCGGAAAACCGAAGTCTTGGCAGCCTGTCAGAGATGGGAGCCGGCTGTCTGAAAAATGATACATGCCGATCATATGATTTAGTCTTTAATTTGGGATCTCGCATGGATCATATCCGCTTTACTGAATGTCTCGCCTACCTTTTCTGGTCGCAGGAAACCCTTGCCGACATACTCGAATGCGATCGCTATCTCGTGCGGGCATGGGCGGAAGGCACGCGGCCGGTCCCGGCATGCATCGCCGCCTGGATTGAAACGCTCGCTCTCGTGCACGAGGTGACGGGGATCCCGGATGGTTACAAGGGAAAGCAACTTTGCGAGTGTATGCATTAACCCGTCTCCGGAGGAGATCGCCATCGAGCTGTAATATAGTCCTGCCGCCATTGCCCGCCTATGGCGTTGCGGCTTTAAGAAGAGTGGGTTGCGCGCTGAGTTTTGAATTGCGGGATTTGGCAACCTGGCTCGTGTCAGCGCCCGGCGAAGATAGACTGACCTTCAAACCAGTTTCTAAAGTTATGTAACTGGGCCGGTTCTGCCGGTCGGAATCGAATTTTGCACCCTCCCGATCCGGATCAATTGTAACAAGGATTTTCGGGACTCAAGTATTGGTCGCCATTTTGAAAATTTGAATTCCGCCCAAGCAACGAGATTAGCAAATCATTTCTTCTTAGCCACCGGCTGCCAATTTATTCTTTCGTTTTCCGACACGATCGGATGTGCGGTTAATTTACAAGGACAATCTCGATGGTCACGTTCGGCTCGCTCAACTCCACCCTCGCCTCGCACAAGATTGCTTCCTGAAGCTCCAAAGGATTGACAATGACCATCTCTGTTTCAGACAAAATCAAGGTTCTTTGGTTTCTTCCCACGCACGGCGACAGCCGATATCTCGGCACCTCGGAGGGAGGCAGAGCCGTTGACCTTCCCTATCTCAAGCAGGTGGCGCAGGCGGCCGATACACTCGGCTACTATGGTGTGCTGTTGCCGACCGGCCGCAGCTGTGAGGACAGCTGGGTTGTCGCCTCCGCCCTGGCACCACTGACCGAGCGGTTGCGCTTCCTGGTTGCCGTCCGTCCTGGCCTGCAATCCCCGACGCTTGCGGCGCGCATGACAGCAACGCTCGACCGCATTTCCGAGGGGCGATTACTGATCAATGTTGTCACCGGCGGCGATCCGGTCGAAAACAAGGGTGACGGCATCTTCCTCTCGCATGACGAACGCTATGAGGTAACGCGCGAATTCCTGGATATCTACAAAGCTGTGCTCCGCGGCGAAACGGTGGAATTTACGGGAAAGCATTTTAAAATCGAGGACGGGCGGTTGCTCTTTCCGCCGCATCAGACACCGCACCCGCCGCTCTATTTTGGCGGCTCATCCGAAGCGGCCAATGCTGTTGCTGCCGAACAGATCGACAAGTACCTGACCTGGGGGGAACCGCCATCGGCGGTGGCGGAAAAGATCAACAGCGTCAATGCTCTGGCCGAGAAAACTGGACGCAAGGTCAGTTTCGGTATCCGCCTGCATGTCATCGTGCGCGAAACCAATGAAGAGGCATGGGCCGCGGCGGACAAGCTCATCAGCAAGCTTGACGACGATACTATCGCCGCGGCGCAGAAAGTCTTTGCCCGCATGGATTCGGTCGGCCAGTCTCGCATGAGCCAGCTGCATGGCGGGCGCCGTGACCAGCTCGAAGTCAGCCCCAATCTTTGGGCCGGTGTCGGACTTGTGCGCGGCGGCGCCGGAACTGCTCTGGTTGGTGATGCGGCAACAGTGGCAGAGCGCATGGACGAATACCGCCGGATTGGCATCGACACCTTTATCCTGTCCGGGTACCCGCATCTTGAAGAGGCCTATCGTTTCGGTGAACTGGTGCTTCCGAACCTGCCGCTCGACCATGAAATTCGATTGAGCCCGACGTCAGTCAATATGGGACCCTTTGGCGAAACTGTCGCCGGGGACCATCGCCCGGCAAGCTTGAGGGCAAGCCAATCGTGACAGCAGTCGTCGTTGCGATCATCGGCGGCGGTTTTTCCGGAACCGCCATTGCCTATCATCTGGCGGCACAGACACGGCGCAGCGATGTCGAGATAGTCGTGATTGAACCGAGGGAACAGCTTGGCGGTGGTTTGGCCTATTCAAGCAAGGATCCGGCCCACCGGATCAATGTCCCCGCCGCCAAGATGACGATGATCTCTGCTGAGCCAGAGCATTTCACCCGATGGCTGGCAAACGATGTGACCAGTGTCGGAGATGTTCTGGCGCGGACGACCAGGGGAGATGAATTCCCGCAGCGTTCGGTATTCGGGCGCTATGTTCACAATCATGTCGGGCCTTTCCTCGAGACGGGCCGTATTTGGCACGAGCGTTCAACGGCATTGAACATCACACCTGTCGGCCAGCGATACTCGATTGCCCTGACCGACGAAAAGAATGTCGACGCTGACATTGTTGTCGTCACCACCACCCACCCGCTCCCCTCCATCCCAAATGCCTTGCGACCCTTGATTGGCTCGCCCCGCTTCATTGCCGACCCCTATGCTGAGAATGCGCTTCAAGAAATCGAACAGGATCATGCGGTTCTTGTCGTTGGCACAGGCCTTACCGCCGCCGACGCGATCGCCTCGCTCGACAAAAACGGGCATCGCGGTGACATCGTCGCTCTCTCGCGTCACGGTTATCGCTCTCGTGGACACGCCACACAAGCCGCTGAGCCATTCGGCAGTTTTGGTAATGACGAAACCGCATCCAGTTTATTGAAGACAGTGCGTCAGGTATTAAAAGGAGCGCAAAACCAAGACTTGGCCTGGCACCCCGTCCTTGATGCCCTGCGCGATCAGGCACCGGTGATCTGGGCCACATTGCCTTCCGACGAGCGACGGCGGCTGGTGCGGCATTTGAGGGCACTTTGGGATGTCCACCGCTTTCGCGTGGCTCCACAAGTGGAGGATGTGCTTGATCGCCGTTTGGGTGAGGGCACACTTGAGATTGTCGCAGCTTCACTGCATTCAGCGCACCAAGCGAGCAGGCGATTCAAAGTCTCATATCGACGCCGATATACCCAGAGCCTTGAAAACGGAGGCTTCGATGCCATTGTCATCACCACTGGGCCTGCCCATGCCGCGATTGACCAAAGTAATCCGGTGGTTCGGTCGCTGTTCAATCAAGGCCTGCTCGCCTCTGACCCTGTCGGGCTTGGCCTTCATACGGCGAAGACCGGGCAAGCAATTGGCAAGAAGGGCGAGATCGCCCGCAAACTCTTCATCGGCGGGCCGCTGGCGCGTGGTACCTTCGGTGAATTGATGGGCGTCCCGGAAGTCACACGGTACGCGGAATTCATTGCCGAACGTGTAAAAGAAAGCGCCTTTGAAGCACGTCAGGACAAATCGGTAGCATCACAGAAAAGGAATTGAGGGC